>CAJTSH010000017.1 GCA_910578885.1 uncultured Lachnospiraceae bacterium
AGGTGGTGTGAGAGGTCGGCTAATCAACTAATGGTTAGCCTCCTACTCGATTAAGGGGGATTACTATGTCTGAACATAATATGTATTTAGAACAATTAAACAGGTATTACGCTGTGTGGCGGGAAAATAATCTGGTATACGAAGAATGGGCAAAAGCACATGGTTTATCAGAAACAGGACTTTGGGTACTTCGAGCCATTTACTATGACAAAGAGAGCTGTACACAAAAGAAAATAAGCGAACAGTGGGTAATTCCAAAACAGACCGTCAATATGATTTTGAAAGACTTTGAAAAAAAAGGCTTTGTCGGTTTTATTCCGGTGCAGGAGGACAGACGAAATAAAAAAATCTTTCTAACCGATGCAGGAAAAAAATATGCAGATTCTGTAATTTCTGAACTGAAGGAACTGGAATTGGCGGTCATCGGGGAAATGGGCATAGAACGGATCAAGCAGATAAATGACAATACATCTTTGTTCGTGGAGTTATTTCGTAAATTGAGAGGTAAAAATAAATGAACAACCGAAAAACTTTTTTTAAGTTTGTAATTCCGTCGGTACTAGCATTTGCGCTGTCCGGGGTATATACGATTGTGGACGGCTTTTTTATCGGTCAGAGTTTGGGTGACATCGGATTGGCGTCTATCGTTTTGGGCTATCCCATTACCGCTATCATTCAGGCTCTTGGAACAGGATTAGGAATGTCCGGAGCAATCCGGTTTACTATTATGAAAGCACAAGGAAGTGAAAAAGAACAACAATCCTGCTTTGGAGGGACAACGCTGCTAATGTTTCTGCTCGGTGGACTGATTACCGCCTTGCTTTTTATCTTCCTTTACCCCTTGCTGCATCTGTTAGGGGCAGAGGGAAAAATCCTGACCATTACAGCCGAATACATCAGGGTAATTGCGGTTGGAACGCTGCTTCAACTGCTTGCAACCGGTCTTGTACCATTTATCCGTAATATGGGCGGTTCAACTTTTGCCATGATTGCTATGATTGCCGGATTCCTGACTAATATCTGTCTTGACTACTTCTTTGTATGGATTTTCGACTGGGGTATGGCTGGTGCGGCTCTGGCTACTGTTATCGGACAGGCAGTTACGATGCTGGCGGCAGTCCTCTTTTTCATCAGGAAGAAGGCAGCATTCCATTTGCCGCAGTTTGCCGCAATTCCCGCCTTTTTTTGTTCCATCTGCAAGGTAGCTGTCGCTCCTTTCGGTCTGACCATTTCCCCTACCATCACGATTATTCTGATGAACCGTTTTCTCTTGATGCATGGGAATGAACAGGCTGTCGCCGTCTATAGCTGTATCAGCTATGTAGTAAGTATTGTATATCTGCTTTTGCAAGGCGTGGGCGATGGAAGCCAGCCGCTTATCAGCAAATATTATGGAAAAGGTAACATTCGGGAAATGGTGAATATCAGGCGCTTTGCCTATGAAACGGCTTTTGTCATTACCATTGTATGTATGGCTGGTCTTTTTGTGGTGCGAGGTTCTGTCGGAGTGCTGTTTGGTGCGTCATCCGACGCTTGCCGGGAAGTAGCAGACTATTTGCCGGTGTTTTTGGCGCCGCTATTATTTCTCTCCTATGTGCGTGTTACCACCTCATATTTCTATGCCACAGAAAAGGCAATTTTGTCCTACTTTTTGGTATTTGCTGAGCCGTTGTTTGAGTTTATACTGCTCCTGTTTTTGCCGTTGATGCTGAACCTGCTAGGGGTGTGGCTGGCAGTGCCAATCTCACAAGCCATAGCATGTTTGATTGCCGTTTGTGCGCAATGTGCAGTGGAGCATAAATTGGTATTGAATAAAGGTGGCGAGTAAAACTATGTTTAAAAGTAGATAATGGTTATACTCACAAGAAGGTGAATATTTTGATTATGGTGATTTAAAAGGCATTTGCAGAATATTTTTCCATACAGACAAGAAATGAAGGAGGACGAAAAGGATCCGTTTATTGAGCAGTTGAAACTTTCACTTGACATTTTTGCATGGCAAAAATATTATGGTCATAAGGAGGAGGGGCAATGGCAAAAACTGCTGGAGAAAGAAAGGAAGATAGGATTATGAAGATTATGGTTATTTATGAAAATGAAAATGTATTTCCGCATTTTGGGCATATAGAGCATGGAGAAGATAAGCATGGCTGTGCAGGGAACGGGGGTGGATGCCAATGAGCAGATATGAATTTACAAAGAAGCTGGAAACAGGCAGTGCAGTAATAGACAAGGAACACCGGGAACTGTTTCAGGCAGTGAACAAACTTCTGGACGCCTGCAGCGAAGGCAAGGGGCGGGCATCTATGGACGAAACGATAAAATTTCTGAATAACTATGTGGAACAGCATTTTTCACATGAGGAGCAGCTCCAAAAGCAGAGCGGCTATCCTGATTTGGCGGCTCACAGGGCTTTTCATGAAAAATATAAGCAGACGCTTAAGGAAATCACGTCCCGGATATCGGAATCCGGTCCGACGATTACGGAACTGGGAAACTTGAACAGGCATATCAGTGTCTTGATTTCACACATCAGCACGGAGGATAAAAAGCTGGGAGCATTTTTAAATCAGGCATAATGGTGAGCAGTATTGCAATAGCAGGCCGTCCAAAGGCGGAAATAGAAATGTAAAGATTATCGAAGATTATCTGGAATACATAGCTGGGATGATTGACAGGAAGAGAAAGAAAATGGAGGAAATAGCATGGCATTCGTAAAAAAGCCCGTTACGGGCATGAAAGATATACTTCCGGAGGAAATGCAGGTTCGGGATTACGTGCAGAGCGTAATCAAGGAGACCTACCGGAGCTTTGGATTTACACCGATTGAAACCCCCTGTATGGAGAATATCTCCAACTTAAGCAGTAAGCAGGGAGGAGAGAATGAGAAGCTGATTTTTAAAGTGCTAAAGCGAGGAGAAAAGTTAAAGCTTGAGACGGCGCAGAATGAAAATGATGTGGTAGATTTTGGTATGCGTTATGATCTGACTGTACCGCTGGCAAGATTTTATTCCAATAATGCAAACAACCTGCCTTCGCCGTTTAAGGCGTTGCAGATGGGAAATGTATGGCGTGCAGACCGTCCGCAGAGGGGCAGATACCGTCAGTTCATGCAGTGTGATATTGATATTTTAGGCGAGCCTTCCAATCTGGCTGAGATTGAATTGATTCTTGCTACGACGATGACGCTTGGACGGGTCGGCTTCCGAAATTTTGAAATCCGTATCAACGAGCGTCGCATCCTAAAGGCAATGGCAAAGTACAGCGGTTTTGCGGAGGAGAGCTTTGATCTTGTCTGTATTATTTTGGATAAGATGGATAAAATCGGCATTGAAGGAGTATCGGAGGAACTCTTAAAGGAAGGTTTTGCGAAGGAATCCGTCGAGAAATATCTGGGATTATTTGAGTTGGTGCAGGGAGCGGACAACCAGATAGAGACGCTCTGTGATACTCTGTATGAAGCAGGCTGCTTAGAGGAGGAAGTAAAGCAGAATCTATTGGAAATCGTGACAAGCGTGGAAGCAACGAAAGAAGCAGAATTTAAAATGGTATTCGACCCGACACTGGTACGCGGGATGGGATATTACACAGGTACAATCTTTGAGATTGCCATGCCGGAGTTTGGCGGAAGCTGCGGAGGCGGCGGACGCTATGATAAGATGATTGGAAACTTTACCGGAAACGATGTTCCGGCATGCGGGTTCTCCATCGGCTTTGAGCGGATTATCCTGCTTTTGATGGAAAGCGGTTTCAAAGTGCCGACGCAGCCGAAGAAGATTGCATATCTGATTGAGAAGAATTATCCCGCAGAGAAGTTACAGGAGGTCATTGCCAAGGCACAGAAGGAGCGGAAGGAAGGCAGACAGGTTCTGGTGGCAAGAATGAATAAGAATAAAAAATTCCAGAAGGAAAAACTGACTGCAGAAGGGTATGAGGAGTTCGAGGAGTTTTTTTGCAGGGATTGATTTTGCAGGGAATATGCCTTCAAAAATGATTGGATCGAAAGAGTTTCATAATAAAGATATTGCGGGTGTATGAAATCATGAAAAAACAATTGATTAATAAGTCAATGGAGGAACTAAAAATAAGACCATATAAGCCAAAAGATGCAGAGACGATAGTAGGTTGGATTAAAGACGAAAGAGCTCTTCGCAAATGGAGTTCTGACAGATATGGTGCATATCCCATTACGGCAGGGGATATCAACTATAAATATCTGGAATGCAATGGAGATTGTGAGGAACCGGATAATTTTTATCCCATGACTGCGGTGGACGCAAACGGTCCGGTTGGTCATTTGATACTGCGCTATACGAATGAGGCAAAGACAGTAATCCGCCTTGGATTTATTATTGTTGATGACAGTAAGCGAGGTATGGGCTATGGGAAAAGAATGATACAGATGGCAGTACGATATGCGTTTGATATGCTGAAAGCAGAAAAAATTACATTGGGAGTTTTTGATAACAACCCTTCTGCGTATTATTGCTACAAAGCAGTGGGCTTTCGGGAAATTCCGATGGAGCAGGAATTGGTTTTTGAGATACTCGGTGAAAAATGGAAATGTATAGAATTGGAGGTAAACAGGGAATGAATTAAAATCATAGATGAGAAAACGGCGTGTATCGTGGATGGGACAGGGGGCGACAGCTTCCATAGTCATTACAAAGATAGAGGGAAGCTCATCTGTTTCTGTCACCAACAGGAGAACGTCTTGACAAATATACCAAAGGTATGATAATGTAAATACATACCAGAAGTATGTTAGGGAGGTGAAGAAACGGTGGCAAGAAACAGGCATCCGGAGGAAACCGTTAATTTAATATTGGATGTTGCGTTTCGCTTATTTATGGAAAAGGGGTATGAGCATACTTCTATTCAGGACATTATTGATAATTTAGGCGGTCTTAGCAAAGGCGCTATCTATCATCATTTTAAATCAAAGGAAGATATTTTAGTTGCTGTTACAGACCGGATGACGGCTGAATCTAATCAGATGCTTGCAGTTATTCGTGACCGCTTGGATCTTAGCGGCAAAGAAAAGCTGAAAACTATTTTTCGGGAATCAATCAACCGGCCGGTACAGAACGATATTTTTACGGTGGCTCCAGATTTTCACAATAATCCGAAACTTCTTTTCAGCCTTTTGCATGATACCATAGATAATGCAGCGCCAAACTATATTATGCCGATTATTGAGCAAGGTATTTCAGACGGATCTATTGAAACGGATTATCCAAAGCAATTGGGAGAACTGATTTTACTTGCGGCAAATGTCTGGGTGAACCCTATGATATTTGATAGTTCCGAAGAAGAGTCCTACCGTAAGTTTATGGTATTCAGCCAGATGCTGCAAGGTTTTGGGCTGGATGTTGTAGATGAAGAGATGTTAGAAAGATTGCAGGAATTGGCATCTATCTATCAAAAGAACAAACAGTGAGAAACATTCTTTGCGAATTTGGATACTTTGTAATAAAAATCTGCCCTGTTATATGGGCAGATATATTTTGAAATAATACATACCGATGTGCGGTTTTCGTTTTAATTGCTGCTTTTATATATCATGCTCAGGAATAGAAAAATGGAGGTTTAGAGAATGAATCAAAAACTATTTTCAAAAGATTTTACGTTAGTTGTCATTGGTCAGATTATCTCTTTGTTTGGCAATGCGGGGGTCAGATTTGCGTTACCGCTGTATTTATTAAATTTGACAGGCTCATCGGCGCTTTACGGAACGGTTACAGCATGTGCCTTTATTCCTGCCATACTGTTGTCGCCTATTGGCGGCATTGTTGCAGACAGGGTAAATAAAAGGAACATTATGGTAATACTGGATTTCTTTACGGCGGCAGTTATCATAGCCTTTTCCCTGCTCATGAATGGAGTGAATCTCATTCTTCTTCTGACGGTTACACTGATGCTTCTATATGGTATTGCGGGTGCATATCAGCCGTCCGTGCAGGCAAGCATCCCTGCGCTCATCCATCAGGATAATTTTATGGCGGCAAATTCAATTATCAATACCATCAGCTCTTTTGCATCCTTAATAGGACCTGTACTTGGAGGTGTTTTATATAGTGCATATGGGTTAGAGCCTGTATTGTGGGTTTGCGTGGTATGCTTTATTCTGTCGGCAGTAATGGAAATGTTCATTAAAATACCGTTCCAGAAACAGGCTTCGGATGGCGGCGTATTGAAGATAGCCGGATCTGATTTTGCAGAGAGCATTCGATTTATCCGAAAGGAGAAGCCTGTTATCGGAAAAGCTCTTCTTGTAGTCTGCGGAATTAATTTGTTCCTGGCCGCAATGATTATTGTTGCATTGCCTTATTTGGTAACAGAGGTATTAGATTTAGAAGCTTCACAGGCAAACAGACTTTATGGTTTTGCAGAGGGAGCATTGGCGGCAGGAGGATTGGCAGGGGGGATTGGTGCAGGCATTTTCGCAAACAAACTTGCGCTTCATAAATCGGGCGATCTGGTAATCGCTTGTGCCATATGTGTGTTTCCTATCGGCGCTGCATTGATACTGTTTTCATCCGGGATGGTAAATTATATCATCATAACCGTATGTTGTTTTGCCATTATGGTATTTTCAACAATATTTACCGTTCAGATGATGTCCTTTATTCAAACGGAAACTCCGCAAAATTTAATTGGAAAGGTAATTGCGGTCATTCTTACCGTTTCCATGTGTGCACAGCCATTAGGCAACGCATTCTATGGCGTCCTGTTTGAAATTTGCAAAGGGTTTGAATATATTGTTGTTCTATTTTCTGGCGCTGCCTCGCTTATGATTGCCATTGGCACAAGAAACATTTTTAAAAGATTGTAACAGTTCAGCCTTTGGCTTCGCTGTTACAAAGGATTTTCAGCAGAATAATATTTTGATTGACTTTAAGTATTCCTCTTAGCGGATTTTGACGCTCTGGCTCTGGCAGTCTTTTCATCCACATTTGGATATACGTTTCTAAACACATCTTTTGGAAATGAATTATCTAAAGTGGAAAAAAGTGAGTATATAAAAAACAGCGTACAAATGTTTATAAAAGGTTTGGAACGGTAAAAATCGGTACTGCCTTATGGCAGTGCCGAAAAAAATAAACTGTATGCAAGCAAGTACACGCATACACAAAGGAGGAATCACAATGGAAATAACAGGTGCAGAATTGTTTGTAAAAGCATTACAAGAAGTATCTGTAAATATGCAGTTACGGTACGGAAAAGAGAAAATTTGGCAGAAACGATAAAAAAGGCTTTTTATATTGCAAAGACAGGAAAGCCGGGGGTAGTAGTTGTTGATTTGCAAAAAGATGTCCAGAGGGCTTTCGGCAGCGCTGTTTATCCGGAGGAAACCTCTTTCAGAGGTTACAAGCCTTAAACATCGGTACATATGGGACAGATAAATAAGGCGTCGGAGATTTTAAACAATGCCAGAAAGCCTGTTTTTTTAGCGGGCGGGGGCGTCAATATTGCCCATGCAAATAAAGAGATGACACAGCTTGCTGAACTGTCGGGCGTACCTGTTATTACAACTATCATGGGAAAAGGCGCAATTCCGACAACAAACAGTCTGTATGTTGGAAATATAGGAATTCATGGAAATTATGCAGCTAATTCCGCAATCAGTAATTGCGATGTTCTTTTTTCCATAGGAACACGGTTCAATGACCGTATTACGGGGAAAATAGAAGAATTTGCAGCAAATGCAAAGATTATCCATATTGATATAGATGCAGCATCCATTTCCCGCAATATCGTTGTAGATGTCCCTATCGTAGCCGATGCGAAAAAGGCGATATGTGCCTTGCTTGAAAAGGCAAGATCATTGGACATTTCAGAGTGGACTGAAGAAATCAATCGTTGGAAAATGGAATACCTGATTGATATGGGAAAAGCGGGTCTGACGCCGCAAATGATTATTCAATCAATAAATGAATTATTTAAAGACGCGATTGTCGCAACTGATGTTGGATAGTGCGGAGGGGTGACAAACAAATACAAATAAAAAAGGGACTTCCTCAATCCTTAAAAGGCTATGACAGTAACGGTTATAGTCTTTTTTATGCGGTAATTACCGTATGAAATGTACTTCTGTTTCCCCAAGCGGAGAAATATCCAACAATGATATTCCGCAATTCAAACTCCCGACAAGTAACGAGAAAAAATCATATATAAGCACCGAAATCAATCAATCATATCAATTTATATCACAGGAGGGCAAAGAACATGAATAAAAAGCAGGAACAGCAGATTTTAGACTATTACAGCACCACCGACAAATATATCCGCAGTAAGACACACTCCAATGCGCATCAGACCGTATTCACCAAAGAAAGCGACAAATACCAGTGGCTTGTGTTGGAGCAGAAAAGCCAGTGTGAAGTCGAGGTAAGGCAGACCGACAATCATGGAACAATCACAGCAAGGGATAATTACGAACTGACAAGAAATCTCCCTAAGTGCGTAGGCGTGGAGCGTTTATGTGAGGGCGCAAATTTTCAGATACCTTTTAACGCTGATGAAATCAACTTAATCTATCAGTTTGGGGAGCAGAGCAAAGAGGGAACGGGCAAGGCAGATGATGATTGCAAATAACAAGGCAAAGGGAAATTAAAGAAAATTTAATGGAATTATGTGTGTGGTTGTGATAAAATATTAACATTGAATAATTCAACAAATCAGAATTTGGGGTGATGAATATGAGAATTGAACATGTAGCTATGTATGTCAAGGACTTGGAAGCGGTCAGGGATTTTTTGTAACCTACTTTAACGGTAATTCCAATGTCGGCTACTACAACAAAACTACGAATTTCCGCTCCTATTTCATATCTTTTGATGATGGTGCAAGGCTTGAAATTATGAATAAGCCTGATGTGGCAGATTCAAAAGTTTCTTTTAACAGTATGGGCTATGTTCACATGGCTTTCTCGGTTGGTAGTAAAGAACGGGTAGATGAGCTGACATCCAAACTTAAAGCAGATGGTTTTAAGGTGGTCAGCGGTCCACGGACCACAGGTGATGGCTATTATGAAAGTTGTGTTGTAGCAATTGAAGAGAATCAAATAGAGATTACGATTTGAAAAATCCCTATTTGTCGGGAAAAATCAAGACAGAAAAATGATATGAAAACTGAATATTGTTTACATTTAGGTAGCGATTATCTTAACAGACAATCTGCTACCTTTTTTATTTTCAGAACCTATTAACACAGCACAGAAAGAATGAGGTATCAGAAATGATTGAGAACAAACAGGAAATCAGCAAGGACTTAGAAAAAGCATTACAGGTATTGCAACAGGCAAAACAGCGTGTAGCCAACGAAAAGAAAAAGCAGAACGAGAAGAAACGCAAAGCCGAGAACCACCACAAGTACATTATGGGCGGTATTATCGTGAAGTATTTCCCCGACTGCTACCGCTATGACGAGGACGAGTTAAATCGTATCTAAGGGAGCTTCAGAACGAGAGCCGACAGCAGAACAGGCAACAGAGCAGAACGAAATGGAGGGAAGAAGAAATTTAATGGAAATTTGATAGAAATGTGAGCGTGATTGTGGTATTCTATTAGCGATACAAATCGGAAAGGAGATAAGATAAAGATGAGCGAAATTGTGTTTTTAAGATGCAATGGGAATAATAAAGATTTTATAGAAAATTGCAGGTTACTTGACGAGGACTTAGATTTGCGAGTTGGAAAAATAATTAAACGAGATAAGTACGCTCAATATAACCTAATTGATAAAATAAATGAAGCGATAGTTGTTTATCAAGGCAATAATCCGATTGGTGGTGGTTCGATACGTCCTTATGATGAAAATACGGTAGAGTTAAAAAGAGTGTTTGTCATACCAACTGAACAAGGAAAGGGCATAGGAACGGAGTTGGTTTCTAAACTAATAGAGTGGGCGAAGGAACTGGGATATAAGAAAATGATTTTGGAAACAGGAGAACTTTTAGCGGAGTCCTGTCATGTATATTCAAAATTAGGATTTAAGAAAATTCCTAATTACGGTGCGTATGTAGATATGCCAGAATCGCTCTGTATGGGAAAAGAATTGTAAATTGAAACAGACAAGTTTGGTTATACAGAGGTATTCTTCCCCAACCATAACGTGCGGTACATTGCAATCAATGACGGTGTGGACTCCATAGACAACGCACAAATGGACATTACGCCGTTCCGCAACATCATCAATGAAATGTACGCAAAGGACACGTCAAGGAAAATCAAGAGCGCACTCCACGCAAGGAAAATGCAGGGCAAGTATATGGCTACTACCGCCCCTTTCGGTTATCAGAAAGACGAGAAAGACCATAACCACCTTGTCATTGATGAAGTGACCGCCCCCGTTGTGGAACTGATTTTTTCAATCGCCGAGGAGGGCGTGGGGCTTCACACTATCTGTAAAGATGTGATTGTTATATCCGGTGACGGCGGTATGCAGATGAACATTCAGGAAATGGCAACGGCTATCGTTTATGAACTGCCGGTCATTATCTGCATACTGAATAACGGATATTTAGGGAATGTACGGCAATGGCAGGAAATGTTCTATAACAGGCAATATTCAAGTACCTGTATGCGTTACCGCAGAAGCTGCGAGATAGGCTGTGACCATCCCGGTCATTGCTGTCCGGAATATACGCCTGATTTCATCAGATTAGCAGAAAGTTATGGAGCGAAAGGTATCCGCGTCACAAAAGCAGAGGATATAAAAGCTGCTTTGATAAGCGCAAAGCAGAATACAGATACGCCTACCGTTATTGAGTTTATCATAGACAGGGAAATCAATGTCATGCCTATTGTTCCGCCGGGAAACGCCCTTAACGATATGATTTTAGACGGGAAGGGAGACAGGGACGGCAAAGGTAACATTTCAGCCTGCAACTGCGCAGTTAGCGGCAGGCAAAGCGAAGAAATGAAAACTTTCCCTTGACAAATCTATAGGAAGAAATTATTATGACAATAGTTCAATTTGAAAAGGTGATGAGAAAGAGGAGTACACAGATGCGATTCCAAGAGAGGACGGCTCACCGGCTGTAAGGCTGTCTGAATACGGTCTGTGGAAGGTAGCTTTTGAACCGGAGAGCCTAGAAAGCCATTTCATGAATCCCGTTGGAAAAATGCAGCGGGATATGGACGGCACAAGCCCTCACGCATCGTTCCCGTTAAGAACAAAGAGATATGGAAAATCCGTTACTGAACAGCCGAAGGGAGTGAACGGTAACAAAATTCCATAACAAAGGTGGTACCGCGGTCATACGCCCTTTGCAGACGAAGTCTGTGAAGGGCTTTTTCATATCATAGGAAAGACCTTGTTGCTGTGAAACACTAAAGTCTATGACTTTCCTATGATATAAAACATTATGCACATTCGTGCGGAAGGTATCATGTAGCTAAGGCTAGTGGTCCTAAGGAATCCCCCAGTCAAGTTTGGTGCCCCTTAGGACAAATCCGCACTCGGCGCAGCAAAGTGTTCAAGGTCTACGCTCTGCTTCGGTCGGTGCTAAACGGACATCCACTGGATGTCCAGCACCCTCATGAGTGAGGGATGGGGAGTTGATGTGGGCTTGCCCACTTTGTTCTATAGGAAAATAATCAAACGATGCCGGAAAGAATCAACAAGGAAAAGGAGAAAACCATGAGCAAAGAACTCGCAAAAACCTACGACCCCAAGGGGATTGAAGACAGACTCTATAAAAAATGGGAGGATAACGGATATTTCCATGCGAAAGTGGACAGGGACAAGAAACCGTTTACCATCGTAATGCCGCCTCCAAATATTACGGGACAATTACACATGGGACATGCACTGGATAATACTTTGCAGGATATACTAATACGATATAAGAGGATGCAAGGGTATTCTGCACTCTGGCTTCCGGGCACAGACCATGCGTCCATTGCAACAGAAGCTAAGATTGTTGAGACAATGCGCGAGGAAGGAATTTCCAAGGAAGATATCGGAAGAGAAGGCTTTTTAAAGAGAGCCTGGGACTGGAAGGCTGAGTATGGCGGACGCATTGTCAGCCAGCTAAAGAAAATCGGTTCCTCCGCCGACTGGGAGAGAGAACGCTTTACGATGGACGAGGGATGCTCGAAGGCGGTAAAAGAAGTATTTGTAAAATTATATGATAAAGGATTGATTTACCGCGGCAAGAGGATGATTAACTGGTGTCCGAAATGCTGTACCTCTATTTCTGACGCAGAGGTAGAATATGAGGAGCAGGCAGGACATTTCTGGCATTTGCGTTATCCGTTAGCTGACGGAAGCGGCTATATCCAGATGGCGACTACGAGACCTGAGACGATGCTCGGAGATACGGCAGTTGCGGTAAATCCGAATGATGACAGATATAAAGATATGGTGGGCAAGACGGTCATCCTGCCAATCGTACACAGAGAGATTCCGATTATAGCGGATGATTATGTAGAGATGGAGTTCGGAACCGGCGTGGTAAAGATTACGCCGGCGCATGACCCGAACGACTTTGAGGTGGGCTTGAGACACAATCTGGAAGTGATTAATGTTATGACGGATGATGCCAAAATCGTAGAGGACTATCCGAAATATGCAGGCATGGACCGCTATGAAGCCAGAGAAGCAATCGTAAAAGATTTGGAAGAAGAGGGTGCGCTTGTCAAGATTGAGGACTATTCCCACAATGTAGGGACCTGTTATCGCTGCGGAACAACCATAGAGCCGAAGGTTTCCAAACAGTGGTTCGTTAAAATGAAGCCGCTTGCAGGACCGGCAATCGAGGCTGTAAAGAAAGGCGACACCGGCTTTGTACCGGAGCATTTTGAAAAGACTTACTTCCATTGGCTGGAAAATATCAGGGACTGGTGTATTTCCAGACAGCTTTGGTGGGGGCATCAGATACCTGCATTTTACTGTGACGACTGCGGTGAGATGGTAGTTTCTAAGGAGAACACCGTGACCTGTCCAAAATGCGGCAAAGCAATGCGTCAGGACCCGGATACCTTGGATACATGGTTTTCCTCCGCACTCTGGCCGTTTTCTACACTTGGATGGCCGGAAAAGACCAAAGAGCTGGAATATTTCTATCCGACAAGCGTACTTGTGACCGGATATGATATCATTCCGTTCTGGGTCATGCGGATGATGTTTTCCGGATTAGAGCAGACCGGAGAGGTTCCGTTTGACACTGTTTTGATTCATGGTCTGGTACGTGACTCACAAGGGCGTAAGATGAGTAAATCTCTTGGAAACGGAATCGATCCTCTTGAGGTAATTGATAAATACGGCGCGGATGCGTTGAGACTGACCTTGATTACCGGAAATGCGCCAGGAAATGACATGCGTTTCTACTGGGAAAGGGTAGAGGCGTCCAGAAATTTTGCAAACAAGGTATGGAATGCATCACGTTTCATTTTGATGAATTTAGAAGGAACCAAGGTGACAAAGCCGGAAATATCCGAGCTTGCACCGGAAGATAAGTGGATTCTTTCCGCTGTAAACACATTGGCAAAAGAAGTGACAGAGAACATGGATCATTTCGACCTCGGTATCGCCGTACAGAAGGTATACGATTTTATCTGGGATGAATTCTGTGACTGGTACATCGAGATTGCAAAGATTCGTACTTATAAAAAGGAAGAAAATCCGGCTGCCGCTAATGCGGCGCTCTGGACGCTGCGGACCGTACTGACACAGGCGTTAAAATTGCTGCACCCTTATATGCCGTTTCTTACAGAGGAGATTTACTGTACCTTAAATCCCGAAGAAGAGACGATTATGCTTTCCGCATGGCCTGAGTATCAGGAGACATGGAATTTTGCGGAAGAAGAGGAAATGCTTGGAAGAATCAAGGATTTAGTCAGGGGAATCCGCAATCTTCGTACCGATATGGATGTTCCGCCGTCCAGAAAGGCAAAGGTAATTATCGTATCGGAGGATGAAAAGGTATGCACTACCTTTGAAACCATGCAGGATGCTTACCGGAACTTAATCAGCGCCAGTGAGATTGCCATCCGAAAAGATAAAGAGGGAATCGCAGAGGATGCGGTGTCCGTAGTGATTCCGGGGGCAGTCGTATATATGCCGTTGGAAGATCTGGTCGATATGGAGAAAGAAAAAGAGCGTCTTTTAAAAGAAAAGGAAAAACTGACGAAAGAGCTTGCGCGTTCCCACGGAATGCTGAACAATGAGAAATTCGTCAGTAAGGCGCCTGCTGCAAAGATACAGGAAGAGAAAGAGAAACTTGCGAAGTATGAGCAGATGATGGCGCAGGTAGAGGAGCGGCTTTTAAAATTATAGAAATTGATATGTATAAAACAGGCTCGCTCCCATATTATTAGGGAGTGAGTTTTTTTCGGAAAATCTTTTTTAACAGTGGTTGAGAAAAAATAAAAATTATGGTATAAATAATAATAAGGAAATCTTTTTAAAATTGGGAGGTGGCAAATATGAATGACGTGGATATTCAGGCAATTCGTGTACAGATAAGCGAAGATGCAATGGCCGCATATTTGACGCTGTTGAAGCCCCTGCCAGGTGAAGTATATACGGTGGAACTATTACTGGATGTATTGAGACAGCAGGGAGTTGTCTATGGTGTGAGAGCAGACGTTCTCAAGAAAATGATAGAGAATAAGCTATTTGAGATCAGAGTTCAAGTGGCATTTGGGAAACCGGTAGTAGACGGGCAGGATGGAGTTTACGAGTATAATTTCAGGCAGAGTCCTGATAAGAAGCCAAAGATACGCAGTGACGGTTCGGTAGATTACTGGAGCATGAACCTGATTGAAACGGTAGTGGAAGGGCAGGTCATTGCAATCTATAAGCCGGTAGTGCCGGGAACGGATGGAATGACAGTACGGGGAACCGTACTCCCGGCAAAGCCCGGCAAGGAACAGGCTCCGCTAAAGGGCAGAGGGTTTGTGCGTTCGAATGATAATCTTACCTATATTGCAACTACGGACGGTAAGATTGAGCGGGTCAATAATAGAATTAATATCAGCAACTTTCATGAAATATTTTCCAATGTAGATTCATTGTTTGGGAATATTGACTTCGCAGGAGATGTTGTGGTACATGGAAACGTATGCAGCGGGATGTCGGTGCGTGCCGGAGGAACGCTGACAGTAGACGGCGTGGTAGAGGGCGCCAATCTCTGGGCGGGAAAAGACATTGTGCTAAGAGGCGGCGTTCTTGGAGACGGCAAAGCGGAAATATTTGCAAGAGGAGACATTTATGCCCGGTTTTTCGAGTATGCCAAGGTAGAGGCGCTTGGAATGATACAGGCGGATGCGTTCTTGCAGTGCGAAGTGGAAGCTAAGAGACATATCTTGCTGGAAGGGAAGAAGGGTGCAATTATCGGCGGCAGCGTCCATGCGATAGAGGGCGTTACGGTCAATGACGTCGGAAATGATACGGAAATCAAAAGCACGATTGAGATTGGAATCGGAGAGACGGTTTATCAGGAGATGAATGAAATCCGTCAGAGCCTGACAGATTTAAACGCGAGCATCCGTAAGCTGGAAACCAGTATTCAGCAGTTCGATGCGAAGGGGGACGTTAAGGATCTTGCCTTTAAGAACGACCCAAGACGGATGAACCTGCTTCGGGCATTGATCCGCGACAGTTCTATGGAGAAGATGCAGAAGGCAAGGATGGAGGAATTGAACGCACAGGAAGAAGCCGCAAGAGAAGCCACATTGAAAATCAACGGGACGATTCATCCGGGAACAATGGTGGTTATCGGAAACGTGAAGAATCTTGTAAAAGAAGAGCAGTTTGCGGTAGAATATATCAGAAGAGGGGATAAGATTATCCTAAAGGGAGACGCTCTTGTCGGATAGCTCCGTATTTTGCGATAAAAAATCTAACATAATTTGGAAATGTACTTGAAAAAAATCACCACTATACCTATACTGGTAGTGGTGATTTTTGTGACTTATGAAAAAATATGTGAATACATTTACGATATACCAAAATTTACAAAGAAAAACGGACTGGAGCATACGAAGGGCTTGCTTGGGCGGCTCGGAAATCCCGAACGCCGGTTTGAGGTCATTCATGTGGCAGGCAGCAATGGCAAAGGCAGCGTATGTGCGTTTATCAACAGCGTATTGTGCGAAGCCGGACTTGCTGTAGGGATGTTTACTTCCCCGCATCTGGTCTGCATGGAAGAGCGTTTTCAGATAAACGGCAGGAAGTGCAGAAAAGAGGACTTCATCTGGGCGTTTGAACAGGTGAAACAAGCCGTGGAGCAAATGGAACAGGATAATTTATCACATCCATCCTTTTTTGAATACCTGTTTGTCATGGGAATGCTGATATTTGACAAATATCATGTGAAGTATCTGATACTGGAAACAGGACTGGGAGGAAGGCTGGATGCGACGAATATCTTTGAAGAGCCGCTTATGACAATTATAACTTCCATCAGTCTGGAGCATACAACGATACTGGGAGATACCATAGAAGAAATTGCCGGTGAGAAAGCGGGAATCATCAAGGAATGCGTACCTCTGGTTTTTGATGCAAATGAGGAGCGTGCAGCAGCAATTATCCGAAAGCGGGCAAAGGAGAAACGTGCGCCTTATTATGCGATTTCTAACCAAAATATAAAAAAACTGGAAAGAAACGGAAAATATATTGATTTTTGTTTTTCTTCTGGTTATGATGAGGTTAATCTAAGAATTCCCTTTTTGGCGGAGTATCAGGTGAGAAACGCTTCCCTTGCCTATCAGGTCTTGCATGTATTGTCAACAGAGCTTGGGATTTATCCGGGTCAGATTATACAGGGAATGGCAGGAGCCAAATGGCAGGGACGGATGCAGGAAGTGGCGGACGGCGTCTATTTTGACGGAGCTCACAATGCAGACGGTGTGAAAGCGTTTTTGGACACAGTCAGACAGATGGGAGGAGAGGAGCCGCTCTTGTTGTTTTCTATGGTCTGCGAGAAGGACTATCACAAAGTAATACGGTTCCTTGCAGAAGATATCTGCTGGGGGGAAGTAATTCTTACGAAGATTCCCGATGAGAGGGGATTAGAGCCGGAACTGCTTGAAGCAGAGTTTTTGAAATATGCAGTGAATGTAAGCGTAATTTATGAATGCAGGCAGGCGTATGAGTACGCCGTACAAAAGAAGAACAGGGAGCAGAAATTGTTTTGTGCAGGCTCGCTTTATTTGATTGGTGAATTAGAGAAGATTACAGGAGGAAATGAATTTGGAAGTAAAACTTCCAAATCTACATGGATGGCGTGAGAAAAACGCCAGAAGGAGGGAAAGATGATTGATTTTGAGGAAGAATTAAAAAAATTTCAGCCGAGTCTTGAGGTAGAAGAGGCAGAAGATGCAATATATAACCGTAATTTGACAGATATGACAGATATTTTGAGAGAGCTGATGAAAGGCAATGAACACGCTTGAGACTATTCCTTAAACAGAATTCCAGATGAAACGAGGTTATTATATGAAATGCATGTATTGCGGAGCAGAACTGACAAGAGATGATTTTTGTCCGGGCTGTGGGACAGAGGTAAGGCTATATAAAAAGATTATCATGACGTCAAATTTCTACTATAATGAAGGGCTTTCCAGAGCCTCGGTGCGGAATCTTTCGGGAGCAATTGATAGTCTTAATAAGAGCTTGCGTTATAACAAGATGAATATTCAGGCGAGAAACCTCTTGGGGCTTGTCTACTTGGAAGTGGGAGAGATGGTTTCTGCATTAAGCGAGTGGGTCATCAGCCGAAGCCTGCAGAATGAACATAATGATGCGGAACGGTATTTAAATGCCATTCAGAAGAATTCTTCCAAGCTAGAGACCATTAACCAGACGATTAAGAAATACAATCAGGCCTTGCAGTATTGCCGTCAGGACAGCAGAGACTTGGCGACCCTGCAGTTAAAGAAAGTGCTGTCCTTGAATCCGAAACTGGTCAAGGGGCATCAGCTTTTAGCGCTGCTTTATATTCAGGAAGGGAAATATGATGCGGCAAGAAAATATCTTCGCACAGCAGGGAAGATTGATTCGGGAAACACGCTGACTCTCCGATATCTAAAGGAGGTAAACGGCGTGCTGCGGGGCGATGTGAAGGATAAAAAGGAAAAGAAGGAGAAGAAGCATGAAAAAAATGATGATCTGATTTCCTATAAGAGCGGAAATGAGACCATCATTCAGCCGGCGCATGTAAAAGATTATTCTGCTCTGGCAACGATTATAAATATTGTCATAGGCGTTGCGATCGGCGCCTGCATTACAGGCTTTCTGATTGTTCCGAGTATCCGCCATGCTGCACAGAACGATGCGAATGTGGCGGTCAAGGAGGCGAATGATACAATTTCGACGAAGAACCAGACTATTGAGTCTTTACAGAGCCAGATTGACGAGCTGACCGGAACAATCAACGATGCGAAGGATGCCAGTCAGGAAAGCGCCAGCCAGATGGCGGCTTATGAACAATTGCTGACTGCTTTTGCCGCTTATGCGGAAAATAAAATAGAAGAAGCTGGAGAAGCTCTTTCAGGAGTGAATACGGAGTATCTATCGGTAGCGGCGAAAAATATTTATGACAGTGTAAATGCAAGCGTCAATGCGCAGTATATAGAGACGGCCTATCAGGAGGGGCATACCGCATACAATCAGCGGAACTATACGGAAGCAGCGGAGAAGCTCCAGAAGGTCGTAGACTTAGAGGAGAGCTACCAGAATGGCAATGCAATCTATTACCTTGCCCAGTCCTATCGGAATTTGGGAGAGAATGTAAAGGCGGCGGAATATTATCAGAAGATGGTGGAGCAGTACCCGGGTACGGAGCGTGCGGCAAATTCTCAGAGGTATCTGAATACAATGGATTTACCGGATGAAAATGAAACCGGTTCAGAACCGGGAGCGCCGGAAGACGGAAGTGCGGAAGATGGCAGTTCGGATGAAGCGCTGGCTGAGTAGCGCCGGAAGAAAAATAAAAGAGAGACTTACAAAAGACATCAAATTTTATTTGATGTCTTTTTTTATATCATAGGAAATCCCCAGTTACTGTGAAGTATTAAAGTCTATGACTTTCTTATGATATAAAAAATATTATGCGCACTCGTGCGAAAGGTATCATGTCGCTAAAGCGACCGCACTCGGCGAGTAAGGGAATAAGCCTCCCCTGCTCGATATTATTTTTAGGAGGAAAAGGGATGGAATGCAATTACGAATTAAAGAATGGATGTTTGCGGATTTTGGTTCCGAGGGAGCTTGACCATCATTGTGCGACGGGACTGCGTCAGGAGACAGAGCTTTTGATAGAGGCATACCATGTGAGAAAGCTTATTTTTGATTTTTCGCAGACGGAATTTATGGACAGCTCCGGAATCGGCGTCTTGATTGGACGCTGTAAGAGCATGAATTACAGCGGAGGTGAGGTAATGGCGGAAAATATGAATGAGAGAATCCAGAAAATATTTGTGGTATCCGGTCTACATAAAATTATCAAGGTATATACGAAAGAGGAGGAAAAATAATGGAAAAACAGAATGAGATGCGTTTGGAATTTGATTCACGTTCCGTCAATGAGGGATTTGCGAGGGTGGCTGTCGCCGCATTTTTGGCGGAGCTAAATCCTACGTTAGATGAGCTGGCGGATATAAAAACGGCAGTATCTGAGGCGGTAACGAATGCCATTATTCATGGATATGAAAATGAGGCCGGAAAGGTTTCGCTTCTCTGCAGGATTGACGGAGAAGAGATAGAAATCGTTGTTTCTGATACTGGGAAGGGGATTGCAGATGTAGAACAGGCAAAAGCGCCGTTTTTTACAACAAAGCCGGAACTGGAGCGTTCAGGTATGGGATTTGCATTTATGGAAGCATTTATGGATGACGTGCAGGTGGAGTCAGAGCTTGAAAAGGGAACCGCCGTCTATATGAAAAAGAGAATCGGCAGGAAGGATGACTGTTAAATTCATGGAACGGACAACTGCAATGATAGAACGGGCGCACAATGGGGATAAGGAAGCAAGAGAACAACTGGTATCGGAGAATCTGGGTCTGGTCTGGAGCATTGTGAAACGTTTTGAGAACCGCGGACATGACAGGGAGGAGCTGTTTCAGATTGGGAGCGTGGGATTGATCAAAGCAATCGACAAATTTGATACGGGATATGACGTGCGTTTCTCGACCTATGCCGTTCCGGTCATCAGCGGGGAAATTAAGCGTTTCTTGAGAGATGACGGATTGATAAAGGTATCCCGTTCCCTGAAAGAGAATGGATATAAAATCCGTCAGGCAGCGGTAAAATTGTCAAATACGCTTGGCAGGGAAGCGACTTTAGAGGAAATCTGTCTTGAAACGGAGCTTACGATGGAGGAAGTCGTGCTTGCGATGGACGCCAGAATTGAGGTGGAATCCATTTACAAGTCGGTCTATCAGAATGACGGAAGTGAGATATATTTGGTGGATCAGGTAATGGCAGGAGGAAACAGTATCGGCTGTGTCCGCGGAAGCAGCGGCGGAACGAACGGAGAAAGTACGCCGGAGGAAAAGATTGTCAATCACATCTTGATTGAGGAACTGCTTTCCGAGTTATCCGAGCAGGAGAGGAAATTGATTGAAATGCGCTATTTTCAAGAAAAGACGCAGAGTGCAGTAGCAGAAGAATTGGGAATCAGTCAGGTACAGGTCAGCCGGCTCGAAAAAAAACTTCTGCTTCGTATGAGATGTAGGTTGACAAAATAGCAGAGAAGAAATATACTGAATAAAGAATTGAAGAAATCCGGTAGGTGAGGCTACCATAGGGATACGGATTACTGCCGCGGAGTAGTGGAGACACTATGAGAAGGTCAACAGTCTATGTCGTCAAGGCGTAGAATAATGTAATTTCATCGCCCTATGAAGCTAAAGCTTGAACGTGGGAAGAATATTGGGAAGAGTGTCCTTGTCATGGTTTGAGCCATTGATAAGGACTTTTTTATTCTACTATAAAATCTGATATGAGAAAGGAAGTGGGAAGATGATTAGCTACTACAGATCCGTAGAAAATAAACTGACAGCACTGGAATCACCGATGGAGGGCTGCTGGATTTCTCTTGTAAATCCAACAGATGGAGAAGTCGCGGCAACTGCCGAGCGGTATGGCGTAGATATAGATGCATTAAAATCGGCATTGGATACGGACGAGCGGTCACGTATTGAAACGGATGATAATTTCACAATGATATTGGTTAACATCCCCACGATTGAAACGCATAACGATAAAGAATTGTATGATACGATACCGCTTTCAATCTTTTTGTTAAAGAAGGCAGTCATTACGGTTTGTCTGGAAGAAACTCCAATTTTGAAGGGATTTGTGACAGGAGCCGTCCGTTCTTTTGACCCGGCGATGAAGTCCCGCTTTGTGCTTCAGATTTTGTACCGCACCGCATCGCTGTTTCTGCAATATCTGCGTATCATTGACAGACAGAGCGATCAGGTGGAGAATAAGCTGCATAAGTCTACTCAGAACAGAGAGCTGATTGAGCTTTTGAAGCTGGAAAAGAGCCTGGTGTATTTTACGACTGCGCTTCGTTCCAATGAAGTGGTCTTGGAGAAGTTGTTTAAGAATGCCAGTGTGAAAAAATATCCGGAGGACGAGGATTTATTGGAGGACGTTATTGTCGAGAACAAGCAGGCAATCGAAATGGCGAATATTTACAGCGGAATTTTGAGCGGAATGATGGATGCTTTTGCTTCCGTTATCTCTAACAACCTGAATATTGTTATGAAGGTGCTGGCAATCGTGACAATCGTGATGTCCATACCGACGATGATTTTTTCCGCCTATGGAATGAATGTGGCAAGCGCAGGAATGCCCTTTGCAGAGAGTGTATATGGTTTCTGGATCATCGTAGGGATTGCATTGGCACTGAGCGTGCTTACGACATTGGTTTTTATCAAATTTAAGATGTTCAAATAATAAAATTTCTAAATGAAATATAGTAAAAAAGGCATTTTTCCGCTTTGTATACAAGCCGGGAAAAATGCCTTTTTTTGTTTAAAATCTTTTGAAAAATGAGAATAATCTGAAAAAAGGCTCATTGAAACAGGTGGAATAAAATGACATAATAATAAAAGCATAAATTGTCAGGGAGAGAGTAATAAAGGAGGAAATATGGGGAAATTCAAGAATTTAGGAGAGCAATGTATTTCGCTTGTGCTTGCATTTGCCGTTGTTTTTACAAGTGTGTTTTCCGGAATTGGGATTACGGCGCAGGCAGCGGGAGAGACGGAAGAACCCTATGTGGTGTCCGCAGGCAGACCGGTGTATGCAAGCTCTGAGAAGGCGGCTGCTTCCTATGCGGTGGACGGAGACGCCGCAACGCGTTGGGAGAGTGAATATGATTCAGAAAACGAATGGATTTACGTGGATTTGGGAAAGGTTACTAAAATTACCGGTATGTATCTGAAGTGGGAAGCCGCTTGTGCCACAAAGTACCGTATCCAGTTTTCCGATGACGAGGTAGAGTGGAAGGATGTACATACGGTGACAGATGGAGCCGTTGAAGAGAGAAATCTGGATGTGGCAGGGAATGCACGTTATGTCCGTGTATATTGTGATGAGAAAGCTATGCCGAATTTTGGCTACTCCATTTACGAATTTCAGGTATTGGGTCTGGACGGACTGACGCCGAGACCAGTGGATTACGGTGTAAATCTTGCGCTGAACCAGCCAGTGAGCGTATCTTCCGTTCAAAAGGAATGGTGGATGATCAAGAAAGACGAAAATGGAAACGAAGTAAAGGATGAGAATGGAAATCCCGTCTATGATCAGACCAATGTGCTGGCGGAAAATGCCGTTGACGGCAACCGGACAGATAGAGCGTGGCATTCTTCCGGAGCGGATGCAAACAAGCGTGTGGATGACCAGTGGCTGTATGTAGATTTAGGAGAGCAAAAGGAAATCGGACGTATTACGATAGATTGGCAGGATGCGGCAAGAGCATACCAGATTCAGGTTTCTGATGACGCCGAGAATTGGACAACCATTTATGCTAAGATGAATGACGGTGCAGCTAATAAGAATCTTCCGATTTATGCCAAGGGGCGTTATGTGAGAATTTACTGTCTTGCATCTTGGGGATTTAACGGTTTTGGAATCAAGGAGCTTCAGGTATTCGCCTACCGTGAGGGAGAAGAAAAGATTACCTATGAGAAGGAAATCGAGACGATACCTGAGATAAAGACGGAAACCGTATCAGGAAGCGGAGCGACTTATGCAACGGATGACGTCAGGTTCCCGATGGCGAAGCCGCCGATATACCTTGAGGAAAGTCTGCAGATGCCGAATCAGCCGGTCGCATCAAATGACTGGTGGCAGTCCATGACAATCAAGGAGATTGGAGACGGGCTTGTTTCGATGCCGTTTCGGACGAAGCACAGTGCAAATGGGCTGGAAATCGTGGAAGTGAACGACTGCTGGTATGGTGCGGCAGACCAGCGGATCGGGGCGTTGGGTTCTGCAATTGTAAATTCCAAGACGGATATCAGTATTACACCGGAAGGAATGGATACTTCCGTGCTGTATGACAAGGTAATTGACTACAGCGATTATTCCGTAACGGCGCAGCTCTGTGATAAGAACGGCGTTGTAATGACGAATACGATTACAAAGGGCAGTCCCTACCTTTTTTCAGAGTTTGGGGCAAATCAGGATATTGTGATTTATTCCGGTAATATTACGTCTGTCTTTGACGATAAGGCACAGGAGATTCTGAAAGAGCAGAATAAAGAGGTAATTCTGGATCATTTTGGTCTTGAGATAACGGATGATGATAATAAGGCAAAGACAAAGACGGCAAAGAGTTACTTTTCGATCAATCTTCCGGAGAATACGACAGTAAGCAGAGCCGGTAATAAGATAAAGATTCATTTTCCGGCGGCAAACGGATACATATCCGTGGGAGCCATGACAAAGAAATCGGATTTGCCTGCTTTCTATCAGCATGGATACGCTTTTATCCGTAATACTTCTGTTACATATGACTATGATGAGAATACCTCTAAGGTGACGACGTATTTTAAGGTAACAACGGAGCTAAAGAGAAAGGGCTTTAGTGAGGAGACGATGCAGTGTCTGCTTCCGCACCAGTGGAAGACAAGTGACGCGGCCGTTTCCGAGAATCTGACATATACCTCTCAGAGAGGTACTTTAAAGGCAATGACGGGGAACCAATTTGAGACGGTGGATACCTTCTACGGAATGGTTCCGCAGTTTACCACGCCGCAGAATGACGGGTATGACAGTGAGATACTGACCAGTTATCTTGCGCAGATTGAGAAGGACACACATGATATCGAGAGCCTTCCGGGCGGAGATGCTTACTGGCAGGGAAAATCCATCCATCCGCTGGCGCTTGCAACGCTTGTTGCAGACCAGTCGGGAAATGCGGAATATAAAGAGATGTTCATAGAGAGGTTACGCTATATTTTTGAGGACTGGTTTACTTATTCCGGACCGGAGGATGAGGTATACTTCTATTATGATAAGAACTGGGGAACATTGTATTACCGTTACAGTGAATTCGGTGCAAATACCGGTATCTGTGACCATCATTTCACTTATGGCTATTTCCTGTTCGCGGCGTCGGTTTTAGCGACGTATGATGATGGATTCTATGAAGAATATAAGGAGATTCTGGATTTGATGGTAAGGGATTTTGCAAGCCCTTACGAGGATGACGATATGTTCTGCCGTTTCCGCAGCTTTGATTTGTATGAAGGGCATTCCTGGGCGGGCGGATATGCAGATAACAGCGACGGTAATAATCAAGAGGCAGGAGGAGAATCCCTATTCGGCTGGGTCGGAATGTATCTATGGGCAATCAGAAGCGGAAATACGGATTTCAGGGATGCAGCGATTTTCGGATTCACTACGGAGCTGAATGATGTAAAACAATATTGGTTTAACTATGACGGCGATAACTGGCCCGAGGACTGGCCGCATTACATTGTGGGACAAAATTACGGAGCGACGCTCTTCTATGGAACCTTTTTCGACGGCAATGCGACCAGTGTGTATGGAATCCATTGGCTGCCTGTTGCGGAATGGATTACCCATTTCGGAATGGAGCAAGAGCAGCTTCAGACGATGTATGAGGGGCTGCTGAAAGAGATTGACGGACAAAGGGCGATTGAGCAGGAGAAGTTTGATACGGATGGAAGCGGTTCGCCGGATAGTGTCAAGACGACGCTTTCGGACTGGCAGCATTTGTTTGTTCCGCTGCGTTCCCAGTATGACCCCGACGGGGCATTGGAGGATTACTGGAAAGCAAAGGAGACATATACCCATTCTACGACAGAGGAGTTTAA
This sequence comes from uncultured Lachnospiraceae bacterium, assembly GCA_910578885.1. Classification (GTDB taxonomy): domain Bacteria; phylum Bacillota; class Clostridia; order Lachnospirales; family Lachnospiraceae; genus Roseburia_C. The sequence continues at coordinate 25,314 of CAJTSH010000017.1, forward strand.
TACCTACTGGTTTGCCAACAATATGAAGGATCTGGGTGTCAGGACTTATGATATCTATCCGATTGGCGGCGCATCTGCTTCCGTTTATGAGAGCAGAAACACCGAAGGCGGGGAAAAGACCTATACGGCGATTGCATGGAACCCGACAAATGCGGATGTGAAGATTCAGTTTACGGATGGCAGTAAGATTGTGGGCAGTGCAACGATTGGGGCAAAATCCCTGGTGCGTTTCAATCCGCTGGAAAAAGATCTTGTGCAGGTCTCAACGCCGGAATTTTCAGTATCTTCCGACGTCTATGAGGATACCCAGTATGTAAAGATTACGACCGGAACAGAAGGGGCGGCAATTTACTATACGACAGACGGAAGCAATCCGACTTCAAATTCCGCAGTTTACAGTGGGCGGATTCCGGTATCCAGTACAACGACCATCAAGGCAGTCGCAGTAAAGGACGGATACATTGATTCTGCATTGCAGTCCGTAACGATTCAGATCGACAGCGGCTGTATTACAACAGGTATCAATATAGCAAATGGAAAACAGGCCGAGGCGTCTTCTGCCAAGGGAGGGAATACGGCGGATAAGATTCTGGATCAGAATGCGGCAACGCGCTGGGAGAGCGAAGTCGGAGATGACGAGTGGTGCAGCGTAGATCTTGGGCAGAATTATGAAATCAACAAAGTAAAAATAAGCTGGGAAGCAGCATATGCTACAAAATATAAGATTCAGGTTTCTATTGATAATGAGAATTGGCAGGATGTATATGCCGAAAATGCTGGAAACGGCGGAATTGACGAAGCGATTTTCGATGTTGTAACTGCGAGATACGTGAGAATGCAGGGCATGGCGCGGGCGACGGATTATGGATACTCCATTTATGAGATGGGCGTCTATGAGGCGAGAAAGATTTCTACGCCGCAGTTTAGCCTTGCCGAAGGCAGTTATACAGGCAATCAGCTCTTGTCGATAGCAAGCGGTACGAGAGGAGTGGAAATTCGTTATACGACGGACGGAAGCGAGCCGGATGAGAATTCACTTTTGTATATTCCGCAGCTTACTGTGTGGCAGAGCGGCACGATCAAAGCAAAAGCATTTAAAAAAGGAATGATTCCTTCTGAAACGGCAGAGGCGGCATATCAGATTACAGGAGGCAGCAAGCCGGAAGAGGCAGATACTTATGATGAGTCAGATTCCTTTATGGCGAATCCGCAGGATCCTGATATTGAAGAGGAGACGCTTGCAGGGGAAGCCGGCGAGGCCATAGAGGATTCCGGTCTGAAAAGCTGCATTTCTTATGGGAAGGAAGTTACGGTAAGTTCTTCCGAAAATGATAACACGAAGCAGAATATTACAGACGGGAATCTGGATACCGTATGGTCTTCTGCATGGCAGAAACCGGGCAGTGCGGAGGCAATGGAAAATGAAGAAAGATACAATCAGTGGTGCATGATTGATCTGGGTGAATCCACGGCTTTCAATGAGGTAAAGATTCACTGGGTAACGGTTAATAACCAGTATCAGATTCAGATTTCTGACGACAAAGAAAATTGGACGCCCGTTTATACATGGACGAACGCAACTGCGGATAACAAGATTGACGTCTGCCGGTTTGACACAGTCTCGGCGCGTTATGTGAAAATGCAGGGGATTGCGGTAGGCGATGCATGGGGCTATTCACTGAGAGAAATGATGGTATATTTATCGGAAGAAGAACAGCCATTAGGCGCGAATGTGGCGGCTAATGCGTCTGTTAGTGCATCTTCCGGTGCAGCCGGGAATTTGAATGACGGAAAGTTTGAGACAGCATGGCAGCCGGAGGGCGAAGAGAATGCGTCCATTGAGATTGATTTGTATAAGACTTATCAAATTGATAAGGTGATTTTAAATGGAACGGAGAGCTATACCGGTAAGATTACGATAGAGACGGCAGCAGAGCCGGGAGCATGGCAGACTGCGGCAGACAGCGTGGAGGCTGATTCTTTAGGAACTTATAAGTTTGAAGCAGCGTTTGCAAGGTATGTCAGGGTAACATTTACCGGTGGTACAGACGCCTTATCCGTAAAAGAACTTGAAGTGTACACTTGTGGTTCGGCGGATGTTGCTCCGGTGGAGATTAACTATTATGAGGTGAAGGGAACCGGCGCTTCTTCGGAGCAGGGAGCGCATCCGGCAAGCAATATAGCTACAGACAGAACCGGTGGATACTGGCAGGCCGAAACCAAAGAAGAAAATGAATGGTGCTATATAGATTTAGGTGAAAGCAGGGAAGTAAACATCGTATCCATTGATTGGGAGGGATCTTGTGCGGCTGTCTATGATATCTATCTGACGGACAGTATCGAGAACTGGGATCCCAATACCGGCCAGACGAAAGCATATGAGGGAGCGACGGCATCCGGGGCAGGAGTGGTAGAAACGGTGCTGACGAATCCGAAAACGGCAAGATACGTGGTGATGCAGGCGCGGCAGGGAAGCGAGAATGCTAAGAACTATGGTGTTGCAATGTATGAGATGAAAGCGGGATTGCGCGTACCGATTCCGGTGGAACGCATAGAGGTAAGCCCGAAGAGCGTAAAGCTCTCCGTTGGAGGGAAAGCGGACGTTGTGTGTATTGTTTCGCCGTCAAATGCGGATTGTACGGATGTGGTATGGAATTCGGATCGTACGGATGTTGCGACGGTAACATCGCAGGGCGAAATCCGGGCTAAGGCAGCGGGAACGGCGAAGATTACGGTAAGCGCGGTATCGGATGAAACGAAATATGCGGAAATTGAGGTGAGCGTTGCCGGACCGATGAAGATAGCAAGACCAAAGGCGGCGGTAACAGGAAACGGAGAGATTACGGTTTCATGGACGGCTGTAGAAACGGCGGCAGGCTATGATATTTATCGCGCGACAAGCCAGAACGGAAAGTATACCAAGTTAAATGATACATTGCTTACAGAGGCGTCTTACCGGGATACCGGATTAAAGTCAGGCAGATATTTCTATAAGATAGAGGCAGTGGGGCAAGAAGGTTCGCTTTATCAGAGCAGCGGGCTCAGTATGGCGAGCCTTGGCGTATCAATTACGGAAACGCAGCCTGAAAAAGAGCAGCTTGCGGCTCCAATGGTTACGGCTGCTGCTGCCGACGGAAGCGTTACTCTGACATGGACAGCAGTAGAACATGCGGATTCCTATGAGGTATATCGTGCGTCACAGGAGAACAAAACCTATACAAAGCTTGATTCGGTGCAGGAAACAACTTATCATGACAGCAATCTGGAAAGCGGAACCTATTATTATAAGGTCATTGCCAGAGCAGCGGATCAATCCGCTTGGGAAGACAGTGAATACAGCGATGTGGTTGAAGTGGCCGTAACAAAGACTACTTCCGGCGGTGATGGAACAGGCGGTTCTACGGAAGAGAAACCGGGCGGAGGAACAGGCGGTTCCACGGAAGAGAAACCGGGCGGAGGAACAGGCGGCTCCACAGAGCAGAAGGTTTTGGTATCAAAGATTCAGCTTACGTCCACAGTGAATGTGGCAAAAGGCAGTACGGTAACAATAAAGCCGGCGGTTACGCCTCAAAACGCAAGCAACCAGAAGCTGGTGTGGAGCACTTCCGACAAAAAGATTGCAACAGTGGATGCGGCCGGTAAGGTGAAGGGCTTAAAATATGGAGTTGTAACGATTACGGCTGCCGCAACAGATGGAAGCAATGTAAAAGCAACCTGTAAGGTGAGAGTCGGTTATAAGATTACCTATAAGCTGAACAAAGGAAAGAATAACAAGAGTAATCAGCGCAGTTACTATAAGCAGAAAGTGAAGCTGAAGAACCCGGCCAGAAAGGGATATATCTTTAAGGGATGGTATACGGATAAGAAATTTAAAAAGAAGATAACATCCATCAAGAGTACGGCGAAAAAGAATTATACGCTGTATGCAAAGTGGGAAAAGGTAAAAGTAGATAAGACACAACTGAAGAAACTTACAAGCCCTAAGAAGTCGCAAATTAAGGTGACAGCAGGCAAAGTGAGCAAAGCGGCGGGTTACGAAGTAATCTGTGCTGCGGATAAAAAATTTAAAAAGGATAAAAAAGTTGTATCGGGAAAGAAAACGAGCTTGACGGTTCAGGGACTAAAAGCGGGCAAGAAGTACTATGTAAAGCTGCGTGCATATAAGCTGGATTCTACCGGAAAGAAGGTATACGGAGCGTATACGAAAACATCAGAAATTGTTGTAAAGAAATAACAAAAAGACCTCATTCGCAAGCTCAAATCCTCCTTGGAGGGAAAAGCCGAGCATCTGGCGGACAGACTTGTGCCGTACACGCTGGCGGATTCTGCGCTGACATGGCTAGTGACGCAAAATATAACCAAGGCCATTTCGGTATTGATGGTAGATTTTTCCTGCGCATGGTATTTCTGCCACGATTGAAAATAAACGGGCGGTCATTGGAAGCTATCATTTTGTCATTGAGGATTAAAATTGCGTGATTCCAGAGGGGATGCAGGAGAGATTTGGGCAGATTCCGCCGGCTTCATCGGCGTTTTTGCATAATGCCTCAACGTTGGTGAATAGTATTTTTAGCTTGACATTTCTTCAAATATTGCGTACACTATCGTTAACATAAGAAAAGCAAAGACGGAAAGAGTAGTTTAGCCGGAAGCATACAGAGAGAAAGGCAGGAATCGGTGGAAGCCTTTTATGCGGAAAATAGACGAAAACCATTCCAGAGCTGTAATGCCTAAGATGGAGAATTGTTAAGCGTTACCGTATGCCTGCGTTAAAGGATAGGATTTGATAGAATCTGAAGTGAAAAGTTAAGGTGGAACCGTGCGATTACTGCACCCTTAAATATGCAAATAGAATGCATATTTAAGGGTGCTTTTCTTATTCCATAGGAAAGTTCTTGTTGCCGCGAAGCACGAAAGTCTATGACTTTCCTATGAAATAAAAAGCCCTCCGGGCAGGATCGCACTGCGGCGGAGAGGAATTATGCTGCCGGAGCAGCCCGCCGCAGGCGGAGAATCCGGCTTTGCCGGATTCTATCTTATGTTAAAAAATCTAATTGGCGTATGAAAGCGCAGGGAAGGAGACGTAAGAAATGAAAGTAATTTACAGAGACAAGGAAATGGTGGAAGCAAGCTTCGAAGAAAAGCGGGGGAAGGAGGCGTTCTGGCATACAACGGCGCATGTTTTGGCGCAGGCGGTGAAACGGCTGTATCCCGATACAAAATGCGCCATTGGTCCGGCGATTGAGCAGGGATTCTACTATGATTTTGAGTTTTCTTTTCCTTTTGGGGAAGAACATCTGGGAATGTTGGAAGCAGAAATGAAAAAGATCGTAAAAGAAGCCTTGTTGATTCAGGTATATGAGATGAGCCGCGAGGAAGCCGTTTCATTCATGCAGGAACGCGGAGAAAGTTATAAACTGGATATGATTGAGCATCTGCCGAAGGAAGAGACGATTTCATTTTATCAGCAGGGAGAGTATGCGGAGTTTTGTGCGGGACCGCACATTTCAAATACTTGTCATATTAAGGCGTTCAAGCTGCTGTCCATTGCAGGAGCATATTGGAGGGGAAATGAAAAGAATCAGATGCTGACCAGAATTTACGGAATTTCTTTTCCGAAGGCATCGGAATTAGAGCGGCATTTAAAACAATTGGAAGAGATAAAGCTGCGGGATCACAGGAAATTGGGAAAAGAGCTGGAACTTTTTACTATGATAGAGCAGGGACCGGGATTTCCGGTGTTTTTGCCAAAGGGAATGATTCTGAAAAATATCCTGATTGATGACTGGCGCAAAATTCACCAAAGAGAGGGATATATGGAAATCTCTACGCCGATAATGATGGAGCGGAGTCTTTGGGAAACATCGGGACATTGGGAGCATTATCGGGAAAATATGTACACAACGGTTATTGATGGCGTTGACTTTGCAATTAAGCCGATGAGCTGCCCCGGCGGAATGCTGGTCTATCAATCCAAACCGAGGTCTTACCGGGATTTACCGATGCGGCTGGGAGAATTGGGACTTGTCCATAGGCATGAAAAGTCAGGACAGCTTCATGGTCTGATGCGGGTAAGGGCATTTACGCAGGATGACGCGCACATTTTTATGACAGAAGAGCAGATGATTTCTGAAATACAAAATGTAGCAAAGCTGATTGACGAAGTATACGCAAAGTTTGGGTTCAGGTATGAGGTGGAGCTCTCCACAAGACCGGAAAACAGCATAGGAAGCGACGAGGAGTGGGAGAAAGCGACGGATGCGCTGAAAAAAGCGATGGATAGCATGGATACAGTCTATACGATTAACGAAGGCGACGGGGCATTCTATGGACCAAAGCTGGATTTCCATTTAAGGGATTCGATAGGGAGGACATGGCAATGCGGAACCATCCAGCTTGATTTCCAACTGCCGCAGCGTTTCGGGGCGGAGTATGTTGGGGCGGATGGAAAAACACACCGTCCAATCATGGTTCATAGAGTAGTTTTCGGTTCCATTGAGCGTTTTATCGGCATTTTGATTGAACATTATGCCGGCAAGTTCCCGTTGTGGTTAGCGCCCGTGCAGGTAAAAATATTGCCGCTTGCAGAACGGTTTCACAGTTATGCAAAAGAAGTTTCAAAGGAATTGTCGAATATGGGAATCCGCTGTGAAATAGACGAAAGAGCCGAAAAGATCGGATATAAAATCCGGGAGGCGCAGCTTGATAAGGTTCCGTATATGCTCATTGTGGGGCAAAAAGAAATGGATGCCGGTGAAATTTCTGTCCGAAAGCGTGACGAGGGTGATCTGGGAAGTATGGGGATGCAGAAGTTTATCCGTCTTTTAAAGGTAGAATCGGAGGAATAGAGGATGAAGGCAACAGTCGTTTTAATTGCAGATAATGAAACAGAGAACTACGGAAGAAGGCTGATGCTTGAGGCGCATCAGATTGGCAATCTGGGATTTGAAATGGCAAGGCTGCCGCAGCATATATCACTAAAGCAGCCGTTTGCTATTTCAAGCCTTGATGAGATGGAAGCATTCTTTGATGAAATGGCAAAGGAATTCAAACCGGTTGGCGTACAGTTTGAAAGATTGAATGTTTATCCAAGTAAGGTGTTGGGAGGGAGCCCTTCCGGCTGTCTGAGCATAGAGGTCAGGGAATCACAGCAGTTAAAAGAAATGCAGGAATTGTTGTTTCGGAAATTGGAAGAAAGATTTGGGGATTGTCCGGCGGAGCATGATGACAACTATGTGTTCCATATGACAATTGCGATTGGCGGTGCGCCTTATGAAAATTATTTAAACGCATTTGAGGCATTGTCAAAGAGAAAATATAATCAGTCGTTTACGTTTCGCAAGATAGGTCTTCTGTATTATGACGATGACGGGATTCGTCCGGGTACATATTTTTGTTATAAAATATTAGATATCGCATAACATTCCTGCGGGCAGATTCTGTTTTCCGGTTGCAAACCGATACAAACAATGCTATAATTTTAAGGCATTTGTAATAGAAAATATGCGAAATACAATAAATATAAAGGAAGTGGAGACATGCTTCAGTCAAGAACCCATACATGTAATGAATTGCGCAGTACCAACATCGGCGAGAAGGTCGTTTTGTCAGGCTGGTACGAAAATATCAGAAAAGTCAGCAAGAATTTAGGATTCCTGCTATTAAGGGATTTCTATGGAATTACACAGATTGTAATAGAAACAGAAGAAATGATGCAGGTCATCGACGGTGTGAACAATGAATCTACTTTGTCTGTGACAGGCGTTGTAAGAGAGCGTTCCAGCAAGAACGAATCGCTTCCGACCGGAGATATTGAGGTCGTACCGGAGAAAATCGAAGTGTTGGGCAAATGTATTTACAATGCATTGCCGTTTGAAATCAATCAGTCAAGAGAAGCGGATGAGAATGCAAGATTAAAGTATCGCTATCTGGATTTACGGAATCCGTCTGTGAAGAGTAAAATTGTTTTGAGAAGTAAGATTGTGGCCGAGCTGCGTCAGAGAATGAACGAGCTGGATTTTCTGGAGATTACCACTCCGATTCTGACCTGTTCTTCTCCGGAGGGAGCAAGGGACTATCTGGTTCCGTCGAGAAACCATCCGGGTAAATTCTATGCGCTGCCTCAGGCGCCGCAGCAGTTTAAGCAGATACTGATGGCGTCAGGGTTTGACCGTTATTTCCAGATTGCGCCATGTTTCCGTGACGAGGATGCGAGGGCGGACCGTTCGCCGGGAGAATTCTATCAGTTGGATATGGAGATGGCATTTGCTTCGCAGGAGGATGTTTTTTCGATTGTGGAAGAGGTGCTGCCGCCAGTATTTGAAAAATACGGCGTATACAAGACTGCGTCAAAGACGCCGTTTGTCAGAATTCCTTACCTTGAGGCTTTGGAGAAATACGGAACAGACAAGCCGGATTTGCGTATCGACCTTCAGGTAAAGGATGCAACAGATGCGATTTCCGACTGCGGATTTGGACCGTTTGAGAATCAGGTAGTAAAAGCAATTGTAGTAGATGGATTTACTGCGTCCCGCAAGGTGATTGATAAAATCTGTGCCGAGGTGGAGGTACAGACAGCCAATAAGGCGTACTGGTTTAAGCTGGATGAGAACGGAGAACTGGTAGGCGGAATTTCCAAGTTTTTAACGGAGAAGAAGGAGCAGGTGATTGCAGCCCTTGGATTAAAGCCGGGTGACTTTATCGGTCTGACGGCCGGCAAGAAATTAACGGCGCTAAAGACCGCAGGCGTACTCCGCAAGCTGCTTGGTGCGGCAAGTGAGAAGCATATGCGCAGCGACTGTTATGAGTTCTGCTGGATTGTGGATTTCCCGATGTATGAGATTGGAGAGGAGTCCGGTGAACTGGAATTCTGCCATAATCCGTTTTCCATGCCCCAAGGCGGAATGGATGCACTGAAAAATCAGGAGCCGCTGGATATTCTGGCATATCAGTATGATTTGGTCTGCAACGGAGTGGAGCTTTCTTCCGGCGCTGTCAGAAATCACGATCCGGAGATAATGATTCGGGCATTTGAGCTGGTGGGACTTGGAGAGGAAGACGTGAAAGCTAAATTCCCTGCTATGTACAATGCGTTCTGCTATGGAGCGCCGCCTCATGCGGGAATTGCGCCTGGAGTTGACCGTATGATTATGCTGATTTGCGGAGAAGAGAGTATCCGTGAGATTATTCCGTTCCCGATGAATAAGAATGCGATGGATGTGATGATGGGAGCCCCGGCTGGTGTGGAACAAAGACAGTTGGATGATGTCCATATTCAGATTCATATGCCGAAGGAAGAAGAATAGAAAAAGAGCCCGAAGCGTTCGTCATGAGCGTTTCGGGCTCTTTGTGTTTTATCGGTATTCTCCCATGTAAAACAATGCAATCGTTCCGGGACCGGAATGTGCGCCGATGGTAGGGCCTACATAATTGATTAGGAAGGATTCGATACCAAAACGCTCTTTTATCAGTTTGGCAACAAATTTGGCGTCTTCAACGGAATCTCCGTGACTGATAAATACAATATTGTTTTGGTCACGGTAAGAGCCCATTTGTTTTTCCATGCTGTCTACTAGGGAAATCAAGGATTTTTTACGTCCTCTGACCTTAGACAGCGGAATCAGATGCCCTTCGTTATCTACGTGAAGGATGGGCTTGATATTAACAATTGTTCCGATAAAAGCGGCAGTCTTGGAAACGCGTCCGCCACGGTAGAGATGATTTAAGTCATCTACCGTAAAATTGTGAACAATATGCAGTTTATTTTCTTCCAGCCATTTTGCTGTCTCATCTAGGGATGCGCCCTGATCGCGCATGGTAACTGCCTTATGGACCAGAAGCCCTTCGCCAAGAGAAGCGCAGAGTGAATCCACGACAAGGATGCGGTAAGGGAAGTTTTCTTCTTCCAGTTCCTGTACGGCAATGCGGACGCTTCCATAGCTTCCGCTCAAACCGGAGGAAAATGCAATATGAAGGATATCGCATTGATTCTTTTCGGCAATATCTTTTAAAGTTGTTTTGGCTGTCTCCGGATTGACCTGAGAAGTAGTCGGGAGAGAGCCGTTCCGCATCGTGTTGTAGAATTCCTTTACATCCAGAGGATGCTCTCTGTCATAGGTCACGCCTTCTAAAGTGTAGGTCAAAGACAGGGTATCAATGTTGTGTTTGGTAAGATAATCTTCCGGCAGATCGGCAGTTGTATCCGTCGTGATGAGAAATGAGTCCATGAAATCCTCCTGCAAAAATTGGTCAGGGTGTCAAAAAGCGCTTTTGACGCCTGACTAAAATGATTGTTTTATTTTGGTAGAAAAGGGTTCATAATTCCGTTTGCGGAATGTCCCTTTTATAATATAGTCTTTCGGTTCTGTCTCCGGATTATTTATCAGATAAATAATCTGCTGCGCTGCTAGATCTGCAATTGACTTGATTGGCTGGGTAACCATATCAATGCTCTGCTGCAATGTGGTATTATGCTCAATATTTGAAAAGCCGGCAAGGGCAATCCGGTGTTCCTGCTGCGTATTGTACAAAAACAGGTAATCCAAAAAGTGTTCGGTCAGGGTCTGGGATGCAGTGAAAAATGCGTTACATCCCTCTGCTTTGAGCTCTTCAACAAGATTAGGCAGATCTCCATCTTTCCAATCAAAAAAGTGAATCCACTCTTCATGATATCCGGAAGGAGAGTTTTCCATTGCAGTGCGATATGCCCGAAGCACTTCCTTTGTAGTGGAAAAATCCGGATTTCTGCAAACACAGGCAATATTCTCATATCCATCGTTGATCAAAGCAAAAATAGCCTGAAAAACGGCTGAATAATCGTTCTCAATAATCGCAGTCAGCGGGCATTCCATTGGCTTTCTGTTGAGGAAAATCGTTGGAATGTTGGAGGGAACTTCATCTGCAATCATTTCATAATATTGTGCATCTGAGATAATTAAAATTCCGTCCGTAGTATCCGCCATGTATTTTAGATATTGTTTTTCTTTTTCAATCTGATGATTGGTAAGTGCGATTGAGAGCTTATAACCGATTTCCGAGATTGCGCGTTCTAAGTTCTCCATCAGTGTGTGTCCAAAATAGTTTGATGCAGTCGGGAGTATGAATCCGATGGTTTTCGTGGGAGTTTGCATCATAAAATCACCGCCTTTGTAGTATAATGTTTACTGATTTATGTCCGAAATGTTCCTAATGGTTTCAAGACACAATCTATTATAACACACTTGTATTGTAAATTGTAAAATTTTTATAAAGTTCAAAAAATGTATTTACAACTGCCAAAAAACACGATAATATGAAGCATATCTTTTTTAATCTTTTATTCATTGAAGCAGAGAGTCACTCTGCAAAATCCCATTTCAAAAATTACAGGCAAGGGAGAATTGCATATGAAGGAAATTTTTGAGCAGTATGGTGGTGCAATTATAACGGTAATTGCAGTTGTAGCATTGGCGGCAATGATTACAATGGTGATTGGTACGGACTCCAGCAGTCCGGTCTATCAAGCGTTTCAGGCATTGATAAGCAGCCTTGGAGGCAAGATAAAATAATACAATAGCTGCCGTTCGGAAGAAGTTTTTTGGGGCGGCAGAGGCGAAAGGAGAAATGTGATTGGAATACAATGAGAACGGTATCCCTATGGAGCCGGAATATTTCGGTCCCTTTTGGAAATACATCCAAGACCAGAAGGTGACGGATATAGATTATAACGGCAGGCAGTTGTGGATTACTGATGTGGAAAATGAGCGTTACCCCGTAAAGAGCGGTGGAATAACGGACAAGTTTGTAGAACAGTTTTCCCATAGGATTGCCAATGAAGTCAGCAAGCCGTTTAACAGAAAGAATCCGCTGCTAGAGGCAGAGACAGATACTTTGCGGATCAGCATTGTACATGAATCGGTGGCGGTGTCGGGAAGAAGCATTTGCATCCGTAAGTCCTTACCAAAGGTAAGGCTTACGGTGGACGGCGCATTGCGGGAGGAGTTCTGCCATCCTTCCGTACTGGCGCTTTTGGTAAATTGTGTGCTGGCGAAGATGAACCTTGTTTTCTGCGGCGAGCCGGGATGCGGCAAGACAGAGTGTGCGAAGTTCTTTTCGCAGTTTATTCCGGAACATGAGCGGGTGATTACCATTGAGGATAACCCGGAGTGGCATTACAGCAGAATCAATCAGGGAAAGGATTGCGTAGAGCTTCGGATCAGAGGAAGTTTTGATTACACGGCCGCAATCAAGACGTGTCTTAGGCAGAATCCGGCATGGATCATGCTCTCAGAGGCGCGTTCTGTGGAGGTAAAATCCCTTTTAGAATGCTGGTCTACCGGTATCCGGGGGTTTACAACGCTGCATACGGATGATGTACGAAAGATACCGGACCGGATTTTAAATATGATGGAAAGCCGGTATGATGCGAACCGTCTGGAAAATGATGTGTACAGCTATGTGGATGTGGGGATTCTGCTTCGGAGAAAGCGCCGGGAAGACGGCAGAATATACCGCTACATTGATCAGGTATGCTTTTTTACCAGAGAAAAGGGAAAAAATGAAATCTATCTGCTCGTAAGGGACGGTGAAATGGAAAAGGAAGAAATACCGGACTCGGTAAGTATGAGAATGGAAAAGTATGGAATCATCCAACCGTTTATCAGCAGAGAATTAGGCTGCTTTTCGCAATTGGAGAAAGCGGGAGTATATAACGGCAGGAAATAGAAGGGGGAAAGGTTTTGAAGCAGTTAACAAAATGGAAAGGAACATGGGGATTTTATCTGGCAGGAGAGGGAATCTGTCTGGGAATCGGATATCTGTATCATTTAACGCTTCCTTGGATGATTGCCGCATGCGCAATTTTTTTGTTCTTTCTGCCGAAATGGAGAAGGAATTACCAGAAAGGAAAAGCAGAACAGCGTAGATTGTCAGATGCACAGATATATATGGAGCAGCTTCTGTATGCGTTTATGCGGCAGGAAAAGCTGTTAGCGGCAATCGGGGAGGTGCTTGAGCTTTTCCCGGCGGGAAAAATGCACGATACCTTACAGAAAGCGGTTGAGCTGATACGCTATGATTATCAGGAAGAGAATGTAACGGAACGGGCGCTTAAGCTGATTGAGGAAGAATATCAAAATGAGAGACTTGTTTTGATTCACCGATTTCTTTATAAGGTCGAAACGGTCGGCGGCAGTTACGAGGGGATAACTACTCTGCTGTTACAGGATTTAAATGGCTGGCGGCAGCGCATGGATCATTATCAGAAGGATTGTAAAAAAGAGCGGCGCAATGTGGGAATTGCCATAGGAACGGCAATGTTTATCTGCATGGTGACGACGTATCTTTTGCCTTCGAGGGTAGACATTTCCGGGAATGCGCTACAGATGGCGTCAACCGTAATTTTGATTTTGGTATTGCTTATGGTATATACCAAAGCGGACAATAAATTAGCAGTGAACTGGCTGCTGGAAGGTGAGAAACGTAATGAATCCCATCTGGCGGATAAATACGGGCAGTTTCTTGCTTATGATGAATACAAGGAAAGAAGAAAGAGCATTTGCATGGCTGTGATTTCTGGTTTTGCGGCGTTTCTTTTTGGATTCCTATCTATGATTCCGATTGCAGGCGGATGTGCACTGCTTGGAATACTTCTTTTGAATCAACACAAAATCGGGCATTATCTTGCCAAGAAAACTCTTACCAGAGAGATAGAAAAAGCTTTTCCGCATTGGCTGATGGAGCTGTCATTGCTGCTTCAGATAGACAATGTACAGGTTTCCATTGCAAAAACGGTTTCACATGCACCGGAGGTTTTGCAGCCTGGCTTGGAGGAACTGATGCAAAAGATAGAGAAGAATCCAGAGGCGGCACAGCCGTATTTAGATTTCTTACAGGAATTTGAAAGACCCCAGATTCAGTCGGCAATGAAGATGCTTTATGCACTGTCCGTAGGAAACGGCGGCAGTGAGAAGGAACAGTTGGAAGAACTGATTGCAAGAAATCAGAATCTTATGAATCAGGCGGAGAAGTTGGCGCATGAGGATGCGCTGGCGGGAATGTATCTGCTGTTTTTGGCGCCGGCGCTGGCAGGAGGCATGAAGCTGCTTGTTGATATGACAATTTTCATGCTGACATTTTTTACTCAGGCATCGGTGGGATAGGAGGAGCGATGAGTCAGATTATCAAAGCGTTTACGGGAATTTTCTTTTTAATGATGCTCATGCTGCTTGGATGCGGGATTGTCAGCGCCCAGATGAGCAGCGTGTATGCAAGGGATTATAAGTCGGCGGTCATTACAGAGCTGGAGGACAGCGGATGCAATCAATTTGTGATTGAGAGTTGTATGGAACAAGCAAAAAAAGACGGATATGGATTGGATATCAGGGTTTTGGAAAAGGATGGGGCAAGGATGGCGGAGGTGACTTTAGAGTATGATTACAGGCTTCCGTTTTTGAATTATACCGGCAGATATCAATTAAAGGGGTATGCGATATGAGGGAAATATTAGAAGAATATGGGGGCGCAATGCTTGGTGCGCTTATGGGAGCAGTATTTATTGATTTGTTGAGAAGATTTTTGGAGCTTATCTGTGGATTTTGAAAGGAGGAAACGTATGGGACAATTATTTGAAGAATATGGCGGAAGTCTTCTGGCGTTTATAACAGGAGCATTTATCATCGGAGCAATGCTTGCAATGGGAGAGGACGGAGGAATCTTGTATCAGTTCGTAGTTACTTATTGCGGAAGTGCGGTTTAAGGAGTGAGCTGGCATGAAAATAGTGATTGGTGAATATGGAAAAGCCGTACTTGCGGCAATATCAGCGCTTCTTATATTGGGTCTGTGTCTGGTGAATCTGCACGACGCCAATGGGAAAGGCGGAATATTTGAAGTTTTGACAGAACAGGCTGGGAACGGCGCTGCAAAAGACGCCTCCAGAGAAAGCGATGAAATGTATCAGATGATCCAAGAGAGGAAGGAGCCAACCATCCGCTATCGGAATTGTTTTATCTGTGCAGGAGAGCCTCTGGATTGGGCTTCAATGTTTGAAGCGATAGATGCAGACGGAGATGCGGTTGAATGGTGTGTCACGAAAATTAACGGAAAGCCGGAGAATATCGCTTCTTATTGTTTTCCGAAGAGCGGAGTTTATGAAGTGGAAGTATCGGCAGTGGATAGCTATGGGATAATTAGCAATCGTTTATTTAACATTCCTGTACAGCGAGCTTCTTTTGGAAGGGAGAAAAAAGGATGAAGCAAATAATTTTTGGAGTAACCGCCGGGATGATTTTGGTGCTTTTTCTGGGCATTATCATTTCGGTTCATGGGAGAACTCTGCGGCAGGATGAAACGGAACAGAGTCTGGAAGCGGCTATGCAGAGTGTTATGAAAAAGCTGGCAGATGGGAAGGAATATCCATTTGCAGACAGAGAGGAATTTGTAGCGGATTTTCTGGAGGCTCTGTTGGTACAGCTTAACAGTGATTCGGATCTTACGGTTCATATTTTAAAGGCAGATGAAAAGAAAGGACTGTTGTCTGTAGAGGTGGTGGAGACGTATCGCCATCCAAACGGAGAAACGGGGAAGGTCAGTGCCAGAAGAACAATGATATTAGATACCGTTGCAGAAACGCAAAGACGATGAATGGCATTTGCAGATGAATCTGATTATGGGAAGCCGATTTTGCTTTACAAAATATATAGCTGCAAATGGGAAAAGGAGGATGAGATGAAAAAGAAACTGATAGCATCATTTATCATGGCGTCTGTGATTTTCACAAATATGCCGCAAGACCTATGGACTGTGCGTGCTGCCGGTAAAACTATGCCGGATAATGGGAAAGCGGATATAACGGAGTTTATCAATGTGCCGGAAACGATAGACGCCATTGCGCAGATAGAGGAGCTTTATGAGGATATCAATCTGAAAAATGCAGAGAAAAAGGCATTTGGCACCAAGACATTGATAATCAAGACCGGCGTGCAGGCATTTGACACATTCGGGGCAGCACAGTGCATTTGTATTGGTGATTACAATTATGTGTTATCTTACGAGGATGCAAAAAGCGCCGGAAATGCGTATCAGAGATACAGCGGCGCAGATTGGGTTGATTTCGTGGAACCGGACGGCGTCGTGGAGCTGGAGGATGCAGGAAGTACGGAAAAAGAATCTGTAATTGTGGAGACAGAGGGGGCTGGGGAAAGTGTGTCGAATGACGCAGAAAAGGAATTGCCGGAAAAGACAGGGGCGTATAGCACGGAAGCAGAGCTGTCGGCAGAAACGATATCTAATAGTACAGAAACAGAAGCTCCGGCAAAAGCAATGCCAGATGGCACAGAAACAGATTTTCCGACAGAAACGGCAGCAGATGTCATGGAAATAGAGCTTACAGAAGAAGCGGTACAGACGGAAACATGCGTTGCTGTCATTGACACCGGCATCAGTGCAGATGCCGGCACGGCAGGCTTGTACACGGATAATGGCGCAGAGACATTAGATGAAAACGGACATGGGACGCAGGTCGCAAACCTGATCGCAGACGCCTTCGTACAAGCAGGGATAACCAAAGAGCAGGTGCGTCTCCTTCCGGTGAAGGTGGCAGATGCAGACGGACGCTGTACGGTATCGCAGCTTTACTTGGGAATCCTTTCTGCCATAGAGCAGGGCGCGGATCTTTTGAACATCTCCCTTGGAACGAAGAACCTTGCAGCTTCATCCCTTTTGGGGCAGGCAATGCAGGAGGCGTATGCTGCGGGACTTATCGTAGTGACCTCGGCAGGAAATGACGGTGCAGACCTTACTGGTTATGCGCCGGCAAACATCCCATCGGTCATTACCGTGGGTTCCGTAAATGGGAAAAGGGAACGGTCCGCATTTTCCAATTATGGGCAGACGCTGGACTGCGTATCCTACGGAGAAAATGTCACCGTTACAGGTCTGTATGGGGAAAAGACGAAAGAGGACGGCACCTCCTATGCCGCTGCAAATGTCACTGCAGAGCTTGCCGTACAGATGGCGGCAGAGGAAGTATATTCACCGGATGAAGCAGACGATTATATCCAGAGCGCAGCGAAAGACCTTGGGGAGCCCGGCTGGGATGCGTCATACGGACATGGTTTGGTTGGATACTACCCTTACTGGGATGAAACCGGAGATGATACAGAACAGGAAACGGAGAAGGAACCAGCAGAGGAGGGAACGGAGGCAGAAGAGAAGAAGGAACCGGGAAACATGGAAGAATCACAAGACGTTCCCTCATTCGGCAGTGAATACCTGCGGAAGGTAAATACCTACAATCTTCTAATTGGAGATATTGAGATTCTGGCATCCAATGACAACATCGAATCTACAAGGCTCCTTGCCGACACGATGAAAAAGAGTATCAGGGAACTGTTTGAAAACCAGACGGACATCCATGCGGCGTTCGATAAAGATGCGGCAGGAGGCGCGATTGCCGGAAAATGTTATGCAGGAACCGGGAACGCGGCAATTGATGAGGCGGCGGAGGAACTGGAAGCATACTTGAAGGAACGCATGCTTGCTGTAGATTCCTCGGAGGAAGCAGCCTCGGGCTTTGAAGAAAAGCTGGACGGGTTCGTGGGATTCCTTGCAGGTTTCCAAAGCGCCGAGCCTCTTGCAGGGGACGTGTACATCGAGGCGGCCGCCGCAAAGACGGTCGGCGATGCGGCAACTTTACAGAGCATTGCGCAGACAGCAGGGGACTTTACGGTAAAACTGACGCAGGGGATTACGCTGACTTCGGAAATTGTGGTGACAAACGGCTGCACGCTTCGCCTGCAGAGCAACAAGGAAAACACGAGGAGGACGATCTCTTTGGGGACGCTTCCTGAATCTGTAAAGACGTCGGGCATGTGCATGTTCCGGGTGGACGGGCTGGAAAAGAACCAGCTCATCATCGGAACCGCGAGCGGGAAATACCCGGTCACGCTGGACGGGAAAAAGCAGCCGCACAACGGGTTTTTGATCTACAACTCAACGTGGGCGGGGACTGCAAACGCCTACCGGTCAGTGGTCAGGATTCGTCCGGGAACCATCCTCCGGAACAACGTCATGTATTTCGACAGTGCGAGCGCCGTCAACGGGGCGTCCGGAAGCGCCGTCTGCAATTACGGAACCCTGTATTTAGAAGGCGGGACTATTCAGGACAACAGCTTTTTAGGGAAAGCCGGGGCAAAGGTCGGGGAAGGCGCAGGGATAGCAAATTATAATAAATTTTATATGTCCGGCGGGGAGATCAAGGGGAACGTGGCGACGAATGGGAACGGGATTTTAACCGGGAAGATGGGCAATGTGGCAGCCCTCGCCGGTTATGAGATGAAGATTACCGGCGGCAGCATCCATGACAACGGGAATGCAGATGATAAGAAATACACCTCGAACGGAGGGGGCATCCTCATCAACCCGAACACGCCCGTGACCATCGGCGGGAGCAGCATTGACTCCGTAAAGATTTATGGCAACATGGCGGACTATGGCGGAGGGATTGCAAATTATGGTATCTGTAACCTTGGGAAATGCAGAATCTATGAGAACTATTCCGAATCGGAAGGCGGCGGTATTTTAAATCGTGCAAGGGCGGACACGGCGGCAGCTCCGTCACTGGATATAAACGGCGCCTATGTTTACCATAATTACTGCAGCAAGACGGACAGCTCTTATGCAGGCGGCGTCGCCTCTTTGAAGAGGAGGGTAAGCGGGAGAGATATTGTCCCACGGATTACTGTTTCAGCAGGGTATTTTTACGACAATGACGGTTTTTCCATCCATATCGACAGCGGGACGCTTGCGTTCGGGGCAAATGTGCGGTTTGGCTTTTCTTCATATTCTAGCGAATCATCCTATAGGGTCACGGAAGAATGGTACGGGAGCGGCGTCTGCAATACGGGCGGTACTGTAAATGTTACAGGAAGCGCGCGGATGTTCGTCCCCGACGGCGCGGTCGGAATCAAGAATACTGGAACCCTGAACATCGGGGACGGGGCGGACTTTCTGATTTTCTGTCAGGACGCAGAATGCGCCATCCAGAACACCGGGAAAATAGCCAGCGGGAAAATTGTGAAGAACACCGGCGGCAGCGTCCTCTACCCCTATACGATAGACGGATCCGCGAACTATGGAATCAAGAACACTGGGAGCGGAACCGCATACCTGACGGGGCGAATCCGGGGGAATTATACGGTAAGGAAGACGGCAAAGAGCGAGGATAGGTCGGCAGATAACCGGAACATAAGAATCGGCATCTATAATTCCTCGTCAGCCGCCTATTCGTCAGCAAACCCGTATGCCGTCATCTTACAGGGCACGACGGTCGACGGGACGGCTTACAATGGATACGTGGGATATGCGCAGACCGGAATTTATAACAATGCCGCGGCGGGGAATGTCGGCATCAAGCAGGGAGAAGCGGCATACTGCAGCGGGAGCGGCATCTACAACAGAGGAAAGGTGTATTTTAGGGATGCAGATGCCAAAATACACCACAACGGGAAGGACGGAATCTATAACGAGGCAATCGGAACCGTCAACCTAAATGGGGGATTTCTGTACGGAAATGCCGGTTATGGCGTGCGTAACCTCGGAACCTGCAACGTAAGCGGCGTCAAGATCGGTTTCAGCAGCTTTACAAGCAATACTGCATATGCCGCGTCTCAGAACGCGGGAGGGGGAATCGCAAACTACGGCACGCTCCGCCTGATAAGCGGAGGCTATGTCAACGGGGGGAACGCGCCGGCAGTCGTGAACACCGGGGCAATGAATGCGGATGCAGGAGCTGCGACTGTACTGATGTCAATATCCGGCGAGTCGGTCTTGAACAACAGCGGGAGGCTCGACACCGCTTATGCGGCAGGGAAGACGCCTCTGTGGGTGCTTTCAGGAAGCTGCCGGTACGGCATAAAAAACACCGGGAGCATGCGGTTCGGAGGGAAAGTGGATGGTCGTTTCAGGGTGACGGCAGCCAGATACGTTTATCAGGAAAGCAACCGCGGCTTTACCGAGGCGGCAATATATAACAGCAGTGCAGATGCGTTCCACGGCAGCTATCCATATGCTGCATATCTCTATGGGGATGTCTTGCTCGCAGGCTCCGGGAAGGACGGGCTGCGGACAGACAGGGGGATGATCCGCATGGACGCAGCCCATGCCACTTCAAACAAGAACGGCGTGAACGTGGGGAGCGGTGCAGCACTACAGTTATTAAGTGCAGATGCAAAAATCTATGCCAATGAGGTGGGGATTTACAACAATGGGACCGTGCAGATGGGCAATGCGAATATCTACAGCAATACGGAGCATGGCGTGTATCAGGACGGAACCTTTTATTTGTCCGGGGTAGCGAAAGTAAACGTGAATAATGACGTATGCCTTCCGGTGGGGCGTGTGATTACGGTGAACGGAGCGCTGACGTCGAATGGTATCGTAGCGAATGTGACTCCGTTGAAAAAAAACGGAATGGCATTAGAAAAGATTACAGATAAAGAGGATGAGGAAAAATACGAAATCGGCAGGGTACTTGTAAAGACCAGCTATGCCGGAAGCAAAGGCTCAAATGCGTTGTTCTATCACACGGAGGGATATCGGTTCACGCTCTCAAATGGCGGTGTGCTGAGACCGGGGGACTACATGGACAGGGAAATACTTGCAAAGGAGAATTACACGGAAATATCCGGCAAGGACATCATTATCAGCAACAAATATACGGTCGTATATGAAAAGAACATCGACGAGAAGGATGAGAACGGGAATCCGGTGGATGTGGCGGTTATTGACCTGCCGGTGAATCAGGATAAGTTCTGGTGCGAGAATTTACAGATGCCGAATCAGGAAGGGACTTATACAAGCCCAACCGTATCCACGGAACCGTATGCGGCATATTACCGGTTCCTGAACTGGAATGACAGAGCGGACGGAAATGGGGACGCCGTAATTCTTCCGTCTGTTTACCGGGAGAACGAAGACATGACCATCTATGCCCTGTGGCAGAAACTGTTCAACGTAGCGTATATCGGGAATGGGCAGAGCAAGGGGGATGACTTTACGGAGCATGACATTTCCCAAGAGTCCATGTATACGTTTTATGACAATCTGGAACCGGATGGAAAGGAACATTTCACGAAGGATATCGTGAACAGCTATATAGATGAAGAGACAGGGGAAGAGGTGGAACAGGAGACGACGGCGAAGGTTGTTCAGTGGAGCCTGTTGAAAAATGCGGAAATTGGGGAAACAAATTATGATAAATCTGAAAGGATAGCAGCCAGTGGATTATATAGGAATGCAGAGGAGGTAGAAGGAGCTATTACCATAGGTTTTCCGAATAGAGACAGCAATGAGTTTTCTATGAATCTTTTTGCGGCAGCTCCTGCAGAGCAGCCTTTTATCAACCTGTATGCAGTGTGGGATGAGGGACCGGTGATTGAAGCGTATGATTTGTATTATACTTTGGAAGAGGCGCAGAGCACCACGGATACTGAGGGAATTACAATGGAGGAGCTCTTGTCAAGAGCGGCTGCAGTCGATAAAGAAGACGGAATTCTGTCACATGGGAAAGAGGTCAGCTTCGGGGCAGGAAAAAAGACTACCTTTATTGTCAGCGGTTATGCGGCGGATGATTTTTCTTCCTTTACAGCGGAAGGCTCCGTAACCATCAATTATCTGGCAAAAGACACGGCAGGGAATGTCACAAACAGGATGGTAACAGTGAATATCATAGATACCAGTGCTAAGAAATCATATAAGGGAAAGGTGCGTTTTATCAGTGAGAAGTACCTTGATACGCTTTCCGAGGACTCCATCTGGAAAGCGGACAGTGAATATCATGATGAGCTGACAGCCGTACTTGGAAACCACAGGGAGAATACCGAGACATACACCGAGCAGGCATTTGGTGAAACGGTAGCGATAGAGAAGCCGGGAACAGGCACATGGGCGATGGCACCGGAAGAGACATGGGTATTCACGCATGAGCAGGTGAATGCGGTGAAGGACTATGTTGATGCCAGTGGAATAGGAAAGTCGAAGGGTGAGGGGGCTTTGAGAGGATTTTTGGAACAGTTTGCGTCCTGTAGAAAGTAAAAGGTGAATAGACCAGAGCTTTCTATGGAAGAATATACCTATCATTTTTAGGGAGGGAAATAGATGCGCGGCTTCTTTTATGGCTGGTATTTGAAATGTCAGTCTAATACACAAACTTTAGCGGTAATACCGGCGATTCATGGGACAGAACAAAAAAGAACCTGCTCCATTCAAATTATTACGGACGATAAAGCTTGGACAGCTGATTTTCCTGCTGACGCATTCCATTTGGCAGGAAAGAATATTTCAATTGGAAAGAATCAGTTTGGAGAGAAAGGAATCCGTCTGGCGATACATACGCCAGAACTGTGTGTAAAGGGAAAATTGAACTTCGGGGATCTATCGCCTTTAAGATATGATATCATGGGTCCATTTTCATTCGTGCCGTTTCTTGAGTGCCGTCATAGTGTGTGGAGCATGCAGCATTCAGTCTGCGGGAGCGTGCAGATAAACAAGCAGGAATATTCTTTCCGAAACGCGTACGGATACTGGGAAGGAGACAGGGGAAAGTCGTTCCCGAAAGAATATATCTGGACGCAGTGCAGTTTTCCATGCGGCTCGCTGATGTTGTCTGTAGCAGATATTCCTCTGGCAGGTTTTCATTTTAAGGGAATCATTGGCATTGTGCTATGGCGGGGCAGGGAATACAGGCTGGCGACTTATCTTGGAGCAAAGGCGGTTCGGATTCGGAATGGAATGATTCGTGTTGTTCAGGGAAATTTAAAATTAGAAGCCCGTATTCTGGAAAATGCCGGGAAGCCATTGAAAGCCCCGGCAAATGGAGATATGGTAAGGACAATCCATGAAAGCGCAGCATGCCGGGCATTCTATCGGTTTCGGAAGGAAGGCAGAATTCTTTTTGCGTTTGAAACAGAGAAGGCTTCGTTTGAATACGAATATCCATTTTGATTTATAAGTTGAACACTAGAATGGAAGAGATTGATAAGTAAAACTAATAAGAAATATAACTATATATAATTGGCATTTCCATGTAAATCAAGGTACAATAGGACTGTATGAAAATGCCGCAATTCATGAAGCAAAGAACTGTTTCCAAAACAAGGGCGTTGGAAGAGAGGAAGAGCGGCAAAGCATGAACAATAGTACAGGAGGAAAGATAATGGATTACAAGAATGCAGGAGTAGATATTGAGGCAGGATATAAATCCGTAGAGTTGATGAAGGAACATGTAAAGGGAACGATGCGCAAAGAGGTGCTTACCAATCTTGGCGGATTTTCCGGAGCATTTTCTATGGCAGCATTTAAGGATATGGAAAAACCTACCTTGGTATCCGGTACGGATGGCGTTGGAACCAAGCTCAAGCTGGCATTTATCATGGACAAGCATGATACGATAGGGATTGACTGCGTGGCAATGTGCGTCAATGATATAGCATGTGCAGGCGGCGAGCCATTATTTTTCCTGGATTATATTGCATGCGGCAAGAATTATCCGGAGAAAATCGCAACAATCGTAAGCGGCGTGGCGGATGGCTGTAAGCAGAGCAATGCGGCGTTGATTGGCGGTGAGACGGCGGAAATGCCAGGCTTTTATCCAGAGGACGAGTACGATCTTGCGGGGTTTGCCGTAGGGATTGTGGATGAAAAGGATATTATTACGGGAGCTGACTTAAAGGCGGGCGATGTTTTAATCGGTATGGCAAGTTCAGGCGTGCATTCCAACGGTTTTTCTTTAGTCCGCAAGATTTTCAAAATGGATAAAGAAACCTTGGGAGCCTATCATGAAGAATTGGGCATGTCGCTGGGAGAAGCGCTGCTTGCTCCGACTAAGATATATGTAAAGGCGCTTCGTTCCATTAAGGAGGCAGGCGTGAGAGTAAAGGCGTGCAGCCATATTACAGGCGGCGGATTCTATGAGAATGTACCGAGAATGCTGCCGGAAGGAAAACGCGCAGTGATTGAGAAAGCAAGCTATCCGATTCCTCCAATCTTTACTATGATGGCAAGAGAAGGACAGGTAGAAGAGAAAATGATGTACAATACCTATAATATGGGTCTTGGAATGGTGCTTGCAGTAGATGCTGCCGATGTCGATAAGACAATGGAAGCCATCAAAGCAGCGGGTGAAATGCCATATGTAGTAGGTAAAGTAGAGGATGGAGAAAAGGGAGTTACATTATGCTAAAGATAGCGGTATTGGTTTCCGGCGGGGGAACGAACCTGCAGGCAATTATAGATGCGGTAGAGACCGGAACCATTTCCAATACTAAGATAGAAGTTGTCATCAGTAATAATAAGAACGCTCATGCGTTGGAGCGTGCAAGGCAGAAAGGAATTGAAGCGCTTTGCATTTCGCCGAAGGATTATGAAAGCCGAGCGGAATTTAACAAGGAATTTCTGGAAAAGTTGAACACCTATGAGGTGGATTTGGTTGTGCTGGCTGGCTTTTTGGTAGTGATACCGGAAGAGATGATCGCAAAATACCGCAACCGTATCATCAATATTCATCCGTCATTGATTCCTTCTTTCTGCGGAACAGGATATTACGGATTAAAAGTGCATGAAGCCGCATTGGCAAGAGGCGTCAAGTTAACCGGGGCGACGGTTCATTTCGTAGATGAAGGAACCGATACGGGACCGATTATTTTACAGAAGGCTGTGGCGGTGGAGCCGGAAGATACACCGGAGATATTACAGCGCCGCGTGATGGAACAGGCGGAGTGGAAGATATTGCCGGAAGCAATCAATCTAATTGCAAATGGGAAAGTGTCTGTAGAGAACGGACATGTAAAAATAGGAGGCTGACCATGAAAGTATTGATAGTAGGAAGCGGCGGAAGAGAGCACGCAATCGCAGCAAGCGTAGCAAAGAGCAGCCGCGTGGATAAGATTTATTGTGCACCGGGCAATGCTGGAATCGGGCAGATTGCAGAGTGTGTTCCAATTGGTGCAATGGAATTTGATAAGTTAGCTGCATTTGCAAAAGAGAAGGAAATCGACTTTACGATTATCGGAATGGATGATCCGCTTGTAGGCGGCGTAGTGGATGTATTTGAGGCAGAGGGCTTAACGGTATTCGGACCGAGGAAGAATGCGGCTATCTTAGAGGGATCGAAAGCGTTTTCTAAGGATTTAATGAAGAAATACAAGATTCCGACAGCGGCTTATGAGACCTTTGACGATCCGAAGAAGGCAATGGAATATCTAAAGACAGCTAAGATGCCGATTGTATTGAAGGCGGATGGGCTGGCGCTTGGAAAAGGCGTTTTAATCTGCAATACCTTAGAGGAAGCGCTTGCAGGCGTGAAGGAAATCATGGAGGATAAGAAATTCGGTTCTGCAGGTAACCACATGGTAGTGGAAGAATTTATGACGGGACGGGAAGTGTCCGTGCTCTCCTTTGTGGATGGAAAGACAATAAAAATCATGTCTTCTGCGCAGGATCATAAGCGTGCAAAAGACGGTGACCAAGGCTTAAATACCGGAGGAATGGGAACATTTTCACCAAGCCCGTTCTATACCGCAGAGGTGGATGAATTCTGTAAGAAATACATATATCAGGCAACCGTAGATGCAATG
Source organism: uncultured Lachnospiraceae bacterium (assembly GCA_910578885.1). Taxonomy (GTDB): domain Bacteria; phylum Bacillota; class Clostridia; order Lachnospirales; family Lachnospiraceae; genus Roseburia_C. The sequence goes on from CAJTSH010000017.1 coordinate 50,922, forward strand.
GCAGCGGAAGGCAGGGAGTTTAAGGGGATTATCTTCTTTGGCCTGATGCTGACGGAGGAGGGACCGAAGGTATTGGAATATAATGCCCGTTTCGGAGACCCGGAGGCGCAGGTGGTGCTTCCGAGAATGAAAAATGATATCATTGATGTGATGGAGGCATGTGTAAACGGAACGTTAGATCAGATTGATTTACAGTTTGAAGAGAATGCAGCAGTCTGCGTGGTGCTCGCTTCTGACGGATATCCGGTATCCTATGAGAAAGGATTTCCAATCAAAGGCTTTGGGAAGTTCCATGATGAGGAAGGCTATTACTGCTTCCATGCAGGAACTGCGCTGAACGATGATGGTGAATTTGTGACAAACGGCGGACGCGTGCTCGGTGTAACTGCAAAAGGCTCTGACTTGAAGGAAGCAAGAGCGAATGCATACAAAGCGACAGAGTGGATTACATTTGAAAATAAATACATGAGAAGCGATATTGGGAAGGCAATTGACGAAGCATAGCTCATGTTCATAAAAAGACAGATAAACTTTCTGCATATCCAATGACATTTAAGGAAAGACTGACAGTAGAAGAATTGGAGCTGGTAGAAGGATTGTCATGAAGAAAGAAGAAGCAGTTTTAGATACGATTCTTACAATATCATATGATATGCTAAGAGCCGGTCTGGAGATAGGAACAGTAGAGCGTGCGATTGAACGCATGTGCATAGCTTATCAGATGGAAGAGGTACACGTACTTACGATTACCTCTTCCATTCTTGTTTCTGCCAGAGCGCAGGATGGGGCTATTTATACGCAGACGAGAAGAATACGCGATTATCATACGGATTTCACATATTTAAAAGAGCTGGACGGTCTTGTGAGAAGAATGATAGATGAGAGAATGGATTATAAAATAGCGGCGGCAGAACTGAAGAAATTGCGGGAACAGTTTGTCCGGCAGGTAACCGTCCGTACGGCGCTGAGAGAATATTTTGTGTATTGCTTTATTTCGTTCACATTCTCATTGTTTTTTGGAGGAAGTATATGGGATGGAATTTCTTCCTGTATCTGTGCGGTATTGATCTGCAGTATTTTATATTTATTGAAACCGGCGGTAAAGAATAAGTTTCTGGTGAATATGGCAGCATCCGTAGCTGGCGGAGCGGCAGCCGTTATTTTGTTTCGATGCGGTTTATCTGATTCAGTTGATAAAGTCATTATCGGAAATATTATGCTGTTGATTCCGGGGCTTGCTACAGTAAATGCATTCAGGGATTTAATCGGCGGAGATACGATTTCCGGTCTGCTCCGTTTAGCTGAGGCTCTAGTTGCGGCAGCAGCGATTGCGATAGGATTTTCTATGGCGTTTATCATATGAAAGGATATGGAAAATGATAAAAGAAATCTTGCTTGCGGCGGCAGGCGCAATGGGATATGCTATGCTGTTCGGGATGAAAGGAAAAGATATAAGTCTGATTGGAATTAACAGCGCGTTTGCGTGGTATTTATATTTGCAGATCGCAGAAGGGACAGATAATACTATTTTTGCGATGTTTTTTGTGACTGTGCTGGTAGGACTGGTTTCCGGAATTCTGACTATTTTTATAAAGTGTCCTTTGACGGTATTTGCCACACCGATTCTGATGCCGTTTGTTCCCGGTTCGACGCTCTATTATGTGATGTATGACATAGTGAATAAAAGAGAACAGCTCTGGATAGACGTCCGCTGGCTGTTTCAGCAGGTAGGAGCGATTACATTTGGAATCCTTGCGGCAGAAATTGTACTGACATGGATAAGGCTTTGCTATTCCAGATTTCCCAAAAGGTGGTAGCAGCCATTGACAATGCCGCCAATTCCAATTGACCGTATAGAGGAAATGACACGGCTTATGGGAGGCGATGGGAGTATGGAATAAAAAGTATGAAGATGTATAACCTAAAAAACAGGATTTGCAAAGCAAGGGAAAAGTCATGAGAGATTGTCAGGACTTATCTGTAAGCTGCCTTTGGGCTTTATTTCCCGTTGCGTTGTTGCTGGCATAAGCCTCTGCCGTTGCCCCTGCCATGTCTTGAGCCGTGGCCGTTATGATGTCCCCTGCCGAATCTGTCTGTACTGTCGTCCTGAGTTGTTCCTTCTCTATTGCCGGATAATTCATCTATCAGATTCCATATCTGGCACATGGTAAGTCCTTGTATGTCTTCCGCTGAAATATCCGGGTCAAGCGCCTGCAGCTCTAAAAATGCTTTATATTTTCCGAACGACATCCCTGCTTCATGCGCTGCAGCAACTTCTTGGGAATTGCAGGAAGAACAATGGACATTTGCATAAGAAGATATGCAGGCATCTATATTATCAAGAAGTTCATTATTTTTGTCTTCATTCTTTCCAAATACGGTAACGGCAATAAGCTCGTTTTGCCTGATATATTCTTTCATGCTCTCATTTGTTAATATGAGTTCCAGTGCATCCTGATAATTCAGATTATAAACATTCATGGAGGACATGACGGTATATCCGTCTTCATTATATGTGTCAACGGAAATCACTTTATGAAAGCGATTAATTCCAAGTTCAATAGATGGATTGACATCAATGCTGATTGCATATGCCGGAGTCAAATACGCAGAATATCCTATTCCTGCAAACAGCAGAAATACAAAACAGGACACAGCTGCGATTAGCCGCTTGGATAAAATGATTTTTCTTTTTCTATATCCGTTTGTGTTTTCTGCCAGAAATTCCTTTGTGCTATTTTTCAGATCCTGCTCTGCATGAATTTTATCAAATGCATCCCAAAGTCTACGTTTCATAATTGTTACCTCCTAACTTTTCCCTAAGCAGTCGTTTTGAACGTGTTAGGAGCGTATAGACAGTATTTTCATTCTTTCTGAGAATATGGGCAATTTCGACAGCGGTATATCCTTCATAGTAATAGAGATATACCACATCCCTGTATTTTGCCGGTAAAGATAAAACCGCATCCAATACGTCACTGTTGTCTGGAGTCAGTTCTTCCTGCTGATGAAGTAATTCTTCTAATGGAACCGTGTGGCTGCGGAAGAAATCTTTAAAAAAGTCCTTGCAGGCATTGATTGTGACCCGGATGAACCATGCCTTTTCATGTTCTTCATTTTCAAATTTAACGGAACTTAGGACATATTTCAAAAAAACAGTTTGAAATATGTCCTCTGAATCATGGTAACTTTTCAGATGTATCATACAAAGCCGCCGGACGGTATCCGCATACTGTTCCAGCGCCCTGTTTATTTCATGTTCGCTCCGCATAACATGCCCTCGTTTTTTATCTGCCTATGTACAATGCCTGACTGTCCGTTATTTCTTTTGCCATTTTGCATAGAATATCTTTTTGCCAGTGCTCCCTTTTTTGATCATAGTTACTTTTTTTACATACTGCTTATTTGTATACCAGCCTTTGAACGTATAGCCCTTCTTCGTAGGCTTTTTCAGCTTGATGGTTTTTGTTGTATTGTAATAACATGATGGGTTCTTTTTATTGTTCTTTCCGCCGTTCAGCTTATATTTGATGGAGTATTTTATGTTATCGCAGACGCCGTCTCCGTCAGCATCTACATATCCTTTGCCGTGTCCTGAATGCATTCCGTAGCCACAGCCATGAGAGCTATAGTTATCGCAGACATCGTCTCCGTCAGCATCCACATATCCTTTGCCGTGTCCTGAATGCATTCCGTAGCCATGGCCATGAGAGCCATAGTTATCGCAGACACCGTTTCCGTCAGCATCTACATAATGCTTTCCATGCATAGGTTTTGCAGCAATTTCAGTTGCGCTGCATACTGAAAAAAGGAGTGCCATTGTTAAAATTGTTATAAATTTTTTCATATTCATTACCTCCATATTATAGATATTTTATTGTTTCAATAATAATACGAATGAAAACGTTAAATCCATTCACAACATATAAATTATTTTTAAAAAATAACAATTGTTCTTATCTCTATTTTCTGAATATTTTGAAATATAAATTAGTAGCAAATGCTGATAAAGTCTACTAATTAAGGTTCTTTTATTATATAATAAGTTTATTGTACAGTCCAGATGAGGCGGAATTATGTAGAGGATTGTACGGTAGATTATAAGGGATTGGGAAGCTGCGGGGAATGCAGCGACGCACCATACTTGCTATTCAGAGGTTATATGCTTTTTTACCTGCAATCCTAAAATGCAGCCTTCTGAACTTGCAATGCGGGGACATCACGAGAGTAGTTTAATACAATTTGAACAAGGAATTCCTATGTATGTTTTATCAAATAGTGGATTCACAGCAGAAGCACTTTCATTTGTCCTTGAAAAACTAGGCATACGAAAGTATTTCAAAAAGATATGGTCTAGTGCTGCTTATAGAAAAATAAAACCAAGCAGAGAGTTTTTTGAGATGGCAATAGAACGTGTCTTATTAGATAATCCGGTAGAAAAAAGAGAAAATATTGTATTTGTTGTTTCATACGTATCGGTAATACAAGTGAGTTGATTGGAATTGTCAAAACATTGCTGATATGATAGATGCGTAGGACTATATGAAGGAGCAAAGAAAATGCGGACTAAAAAAATTAGAATTAATAACATTCCCGCAATTATCTGGGGAGAACAATCAAATAAAGTGTATTTATTTGTTCATGGAAAAATATCTTCCAAAGAAGCAGCAGAAGATTTTGCAAAAATTGCGGAACAGAAAGGATATCAGACTATAAGCTTTGATTTGCCGCAGCATGGTGAACGCATAGATGAAAACGATAGATGTGATATCTGGAATGGAATTAGCTCTCTTTCGGTGGTTGGTGATTATGTCTTTGAAAAATGGAATGAGGTTTCTCTGTTTGCATGCAGTTTGGGAGCGTATTTCAGTCTGAATGCTTACAACACATATGACATTAAGAAGTGCCTTTTTCAATCTCCTATTTTAGATATGGAATATTTGATTAAGCAAATGATGATATGGTTTGACGTTTCGGAAGAACGACTTGAGCGTGAGAAAGAAGTGGACACGCCGATAGATATTCTGTCATGGGCATATTATCAATATGTATTAGAACATCCGGTGGAAAAGTGGAATATTCCGACGTCTATTTTGTATGGCGGAAAAGATAATCTACAGTCATTGGAAGTGGAGAAAATTTTTGTGAAGAAATTTGGTTGTAAGTTGACAGTGGCAGAAAATAGCGAGCATTCTTTTATGGGCGATGGGGACATTGTGGAAGAGTGGTTACTTAAGAATATATAACGAGATATTATGCAAAAGATAAGTAACAAAGAAGTATGGCGTTCCGTTACAAAAGCATGCAGCACAGGCTGCCGGTGTGGGAAACATGGGGCGTCATACATTGTAGATAACACCTCAATTTGGAAGCATGGATGAGTATGAAAATGAATTCCGAGTAATGAAATGGCTGAAAGACAAATTACCTGTACCAGAGTGATATGTCATGAAACCATTGACAATGCCACCATTTCCAATTGACCGTATAGAGGAAATGACACGGCTTATGGGAAAATGAAATAAACTTTTTTGATGATATGTCTGTAAAGGTGTTCTACGATGAAAAATATGTTTTATAAACCGCTGACAGCAACTCCATTTAAGCGGGATGAAAAATACAAAGAGGTACAGCCACAAAATCAGGAACTGGCAAAATATATTCGTTGCTTTTGGGGAAGTGAAAAGCCGTATTTGAAAAAGGAAAAGAGCGCTGTTGTAAGTCTGGTTGTTCCTGATACCTGTGTGGATATTATTTATCGCATCGATTATACGGAAAATAGGATTACCGGAGTCTTTTGTGGAATTAATGATAGCAGCTTTTGTGATCGTGATGATACAGAGTGCGGGCATATGATTTCTATCTTTGCAATTCGGTTTTATGCATGGGGTGCATATGCTTTTTCGGAAGATTCCATGAAGGATACCATAAACGGTTTTTATGACGTACAGTCCAGATTTTGCTGGCTGGATAAAATGCTGCGGCAGCAGTTATTAGAGAAACATTCTCTGGAAGAACGAAGCAGGATAGCGGAAGAAATCTTTCTCCAGCGTATGTTCAAGATAAGGCAGCATCCCATAGTGGATCATGCGGTAAAACAGATGATTATGTTCAAGGGTACACAAAGCGCTGCCGGGCTGGCGGAGGAGTGTGTTGTCAGCAGCAGGCATTTAGAAAGGTTATTTCATGAATATATTGGTATCACGCCGAAAAAACTTTGTAATCTTGTGCGTTATCAGTGTCTGTGGAACGAAATCGTAATCAATCCCGGATTTCGGGTTTTGGATGCAGTTTATGAGTATGGCTATGCTGACCAGTCGCATCTCATGCGGGAATTTAAACGGTATCATACAATGGATATCCAAAAGGCAAAAATGTATGCTTATCACAATGTCGGAAATATACAATACTTTTTGGACAGATAGTTCTATGATGATTGCAAACAAATATTTACAAAGGAAGGGAAAGACCATGAGATATTGTAATACATTGCTTGCAGTAAAGGATATGAAAAAATCGTTGGGATTTTACAAAACGCTGTTTGGACAGGAGGTTGCTGTTGATTTAGGCTGGTGCAAGTCTTTATCCTGCGGATTGGCATTGCAGGAGCATTTTGATGAGATTGCAGGCTTTCCTCCTGAGACAATGAAATATCGTCCAAATACAATGGAGCTCTATTTTGAAACGGAAGATTTTGAAAAATTTATCACCCTGTTAAATGAGCATCCAGAGGTGGAGCGTCTTCATGAACCCAGAACATACCCTTGGCTTCAACAGGGGATTCATATCTTTGATCCGGACGGGCATTTAATTGAAGTTTCAGAGAGTATGTATTCGGTAGCCTGCAGACAGTTTGAAAAAGGGAAAACAGTTGAGGAGACGGCCGGACTGACACAACATCCGCAAAATGTAGTGCAGGAATGGTATAAAACGTATCAGGAATCGAAAAAGCAGAATTTAAGTGTGTGTGGAACTGATTGCAATGTATGCTGTTGCTATGGTGAAATGTGTGCAGGATGTCATGCATGCAGCGGAAAGGTTTTCCATGCACCGGAAGGGAAGGCATGTGCAATCTATGATTGTACGGTAAATCATAAGGGATTGGGAAGCTGCGGGGAATGCAGCGACGCACCATGCGGCATCTGGATGCGGACAAGAGATCCGAAATATTCGGATGAAGAATTTGAGGAAAATGTCAAAATGCGTATGCAGGCATTAAAAAAGGCTTGAGGTTCCCAAAATTGTTATTTATGCATGTTGAAAAACTTAACTACAATAATCCGAAGGCAAATTTTGTTCAATTGTTGAATATGAATTTGCTTGATAGAAATATAAGGATAGGATATTATATTAGCTATAGATATTTTGTAAATAATTTTTGGGAAAGAAGATATGATAAGGAAAAAGGAGCTAGAGCTTGTAACCTCATATGTTCTTGATTATGAAAATAGCAACAATCGCTCATTACAGAAAAAATGGCAATCGAGAAGTTCATGAAGGACTATGCTTCGTTTTATGTTAGCAACAGAAGTGAAGATGTGATTCGAGAATGCGCAGATGAAATTATGAAGACAGGTGTGAAAGAAAAGGATGCGTATTATGTAGCTTGTGCTATTTTGGCAGAATGTAAATACTTTGTAACTACAGATGACAGATTGTTGAAATATCAATCTGAAAAGATAATTTTGGTTACTCCGGGAGAATTTATTAGAAGAATGGAGGAGAATGTTAATGGTTAATACAATTGATATTTTGGATTAGGGCTTTGCGTGCCTCGTAGAAAATTTAGGTGTTATTGATGCGGAATATTTAATTGCGTTGATTAAAAGAAATGATTTTGATTATACGATATGGCAACGTGAGTATTTTGACAAACTGGCTCCCGGTAAGTTTGCAGCAAATGCATCTGCCTATGCCCAGAGTCATCCTTATACAGGAAAGGGACAGATTTTATAATCATTACAGAAATATCTATAAAAAGCCAAGGAGAAATCCTCGGCTTTTTATATGCTTGCAACAGCATTGATGTTATTTTAATGATAAGGTATAATATTGTCAGATATTATACCGCCCGAATGGGCATACTGTATTTTTGAGGTGAAGAACATGGATTTATTATCAACAATATGTATTCTTGTCGCAGGCGCACTCTGGGGGCTCATGGGCGTCTTTGTGCGTTACCTGACAGATTTGGGACTTACCACCGTGCAGGTAACGGCAGTCCGAATTATAACGGCAGCAGTATTTTTCTTGGTGTTTCTGTTGGTTACTGACAGAGGAAAGTTAAAAATAAAGCTGAAAGATATCTGGGTATTCTTTGGGATGGGTGTGGGAAGCGTCATGCTGATGTCTCTCTGCTATTTTTCTACAATGCAGGCGGCGTCATTGTCAGCGGCGGCAATCCTTTTGTACACCTCACCGATTTTTGTCATGCTGATGTCTATTTTGTTTCTGGGAGAAAAGTTTACGGTGCAGAAGCTGATGGCGCTCATCTGTGCCTTTGCGGGCTGTGTCTGTGTAACGGGAATCGGAAATGAGATGAGTGTGAGCGGATCCGGAGTGATAACCGGGCTGCTGTCAGGATTTTCTTATGCGCTCTACAGCATTTTTGGTACGGTTGCGTTGAAGAAGTATCATTCTTATACGGTTTCTTCTTATGCGTTCTTTTTTGCGGCGGCAGGAGAATTGGTGATTTGTAACATACCGGATCTGTATCAGAGAGCATCGTCATCTGTTATGCCGGGAAGGATGCTTGCCGTGATTTTATTGATGGCATTACTGACTGCATTTGCTCCGTATTTACTGTATACATACGGATTAAAAGGAGTGGAAACCAGTAAAGCGGCAATAATGGCAACAATAGAGCCGATGGTTGCGACCATTCTTGGGATTGTAGTGTTTCATGAAAGGATGGAACTTTTATCGGCGGTAGGAATCGGATTAATCATGCTTGCAATATTGGTATTGAATAATTTTGGAAGACCGGCAGTAATGGAGGGAAATAATGAAGCAGATTTTAGTAATAGATGATGAAGCAGACATTCGGAACATGCTAAAGGAGTGCTTGGAAATGGAAGGCTATCTGGTCTATACTGCAGAGAATGGAGAGTCTGCATTGTCAAAGATCAACGGAGGGACAGATTTGATTCTATTGGATGTCAATATGCCTAAAATGGACGGCTATGAGGTATGTGAGAAAATCCGAAGTATCGTAAGCTGTCCGATTCTTTTTTTGACAGCGAGGACGGAGGAAGCGGACAGAGTCAATGGCTTTAAAGCGGGAGGAGACGATTATATATTAAAACCGTTTTCGATGGAGGAGCTTTTGGCAAGAGTAGAAGCGCACCTGCGCCGGGAAGAAAGGAAGAGCAACAGCCGGAATGTGTATATCAATCAAGATATCGTGGTAGACTTTACCGGACGTGTGGTACTGGCCAAGGGGGAGGACGTTGGGCTGACCAGAACGGAATTTTCCATTGTAGAGCTGCTTTTGACACATGCCGGACAGGTATTTGATAAAGAGAGAATTTACGAAAATGTCCGGGGATACGATGGGGATGCGGACGCCAGTATCATTACAGAACATATCAGGCGGATTCGCGGGAAGCTGGCTAAGGTAAGCAAAAAGGATTATATTCAGACGGTATGGGGTGTGGGATATAAATGGATTGGTTAGAGGATCTGGTAGAGAAGTTTGGTAAAAGACTGAAACGGGCAGACTTAAGAAAGAGTCTGTTCTTTTATCTCTTGGCGGCGATATTTTCTGTACTGGCGCTGTATTTGTTTACGAAAAATATCTGTGACGGATGGATTGGCGTTTTAAAACACAGGTATCCGGAAATGGAATTTCGAGAGGGAAATCTGCATGTGGATTATTCGATAGGACTTGGAGCGGCAGGAGGAGCATGGCTCGCAAAGACAATTTGTTTCATCTATAACTACTCTATTTATCTGTACATCGGTCTGATGTTTGCCATCGCTTTGTTTCTTTTTTACAGAAACAGACTATATCCAGCTATCCGTTCAGAGAGGGAAGCTCTGGAGTATCTTTTAATTGGGGATTATGGGCATGAATTTTCCTATCAGAGCGAGGATGAACTCGGTATGCTCTGTATAAAGATTGAAGCGCTGAGACAGAAGCTGGTTGCGGAAAAACGTAGACAGTGGGAGAATCAGGAGGATTTACGGAAAATCAATGCCGCCTTTGCCCATGATATCCGAACGCCGATTACGGTAATGAAGGGTTATACGGAGTTTTTGCTGAAATACGTCCCAAAGGGGAAAATTTCTGAAGAACAATTGTTAGAAAAACTAGAATTGCTGAAAAAGCAGCAGGACAGGCTGTATGAATTTTCGAAGACAATGACGGATATCAGAAATCTGGAGATGCGGGAGCCGGAGAGCAGGAGATACCGAAGAAAGGATATAGAGGCGCAGGTGGAAGAGACGGCAAAGACGCTGGCGGCTCAATGGGGAAAGAATTTTGTTTTTTGCAGAAGCGCGGAGGATAAGGAGAGAGAGCTGCTTTTAGATTTGGGGCTGGTGATGGAGGCTGTGGAAAATCTCTGTCAAAATGCATTGCGTTATGCGAGAGAACAGATGGAAATTAAACTGGTTTATGAGAAACACCGGATGACTGTATATGTCAAGGATGATGGCGCCGGATTTTCACCGCGCGCACTGCGTGAGGCGTCGGGAGCCTATTACAGCGAGGAGAAAGACGGCGGAGAGCATTTTGGAATGGGTCTTTTTATTTGCAGAACCATCTGTGAGAAACATGGCGGTAATCTGACGCTTATTAACAGCGTGGAGGGCGGTGCGATTGCAGCCGCATCCTTTCTGGTCTCATAGGATTATTTTCTTTTTTGAAAATATGGAATGTAGAGAATCTGTAGTGAAACGTTTCCTATACTTGCAGTAAACGACAAATAAATTTGCCGTTTACTATAACCCTTAGGGGGATGCGGAAGAAACTTAACGCAAAAAGAAAGGAAAATTTATGGAAACGGGAATTGAAATTAAAAATTTATCTAAGCAATTCGGAAAGAAGCAGGCTTTATCGGATGTAAATCTTACGATAGAGCGGGGGATGTTCGGTCTGCTTGGACCGAATGGAGCCGGAAAGACAACTTTAATGAAAATCATCACGACGCTGACGAAAAAAAGCAGCGGGGAGGTTCGTATCTGCGGCATTCCGGTGGAGGAATGTAAACGGGTGCGTCAAATCACAGGCTATCTCCCACAGGATTTTTCCATGTATGGAAATATGAATGCCTATGAGGCTTTGGATTATCTGGCTGTACTTTCGGGAATGGAAAAAGAGGAACGTAAAAAACTTGTACCGGAAATGCTGGAAAAAGTCAATCTGACAGAGCAAAAGCGTACAAAGGTGAGAGCCATGTCCGGAGGAATGAAAAGGCGGCTTGGAATTGCACAGGCAATCATCCATAATCCGAAGGTGATTGTAGTGGATGAGCCGACAGCCGGCTTAGACCCGGAGGAGCGGGTGCGTTTTCGGAATCTGCTCTGTGAAGTCGCAAAGGATCGGGTCGTGATTTTATCCACGCATATTGTGGGAGATATTGAAGCGACTTGTGAGAGAATCGCCGTATTAAATAACGGCAGCATTATTTTTGACGGAACCGTAAGCGGGCTTTTGAAGCTGGCGGAGGGAAAGGTCTATAGTGCCGAGGTTTCTACAATGGAGCTGCCGAAGTTGAGGGAGAAATACCAGATTACCGGAATGCTTACCAATGGAAGCCTGACCCATGTGAAGATGATTGCGCAGACAAAGCCGTTGCCGGAGGCCAAAGCATGTGCGCCGGATGTGGAAGATGCATACATGTATCTCATGCAGCAGGGAGGTGTATGCTAATGTTTTTTCCGTTGTTTTTCAAAGAATGCAGACAGATTGCAAAAAGTCTGGTCTACTATCTCTATCTGATAATTCTTGTGCTGTTTTTAACCTCACAGCTTTCGGACGGGGATTGGAGCGATAGGCTGACGGAGCCAAAACCGGGGCAGGAAAGCTATGGATTTAAAGAAAGCGAAGATGAGACGTTAATTATGGAAAGCACTTTGGCGGAGCTTGTCAGGGAGACGGACTGGAATTCCTATGCGACATATCCGTTTATGTTTTATAAGGAAGTGACGTTAAATGACAGTGAGCTGGCGGAAATAGAACAGATTTTGTTTGAATGTACCGGAAAGAGTTTTGAGCAGCTTCTGGACGAAATGGATGCGCATTTTTCGGGCTATGACCAGAGTACGATGGAAGGCGCTCCGATATCGGGACAGACCTTTTTGGTGGAGCCCGCAGAAGATTTAACATTTGAAGAATTCCAGAACGCGATGAAGAGGGTCTGCGGCATTATCGGAAAAGGCTCGGCTTTCGAACCGGAAAAACTTACTGCAAGTGAGCCGAAGACCTATGAGGATGCCTTGGAGGACTATCGGGCATTGTGTGAAAAAGATAAGGTTACCGGCGCATATATGCGTCTGTTCTGCGACTATGCGGGCATTATGCTGGTGATTCTGCCGATTTTTCTGGGTGCGACCAGATGCCTGCGGGATAAAAGGGCGGATGCACAGCAGGTAATTTATGCAAGAGCCGCTTCCTCGCTGCAAGTGGTCGGCAGCCGTTATCTGGCAAATCTTTTTATGGCGTTCCTGCCGGTGGTGTTGATTGCATTCCTGCTTCAGTCACCTTATCTTTATCTGGCGAGGACAAACGGAGTGGCGCCGGATGTTTTTGCATTCCTTAAATATTCCGTTGGCTGGCTTTTGCCGACGCTGATGGTCACGCTTGCTCTCTCGTTTGTTCTGACGGAGCTGATCGGTAATGTATTTGCAGTTATTTTGCAGGTGTTTTGGTCATTTGCCTGTATTGCTTTAGAAACCAGTCTGGTGGGAGAATTTGGTTTTCATCTGGAGCCCCGCTGGAATACGGTGGGAAATACACAGTCCTTTTTTGCACAGCTTGGGCAGCTTGCAATAAACAGGCTGTTTTATCTCCTGCTTGCAATTCTGCTGTTTGGCCTGACTGTATTGATATTTGACAGAAAACGGAAAGGGGGCGTATTTTGGCATGGAAAGAATAGTAAGAGCCGGGGTTAGCTTTTTAAAGAGCAGCTATATTCCGCATCTTCTTTTCACGTTTCTTTTCTGTCTGGCTTCCGGGGGCTTGATGAGCTTTCGGAATCTGGATGAAGGTCAAGCGGCACAGGTCATGGAAATGTATGTGACATTTGCGGGAATCCTTCTGCTTACGCCGCTCTTCCTTCCGGAGGGAAACCGGGAAATCTGGCAGCTCGAAAAATCAAAAGAAATGCCCATGTGGCAGTTGTATCTGCCGCGGGTTCTGACTGCGCTTGTTGTGATGGCAGCGCTGGTCAGTATTTTTCCGCTCATAATGAAACAGGGGGGCGGTACGTTTGACTATGGAAGGCTGTGGCTTGGAGCTTTTGTGGAAATGTTGTTTTTAGGAAGCATTGGATTTGCTGTCAGCGCTATAACAAATCAGACGGTGCTGGGGTATATGCTGGCGGTCATTTACTATGCCGTTAACATGGGCGGCGGCAAATATCTTGGCAAGTTTGCTTTGTTCCAGATGATGAAAGGGAGTTATGGATTTATTGTTCCGATGGCGGTGTCAGCCTGCGTTTTGATGGTTGGGAGCGTGTTGCTGCGGGAACGATGAGGGCGAACGGATAAAGGTAGATTCTGCGTTAATACGCAGCAAAAGTTGGCGAAACGTCTTGAGAACAAAATTTATGACGTTTCCTATGGTTATAACCTGAAAGTTTAAATGGGTAAACAAATTGAGACTTCTACGGAAGTCTCAATTTGTTTATACTATAGATAATGTAAAAGAAATATTATGATGAAAAATTTATGGTTTAGGAAAGGCGGGACAGATATTATGGCAAAGAAACAGACGGCAGGGAGAGACCGGTTAGGAGATCTGGCTCCTAAATTCGCAGAATTGAATGATGATGTTTTGTTTGGGGAAGTGTGGTCGAGAGAAGAGCAGTTATCTCCAAGGGACCGCAGTATGATTACAATTGCAGCATTATTTTCCGCAGGGCTTTATCCGCAGCTTAAGTCGCATCTTGTGCTGGGGAAGGAGCATGGAATTACAAAGGAAGAAGCAGTAGAAATTGTTACACAGCTCGCATTTTACTGTGGATGGCCAAAAGCGTGGAGTGCCTTCCCGTTGATCCGGGAGGTATATGAGGAAGAATAGAAAGAGAGATGCCCCTCACAAAAGGGATACAACGCATTTGCCCTCATCTATCGTCCGGGAGCGCCGACGGCGTGTGAAGATTTGGCAAGAGCCATTGCGTTCATATTTCGTAGTCCGGTATGTCTATAATCGCATAATGCCCACGTCCATTTTTGGTAAGAAAGACGGGTGCACCCACAGATACATCACGGAGCACATCACTGTAATTTCTCAAATCAGAGATTGGTTTAATATTAGGCATAATCACATTCTTCTTTCCTGCCTTTAGTATACCCTGGTTTGATGTAAAATTCAACGGCATATTTTACGACAATAGACAATAATTGTTTTTCGGTTAATGCTTGCTACACAGCAATAAAAGCATTACAATAATGACAAGGAGGCGTCAGCAAAATGCATAATAAAACAGACGAAGTTAAGACAATAACACTCGGAAAAACAGGACTAAAAGTAAGCAAGAACGGATTCGGCGCACTGCCGATTCAGAGAATTGAAAAAAAGGACGCGGTCTACCTTTTGCAGAAAGCATTTTATCACGGCATCAATTATTTTGATACAGCCAGATGGTATTCCGACAGTGAGGAAAAATTAGGAGCGGCATTTTCTTATATCAGGGATAAGGTAATCATCAGTACCAAGACCGGAGCTCAGAATGCGAAGCAGTTCTGGGAGGACTTGGAGACAAGCCTTCGCATGCTGAATACGGATTATATTGATATTTATCAGTTTCACAATCCATCATTCTGTCCGAAACAGGGAGAAGAAAACGGGCTATATGATGCAATGGTAAAAGCGAAGGAGCAGGGGAAAATCCGCCATATCGGAATCACGAACCATAGGCATACAGTGGCGAAGGAAGCGATTGAGTCAGGCTTGTATGAGACAATGCAGTTTCCGTTTTCGTATCTGGCTTCAGAGTTAGACCTTGAGATTGTAGAGGCATGTAAAGAGAAAGATATGGGATTCATCGCAATGAAGGCGCTTTCCGGAGGATTGATTAACGATTCTGCGACGGCGTATGCTTATCTTGCGCAGTTTGACAATGTAGCGCCGATCTGGGGCGTACAGCGGGAGAGCGAACTGGATGAATTTCTGTCCTATCAGGAGAATCCTCCCAAGCTGACAAAGGAGCGGAAGGAACGGATTGAAAAGGATAAAGAGCAGCTTTCCGGTGATTTCTGCCGGGGCTGCGGGTATTGTATGCCCTGTCCGGCGGGAATTGAAATCAACAATTGTGCAAGAATGAGCCTGCTTTTGCGAAGGGCGCCGAAGGAAGCATATCTGACGCCGCAGTGGCAGGAGAACATGAAGAAAATCGAGAATTGTCTGCATTGTAATCAGTGTATGAGCAAATGTCCTTATGGACTGCAGACGCCGGAGCTTTTGAAGAAGAATTATGAAGATTACAAGACATTTTTATCTTGATTTTGGGGCATAGAATAATGCAGCGTTGCGACAGCTTTTCGGCACGTCTGTGGCATGGGCTAAATAGTTGAGAAAATGGAGGATATGTATGGACGCGCATGAGGTTTTAGAAAAGGTAAAAAGCGGGGAAATGCCGATAGAGGAAGCGGAGCGGTATTTTCGGAGAGAGCCGTTTGAAGAAATGGGATATGCAAAGCTGGATACACATCGGAAACTCCGCTCCGGATTTGCAGAGGTCATTTTCTGCAGTGGAAAGAATGACGAACATTTATTACATATTTTCGGAAAGTTGTATGAAGCGGAAGGAGAGGTTTTCGGAACCAGGGCGACGAAGGCGCAGTATGAAATGATACGGAATCATTATTCTGAAGTTTTGTATGATGAGATTTCACGCATTCTTAAAATCGAGAAACCGGGGAAAAAACGAACCGGGAAAATTGCAGTCTGTACCGCAGGAACCGCAGACATTCCGGTCGCCGAAGAAGCTGCGCAGACGGCGGAATATTTCGGGGCAAATGTAGAGCGTATCTATGATGTGGGCGTCAGCGGACTTCACCGGATGCTGTCGAAGTTAGAAGAGATTCAGAGTGCAAACTGTGTGGTGGCGGTAGCCGGAATGGAGGGTGCGCTCGCAAGCGTGCTGGGAGGATTAGTGGATAAGCCGGTCATTGCAGTTCCGACTTCGATTGGCTATGGCGCAAGCATGCATGGCTTGTCCGCACTTCTTACGATGATCAATTCCTGTGCAAACGGGATAGCGGTGGTAAATATTGACAATGGTTATGGAGCAGGATATATGGCAACGCAGATAAACAGACTGGGGGTAAGGGATGAATAAGACGTTATACTTAGAATGCGGCAGCGGAATCAGCGGGGATATGACAGTTGCCGCGCTGCTGGATTTAGGAGCGGACGAAACGGTTTTGCGGAATGCGTTGGAAAGCCTGAATTTGGAAGGATATCAGATTGCCGTCACAAGGGTAAAGAAATCAGGAATCGACGCCTGTGATTTTGCGGTTCTCTTAGATGAGATACATGAGAATCATGACCATGATATGGCGTATCTGCATGGGAGAAAAGAAGGATCGGAACATGTGCAAACGCACGAAAATCATTTCCATGAGGAGCATACGCCTGAAAATCATTCTCACGAAGGACATGCGCATGAGAATCATTCCCATAAAGGACATATACACCGCACTTTGAAAGAAATCGAAGCGATTATTTCCGGCGGGAATCTGACGGAGCGGGCAAATCAGCTTGCTATCCGTATTTTTACGATACTCGCAGAGGCAGAGGCAAAGGCGCATGGACTTTCGGTTTCAGAAGTGCATTTTCATGAGGTCGGCGCCGTAGATTCCATTGTAGATATCGTGGCAGTCTCGGTCTGTATCGACAATCTTGGAATTACGGATGTAGTAGTGCAGAAACTGTATGAGGGCAGGGGATGTATCCATTGTCAGCATGGAGTGATTCCGGTTCCGGTTCCCGCAGTGGTAAATATTGCAGAGGCATATGAACTGCCGCTTCATATCGTAGAGGAGGAAGGGGAATTTGTAACCCCGACCGGCGCTGCAATTGCAGCGGCGCTTCGTACCTCAAGCCGATTGCCGGAACAGTTTCGGATTCTTTGTACCGGAATCGGAGCGGGAAAACGCAAGTACAGCCGCCCGAGTATTCTTCGGGCAATGCTCATTGAAGACCAGACGAATGAACAGAGGAAAGATGCCATATATAAGCTGGAAACAAATATTGACGACTGCACCGGAGAGAATCTCGGGTATGTAATGGAGCGGTTATTTGAAGCGGGGGCAAGAGATGTGCATTATCTGCCGGTCTATATGAAGAAGAACCGTCCGGCATATCAGTTAAATGTTATCTGCTGCAAAGAGGATATTTCGAAAATGGAGGAAATTATATTCCAAAATACGACGACAATCGGCGTCCGGCGGATACAGATGGAGCGGACGATTTTAGAGCGTGAAATCAGAACCGTCCATACATCGTTGGGAGAGGTTTCCGTAAAAATATGTTCTCTGGGAGGGACAAGGCGGATTTACCCGGAGTACGAAAGCGTGGCAATGGCCTGTAGGGAGAGCGGAATGTCCTATACAGAAGCATACGCAAGGATTGCAGAGGAATGCCGGTCTATTCTGGGAGAAATGGAATGATGGATATACAGAAAAAGAAACAAGAGTTAGAACAGCTTCTGGAAGACGCTGCAAGGGAAGATACAGTATTGGCATTTTCAGGCGGTGTGGACAGTGCCTTACTGCTCTTTCTGTTGTGTGAGAAAGCGAAGGCATGGCATACGAAAGTATATGCAGTCACTATCCATGCTGCGCTGCATCCAACGTATGAGCCTGCGCTTGCACAGAAGCTGGCAGAACAGGCCGGAGCAATTCATTCTGTCATAGAGGTAAATGAATTGGAGGAAGCAGGAATTTCCGAGAATCCCATAGACAGATGCTATCGCTGCAAGCGTTATCTTTTTCGGAAGCTCTTAGCGTTTGCAGAGGAGAAAAAAGTTTCTTGTATTCTGGAGGGGACGAATGAGGATGATCTGCATGTATACCGTCCGGGTATCCGCGCCGTGCGGGAGCTTGGTATCAGAAGTCCTCTTGCCGAGGTACATATGACGAAGGAAGAAGTGCGGAAGCTGGCGGCAGAACGTGGAATCCCTGTAGCAAGCCGCCCTTCCACGCCCTGTCTTGCGACGCGTTTTCCTTACGGAACGAAACTTGACAGTGAGTCGATGAAACGGGTGGAGCAGGCGGAAGATTATATCCGTTCTCTGGGATTTTACAACGTGCGTCTGAGAGTGCATGGAGAAATCGCAAGGCTGGAAATTGATGTCACGGACATGGCAAAATTCTTAAATAGCAGGAATGAAATTGTAGGATTTTTGAAAGATTTGGGATATGCGTATGTGACGCTGGATATGGAGGGATTTTGCTCCGGCAGCATGGATATCAGGGTGGAAAATGATTAGTCGTTGGTACAAAAATCAAAAAGGAATTTGTTTTCTTTGTAATACAGATATTGCTACTGAAACGAAAGACTCATGTTTTAATAAAAAGCTGTTTTTCAGAATCTGAAAGACTGGCAATGGGAACCCCTTTTTTTCTGGCATAGTCCCGAATTCCTTTAAGGTTCAGTTTTACTTTTGGAAGATCGCTTGCCATAATCGGATCAGGCATAATTTCTAATTGTTTGTAATATTCTTCATAATTAAATTTCCTCATCGGTCCACTCATAATCATACACCTTCCTTATATCGGCTGCTTCGTTTTCATAAACGGCAATTTGATTTGGATGCAGCAATGCGATATGTTCTGCTTTAAAAACTTCACAGTAATGCTTTACTAAATCCATATTAGCGGCATAGCCTACAATCACGCCGTCAAATCCATATTCCATTGATTTATCTGCTGCTATTGCAAATAAATGACCGCCAACGCCAGCATACTTTGGATTGTCACATAGCATTTTATTATTCTGCGGAGATGTGCACATCCAAGCTATGTATACTGCTTGAAAGTTATCATTCCTGCTTAATGCAATCATTCCCTGAATATCTACAGTACCACTTACTACCAAGGCATAAATCTCGTGTTCCGGCAGAAGTTTTTCCCAATTTG
This sequence comes from uncultured Lachnospiraceae bacterium, assembly GCA_910578885.1. GTDB lineage: Bacteria > Bacillota > Clostridia > Lachnospirales > Lachnospiraceae > Roseburia_C. Next base: position 70,233 of record CAJTSH010000017.1, read on the forward strand.
TATACCAACCATTTTTCTTATTAAACTTTGATAAAAAACTTTTTCTCCTTATTCTGACAACTTCTGTTGCTACAAAATCACCTGTTTCATTATCTTTAAGGCATGGTGTCAAATCGTCAATCCATACATTTATCATGATATTGATATCCCTTCTGTATCCTTTAGTACCTCAATAAAAACATGGGTAATCCCTATTAATATTATATACAACAAAAGCAGCCTTAGCAACTAAATTTTTGATGCTTTGCTGATTTAGAGCGGCCTATTGGAGAATGGCACAAGAACTCAATTCAGCAGTCACAAATAAAATAATAGCCAAGCTAGGATACATGTCCATGCTTGACTATTATCTAATAGTCTTGTGAAAACGAAAGAAATGCCTTGATACTTAATGGTATGCCGGATGATGTGAGCGGATGGCTAATCAAATAATGGTTAGCCTCCGGCTCAATTATGCCGGCCATTTATGAAGTTCATTCTGTCACTTCGTGGTATCGGTCTGTAAATTTGTCGCCGCCGCAGCAGTGACGCTCTCCGCCTTCTTCGTAGACGATATAATCACCCTCCCGGATGAAAATAACGCCGCGTCTGTTCTTGATAAACGGACAGACAATCTGTCCCATAGAATTGGTAACTTTTACAAGCCCGTCTGTAACGGTCCAACCGTCAGTAATCACTTCGGTCCACAGAGAAAAGCCGTCTTCAAGTCCTTTATCCGGTTCATACTTAACAGCTTCTACTGTAAAAGAAGTACGTTCATATTTTTTCATATGCCCACCTGCCTTGTCTGTTTCGATATTTGAAACTATGTGAATAGGATTTTATTTCTATTTTCATTATACAATAGTTATCGGCTTTTTACAATAAAATCAGAATATTTCCCACGACAAACGCATGAATATCTCTGTTGCTCAAATTACTATAATTACCGTTT
>CAJTSH010000018.1 GCA_910578885.1 uncultured Lachnospiraceae bacterium
AAGGCATCTAAGCGTGAAGCCCCCCCCAAGATGAGATATCCCATCCCAAAAGGAAGTAAGACCCCTGAAAGAGCATCAGGTAGATAGGGCAGGGGTGGAAGTGTGGCAACACATGGAGCTGACTGTCACTAATCGGTCGAGGGCTTGACCAAGGACGCTCGGAAGATTCTGTATGAAGTTTTGAAGGTATGTATCATATTTATAAAAGATGCATATAATAATATTAACTGACGATGGCGTTGCATGGATGGAATTTCGGCAAACGTCATTTTCTAACTAATAATCCTCGATAGCTCAATGGTAGAGCACTCGGCTGTTAACCGAGTTGTTGTAGGTTCGAGCCCTACTCGGGGAGTTTGAGGGAATCCACAAACACGGGTGTTTGTGGATTTTTTGTATCATACACACAGTTACTAAATGAAGTCTACTTGTTGTCATAGAATAGACCTTGTTGATTTAAAGGATGAAAAATGAGAAGAAATTATATTGATAATCTACGCAATTTGACGATTTTGTTATTATTTCCGGTACATACTTTTATGATATGGAATAATTTTGGCTCTAGCTTTTACATATGGTTGGGAGAAAGCAAGATATTAAGTACCTTAATAGTATTGGTAAATCCGTGGTTTATGCCAATACTATTTGTATTGTCTGGAATGAGTGCTAGATATGCATTGGAGAAAAGGAGTAGCAAAGAGTTTGTAATACAGCGGATCAATAAATTACTAATTCCATTTATTAGCGGAATGGTCTTTCTTGTACCATTTCAAACGTTATATGCAAGAAAATATTTTTATAATTATAAAGGTGGTATTTTAGAACATTGGAAATATTTCTTCACACATTTCACAGATTTTAGCGGTTATGATGGTGCATTTACTCCAGGACAACTTTGGTTTATTCTATTTCTGTTTATCATATCAATGATTACTTTAATTTTATTTCAATTTTTGCCATATGAAAAAGCCTCTGTAAAAATTGAAAAAATATCTGTTTTTGGTGTGTTGCTTTTATTTATTCCTATATGGTTGATGTATTATTTAGGTAATTTTGGAGGCTTTAGTATTGGAAAGAATTTAGCACTTTATTTGATTGGTTATTATGTGATCAGTAATGATGTTATTATGAAAAAGGTTGGGAAGAATATAAAATGGCTTGTGACTTTGTGTGTAATAGGAACAGTTGCATTAGTGATATTATATTATAATTTTTCTTATTATGGAGATTTATGGATAAATTATATTGGATGGAATATGATTTTGGTTTTACTGTTTTTTGGGAAGAAGTTCTTGGATAGGCAGACAAGGTTTACAGAATATTTTAATAAAGCATCATATCCAATCTATATTTTGCATCAAACTATTTTGGTGGCGCTTGCTTATTATATCGTGCAGGTATGTGATATTATGATTGTGCAGGTGCTGGGTATTTGTGTGGGAAGTTTTATATTGACTATATTGGTATATCAATTGCTTAAAATAGTACCTTTTGTTAAGAAGATATTTAGGATGTAACCGAACAGATTTAATTGTTGAATGTAACAGAAGAAGTGCGGATTTCTGAATATAGTCAATATAGAGGACTGCGCATCTGCAAATTTTTACTTAAAAAATCTACAGGATGTGCAGTCCTTTTTTGTGATGATAATCGATTATATTATTCAATCTAAACTTCATTTCTAGTGCCAATCAAATGCCCAGCAACAGCAAATATTACTGTATAGATTAGGAAGCAGGCAAAGCAGCGAAGCATAATATCAGAAGGCACTGAAGTTGCTGAAATATTAATAAAGCAATTGTCTAGCCAGTAGTCTGAGAAAGAAAAAGTTATTTTGTTCGTCAGAACATCCAACAGGGAAATAATCATAACAATAACTACTGGGGCAATAATCCCGACTGCAATTGAACCGCCTGTTTTTTTCAGTAAGGCTGCAATCAGGAAAAACATGGAGGTGTAGGCGTATGCTGACAGTAATTGTACCAGTAAAATAGTAACAAAGTTTAGAGTTGTTTCATTTGCCGGGAGACTTCCTACGCCCCATAATACAGTACCGGAAAGAAATCCGATTACCCAGCAAAAAATAGTATAAATAGTTGCTGCAATCAGAGATACAAGATATTTCGAAATGTAAATTGAAATACGTCCGTAACCTCTTGCAATTACATTTTTTAACGTACCGTTTGTATAATCACCGCAGACAAACAGTGAAATAAAAACTGCAAAGATAATGGTAAAATTACTGTTTGAAAGCGCCGTGGAAAGCATATAAAGACCTGAAAGTCCAGAATCAAAATTTGCCATAATATTAACTTCATCTGTAACTTCTATTAAGTTCTGGCTAACCTCATACATGAGATTCATGGTAAGAGCGGAGATAAAAATTAATCCAAGCATAATAGCTCCGCAAATATAAAAACTTTTTTGACGGAATAATTTCCGAAATTCAAATTTTAATAATCGATTCATATTATTCACCTATCCGTTTCATAAAATATTGTTCTAATCCATCCGTCTGAACCTGAATACCGCTGACTTCAATATCCTGCTGTACTAGCAGCTTATTTAAGGAAGCTGCATCATCCAGATGGGAGGATAGAATAATCTGACCGTCTTCTGCTTGAATATCAGAGGATGGAACAACAGAAGATAGAATAGACACTGCTTTTTCTATATCATTTACAGTAAATGTAAGTTTTTGTTTGCATCTCTCTATTAAATCTGAAGCAGAAACTTCTTCTACCAGATTACCGTCATTGATAATCCCATATTTTGTTACTACTTTGGACAGCTCATCCAAAAGGTGACTGGAAATCAGGATTGTTACTTTTTTCTCATGATTTAATCGCAAGATCAGATCCCGGACTTCTTTTATACCGGCTGGGTCTAAGCCATTGACCGGCTCGTCTAAAATTAGAAATTCCGGATTTCCGAGAAGAGCGATACCAATTCCAAGACGCTGCTTCATACCCAGAGAAAATTTTCCGGCTTTCTTTTTGCCGGTATTATCTAAGCCTATCAGTTGTAAGATTTCTTGTATTTCTTTTTCCGTTCCTCCATAGATTAAGGAAAAGCGCTTTAAATTTTCATATGCAGTACAATTTTTGTATAATCCGGGACCTTCAATCAAGGAACCAATTCTATGCCTTGCTTTTTCTAAAGGCATGCCATTAAATAAAGTAATGCTGCCCTTGGTCGAAAAAGCTGTACCGAGTACCAAACGCATAAAAGTAGTTTTTCCGGCGCCGTTTTTTCCGATGAAGCCATAGATATCACCCTTTTCAATGGTCATATTTACATTATTTACTGCCATTTTTTTACCGAACTGTTTGGTAAGGTTCGTTGTCTTTAATATTATTTCCATAGCAATTCCTTTCTTTGTATTGTTTGTATTATTACAATAATACAATAAAGCAATTATGTCAAGAAAAATATATTTTTATAGAAAACAGGATATGGATTATCGAAGATGAAAAATACTTTACTTTCTCAACTCGCTATGGTATACTAATTTTCGTTGTGACAGAATTTAGTATATTTCAGGCTCCATGGTCAAGCGGTTAAGACATCGCCCTTTCACGGCGGTAACACGGGTTCGATTCCCGTTGGAGTCATCAGGCGCAGTAGCCAAGCGGTAAGGCAATGGTCTGCAACACCAGTACGCACCGGTTCAAATCCGGTCTGCGCCTCTTTTTTGAAATATTGTTTTAAATTGAGTCCCATACTGTTGGACATTATTCTATATAGAGGATATACATGATATCTGAGTGCTTATAACAGTGAGAGAAAAGCACTTAGATTTTTTTAATTGAAAAAAATAAAGCGTATGGAATTATACGTAAAAAATACTTATATAGAAGTGAAAGGTGGAAAAAACAATGGCAACTACGATTCAATGCGCTGCCAAAGGGCAGAGCAAGGCAATGAAGCTTCTTTATGAAGCCAACAAGAGAAAGGTGTATTATGTATCGTTATGTCTCTTAGGTGATACGGAACAGGCGTCTGAGGCAGCATCTTGGGTTTTCAAAAATGTATGGAGTAATATGACTGCCCAAGGCATTGTGACTGAGGAAGAATTCACTCACTTGGCTATCCGCAATGTGGTGGATTATTGCAAAAGAAAAATCAGTAAACAAAATTCAAAGGCATTTAAAATCCCATATAACAATAATTTTCTGATTTCAGGAGACAGCTTTATATCTGTAAATTCAGAAAGTTTTGAAAAAAATGTTTTATCTCAGCTCCCCGAATTACAGCGATTTATTTTTGTGCTGCATACGATTGGAGGATATTCGCCCGAACAAATGGCAAGCACCTTTAAGTTCAATCTGAAAGCGATTGAATATGCGCTAGAGGCAGAGAAGAGCAATATTGAACACGTGATGGCTCATCTGAAAGAAGAGGGTAAATATTCGTACGAATCTATAGTTGAATCCATTCAAAACGGAGAAAAGAATTTGAAGGTTCCCGATAAAATCGATGAACAGGCAGTGGCTGTGATTGACAGCATTGCGTCTCCTATAGAGAAGAAAAAGCGTAAAAATATTGCTCTTGTCAGTGTGATTACTGCGGTATTATGTCTTTGCATCATTGGTGCAATTTTCTTTGCAATCCACTTATTAAGCAAAACGGATACTTCTGGTGAAGATGGTACATCAGTTAACGATAAGACAACGGAAAACGGTAGTGATACAACAAATAATTCGGCTGCGCTTGATGCCGACCTTACTTATTATGCAGACATTGAAATCCAAGATTATGGATTGATTACCGTTCAACTGGATCAAGAATCTGCGCCTATTTCCGCAGCAAATTTTGTAAGCCTTGCAGAAAGCGGTTTTTATGACGGACTTACCTTCCACCGTATCATAGAAGGATTTATGATGCAGGGCGGCGATCCGAATGGTAATGGCAGCGGCGGCTCTGAAAATACGATTGTAGGGGAATTTGCCGCCAACGGTTATGATAATAATCTTTCACATACCAGAGGAGCTATTTCAATGGCCCGTTCTAATGCATTTGACAGTGCAAGCTCGCAATTTTTTATTGTGCATGAGGACAGTGCATACCTTGACGGGCAGTACGCTGTTTTCGGATATGTAACCGAAGGCTTAGAAGTTGTTGATGCAGTGTGTGAGGCAGCAGAGCCCACCGATAGTAACGGTACGATTCCTGCCGATGCACAGCCGGTTATTACATCTATTACAATCAGAACAGAATAGGAAGAAATAGCTATAAATAATAAAAAGGCTTTCAGAGGTGACTCTGGAAGCCTTTTAAAAGTATAAGGATTATAAGTTTTTTGCATAGGTAGCGGCAGATTCATAAGGCGACAGCTCGAATCGGATGAAATATCCTTGGTCATGGTGACATGCCGGACAGCTTTTTGGCGCTTGTTCTCCTTCAAAAATGTAGCCGCAGTTTAAGCAGAACCAGCCGGTACTTACATCGGAAACAAAGAGCTTATTCTTTTCTAAATAATCAGCGAAGCGGCCGAAGCGGTCGCCATGAACTTTTTCTATTTCGGCAATCAGACGGAAGGAGGATTCCACTTGATAGAAGCCTTCTTCATGTGCTTTCTCAGCAAAATTCTTGTAAACATCATCATGTTCTTCATATTCGTTGTGCTGTGCCATACGAAGAAGTTTACCGATATCATCTGAAATATCAATAGGATAACCGCCGTCAATGTGAATTGTTTCACCGGAAAGCTCCTTTAAATGATTATAAAAAATTTCCGCATGCTCTCTTTCCTGATTAGCGGTAAATGTAAAGATTGCCTCAATCACGGGCAGCTTCTGATCTTTTGCCTGAGCAGCGCCAAAAGTGTAGCGGTTTCTCGCCTGACTTTCTCCTGCGAAGGCGCGCATCAGGTTATCCTTAGTTTCACTTGTTTTAAAATCTACTGACATATGAATTCTCCTTTATTTCAATCGTGTTATGCTGAATAGTTAAAGTATCTGTAAATGGAAAAATTTTATGCTAAATTTTCCTATATAAAAATTTATCAGATAAATTACTTGACCTGTCGTAGTAGTTATGCTATATTATATTTACTACGACAGACGTAATACTATAGTCGTAGTATGATAGACGTATAAGTGATGGTGGATTACAAAGGAGGGATTCAGGTGATAAGCAGTGACGTAATTCGTGGATATAACGATACGTTTATTTTGTATCTGTTGTTAGAGGAAGCTTCTTATGGATATGAAATATCGAAAAGAATCCGTGAATTATCAGAGGAGAAATATATTATTAAAGAAACTACGCTCTACTCCGCATTTACCCGTCTTGAAAAAAATGGTTATATCGAATCTTTTTATGGAAATGAGTCCGGCGGGAAAAGGCGCACTTATTATCAGATTACAGAAAGCGGCCGCAAATATTATCATGAAAAGTGTGAAGAGTGGCAGTTGACAAAAGAAGTCGTTGAGAAATTTATCAGGTCAGGAAATGAAGAGAGGAGTTAATGATGGAAACAATTTTAAATTATTTAGAAAATATGTTTTCGAGTCTTCCACAGACAGAAGAGGTTCTGCGGGCAAAGCGTGAGTTGGCGGCAATGATGGAAGATAAATACAACGAATTGTTAGAGGAAGGCAGAACTGATAATGAAGCAGTTGGAATAGTAATATCGGAGTTTGGTAATTTAAAGGAATTATCGGCTGAACTTGGAATTGATGAGATTTATTATGGAGAATCCGTTGGTTTACAGGGAAGATTTGTTCATGATACCGAAGTGAAAAAATATATGGAGCAGACAAAGAAATCTTCCATATGGATTGGGCTTGCCACAATGCTTTGTATTTTTTCTCCAATTTTGTTATTGATATTAGGCGGTTTACAGGATAATGGACACAATATCACAGATGTTATGTTGGTATGCTTTGGTCTGGGCGCACTCTTTCTTATGATAGCGGCAGCAGTTGGATTATTCATTTTTCATGGTACAATGCTTGATAAATATGATTATTTAAAAAAAGAGAATATCAGAATTAGCTCAGAATCGGTCTCCTATCTGCGCACATATCAGGAGAAAACAGAAAATTCCTATCTGATTCGCCTGATTGTCGGTGTGATTATGTGTATCATAAGTGTGATTCCACTTTTGGTAGTTGGTGTAACGTATGAAGACAATGAACTTTATGGAAGTTTAGCGGTAAGTGCGTTGCTCTTTATTGTAGGAATTGCAGTTTTTATGTTTATTACAGCAGGAATGGAACGGGATGCGGTGAAGATTCTGCTTCAGGAGGGTGATTATACGCTCGAGAAGAAAGAAAATTCTAGGAGTGATGATAAAATCGGCGGGATTTACTGGCCAATTATTACCTGCATTTATCTGGTCTGGAGCTTTTTTACAGGTAACTGGGGATATACCTGGATTATCTGGCCGATAGCCGGCGTGCTTTATGCAGCGATCGTGGCAATCTGCCGTGAAGTTCGTAAAAAATCATAAAAAATAAAAAAAGGTCGACAAAAATGTCTTGACGAATTGCGGCTGCTTTGATACAATACTTAAGTGTCTAAAGGAACACTTCTAATATGTGTTTGGATTAAGGCGACATAGCCAAGTGGTAAGGCACGGGTCTGCAACACCCTTATCACCAGTTCGAATCTGGTTGTCGCCTTTCTTAGAACCCCATAAACATTGTGTTTATGGGGATTTTTTTATATCATAGGAAAGACCTTGTTGATGTGGGCTTTCCCACTTTGTTCTTTTTGAAGGGAAAAGAAATGGTTCAGATATTTTTAGTAGAAGACGATTCTTATTATTGTAATGATAGTGGCGATGGCGGTGCTTGCGTATATTTTGACTTCCTATCTGGGGGCTGCGGAAGCATGAATATTTCAAGCTGCAGGGGTTAGGAGCGGACAAGTCGCAGATAAGGCATATTATTTTTGCAGAATGCGGTCTGACCTCCTCTGTAGGCGCAGTCTCCGGTATACTATCCGCCTATGTTTTGGCAGGGATTATCATGTTAGGCGTCAGTTTGTATCAGCATTTGGGAATCGCTTATCAGATAAAGCCAATGACGTTACTGATGATTATACTGGTGACGGCAGTTACCATTCTTGTTTCCATTGGGACTGCACAGATTTCCAGCAGAAAAGGGGCGATATATCTGCTTGAAAAATAATACAAAATACTGTTAAAATAAGATTACGAAAATAAAAATGGGTAAAACTACATTTATAAAAGTGCAAAGGAAGAATGGACATTGGAACAAAAGGATGATAAACAGTATCAAAAGATGACGAAGACACCGATTCATAAGCTGATTCCGTTGATGGCTGTACCGACAATTATTTCTATGCTGGTAACAGCAATTTATAATATGGCGGATACATATTTTGTATCGAAGCTGGGAACCAGCGCTTCCGGTGCAGTGGGAATCTTATTTTCCATGATGGCAATTATACAGGCGGTAGGATTTACGATCGGGATGGGAGCAGGGAGCCAGATATCCAGACTGCTTGGGAAAAAAGATGATGAATATGCAGGGAAAGTGGCAACCAGCGCAGTATTAAGCGGAATCGTTATGGGCATTCTCATTGCTGTTATCGGTATTTGCTTCTTAAATCCCATTACTCGGATGTTGGGAGCTACGGAAACGATTGTACCCTATGCAGTTGATTACGGAAGGTATATTTTTCTTGCTACACCAATGATGATTACCAGTTTTGTGCTGAATAATCTGCTGCGCTCAGAGGGAAAGGCAAAGTATTCCATGATCGGAATTCTTTTTGGCGGACTTCTCAATATTGGATTAGACCCGCTGCTCATTTTCGTATTCCACATGGGAATTTCAGGTGCTGCAGTCGCAACTGCAATCAGCCAGACAATTAGTATGCTGGTGTTGTTTTACCCATATGTCAGAAAAAAAACAGTACTTTATTTATCAATCAAGAAGATTGCGCCACAGTTTCGTGTGTATTGGGAAATTTTAAAATTTGGTCTTCCTTCTCTGTTTCGTCAGGGATTAGCGAGTATTGCATCTGTACTTTTGAACCGGAGTGCGGCAGAGTATGGTGATTCAGCAGTGGCGGCTATGTCGATTGTAGCAAAGGTATTTATGGTGTTGTTCTCTGTATTGATCGGATTTGGACAAGGATATCAGCCGGTAGTCGGATATAATTACGGTGCAGGAATTTATAAACGTGTAAGGGAAGCATTCTGGTTTACCTTGAAAGTGGGAACGGCTGTTATGACAATCTTTGCAGCCGGAACTTATTTTTTCGCACCGAATCTGATTCAGATGTTTTTAAAAGATGATATGAACGTAAAGGAGATAGGGACTATGGCGCTGCGAATGCAGTGTCTGGCGATGCCCCTGATGGCGCTTGGAGTTGTCAGCAATATGACATTTCAGGCGGTGGGCAAGACGGTGGCGGCAACATTTTTGACATCTATGCGTCAGGGAATATTTTTCATTCCCTTGATACTTTTGCTGCCCGGTTTCATAGGAATCCTTGGAGTTGAAATTGCCCAGCCGATTGCGGATGCAGTTACTTTTATTTTTTGTATCCCCTATATGATATTTTTCTTGAAAAGATTACAGTCAGAAGAGGGAAAAGGAGCAAAGAAGAAATAAAAAAGACCCCGGTAAATAGAGTCTGTGAAATGTGAAACAGCTCTATTCTGCCGGGGAATTGTTTTTATTTGTTATTTCAGGATTCTGATGCCACCGATAAGCGGAACGGGAACTTCTTCTTCATTGATTGCATGAATCAATCCCATTACCCAGCAAACAACAATAAAGATAAGCCATATCTGTCCTAAGCATGGAATGACTCCAAGCAGTGCGAATAACCAGATAACGAGCGACTGGTTCAGATGAAATTTAGCGCCCTGTACATCACCTGCACAAAGTGCAATGATTAATCCGACCCATGTGATGTACCCTACAATTCCTGTAGTTCTTTTGTCCATAGCAATTCTCCTTTTTCTGTTATAGTATGATTTTACAACGAGGTTTGATTTGTTTGTCAAAAATTTATTTGGCACACAAATCAAGATTGCGAGAGACAAAATGTCTCTTTTCATATACTAATTTTAACACATTATTCAGGAATGTCTATTTAAAAATAACTTTTCGGAAATTCTTCTTTCCACGTTTTAGGATAAATTCATCCGAGGATAAGTCTTCCGGCGTGTAGGAGGTCTTAATATCGGTCACCTTTTCTCCGTTGACTGTCACTCCGCCCTGTTCTACGCCGCGGCGAGCCTCGGAACGGGAAGCGCAAAGACCGGAGCTTACCAGCAGTCCCAGAATATCAATGACGCCGTTACGCAGGTCAGCTTCTGTAATTTGGGCAGTCGGCATGTCTGCATGGCTTCCGCCGCCTGTGAATAAAGCTCTTGCGCTTTCCTGAGCTTTCACAGCTTCTTCTTCACCATGTATCAGGTTTGTCAGTTCGTAGGCAAGAATTTCTTTTGCCTGATTCAACTGGCTGCCTTCCCACTTGTCCATTTCGTCTATCTGCTCCAACGGGAGGAAAGTCAGCATACGCAGACATTTGAGTACATCGGCATCGGAAACGTTTCTCCAGTACTGGTAGAATTCAAACGGTGTGGTCTTATTTGCATCCAGCCAGACTGCGCCGGACTGTGTCTTGCCCATTTTCTTGCCTTCGGAATTTAACAGCAGGTTAATTGTCATTGCATATGCGTCTTTGCCCAGTTTCCGGCGGATTAATTCTGTTCCGCCTAACATGTTGCTCCACTGATCGTCTCCGCCGAACTGCATATTGCAGCCGTATTTCTGGTATAAGGTGTAGAAGTCGTAGCTCTGCATAATCATGTAGTTGAACTCCAAGAAGCTTAAGCCCTTTTCCATGCGCTGTTTGTAGCATTCTGCAGTTAACATGCGGTTTACGGAGAAATGTGCGCCAACTTCACGTAGTACGTCAATGTAATTTAAGTCCATGAGCCAGTCTGCATTATTTACCATCAGAGCCTTGTCTTCGGAAAAGTCGATAAAGCGGCTCATCTGCTCCTTAAAACAGTCGCAGTTGTGCTGGATGGTCTCGGTTGTCATCATCTGACGCATATCGCTGCGTCCGGACGGATCGCCCACCATAGCCGTTCCGCCTCCGATTAAGGCAATCGGTTTGTTGCCTGCCATCTGAAGACGCTTCATCAGACAAAGCGCCATAAAGTGCCCTACATGAAGGCTGTCCGCTGTCGGGTCGAAACCGATGTAGAAGGTTGCCTTTCCGTTGTTGATTAAGTCTTTGATTTCTTCTTCGTCTGTTACCTGGGCAATTAAGCCTCTGGCAACTAATTCATCATATAATGTCATTGTTGTACTCCTTTCTATGTCTGGCATGATATTACTGCATTACTCAATCGAGTAAGGAAGTTTTATCCCTTGCTCATCTGCACAGGGCGCATGCAGCTTCGGCCGCTGATTTCTTTGTGCGCCCTTGTGCATACAAAAAACCCCGTCCTTCGCAATTGAAAAGGACGAGGTTATAAAATCCCGTGTTACCACCTTTATTCACAGATAACTCACATTATCTGCCTTGACAGGTATCTCTTGCCGTTAGCACCGTATGTGCTGCAAATTAAATTGATGCAGATGTTACTGTCCGGTCTGTAACCGACAGCGTGCGGTTTCTAATACCCATGCATGAGTAACGGATGCAGTTCCGTCGCAGCCTACTTGCAGTTCTGTCCTAAAAAATGGAAGCGTTCGGTGCGAAGCTTAAGGATGTATTCATAAAAAGGTTCCCGTGTACCTCTCAGCAGCCGGTGACTCTCTGTTCGTTCCGCTTTTTATTACTTGTTCCCATCATAGCCTTTGTCTATCGTCATTATAGGTGGAGAGAAAGGGTTTGTCAATGGAAATTTAAAATAAGATGCGGAAATCAATTTTCAAATATACCTTTTCTGTTTTCTATCCTCCTTTAACAATTCTTAAGAAAACTTTTATTGACTTCCACTATCCTATTGTATTACTCTAATAATACAATAGGCATGAGAGAAAAGCCGTGCGAAACCTTACAGAAATGTAAGGAATCAGAAAGGTAATTCTATGGTACGCAAACATTTTGTATGATAAGATAAAAAAAATTGAAGATAAAAAATAACATCATTCGTTATAGAGTATAAATAGAGAATTACCTGTAATAATCCGAACAGATAAAAGAGAAGCCGAGAAGGAGGAAATTACCATGAAGAAAATTACATTTACTGTACCTTGTTATAATTCCGCAGAATATATGGACCGCTGCATTGATTCATTGCTGACATGCGGACCGGATGCGGAAATCATTATTGTAGATGACGGTTCGAATGACGATACGCCGTTGATTGCAGACAGTTATGCCAAAGAGAATCCGGATATAGTAAAAGTAATTCATAAAGAAAACGGAGGACATGGATCTGCAGTTAATGCAGGCTTGCAGGCTGCAACTGGAACCTACTTTAAAGTAGTAGATTCGGATGACTGGCTGGATAAGAAGGCTCTTGGGCGCTTGATGACGCAGCTCAATGAGTGGGAATGGGAAGAAAAAGAGATTGATTTGGTTGTCTGTAATTATATTTACGACCATCTTTATGAAAATAAGACCCGGACGATGTCTTATCGGAATGTTTTCCCGGAAATGGAAATTTGCGACTGGAACAGTATCGGACGTTTCCGTCCGTCGCAGTATCTGGTGATGCATGCTTTGATTTATAGAACGGAGATATTAAGGATAAGCAAAGTCGAGCTGCCGCTCCATACCTTTTATGTTGACAATATTTTTGCTTATCAACCGCTTCCTTATGTGAAATCTATCTGTTATCTGAATCTGGATCTTTACCACTATTTCCTGGGCCGGGATGACCAGTCGGTGAATGAAAAGGTGCTTATGTCCAGGATTGACCAGCAGATAAAGGTGACAAAGATTGTGTCTAAATGTGTGGATTTGAAAGCGGTCAGGCAGCAGTATCCGAAGCTGGCGGAGTATATGACGAGAAACGTGTCTATTATGATGGCAATTTCTTCGATTCATCTGCTGTTAATTGGCACAAAGGATGCTTTTTTAAAACGTAAAGAGCTTTGGAGCGGGATTAAAGCGGAGAATCCGAAGCTGTACCGGAAATTAAAGTATGGTACGTTGAGCGGATTTACTTATCTGCCGGGACGTGCAGGAGGTTTTTTGACGGTATCGGGCTATCGGATGGCGAAACGGATTTATCAGTTCCAGTAGGAATTTTGTATTAGGAAAACAGAAGAGGAATGGGATGAAACTATGGAGAAATTATACATTGGTCTTGTGGATACGCCGGGGCTTTTTGCCGGAATTATTCGTAGAGTAATCAAACAGGATTACATACATGTGGTACTTGGAATGGATGAGGAGCTGGAAGAATGCTACAGCGTGGGGCGCCGTTTTCCTTCGGTTCCGCTTATAGCGGGATTTGAACGGGAGGAAAAGGAAAAGATTTTACAGGCGTTTCCTACAGCGCGGTATATGATATATAGTATTGATTGTACGAAAGAGCAAAAGGAACGAATTCAGAGGAAGCTGAGAGAATGTTATCGAAATCGTTATAGATACCATTATTGTGTATTCGGTCTGCCGTTCATTTTGTTTCAGAAAGAATTTTATCAGAAACGGCATTATACATGTTCATCCTTTGTGGCAAGGATATTAGAAATGCATGGTATCATGTTGTTTGATAAGCACTTTTCTTTGGTAACGCCAAAGGATTTCTATGAACTGGAGGAAAAAGAGATTATCTATGAGGGACAGCTTGCAGACATCTGTGCAGAGAGGGAGTACGATGTTTATCCAAAAACTGCGTAGTCAGAAAAAAAATATCATCAGCGGAATCCTTTTTCTGTTATTAGCCGGTCTTACATTTTATGCTATATTTCATGGAAATGATATGGGGGAGGTTTTGGAGGCAATTCGGGGAGTCTCTCCTGTGTATCTGATTGCGGCAGCGGTTTTGGGGCTGTTTTTTGTATCATCGGAGGGAATGATGATCTGGTATCTGCTTCATGCGCTGGATAAAAGGGCGAAGCTGTTATCCTGTATCCGGTATTCCTTTATTGGCTTTTTCTTTTCCGGCATTACGCCTTCCGCTACCGGCGGACAGCCCATGCAGCTTTATTATATGAAAAGGGATAAGCTGAAAGTATCGGAGAGTACCGTTGTTCTTATGACGGTTGCGGTAATATATAAATTTGTCTTGGTTTTGATGGGTCTGGGGATTCTCCTGTTTGCGTGGGATGAGCTTTCCGGTTTTTTGGGAAAATACTTGTATCTATATTATCTTGGATTGGTATTAAATGTAATAGTTGTGATAGTTCTTTTGTTCGTTATGGTATGTCCGAGGGTATTTACGAAAATTGTTTTTTCGGGGGAGAAATTTCTTGTAAAATGCCATTTGTTAAAACCTTCGGAAAAAAGACTTTCCACATTGGTCGGATTTGTTGAGCGATATCACGATACGGTACAATTTTTCTTAAAAAATAAGCATAGAATTGCTGCGGTTATCTTGTTTACCGCATTACAGAGACTCAGCGTGTTCGTTCTTACATACGTGATTTATAAAGGCTTTCAGTTAAGCGGAACCGGAGCGTTAACGGTCATCATGCTGCAGGCATCTGTTTATATTGCAGTGGATATGCTTCCGCTGCCGGGCGCACAGGGTATTACTGAGCTGATGTATAAAAATGTTTTTTCTACTGTTTTTCCGGGTAGCCTTTTGACTGCTTCCATGTGTGTGACCCGTGCGATTAATTTTTATTTCCTTCTGATTGTCAGTGCGGGGGTGGCATTATGTTGTCATGTTGCCAGACGTTATGCGGCGGGGCGGATCTGATGAGCCTGCTGCAATACTACACAAAAAAATTACAAAAATTTTTTATATTCAAAATTTTACAGCATAAAAACCTCCGATTCTTGAGACACTTATTTTGTATGGAATGACTGTTTTACACATGTCATAACAGAAGTTATCAGAATAAGGAGGAACCGCAATGAACATGGTATCAGAAAAAGAATTGTCCGCATTAAACGATTTGCTTTCCGAAGAAGAGCTTCTCATCAAGAAATTTAAGATGTTGGCAGAGCATAGTGACGATATGGAGATTAAGAACAAGTTTCAGGAAATCTCCAACAAACATCAGGCACATTTTAACAATCTGTATGAGCAGTTGAGATAGGAGGGGAATCATGGAACAGTTATATACCGAAAAAGAGATTTTAGCGGACGCATTAGCCGCAGAGAAAACAGCAACCGACCACTACAATACGTTTGCAAATGAGTGCGTGCATGAGAACGTAAGAGGTGCAATCCTGCATTGTCTGGAACAGGAGCATGCGATTCAGCAGGACGTATTTGAGGTAATGCATGCCAAAGGCTTATACCCAACTCCGGCAGCAGAGGAGAAGAAGGTCGAAGAGGCAAAACAGAAATTTGCACAGGCAAGAAAGACATTCTAGTTGATATAAGAATTTCACAAATAACAGAGGGCAGCAGGCGGAGTTTTGCAGGCTGCCCTCTTTCTTTTATTTTTTAATATCAACTTCACAACAACAACCTCCGCTATTTCTAATTTAGTACAAAATAATAGTTGTATTTACTACCAATTTCAGAGTTCTTTTTGGCAACCTTCAGTTGCATATAGAAAAGTGTAGAAAGATATATATGCTTTTTGTTGATTCTTGTTATGAAATATAGTAAACTCATAATTGTTCTATATGGAAATATTCTAACAGGATTTGAGGTGATTGATTGGAAACAAAAGGTGGATTTTATATCACTCAGATAAAACAGCTTCAAGACAGGATTTTTGATCGGTTATTATTTGAAAATGGCATTGAAATAAGCGGCGGACAAGGAAGAATTTTGTTTATCTTATGGAAGACCGACAATCTTACAATCAGTGAAATAAGCGAGAAAACTTCTCTTGCCAAAAACACAGTATCTGTTGTAATAAACGGAATGGTGAATAAAGGGATTGTTGACAGAAATATCAATCCGGAGAATCGCCGCCAAACCATTGTATCGCTTACAGAATATGCGAAATCTTTGCAGGAAAAATATGAGATTGTATCTCAGCAGATGAACATATTGTTTTACCAAGGATTTTCAGAAGATGATCAGAAACAATTTGAACATTATCTTGCCCGGATACTTGAAACATTGACAAAAAATCTTAATACAAATAATTGATGAACGAGGAGGGCTTTAAATGAAAACAAGAGAACATATCATGGAATTTATCCAAAAACAAAAAGTCGCTTTTATTGCTTCTATAGATGAAGATGGTTTTCCAAATATGAAAGCAATGTTTGTGCCGCGCAAAATAGATGGGAATTGTTTTTATTTTTCAACAAACACATCTTCTATGCGTTCACAGCAATTTATGAAAAATCCAAAGGCAAGCATTTATTTTTATAACAAAGGGCGTTTTAAGTATGAAGGCATTATGCTGATTGGCACAATGGAAGTATTACAGGATGATGAAATAAAGCGGGAAATATGGTGTACCGGAGATACGATGTATTACAGGAAAGGTGTGACTGACCCCGATTATTGCGTGTTAAAATTTACTGCAATAAAGGGCAGACATTATTGCGATTTGAAGTCAGAAAGTTTTAATATGGACATGGTTTAAAAAATAAATACTATTGTAGTTTTTTGCTACAATGTCTGACGGCGACTATGTGGAGGAAATGCTAGTGTTTAAAAAGTCTTACCTGAAGCCCAAAATGCAGGTAAAATCCCCATGTCAAACATCTATTTCTTGACCAGAAATTGACCTTTCCCCCTCATACTGTTTATACTAAAAGAGGAGGGATGTTATAATGCCAAAAATATTAGTAGTGGACGACGAAAAAATGCTGACGGAATTGCTCGTGCAGCATTTCCGAGATAAGGGATATATCGCATATGAAGCGAACAGCGGAAAAGAGGCGCTTGAAAAGCTTTCAATTAAGCCGGATTTAATTCTGCTGGATATCAATATGCCGGATATGGATGGAATGACTCTGTGCAAATCGATTCGGGATCATGTGGTGTGTCCGATTCTCTTTCTGACAGCCCGAATCACCGAGCAGGACAAGATAAACGGATTGCGGATCGGCGGAGATGATTATATTACCAAGCCCTTTAGCCTGCAAGAGCTGACGGCGCGCGTAGAGGCGCATCTTCGTCGGGACGCAAGAAACCGTACTGCGCCTGAAGTTCTGTCTTCTAAGGGGTTGATTGTAAATGTTTCCCAGAGAAAAGTATATTATGAGGAAGCGGAAATTGTATTGTCCAAGCGGGAATTTGACATTTTGGAGTTCCTGTTATCAAATGCCAACCAGATATTTGATAAGGAGCGAATTTATGAGGCGGTCTGGGGATTTGACGCAGAAGGAGACAGTAAAGTGATCAAGGAGCATGTGCGCAAAATCCGTGCAAAATTATACGAGACAACTGGAAACGATTATATCGAAACAGTCTGGGGAATGGGGTACAAATGGAAAAAATAAAAATGAAAATCAGAAATGCTTCTCTGCGGAAATCTTTTATTTATGCAATCTGTTCTACTGTGACAGCCGTTGTTCTGCTGTCATTTGTTACGATATGGAGTTGTTTAGCATTTCGGAAATGGCTGCTGCCGGATTCCAATGAGGTCTTTTTAAACCAGACAATTGTTTATGAGGACGGCACGCAAAGCCGGTCGAAGTTGAGAGTAAAGTTTGGGGACGAGGAGCAGCAATACCCCGGAATTTTTACTAAAAATGAGGATGGGAAAGGGGTCACAGAGCCAGAGCAGAAGATAATCAAATATTCCGTAGATAAAATAGAGAACAGCTATACGGAGCTGACTCCTAAACGAAAACTGGCATACAGCATTACCGGAGCGGCAATGGTGGGGCTGCCGATGATGTATTCCCTCGTCGGAATCCTTATTTGTGCTTTTCGGTTTTACCGAAAAAAATTGGATATACCGATTCGGATTTTGATGAAGGCTACGGAAAATATAGTAAATCAGAATCTGGATTTTTCAGTAGAATATGACTGCGAAGATGAGATGGGAGCGCTCTGCGCTTCCTTTGATAAAATGCGGGAAGCGCTCTATGAGAATAACAGAAAGCTCTGGGGCATGATAGAAGAACGGAAGATGCTGCAGGCGTCGGTCGCCCATGATTTACGGAATCCGATTGCCATTATCCAAGGTTATACTGAATATCTACAGCTTAATTTATCTGAAGGAAGGATTGGAAAGGAGCAGATGGCAAATATTGCGTCGAACCTGTCTGCATCCGCAAAGCGTCTGGAGCGGTATACGAACTCTATTCGGGATATCAATCATTTGGAGGAGCTGGAGATTGTTCCAGCACGCAATTTGCTGCCGGATTTGCTGGAAGAGATTTTTGATGATTTTACTATTATTGCAAAAGAGAAGGGTATCAAGGTAGTATTCGAAAATTCGACGCCGCATTGCAAGGTGATGATAGATACGCAAGTATTTTACCGGATTTTAGAAAATATTTTTTCTAATGCCCTGCGGTACGCAAAGAATGAGATTTCTCTTTCCTTTGCATATGAAAATAAAAACCTGATTACGGTTGTTTGTGATGACGGAGCAGGATTTACAAAAAAGGCGCTGCATACGGAGAACAGATATATTTATACTACGGAACAATCAGAAGAACATATGGGAATCGGCATTTCCATCAGCCGGATTTTGTGCAGGAAGCATGGCGGAATGCTGTCTCTTGCCAATCATCCGCCGCATGGAGCAAAAGTTACAGTTGTGATAGAAGCCTTGACCGTTTCTTGACCTTTGCAAATTATAATCCTCTTAATCAAAAAGATTAGGAGGATATTTTTATGCAGAAAATCAAAATAGGAATCTGCGTCCTTGCATGTATTCTTGGGCTTGCGGGATGCAGTCAGAACAAAAATGCAGATTCAATCGGCAGCAGTCAGCCGGAAAACAAGAGCGGCGTGACAGAGAGGGAAAACGGTGACGAAGGAAGCGCCAAAAATGCCCAGACGGATGAAAATCACGGGACAAATGGAAACCTTCAGATATTGAGTTTGTCAGACAAATCGTATTGTTCGAATGAAAACGGTTTTTATTATCGAACTGAATTTGCAGAGGAGTTAAAGGATGGCATTTATGGTTATCACATGATGTACATGGATTACGCGACCAGACAGGAGGTCTATCTCTGCAGCAATGCCGGATGCAGCCATGACACGCTGGATTGCACTTCTGTATTTTCGGATGATGAGGTAGGCTTTGACAGCATCCCGTTTTTCTATGGAGACGCGCTGTATCTTTTGAGTAAGGAATATGATGATGACGGAACGACTATTGTAGAAGCAAACTTTGGGGAGGTGAGTACCGGGGCAGCAGAAAGTATGCCGGCAGCCCTGTACCGGATGAATCCGGATGGAACCGGACGGACTAAGGTATTTGAATTTTCACCGGATGTCACTGTAGAGGATGTAGTCTTGGGGGACGATACGAATCTTTACTTTATTACGAAGGAGTTAACATCCGAGCAGTCAGAGAACAGTACGTATATAACTTCTTCAAAAAGAAACCTGATAAAAGTAGATAAGGAGTCATGGAAAGAGAGTGTAGTTTGCAGCATGGATTTTACACAGGATAAGATTGAGGATAAATGGAAAATAGATGGCGTCTTTGATTCATGTCTTGTTTTGGAGAATACGCTGTATAAGAGTGAAGCATCATGGCAGGAATTGAATGAGGATGATGATTTGTGGAAAGAAAGATATAGTAATTCGGAAAAGGAATTTGCAACATATGATTTGTCGAACGGTTCTTTTCAGGTAGTCTATACGATTTCAAATAAAGACTTAAATGTATGTCTGCAAAAGGGAAACATGCTGTATGTATCGAATAAAGATTCAGGGAAAATCCGGCAGGTTGACTTGACAACAGGGGAGGAAAGTAAATTTGCCGAGCTGGACTGTAGTTATATTGTGGACACATATAATGATGTGCTCTGCTGCTGGTCATGGGATAATGAAAAGGATAAAACCCTATATTTTATAAGATATGACAGCGGGGAAATATCCCATTGTGGACTGGTTAATAAAAAAACGGGATGGAATTTAGAGATAAAAGCGGAAACAAAGGACTATTTCTTGGTGGTTTATGATTATGATGCGATAGACAATGGTGACGGTAGTTATGAGATTTTGCAGTATAAGCATGCGCTCATTGCAAAAGAGGATCTCTATCAGGGCAGGGGTGATTTTCTACCGATTCAAATGATTGGAAAGGGGGTATAGAAGCATGTTAGATTTGATTGAAATTTCAAAATTATATGGTGAAAAGAAAGCGCTGCAGCAGGTGTCATTGTCATTTTCGGAAGGCGTCTATGGACTGTTGGGACCAAACGGAGCCGGTAAATCTACATTGATGAGCATTATTACGGATAATCAGAAGCCGGACAGCGGAGAAGTCCTCTGGGACGGGAAGGAAATCGGAAAGCTAAAAGCCTCTTATCGGGAATTATTGGGTTATGCACCGCAGCAGCAGGGATTATACGAAGCATTTACCGGAAGACGGTTCTTAAGTTATATGGGAACGTTAAAGGCTCTTGGAAAGAAAGAACTTTCTGAGGAAATAGAGCGTGTCACAGCCTATGTCAATCTGGGCGAGGTAATTAACCGTCCAATTGGAACGTATTCCGGAGGAATGAAACAGCGCCTTTTAATTGCACAGGCAATCATGGGGAATCCGAAGCTGATAATTATGGATGAACCTACGGCTGGTTTAGACCCGAAAGAGCGGGTGCGCATCCGGGAAAAGCTGCAGGAATTGGCGGAGGGAAGGATGATTTTAGTTGCAACTCATGTCGTATCGGATATTGAGTCTATCGCCAAAGAAATTGTTATTTTAAAAAAAGGACAGGTGATAGCAAAAGATACGGTAGAGGCATTGTGCAAGATGTATGGTGACGCGAATAACCTAGAAGATGTATATATGAAAGTATTTGGAGATGAGGCGGAATATGTATAGACTGATATTTTTTGAACTTGGGAAAAACATAAAAAAGCGAAGCTTTCTTTTATCCATTGCCGGCATCCTGTTTCTGAATCTGTTTCTGCTCTGGTATGTAAATCTGCCGGATGAGGGCAGTCCCAAGCTTTCGGCTTATCGGGCGTTTGAACAGGATATTCGGGCAATGTCTGAGGAGGAAAAGCTGGAATATGCGGAGAAATTGTATCTGGATATTGAAGGAGTCTGTCTCGTGAGAGATGTATTGCAGTTAGAAGCATCCTCATTTGAAATGGGTGAGATGTTTGCGGAGCAAATGCGCTCAGAACATCCCGGCGTGTTTGAGGCTTACTATGATACATATGAAAAGGGCAATTATCTGAAGTACACGGATTCTTTAGAACAGGAAAGTGCGTTGCTTACAGAGATTTATGAGGAGATGGAAAAAGTGTCAGGATATGACGCTTATCTGGAGGGCGTCCAGAATACAAAAGGAGCATTGGGCGGTATTTCCATTTTTGCTTCAGAGGAAACAGATTCTTTCTCCAGCCGGAATATTGAAAAGAGCGCATCTGATTATAAGAAGTTAGAAAACGTAGAGATTACATTCTATCCTTCTAAAGGAATTGCATCGGCAATGGGGAACCATATCTCGGATGTATTTCTTTTGCTGGTAATTCTTCTGTTTGCAAGCAGTCTGATTTATGAGGAAAAGGAAAAGCGGCTGTTTTGTATCACAAGGGCTTCGGTCTATGGAAGAGGACACAGTATTGCGGCAAAACTGCTTGCGCTTGGAATTTACAGTATAATTGTTACAGCATTGTTCTATGGGGTGAATCTTTTGTTCTTTGCAGGAACGACGGGAATCGGAGATTTATCCCGCAGCATACAGTCTGTTGCTCCATATATGGAGAGCAGCCTTCCGATTTCAGTCTGCGGTTATTTGATAGGAAGTATTCTGACAAAAGCAATGGTGCTGTTTGCAGCAGGGGCTCTGTTCACTTTTTTATCTATGGTTTCCAGATATGGGTTTATGAGCTATCTGGCGGGAGGCATTGTTGTGCTGGTAAGCTGGCTGCTGTATCAGTTCATACCTTCCTATTCATCATTTAACTGGCTGAAATATTTAAACATGCTCGGATTGATGAAAACAGAGGATATCTATGGCGGATATCTGAACTTTAATTTTTTTGGTCATCCGATTTCCAGAATTTTTGCTTCTTGGGGTGCGATTTTCATCTATCTTACAATTGGCATTCTAATATCTGTATGCTTTTTCGTAAAATGCAGAACGTTGGAGTTAAAGAGGATAGAGCTTCCCATTGTCTTAAAGCCGCATATTCACAGCAGTCTATTTTTACATGAGGGATATAAGATTCTGGTGATGAACCGGGCGGGCATGATTCTTTTGGTGTTTACAGGACTGATTGGGTACTGGTATTTATCGGGGCAGGAGACGCTTTCTGCGAAGGAAAGCTATTATCAAAGCGTCATGCTGCAGTTAGAGGGTGAGCTGACGCAGGAAAAGGAAGCGTTGATTGATGCGGAGAATAAGCGGTATGAGGAAGCATTTGCACAGATTGCTAAAATTGACGAGCTGGTTGAATCAGGTGAAATTGATCAAAGTGCGGGAGATTCCATGAAATCAAGATATAACAGCGAGGTAGCATTTTATCCGTCATTTCAGAGAGTATTAGATCAGTATGACTATGTGAAGGAAAGCGGAGGAGAATTTTTGTATGATACAGGATATCTCCACTTATTTGGCATTTTAGGAAGAGGATTTTCTGTGGAGTTTCTGATGCTTTCCATCTGTATGGTGTTATCCTTTAGCAATGGAATGTCAATGGAGAATCAGAGGAAATCATGGCAGTTATTGTCTGCGACAAAAAGAGGGAGGCGGCAGGTTTTATGCAGAAAGGTCTTGGTCTGTGCGTTGGGAACATGCTTCATTTCTCTTGTTCCCTGGGTCTGCCGTATCATTCGCATCCATCGTCTGTATCCAATGCATGGGTTTTTGGCATCTCTTCGGAGTATTCCTCATTACCGGAATATCGGGGTATCTATGCCGGTAATCTTGTGGATTGGTCTGTTTGTACTTGTACAGGTATTTATCGTGGAGTTTGTCATGATGGTGGTTCTGCTGCTGTCTTACGCATTAAAATCTCATATGCGGGCGTTGTTTGCGGGAGCGTTAATTCTGGTGATTCCTTTGGTTTTAAAGGAAATGGGGTTTGATTTTGCGGAATATTGTTCACTGTATCCGCTTTATGGATTTTTTACATAAGCTTTACAAATACAGAGTATTAGGAAGCTGAGAAATCTCTGCTATCCTTATGAGTTTAAAGTGATGGGAATTAAGGGAGAGTAATCGTCAAAGAAAAAATCCCGGTAAAAGCCAGAGTTACAAAGTAATATAAGGATTATGAAGAAGAGCCGTATGGCTCTTTTTCATTGTCGAAAATTGTATAATGCAGTTATCCTATCACAAACGCACCTACAATTCATTTAAATTTTACATACATTTTACATAATTCCCCCCCTCTTCTTTACAGAAAAAAATTAAAATGGTTTTGCAAATATGTATACGGCAAACTGAAAGCGTACATTTTATTTTTATGAAAAGCAAATGAATAATTGTTTTTAGAGGAGGGAAATATGGACATATTTGGAATACTCTCACTTATCGGCGGTCTTGCGCTGTTTTTGTATGGAATGAATGTAATGGGCGCAGGGCTCGAGAAAGTGTCAGGCGGTAGATTAGAGCGGATTTTGGAGAAACTGACTTCAAATCCGCTTAAAGCTGTTTTGTTAGGGGCGGGAGTTACAGCAGTCATCCAGTCGTCTTCCGCAACTACCGTTATGGTCGTGGGTTTTGTGAATTCCGGAATTATGAAGCTTTCTCAGGCAATTGGAATTATTATGGGGGCCAATGTGGGAACGACAATTACGTCATGGCTGTTAAGCCTTGGAGGGATTGAAGGAGACAGTCTTTTTATACGTCTATTAAAGCCTTCCTCCTTTTCTCCGGTGTTGGCATTGATTGGAATTATTCTTTTGATGTCAGGTAAGAATGATAAAAGGAAAAATGTCGGAGAAATTCTTCTTGGATTTGCAGTACTGATGTATGGAATGGAGGCTATGAGCGGTGCAGTTAAGCCGCTTGCAGACGTACCTGAATTTACAAATATCCTGATGATGTTTCAAAATCCGATTTTGGGAGTGCTGGTGGGAGCGTTGCTGACTGCAGTAATCCAGAGTTCTTCCGCTTCGGTAGGTATTTTACAGGCTTTGTCTGTTACGGGGGCGTTTACTTATGGGTCAGTTCTTCCGATTATTATGGGACAGAACATCGGAACTTGTGTGACAGCCATGATATCATCAGTTGGCGCAAACAAGAATGCTAAGAGAGCGGCGTTTGTGCATCTGTATTTTAATATATTTGGTACAATCTTATTCCTTTTGTGTTATTATATTCTAAATGCAGTCTTTCGGTTTCCGTTTACGGATGAAACGGTCGGATATGCCGGAATAGCGGTGATTCACAGTATTTTTAATATATTCACGACACTGGCGCTGCTGCCGGCGGTAGGTCTTTTGGAAAGGTTTGCCTACCTTACTATACCGGAGTCCGGGGATGAGAAGGAAGGCTCGAGGGATGATTTTCCTCTGTTGGATGAGCGTTTTCTTGCGACGCCGTCCTTTGCAATCGAACAATGCCATACGGTTGTAAAGCAGATGGCGGGCTTATCGAAGGACTCATTTTTAGGAGCGATGGAGCTGGTCAGTCATTATTCCGGCAAACTTGCCAAAAAAGTAATAGAACAGGAAAATACTGTTGACCGGTATGAGGATAAGCTGCGCGCCTATTTGACCAGATTAAGCGGACAGAGCTTAGGGTATGCCGACAGCCAGAACGTATCGACATTGATGCACTGCATTACGGACTTTGAGCGTATTTCCGATCATGCGGCGAATGTGGTGGAATCAGTTCAGGCAATGAAGAAAAAAGATCTGTCCTTTTCAAAAAAAGCAGTGGAGGAAATGGAAATTTTCCGAAATGCGATTTCTGATATTTTAGAGCGGTCCATCGGAGCTTTTATTTCAGAAGACGAAGCTCTTGCAAGAACGGTAGAGCCTTTGGAAGAAGTGATAGATGAGTTAAATAAAGATGTAAAGAAACGTCACGTAAAGCGTTTGCGTAAAGGAAAGTGTACGATTGAGCTGGGACTGGCGCTTTCCGATATTGCAACAAATTATGAGAGAGTGGCGGATCATTGTTCCAATATTTCGGTCTATATGATTCAGGTTCAGGATAACCAGTTGGAGGAGCATGAGTATGTAAATTATTTAAAGGAAGAGGATAACAGATACTTTACAGAACAGGTCGCAGAATTTAAGAATAAGTATCTTCTTCCATAGAGAGGGGAATCGGAAATGTCTGTCATTTATATTGTCGAGGATGATGTTAATATCAGGGAAATTGAGCGGTATGCGTTAAAGAACAGTGGATTTTTGGTCAAAGAATTTGGCTGTGGGAAAGATTTTTTTAAGGCTTTAGAAAATAAGATACCAAGTCTTGTGATTTTAGATATTATGCTCCCGGATGAGGATGGTCTGAATATACTAACGAAGCTGCGGAAAACACATGGATTATCCAAGATTCCGGTTATTATGGTGACGGCGAAAACGACTGAAATCGATAAGGTTCGGGGCTTGGATATGGGGGCGGATGACTATATGACGAAACCCTTTGGAGTCATGGAGCTGATTTCTAGAGTGAAGGCGCTGCTTCGGCGCGTGGGAGACATTGCTCAGGATACGGTTTTGACCTGTGCCGATATTACACTGGATACGGAGCGCCATACCGTAAGGGTGGAGGATGAGCTGTGTGAGCTGACCTTCAAGGAGTTCGAGCTTTTAAAGTATCTAATGATTAATGAAGGGATTGTGTTATCCAGAGACAAGATAATGAATCAGGTCTGGGGCTTTGAGTATGAGGGAGAAAGCCGGACGGTAGATATGCACATCAAGACTTTGCGTCAGAAGCTGGGAGACGGCGGAACTGTCATTAAGACGGTGCGAAACGTGGGGTATCTGATTGAGTGAAACAGAACGGCTTTGGAGGAAAAGAACCGTCATGAAAAAGAAAATTCGATTCAGATTTATGATTGTAAGTGCGGTTGCATTGACCGTGACTGCAATCAGTGCAATGTTTATTTATTATAATATCTTAAAGGATCAGATATTTGCGGATCTAAAGGCGTATGCCCATATCATTGAGCAGATCGATTTGGCGGCTGATGGAAAAAGTTCCTATAATCCTTGGGAAGATGAACTTCGAATTACGTTGATTGATAAGGACGGAGGCGTACTCTATGAAAGCTATGCCAATAAGGAGGAGATGGACAATCACAGAGAGCGTCCGGAAATTAAAGAGGCTTTAGCGGATGGTCAGGGGACAGCGATACGTCTTTCCGATACAGTATCCATGCACACTTTTTATTATGCGGTTAAGCTGCCGGACGGCATTGTGCTGCGGATTGGAAAGGATTCAGACAGCATTATGAGCATTATGAAAAATACAATAGGAATTGTATGCGTGACAGCTTTTCTGGTTTTTGCCGTCTGTATATGGATTTCTTATTACCTGACCGGAAAGCTGGTAGAGCCGATTGAGAAGATGGCGGCAAATATTGTGATGGTGGACGAAGAAACGGTATATGAAGAAATCAGACCGTTCATTACTACGATAAAAGAGCAGCATGTGAATATTTTGAACAATGCCCAGATGCGGCAGGAATTTACGGCAAATGTTTCTCATGAATTGAAAACACCCCTGACAGCGATATCCGGCTATGCAGAACTGATTGGAAACGGCATGGCGGGAGAGGATGACACCAAACGGTTTGCAAAAGAGATTTACCAGAATGCGAACCGTCTTCAAGTATTAATTAACGATATCATCAATCTGTCAGAGCTGGATTCCAAGGATTTCACGATAGATTATGAACAGGTAGACCTGTATGATCTGGCGGCGAACTGCCTTGCCGCATTGGAGCTGCAGGCGTCCAAACAGGATATTACATTAAGGCTGATGGGGGAATCCTGTGTCATTACTTCCAGCAAGACGCTGATGGACGAGCTTTTATATAACTTATGCAGTAATGCGGTACGTTATAATAGGCATGGCGGAACGGTTACGGTTACTACGGGAAGCAGGAACGGCAGGAGTTATCTGTCGGTGGAGGATACGGGAATCGGGATTTCAGAGGAACACCAGCAGAGAGTGTTCGAGCGTTTTTATCGGGTTGATAAGAGCCGTTCGAAGTCCACCGGGGGAACCGGGCTGGGACTTGCAATTGTGAAACATATTGTAGCGCAGCATGATGCGCAGATTACATTGACCAGTGAAAAGGGAAAGGGGACGCGGATAGAAGTAGTGTTTTGATGGAAATAATATAGCAGATTCTGTTTTGCATAATAGGATAGATGTATTTATCGGAAAGAAAGAGGGAAGAAAAGAATGGTATATTTATTGTTGGTTCTAGGATTTGTATTGCTGATTAAGGGGGCGGATTTTTTTGTGGAAGGCAGTTCCTTTGTAGCAAAAAAGCTGCATGTTCCATCTATTATTATTGGCTTGACAATTGTCGCAATGGGCACTTCTTTGCCGGAATGTGCCGTTAGTATTACGGCGTCTATGACAAATAATAATGAGCTGGCAGTCAGCAATGTGTTTGGTTCAAATATTTTTAATTTGGTTGTAGTGTGCGGGGCCAGCGCATTATTTGTACCGCTTGCAGTACAAGTAAATACTTTAAAGAAGGAGCTGCCGTTTTCGATTCTGATGGGCGTTTTGCTTTTGCTTCTCGGATATTTCGGAATGGAGGTAAGCCGTGTGGACGGATTGATTCTTTTGGCGCTTTTCTTAGGATTTTTCCTCTGGATGATTCGTTCCGCATTGAAAGCAAAGGCAGATGGAAGTAATTTGGAGGGAAAAGAGGGTACGGATGAAGATTCGGTAAAGGATCTGTCGGGATCTCGGTGTTTTCTTTCTATCGTCGGAGGTATGATTGCGATTAAAGTGGGAGGAGATTTTGTGGTAGATTCCGCTTCTGAAATTGCAGCAGATTTTGGATTGAGCCAGAATTTAATTGGTCTTACGATTGTCGCAATGGGTACTTCTCTTCCGGAACTGGTGACGTCTGTTGTAGCGGCAAGGAAGAAGGAAGTGGATATGGCGATTGGAAACGTAATC
This sequence comes from uncultured Lachnospiraceae bacterium, assembly GCA_910578885.1. Lineage (GTDB taxonomy): Bacteria > Bacillota > Clostridia > Lachnospirales > Lachnospiraceae > Roseburia_C. Next base: position 28,249 of record CAJTSH010000018.1, read on the forward strand.
GGCTCCAATATTTTTAATATCCTTTTAGTTATCGGTATATCTGCAGCTATCAGCCCTATTACGTTTGTCATGGAAAATGTGATGGATGCGGTGATTCTCACCGTAATGAGCATTGCCGTCATGGGATTTGCCTGGAGTAAGCACAAGATTGAGCGAAAAGAAGGGTTAATTATGCTGCTTGCTTATGCCGGATATATGGTATATATCTGCATGCGGTAGTATAAGTACAGGAGAAAATATATTAAATAAAAGAACCTGCTTCAGGCGTTAGCCAGCCTGAAGCAGGTTTTTAAATACATCGGTCGCATACTGCCCGGATTCCAACTTGCAGAAATCTTCCAGATACAAATAATAGAGTTGGTTGTCGGAGGTCTTTAGCATGAACCAGTGTTCATTGTCCGTTGCCGGAAAGCTGACGGGTCCATCCTTAGGCGTCAGAGTTATAGCGTCTGTATTACGGCTTTTTTCTTTGTAAACAGTTACATCTGCCAGAATTTCATGATATTTGTATTCCTCAGGAAAATTTTCCATGTTGATATAATACCAACTCTGCGGAATCATTTCCAGTGAATTATCCTTTAACTGATATAGAACGGAGGTATTTGCAGTTTCTAAAAGATTGATTGGCAAATCTGCCATCAAGGTGCCGTCTCCGTTAATTTTGCAGGAAGAATGACTCAGTAAATCGCAAATATAGCCAAGATAACTTAAATTTCCTCTGTCGTACCGAAAGAAATATGTCACGTAATCATCACTCATTCCATGATCCAAAATCGCAATCTCTGCGTATTCATCTGAAGTATCCAGATCAATGACATAATATTCCATATCAAATCCACTGGCGCCGTCTGAGAGACGGCAGTCGTCACTGAGCAGATATGAGGAGTAATCCGTACCATTGATGGTAAATGTACAGGAGAGTTCTCCGGTTGTTTCTTCAAGGGTGCAGTCAAAGAAAATAGCATCCATATCTTCATTTCCGTCCAGATTCGCAGTTATCGTAGAGCCAATAGGAGAGGATAATTCAAAGGGACCGGTGTAGTGATATTTTGGTTCTAGCGTGCTAAGCTTCTGATAGGGAATCGTAAAAAAATATGCGCCGGCAGCATGAGGACCAAGCACGCCTGTATTCGATACAAAAGTGATACCGCCGTTGGTAAAGTACCAAGTATCCTCAGTCAGGATTTCATCCATAATTGCGGAAGAAACTGCCTCCGAAGAATTAGGAAGAGTTTCTTGATAGCGGGGAAGGTCAAGTTGTGACCGAATATATGCTTCTGCCTCGTCTAATAAAGTTTCCTTATCTGTAGAAATATCGGATAGTGAAAGAAGGCTGCCGGTTGTGCTGTCAAAATTGAGTCCCCGATAGGAATAAATTCCATGAGCTCCGCCTGTGTAACTGCTCCGCAGCTGCCGTAAAGAAAGAATACTTTCGTCGGTGCGCTGCGGCTCATAGATACAATCTGCATAGTATGCTGAAAAATCATCCGGGTTCTGCAAAAAAAGTTCTTCCGCCTCTGAAATTAAATCCTCAGCATAGGAAAGAAAATTTTTTTCCTCTTTCGAAAGGGCAGCGGCAATCATAGAAGATGCAGCTTCATTTTCGAAAATGCTGATAGTAGGTTTTTGATATTCTGTATGGAGCAGATCTGTCTGAGTATCCTCGTTCTGATAGGTTTTGGGAAGTTGTTGGTAATGAATCAAAATCTCACCGGGGTCATGGGGGAGGATATTTGGCTTGGTACTTTCTGTATCGGGACTAACGGATTTATCTCCCTGAAAAACAGAATTGTCGGCAGAGGTTGTGTCAGGCGCCGATTTATCAGATGAACTTCCGGTTGGAAAATTGCAGCCACCCAGAAGAAGGGTTAATGTACAGAATAGTACAATGCTTTTTCTTTTCATGATCATCCTCCTGTATGAGATTAAATATTATGCGAAGCAGAATCGGCTTCACATAATCGCATGGACGGCGCAAAGTCAGGGCCTTTTATGAGAATCCAGAATCGGGCTTCTCATAAGGTATATGATAGGGTCAACTATAAGTTTGACTCTCTTCACCATAAAAAATACGTTTATATAATTATATCATATATCAAATATCGGAATTTCTTAAGATTCATTAAAAAAACGAAAGATTTCATTGACAATAATAGTATCTATTGTTTAATAACAGGTTGATAGCGTAGTGAGGATTAGGAACCATTACGGTGAAGCGTGGCTTGACAAGGTATACAAATCATGGTATTTTGTTAGAATAATAAGAAAGAGAACGCAGAGAAAAAGAGAGTATGCTTATTGGAAGTCTACAGAGAAATTTCCAGTCTGCTATTTTGGCAGTGTGCTGAGAGGGAATCATGGAAAATAAGCAGAAGATGGCTTTTGAGCGGCATGGCTGAATCACTGGGAGGTGGCTAGGCTGTGACAGGACCGCCTGTTATAGCGGCAGGTATTAACCATTGAAGGTCAGGTCAGAGTAAAGAGAAGATCTGAATCTTTGGCAGATACCGATGAGGCTTATACTGTGAAGTATAAGTGAATAGAAGTGGTAACACGGGTACAACCCCGTCTTCTTAGGAAGGCGGGGTTTTTTGTATCAGTAGGATAGAACTTGATGTTGTGAAGCAGTAGGGTCTATGATACAAAAGGTATTATGTGAAGCAAAAAATGAAAGGAGCTTTTAAATGAGCAGCAAAGGAAAGTATTATCTTACAACTGCCATAGCGTATACCTCAGGAAAACCTCATATCGGTAATACCTATGAAATTGTACTTGCAGATGCAATCGTAAGATTTAAACGGCAGGAGGGTTATGACGTATATTTCCAGACGGGAACCGATGAGCATGGACAAAAGATTGAGTTAAAGGCTGAAGAAGCAGGGATCACGCCGAAGGAATATGTAGACAATATCGCAGGTGAAGTGAAGCGAATCTGGGATTTAATGAATACATCTTATAATAATTTTGTCCGTACTACAGATGAGGATCATGAGAAACAGGTTGCTAAGATTTTCAAGAAACTGTACGACAAGGGCGACATTTACAAAGGCGCATATGAAGGTCTATACTGTACGCCTTGTGAATCCTTCTGGACGGAGTCGCAGTTGGTAGACGGTAAATGTCCTGACTGCGGGCGTGAGGTGCAGCCAGCAAAGGAAGAAGCGTATTTCTTTAAAATGAGCAAGTATGCCGATCGCTTGATTGAGCATATTAACACACATCCGGAGTTCATACAGCCGGTTTCACGTAAGAATGAAATGATGAATAATTTCCTGCTTCCAGGGCTTCAGGATCTGTGCGTGTCCAGAACTTCTTTTCGTTGGGGTATTCCGGTGGATTTTGATTCGAAGCATGTGGTATATGTATGGCTGGATGCATTGACGAACTATATCACGAAGATTGGATATGATGCGGATGGAAACAGCACGGAGTTATTCAATAAGAACTGGCCTGCTGATTTGCATCTGATTGGAAAGGATATCGTGCGTTTCCACACGATTTATTGGCCGATTTTTCTGATGGCATTAGATTTACCTCTGCCAAAGCAGGTGTTTGGACATCCTTGGTTATTGCAGGGCGGCGATAAGATGAGCAAGTCGAAAGGAAATGTGATTTATGCGGATGATATGGCTGACTTATTTGGGGTAGATGCGACCCGTTATTTTGTACTGCATGAAATGCCTTTTGAGAATGACGGAATTATTACATGGGAATTGGTGATTGAGCGTTTCAATTCTGATTTGGCAAATGTACTGGGCAATCTTGTAAACCGTACCATTTCTATGAGCAATAAGTATTTCGGCGGCGTTGTAAGCAAAACCGGAATAACCGATGTGATGGATGAAGATTTGAAAACAGTAGCAGCCGGAACCAAAGAAAGGGTTGCGGCAAAGATGGATAAGCTGCGTGTAGCCGACGCCATTTCTGAAGTATTTGCACTGTTCAAGCGCTGCAATAAATATATTGATGAGACGACGCCGTGGGTTCTTGCAAAGGATGAAGCGTCCATGCCGCGGTTAAGTGCAGTATTGTATAATCTGGTAGAATCCTTAACAATTGGTGCAAGCCTGCTTCACAGCTTTTTACCGGAATCGGCAGAGAAAATTGTAAAGCAGTTGAATACCGGGCTTCGGGATTATGATAAATTGGATCAGTTCGGTCTCTACGAGAGCGGAAGAAAGGTGACGGATACGCCGGAAATTCTTTTTGCCCGTTTGGATGCAAAGGATGTTATGCCAAAGGTGGAGGCAATTCAGGCTGCCCAGAAAGCGGAGTTTGAAGCCGAGCAGAGGGCGTTGGGACTACTGCCGGAAGAAGGCAGCCAGAACGAAGAGCCAGTGATTGATATCGAGGCAAAAGAAGAAATAACGTATGACGATTTTATGAAAATGCAGTTCCAGATAGGTGAAATTATTGCATGCGAGGAAGTTCCAAAGTCCAAGAAACTGCTCTGTTCCAAGGTTCGTATCGGAAGTACGACCAAGCAGATTGTATCAGGAATCAAACAGCATTATTCTGCAGAAGAGATGGTGGGCAAAAAGGTCATGGTTCTGGTAAATCTAAAACCGGCAAAGCTGGCAGGCGTTGTTTCAGAGGGAATGCTGTTGTGTGCAGAGGATGAAAACGGTGTGCTTGCATTGATGATACCGGAGAAGAAGATGCCTGCGGGAGCAGAAATCTGCTAAGAATTCCTGATATAAAGGAGTATATATCATATGATTTTTGAAACTCATGCACATTATGATGACAGCAAATTTGATTCGGACAGGGATGCGTTACTCGCATCCCTACCGTCAAAGGGAATTGAAAGGGTCATAAATGTAGGCGCTTCTATCGAAAGCACAAAAACCACCCTTGCACTTGCGGAAAAGTATGATTATGTCTATGCAGCAGTAGGCGTACATCCCAGTGATATTGACGGATTAAATGAGGAAACCTTCCAGTGGTTAAAAGAGCAGACCCAAAATCCTAAGACTGTTGCGGTAGGAGAAATAGGACTGGACTATTATTGGGAGAAGGAGCCTGTTGTCCAAAGATTACAGCAGGAATGGTTCATGCGCCAGATGGAGCTTGCCAGAACCTGCCAGCTTCCGGTCATCATTCATTCCAGAGATGCGGCGGAGGATACGATGAAGATTATGCAGGCATCCAATGCGAAAGAAATACCGGGAGTGATTCATTGTTATTCCTATTCCAAGGAGCTTGCAAGGGAGTTTGTCAAAATGGGATATTATATTGGTGTGGGCGGAGTAGTCACCTTCAAAAATGCCAAAAAACTAAAGGAGACAGTCGAGGATATTCCGTTGGATCGGATTCTTTTGGAAACAGATTGCCCCTATATGGCGCCTGAGCCCCACCGGGGAAGTAGAAATGATTCTACTCTGCTTCCGTTTGTGGTTGCTGAAATTGCACGTATCAAGGGAATCAGTGAGCAGGAGGTAATCGAAACCACAAATGAAAATGCCCGACAATTGTTTCCGAAAGTGAAGTAAAACCAGAAAAATATGGCGGTTTCGAACTTAGAGGAAATAATATGACGTTATCAGAATTTAATTTGTAACGGTTCAGACAGGTCTGAGCTGTTAATTAAATTCCACAATATCTTTCCAAAAGCGTTTTGGAATATTTGAACTCTGCAATGCAGGATTTTTCCGCGCTTCTATTGCAATACTTTCAAAAAAACCGCACCATAATTTACGGTATTCCAGTTCTTTTTCGGAGTACCGTTTTATAATATCTTGATTCAGGGTCGAAGCATCTGCAATCAGAAAGTTCTTAGAAGCCTTGTGGATGACACATAGCTGCCGGTTTTCATCATAGATAATAAAGTTCTCTAAGGGAAGGCGGTCGGTAAAATGCGCTCCAAGAACGGGAAGGACATCATTCTTAGGATGGATTGTGGAGAATAAAACGCCGTTCTCCAATTCGGAAAATCGCAGAAATCCCAGAAGATGGTGTGATTCTGCAAATGTGGCGCGACCCAATTCAAAAACCCGGTGTACATATGGCTCACCCAATGCAGTCATAACTTTAGAACCATCCTTCATGGAAAAGCCAAGAAGAATTGTCCGATAAATACAGTCTGCCTTATCTAAGCCATGCTTTCTTGTGGTAAGCTCGTTGGAAAGAATTGCATTGCAGATATCTTCGTAGACTTCCGTTCCAAAACGATCTGCCAATGTCCGTGCAACCTTCACGCTTTTGCCGGTGTCTGGGATGACTGTGATATATTCCTGAAAGAGTTCATAGTTGTCTACATTGCCAGTAGTCAGCCGGATGTTTTTATGACCATATTTACTTGCCCAGGCGTCATATACGCCAGTAAAGATGCCATCAATATTGTTTTCACAAATAAAGGTATACATAATAATCTCCTTGTTGTAACGAATTAGACCCGGCAGATATTAAGAAATCAACAGAGAATCGCATTGATTCGCATTCACGCCGAAGTCGGCAAGGCAGCCGGAATCAAAAAGGGAAAGCTGTTGATAGCCGTTGTTTCTGATATCCGGTGGAATCTGTGTCTTATCCCGCATTAAGTTTTCGCAGATATAGTTTTCATCTAATTTTGTGTTGTACATCATCTTGCCGGAGCAGGTAATAAAGTAGAGTGCGCGTTTTAAAACGACGCCGATTTTCTTTAAATCAGAAAAATCCAGACGGTTCATCCGGCGTGCCTTTACTATTCTGCCGGCAGATTTTGCTCCGATTCCGGGAACTCTAAGCAGTGTCCGATAATCGGCGAGATTGATTTCCACCGGAAAGCATTCCAGATGCCGAAGCGCCCAGTCACATTTCGGATCTAAAAAGACATTAAAATCGGGTCTGCTTTCGCTTAAAAGTTCATCGACTTGAAAATCATAATAGCGCAGCAGCCAGTCTGCCTGATACAGCCGATGTTCCCTTAGAAGAGGCGGACCCTGCGGAAGCGCCGGAAGCAGGGAATTGCCGCTGACATTGACAAACGCAGAGTAGAATACGCGCTTTAGCTCAAAGTTCTGATAAAGTCCTTCTGCAACCTTCATCACCTGATAGTCTGTCTCAGGAGTAGCGCCGATAATCATCTGGGTACTCTGACCGGCGGGAACGAATCGGGGGGTCTGACGGTAAAGCGCCACTTCATATTGATTCTCGGTTATGCCGGACTGAATCAAACGCATGGGCTTTAAAATTGTCTTCCGGGATTTATTCGGAGCCAATTTGCGGAGGCTGTCGGCAGTAGGAAGTTCCATATTGATACTCATACGGTCTGCCAGAAAACCGGTTTTTTGAATTAGTACAGGGTCTGCGCCGGGGATTGCCTTCACATGGATATATCCGTTGAAGTGATGAAGGTTCCGAAGCTTGTAAACGGTCTGATAGATTAAATCCATAGTATAATTGGGACTTATCAATATGCCGGAGCTCAAAAACAATCCTTCAATGTAATTCCTTCGGTAAAATTCCATTGTAAGCGTGCAGACTTCATCAGGAGTAAAGGAGGCGCGCGGAACGTCATTACTGCAATTATTCTGGCAGTAAGCGCAATGGAAGATACATTCATTTGTAAAGAGTATTTTAAGCAGGGATACACAGCGTCCGTCTGCGGAAAATGTGTGGCAGATCCCGGGGGCGCAGGTATTTCCCATGCCTTTTCCGTTGCCTCCTCTGTCAATACCGCTGGAGGTGCATGCCACGTCATATTTCGCCGCATCGGAGAGAATATTAAGTTTATCCATAAGAGAAAGGTTTTCTGCGATATTCATGGGGACTCCTTTCATTATTGTCAAAACGGCGTCATGCACCGCTCAGTATGGCATCCGGCTAATGTAACGGTTCAGACCTGTCTGGACTGTTGCCGGCTAATAAAGTATTGGTGGCAAAGTATTCCGCAACACCTTGTTCAATCTGGGATTATCTGCTATGATGGGACAAGGTAGTAACATTTTTGAAAAGAACATCTGTTCTAATAAAAGGATTATAGCACTACTGCATAGAAAATGCAATAGAAATTTAGAACAAATGTTTGCAAAAAGTGATGGTAAGGACGAAGGCTGAACTGTTGCAGGAAAAGAGGAAAGTAAATGGCTACACTTGGAATACCGGCGAATACAATTGCGGTTTTACAGAAATATCATTTTAATTTTCAGAAGAAGTTTGGACAGAACTTTCTTATAGATACACATGTGCTGGAAAAGATTATTGATGCGGCGGGAGTGATGAAGGAAGACTTTGTGCTGGAAATCGGACCGGGAATCGGAACGATGACACAGTATCTGGCAGAGGCGGCAAGGGAAGTGACAGCCGTGGAAATTGATAAGAATCTGATACCGATTCTGGCAGATACGTTAAGCGGCTATGACAATGTTGCTGTCATCAATGAGGATATCCTAAAGCTGGATATCAGCAAGATTGCAGAGGAGAAAAACGGCGGAAAACCCATTAAGGTGGTTGCGAATCTCCCTTATTATATAACAACGCCGATTATCATGGGATTATTTGAAAGTCATGTGCCCATAGACAGTATCACGATCATGGTTCAGAAAGAGGTCGCCGACCGGATGCAGGAGAAACCGGGGAGCAAGGAGTACGGAGCGTTGTCTCTGGCAGTTCAGTATTATGCTAAGCCGGAGATTGTCGCCGTTGTCCCGCCCAACTGCTTTATGCCAAGACCAAAGGTGGGCAGTGCAGTCATCCGTCTGACCAGACATGAGCAGACGCCGGTACAGGTAGATGATGAGAAGCTGATGTTTCGGATTATTCGCGCATCCTTTAACCAGAGGAGAAAGACATTGGCGAACGGTCTGAGCAATTTTCCGGAAATACATCTGGAAAAGGAACTTATACAACAGAGTATTGAGGAGCTTGGCCTACCGGTAAATGTCAGGGGGGAGACGCTTTCCTTAGAGCAGTTTGCCGAACTAAGTAATATCCTTGGAAAAAAGATTGAAAATAAAAGTAATTTATAAGAAATCCAAACGTCTTTATTTGGTTTTTTGCGCATATACTTACACAGGAGTGGACAGGTATGCAGAAAAAAATAAAGACGTTTTTTAGTGGGATGATATTGCTGCTGCTGCTTCCTTTTGCCGTAACGCTATTATTCCAGGGTGAAGAGATGTTTCCGGATATCACAGCAAAGGAATCGGTAAGTGGGGAGACAGCGACCGAGGAAACAAAATGGGACAGCGAAGAGATTGAAGGCAGGGTAATTGCGATTCTTGCAAAGGAAATTTCCATAAACAGTGAGCGGGAAGCGATTAAGGCGCAAGCGGTGATTGCAAGAACCAATCTGATCGGGGCAAGGCTTGCAGAAGAAGATGAACCGGAAGGACTGAATACGAATCAGATGATGAAACAGTTTGGCGAGGAGTCATTTCAAAGATGCTATGAAAAACTTGCGGAGTGTGTCAATGAAACAAAAGGGCTGGTGATTACCAGCGGAAATAAAATCATTGAAGCCCCCTATTTTGCAGTGAGTGCGGGTCATACCAGAAGCGCCGCTGACGCATTTGCAGGGGAAGAGGTTTCCTATCTAAAAGGAGTAGAATCGAAAGAAGATATTCAGTCGGATGAATTTTTACGGGTGGAATTCAGAGAACTCAGTGAGTTCGTTCAGACTTGCAATGATTCTTATCCGGAAGCAGGACTTACTACAGAGGATATCGGAAGCCAGATTGAGATTCTTTCCAGAGATGAGGGAGAGTACGTCAGAGAAATACGTCTGGGAGGAACGACTGTAAACGGGGAAGAATTCCGCAAGGCTCTGGAGCTGCATTCCGCATGCTTTACGATAAAAGAGGTAGAGGGAAAGGTGCGTATTGTAACAAAGGGCTTTGGACATGGCGTAGGACTCAGTCAATATGGTGCAAGGGTTCTTGCCGGAGAGGGAAAAACCTATGAAGAAATTTTAAAAAAATATTTTACGGATATTAAAATAACAGAGTACAAAAAAGCAGAATAAAAGGAAATCATTCGGTCAACACTATAAGTAAAAATAAACTTATGGATGGTGATAGAATGAAAAGAAGAGGGTATAAATCATTTTGGAAACAGAAACAATTTATCATTGCATGTGCGATCATGGTGATTGCCGCGTTAGGAATGACGGGCATTTATATGGCGAACCGTGAAAAAAAGAGCGATCAGAAAATTGCAGAGGTGAAGGATACCGAAGAGCAGCGAGTAGCAAAAGAAGAGACTGAGGAACCAGCGGAAAGCGTAGCAAAGGTAGTGATGCCAAAGTCAAAGCCAAAGCAGGAAGAAACGGAAGCGGAAACAGCAACGATTAAAGATGAGACAGAGACTGTCGAAGAAGATACTGAAGAGGTTTTGGATGTGATGAATAATCAGCCAGTGCAGGAACAGGTAACGCAGGAGCTGCATTTCGGAGACGGTTCGACATTAAACTGGCCGCTTCAGGGAGATGTGATTTTGAATTACAGTATGGATCAGACGGTCTATTTTGCAACACTGGATCAGTATAAATATAATCCGGCAGTTATCATTTCAGCAGCTGTCAGTGACAGGGTCAGCAATGCGGCTTCCGGTAAAATTGCTGATATTTCGACAAACGAGGTGACCGGCTGTACTGTGACGGTGGATTTGGGAGACGGTTACAGTGCGATTTACGGGCAGTTGAAAGAAGTGCCTTATCAGGTTGGCGATTATGTGGAAAGCGGAAGCACAATAGGTTTTATCAGCGAGCCGACCAAATACTATTCCGTAGAGGGAAGCAATCTGTACTTCGAACTGCAAAAGGACGGAAACCCGGTGAATCCGGTAGAGTTTTTCCAGTAGAGTACTTGTAATTTTTTTAGACTGCATTTATAATGAAAAAAAAATTCATGTGTCAAGGGAATCACTTCGGGAGCGGATTTGCATATAATGTATTATACAAAATCCGCAATCGAGTTTTTTACAGACGCCCAAACGGGGAATTCCGGTAAACCGGAGCTTGGAAAAATACATTTTTCATCGATTGCTTGACATAAATGGCCGGGAGACCGGCCTTTACATAATTTTTAGGGATAAGAAGCAAATATGAATTATACATATATTGTAAAGTGCGCAGACGGGACATTCTATACAGGATGGACAAACTGTATCGAAAAACGTCTGGAAGCGCATAATAACGGTAAGGGCGCGAAATATACAAGGCCGCGCACGCCGGTGGAGCTAGTATATCTGGAAGCCTTTACGACGAAACGGCAGGCGATGAGCAGGGAGGCAATGATAAAGAAGATGACCCGCAAAAAGAAAGAAGCGTTGATTTGGGCATATCAAAATGGAAAAAAAGATGAATAATACCGATTTGATTGACAGAATCCATTTCTTCTGTTATGATAAGCAACGGTATTAAAATGTGAGTAAGCGTCGTTCACAGCGGAAACGCAGAGCGTTTCCTTCATGTGTAACGGTGCTTTTTTATGCACAGAGGTGCACAAGGAAGATAGCAGCCAGAGCTGCCTGTGTCCCGCGAGGTGAGCAGGAGAATACATCTTCCCTGCTCGATTTTTATTAAGAAAGAGGAATTAAATGGAAACAATTAGATTTGATGAGTTGGAATTATATCCGCAGATTTTGCGGGGCATTCAGGAAATGGGCTTTGAAGAGGCGACGCCGATACAAAGTCAGGCGATACCGGTTGTGATGAGCGGTGTGGACGTGATTGGACAGGCGCAGACCGGAACCGGAAAGACGGCGGCATTCGGGATACCGGTGTTACAGAAGGTAGACCCTTCCAATAAGAAAACCCAGACGCTTATTTTATCTCCGACGAGAGAGCTTGCGATACAGGTGGCCGATGAATTGCGCAAGCTGAGTAAATATATGCATGGCATAAAGGTGCTTCCGGTATATGGCGGACAGGATATTACGAAACAGATTCGTTCCCTAAAAGGCGGGGCGCAGATTATTATCGGAACGCCGGGACGCATTATGGATCATCTGCGCAGAAGGACCATCCGCTGTGATTATGTTAATATGATTGTATTAGACGAGGCGGACGAGATGCTGAATATGGGATTTCGGGAGGATATTGAAACAATCTTAGAGTATATTCCGACAGAGCGGCAGACGGTATTGTTTTCCGCCACCATGCCTAAGCCTATTTTAGAGATTACGAGAAAATACCAGCATGATGCGGTGACGATAAAAGTGGTGAAGAAAGAACTGACCGTACCTAGTATTGATCAGTATTACTATGACGTAAAGCGCAGGGATAAAGTGGATGTGCTGACAAGGCTGTTAGATTACTACGACCCGAAGTTGTCTCTGGTATTCTGCAACACGAAGCGGATGGTGGATGAACTGGCACAGGAGCTGAAGGGCAGAGGGTATTTTGCAGAAGGACTTCATGGGGATATGAAGCAGTCTCAGCGTGACCGTGTCATGAAGAGCTTCCGCAGCGGGAAGACAGATATTTTGATTGCGACCGACGTAGCGGCGCGGGGGATTGATGTGGATGATGTGGAGGCAGTATTCAATTATGACATTCCTCAGGATGACGAGTACTATGTGCACCGAATCGGAAGAACCGGAAGAGCGGGAAGAACCGGACGCGCATTTACCTTTGTCAAGGGAAAAGAAGTATACAAGCTGAAAGATATCCAGCGTTATTGCAAGACGAAAATTTTAGCGCAGCCGATTCCGAGCAGTGATGATGTGGCGCAGATAAAGGCAGAAAAAGTCATGGAGCGGATTTCAGCTATTATTGAAGAAGAGGATTTGCGTGAAATGGTAGATTTAATAGAAAAGCAAATCAATGAATCCGATTATACTGCAATGGATATTGCGGCAGCGTTTTTAATGCAGGCGCTGGGAGCAGACGGCGAAGCAGAGGAAAAATCCTCCTATGATTTTGACAATACCGGAGCAGAGGAGGGGATGGTACGTCTCTTTGTAAATATTGGGAAAAAGCAGAATGTAAAGCCGGGAGACGTTTTAGGCGCTATTGCCGGAGAATCCGGTATGCCGGGAAGACTGGTGGGCGCAATTGATATGTTTGACAAATATACCTTTGTAGAGGTTCCGAGGGAATACGGAAAAGAAGTTCTGGATGCTATGAAAAATGCGAAAATCAAAGGAAAATCCGTAAATGTGGAGCCGGCAAATCAGAAATAAAAAAGTATTTTAAAGAATCGATCCTTTCAATCTTATGAAGGGGTCGTTTTTTTTGTTTCCTGACAGTTGATTTTATTTCATAAAGTATCGTTTCCTTCGATTGATAAAAAATATACAGGAAGATATACTTTATGTATACAAATCAGGAAAGGAGACATAGATATGTTGAAGTTATCGGATAATATTGTCCGTTTGCGCCATAAAAAAGGCATTACACAGGAAGAGCTTGCAAACCATATCGGAGTGACCAAAGCATCTGTATCCAAATGGGAGACGGGACTGAGCCTTCCCGATATTTTGTTGCTGCCAGTGCTTGCATCATTTTTTGATACGACTGTAGACGATTTGATAGGCTATGAGCCATGCCTTAGTAAAGAACAGATAAGAACACTTTACCATCAAATGGCAGAGAAGTTTGCCGAGCAGCCGTTTGAAACGGTTATGCAGGAATGTGAACAGCTAGTCAAAAAATATTATTCCTGCTATCCTTTTTTGCTGCAGATGGGAGTGCTATGGCTGAATCATTTTATGATGGCAAAGACGCCGGAGAGACAGGGCGAAATACTGACTGCCATTGGAGCTTTGTGTGAACACATTTTAAAGGATTGTAAAGATGTCGGAATCTGCAATGATGCGTTCAGTATGAAACATATGGTTGATTTACAAAGCGGAAATCCGCAAAAAGTCATAGAGGAAATGGAGGATATGATGAATCCCTACCGTTTGGGCAATCAGGATGAAGAATTGTTCATACAGGCATATATGATGCAGGGGGAAATGGACAAGGCAGATAAATATTGCCAGATCAATATGTATTCGAATGTTTTGAAAGTCGTACAGAATGGGTGTCAGTATCTAAAGATACATGGACAGGATTTAAAATGCTGTGAAACTGCCATAGAACGAATAGACAGATTTCTGGAATTATTTGATCTTGAGCGTCTGAATCCGAATTCGGCAGCATGTTATCATTATCAGGCGGCGGTCATCTATGCCATGCACCAAACGGATGATAAAGCATACCAGAGGTTACAGCGGTTTACACGGCTGACAAAGACGTTGTTAGCAAATGGATATCTGCATGGGGACACATTTTTTACAAGGGTAGACGAATGGTTTGAGGAAGCAGATCTTGGAGCAAAGGGCGTACGGGATGCGCGTCTGGTGGCAGAGAGTGTTGTTCAAGCGCTGGAAAATCCTTTGTTTGCCCGGTTAGCAGATAAACTGGAAATAGTAAAATCCATATTGTCAGAGGAGGAGTAGCGATGGATCCGACAGAATTATTACCATTTTTAATACCATTGATTATTGTCCAAGCAGTTTTACTTATTGTAACGATCCGGCATATTTTGACGCATAAGACCTACAGGCGGGGGAGCAGGGGGCTGTGGCTTGCGGTAGTTATCATTGGAATGCAGTTCTGGGGACCGATTTTATATTTTCTGCTCGGCAGAGAGGAGGACTAGATGGAAATGCTGACGATTTCCCATGTAAATAAATCCTTTGGGGAAAACCGGATTATACGGGATATGAGCTTTTCAGTAAAGGAGCAAACGATTTACGGCTTTATTGGACCGAACGGGGCAGGGAAGACTACCACAATGAAAATGATTCTTGGGCTTCTGTCAATAGACAGCGGAAGCATTCTGGTAAATGGGGAGCCTGTTACTTACGGTCAGACCAAAACGAATCGTCATATCGGCTATTTGCCGGACGTACCGGAATTCTATTCTTATCTGACGCCGCTGGAATATCTTATGCTGTGCGGGGAAGCCACAGGAATGCGGAAAGGAGAAATAAAAGGAAAGTCCTTAGAATTATTGGAACTGGTGGGGCTGGAGGAAAAAGTGGGAAAGCGGATTCATGGATTTTCACGCGGAATGAAGCAGAGGCTTGGAATAGCGCAGGCATTGCTCCATAGCCCGAAGCTCTTAATCTGTGACGAGCCGACCTCTGCGTTAGACCCGGCAGGCAGAAAAGAAATTCTGGATATTCTTCAGACGGTAAAGAAGCATACGACGGTTTTGTTTTCAACGCATATTTTATCGGATGTGGAGCGCATATGCGATGAAGTTGGTCTGTTGTATCAGGGGAGTCTGGCATTCACAGGTACGCTGGAGGAAATCAGGCGAATGCGCCGCAGTGACGGATTTGAAATCGAATTTTACACACCGGAGGATGCGGCGGTCTGTGCGGCGGTTTTGCCGGAAGGCGAAGCTATAGAAAAAAACATCTTGTATTTCAGCGGACAGGATAAAAAAGAAATGACAGAGGCATTTCGGATTCTGGCAGGGAAAAATATTTGTCCGCTGCGAATCGAATGGAGGGAACCTACGCTGGAAAATCTGTTTTTGGAGGTGACGCATTCATGAGGAGCTTAAGGGCATTTGTGGGCAAAGAGGTATTGGAGCTGGTCAGAACAGGAAGGCTTTATATTTATCTGTGCATCTTTCTATTGTTTGGTATCTTAAATCCGGCGATTGCAAAAATTACTCCCTGGATTATGGAGATGTCTGCGGAAAGACTTGCAGATACCGGATTTATCATTACGGAGATAAAGGTGGATGCACTTGATTCCTGGGTGCAGTTTTATAAGAATCTGCCGATTCTGATAATTGTGTTTGTGATATTATCCGGCAATACATTAACAGGGGAGTGTCAGAAGGGTACCTTGATTCACATGCTGACCAAGGGGCTGCAGCGATGGAAGGTCATTGCGGCAAAGGGTTTGGCGCTGGCAGCGCTTTGGAGTATCTGTTACTGGCTGTATTTTGGGATTACTTATGGTTATACGGCATATTTCTGGGATAACGGAATAGCTTCTTATCTGCTGATGGGAGCTGCCTGTCCATACCTATTTGGTATCTGGATGATTGCGGCCATATTTCTCATTTCAGTGTTCTGTAACGGAAATACGGCAGTGCTGTCCGGCTGCGGAGGATTGGCGGTGATTTCCTATCTGCTTGGCATGATACCTGATGCTGCTGAATATCTGCCTACAAAGCTTTTGAGTTCCGGAGAGCTTTTAAGCGGCGGTATTTTACCGTCGGAATATGTGAAGGCACTGGTGGTTACCGGTATTTTATCGGCGGCGTTTTTGGGAGCTGCGGTAGTTGGGTTTAATAGGAAGAGTTTGTAGGTCAAAGAGTAATACGCCTTGTAAAAAAAATGAAAATCGCATATAATATTTGTAATACAGCAGGAGGGGAAGGGTGGATGATGATATGACCAGTCTTAGAAAGAATGCATTTGAATTGTTGGAGAAGATACCAGAGGATAAATTAACCTTTGTCATACAAATTATGCAAGGTGTTAATGGATTATATAATGATGATAGTGCAGAACGGGAAGCAGCATTTGAAAGATTGGAAAAAATCAGGAAAAAGGTTGATGACTTGAATTATGGGGAAGAACTAACTGCATACAGAGAGGAGAAGTATGGTCATGCGGGTGTTGGTTGACACAAATGTTCTGTTAGATTATCTGCTTGAACGGGAACCATATGCGGCTCATGCAAGAAAGATCGTGATGGCTTGTAAACAAAAGCAGATTATTGGTTGTATTGCAGCGCATACCATATCAAATATGTTTTACATTTTACGGAAAACTTACAGTGTGGATGAGAGAAGAAATATATTGACTGATATCTGTAAATTATTTGAGGTGGAAGGAATTGACCGTTTTAAGATATTACAAGCCTTGGATAATGCCGATTTTAAAGACTTTGAGGATTGCCTTCAAATGGAGTGTGCCAAGTCATTTTATGCTGACTATATTGTGACAAGAAATATAGAAGATTTTTCTTATAGTAAGATTAAATGTATAACGCCAGACGAGTTATGTCAGAAACTTGTGAAATCAGAAGAACATTCATGAGGATTTACAGTGAAAAATCCGCAGGATAGAATATTTCTACCCTGCGGATTTTTTGGAAAAACCTAGAAGTAAAAGCTGCTTCTTTACGTCAGCATTTTTTCTATGTTATAATATAACTCAAGAAAATTTTTCGCAAGAAAACGAAAGAGGAGGCTAAGGAAAATGTTAAAGGAGAAATTGCGAGCAGAAGTTTTAGGGGGAGCATTGCAGGATTCAGGAAATCATATGTGCGGCATTTACAGAGGGTATTATATTGTTATACAGCTTGAAAACGGACAATATGTCGTAAAAATCAATGCCAGCTCCGAAAATGATGAGAACAATATCCAGCTCAGCGGGTTCTTACAACAGCAGCAGACGCTTATGAAGCAGATTGCAGGCACACAGACGAGCCCGCATTTTGTCAAGGTGATGATTCGGCAGTCTAATTTGCTGAAAAATGTCCCGGCTGCAATCAATAGCTGTATTGAACCTGTCATTCATTATCTGTTGAACGGCGGATATACTTCCGGCTGTGAAGGATGCGGAAGTACAACAGAAACCTTAAGCTTTTATGACGTGAATGGCGAATGTCATTATTTCTGCAATAGCTGTGCAGGAGAGGTCAATGCTGCGCTGCAGCAAAATCAGCAGCAGATACAAGCACAAAAGAGTCATCTGATACCAGGTCTGGTAGGTGCGTTTCTTGGTTCCCTGATTGGCGCCGCTCTCTGGGTGGCTATTTATAAGCTGGGCTATATTGCCGGGATTGCAGGGGCAGTTACCGGTATCTGTGCAATGAAGGGATATGAAATGCTGGGCAAATTTCTGGACAAGAAGGGTGTGGTAGGTTCCGTTATTATTATGGTGGTTACTATTTATCTTGCCAATAAGCTTGCGTGGTCTTGGGAGGCTTATGATGCGTTGAAAGACTACGGATATACCTTTGGAGAATCATACAGAGGACTGGGCGAAATTCTGAATGAAACGAATCTTACGGCAGGATATTACGGAGATTTGGCGATTGGTTACATACTTACGCTTGTCTGCTCTTTCCGAAATATTATCAATGCATTCAGGGCGAGCGGCGGAAGCTATAGCATGCGTAAGGTAAACTAAAAGAGAGTTGGCGTTTATGAGCGGCACTGAAAAGATAATGAGGAGGAAGTATCATGTATATGGCTGCAGAAACAAGATATGAGAGCATGAAATACAACCGTGTGGGCAAGAGCGGATTAAAATTGCCGGCTGTTTCACTGGGCTTTTGGCATAATTTTGGAGACGGTGCGAGTTACGATAATATGAAAGACCTATGCTTTACCGCATTTAATAACGGAATCACGCACTTTGACCTGGCAAATAACTATGGACCGCAGCCGGGAAGCGCTGAGAAGAATCTAGGTCTGATTTTGAAAGAAAATTTTGCTCCTTATCGGGATGAGCTGATTATCAGCACCAAAGCGGGATATGGCATGTGGGATGGTCCCTATGGAGACGGAGGGAGCAGAAAGTATTTGCTTGCGAGTCTGGACGCCAGCTTAAAGCGGCTGGATTTAGAATATGTAGATATTTTTTATCATCATCGGATGGATCCGGAAACGCCGTTGGAGGAGACGATGGGCGCTCTTGCGCAGGCGGTAGGCAGCGGCAAAGCGCTTTATGCCGGATTATCTAATTATGATGGCGCCACACTAAGAGAAGCCTCGGCAATTCTGGAGGAGCTGCATTGTCCGTTCATTATCAACCAGAATTGCTACAATATCTTTGACAGGACGATAGAAAACAACGGTCTGAAGGAGACTTCCAAGGATTTGGGAAAGGGGATTATTTCCTTTAGCCCTCTCGCACAGGGGATGCTGACGAACCGGTACTTGAACGGTATTCCAGAGGACAGCCGCATCCGCAGCAACAGCATTTTCTTAAATGAAGACGCGCTGACTGAGAAACGGATTGGACAGATAAAAGAGCTGAATGATATTGCCGCAGAGCGCGGACAGACGCTTGCCGAGATGGCGCTTAGCTGGATTTTAAAGGACGGTATAGTTACCAGTGTGTTGATTGGGGCGTCTAGGCCGTCGCAGATTCTCGATAATATCGGAGCGTTGAAGAATACGTCTTTTGCGGAGGAGGAGCTGCGTAAGATAGACGAAATCAGTTTACGATGACAAAAATGGGATTGACAAATCCCGTAAACAGGTCTATGATGGTTATCAATGATAAAGAGAAACGCAATGAAGGAAAGTAGTAGATAGCAGTACGGTTTCAGAGAGAGGATGGCTGGTGAGAATCCTTACACGATTGTTATTGAAGCAGTTCCCAAGCAGCAGTTCCCAACGGCTTAGCTCAGTAGGTTCTGACGTATTCCCACGTTACAGGGACGCACCATGATAGTGGTGGCTGAGAGCAGGTAATTCCTGAATTTAGGTGGTAACACGGATACGAGATATTCGCCCTAAGCGTTAAGCGCTTAGGGTTTTTTTATATCATAGGAAAGACCTTGTTGCTGTGAAGCGCTGAAGTCTATGTCTTTCCTATGATATAAAAACATTATGCAAAGGGGGCATGGGGAAAATAGCAGCAGAAGCTGCATTTCCATACTCGATATCATAGATAAAATATTGGAGGTAAGATATATGAGAACATTTGAAAAATCAACGAAACTGGATAACGTATGTTATGATATCAGAGGACCTGTCATGGACGAAGCTAATCGGATGATTGCGGCGGGAGAATCAATTGTAAAGCTGAATATCGGAAATCCGGCGCCCTTTGGATTTCGGGCGCCGGAAGCCGTTTTAAAGATGATGGCGGAAAATCTTCCGAATACAGAAGGGTATTCCGATTCCAAAGGAATCTGGGAGGCAAGAAAGGCAATTGTAGATTACTGTCAGAGCAAGCATATGCCGAATGTGACGGAGAATGACGTATATACCGGAAACGGCGTCAGTGAATTGATTACATTGTCCATGCAGGGACTTTTGAATAATGGGGATGAAATATTGGTTCCTGCGCCGGATTATCCGCTTTGGACAGCGTCGGTGACACTGGCAGGAGGAACCGCAGTACATTATATCTGCGATGAACAGTCAGAGTGGTATCCCGATATCGAGGATATGAAAAGTAAGATTACGGATAAGACCAAAGGGATTGTCGTGATAAATCCGAACAATCCAACCGGGGCGCTGTATCCGAAGGAGATATTGGAACAGATTGCAGAGCTGGCAAGAGAGCATGAGCTGATTTTGTTTGCAGATGAAATCTATGACAGGCTGGTACTGGATGGCTTGGAGCATATCTCACTCGCAGGCCTTGCGCCGGATTTGCTGACAGTATCCTTCAATGGATTGTCCAAATCTCATCTGATTGCAGGCTATCGCTGCGGTTGGATGTGCCTGTGCGGAGACAAGTCGAAGGCAAAGGGATACATAGAAGGTATCAATCTTCTTTCTTCCATGCGGCTCTGCTCTAATGTACCGGCTCAGTCGCTGATTCCGGCAGCGCTGGAACATCTGGAGTCGACCAAAGAATTGCTGGCGCCGGGCGGCAGGATATATGAGCAGAGGGAATATATTTATGACGCGGTAAATGAAATTCCGGGATTGACTGCGGTAAAGCCGAAGGCGGCATTTTATATGTTCCCGAAAATTGATACAAAGAAATTTGAAATCTATGACGACGAGAAATTTGTATTGGATTTCTTAAAAGAAAAGAAAATTCTGTTCACACATGGCGGCGGTTTTCATTGGGAACAGCCGGATCATTTCCGCATTGTGTATCTGCCTTACGTAGAGGATTTGCGAAAAGCGATGGGCGCATTGAAGGACTTTCTGAAAGATTACAGACAGCTTCGGTAAGTATCATATCCAAGAACGGGCCGAAAGTGCAAAAAATCTGTGTTTATAAGAAGATTTTTTTTGAAAGAGTGAAAATACATAAAAAACGTTGAAGCCCTTGATTTTAGCGGTGTTACGGAACATAAGAATTGTTTTTTCGGGAGAGATTTAGAAATTTTTTGCAATAAATCCCAGAAAAAAATTGAAAAATGCTTCATTTTATTTTACACTTATGGTATATTATGGAAATGCTACAGAGATATGTTCTCTATTTATGTTTTTTAAATGAGTGTATAAATTTTACAGAGGATGAATAGGTGGATGTAAAAGTGAGTTATGTAAGTAAAGAAGAATTTGCAGAAGGAGTAAAGAAATATCAGTCAGATTTGTATCGCCTCGCAATGTTTTATATGAAAAACGATGCTGATGCGCAGGATGCAGTCGGAGATGCTGTTTTAAAGGCATTCGAAAAGAGAGGCGCATTAGAGGATAAAGAGAAGTTTAAGTCTTGGATTTTAACGATCCTAACGAATACCTGTCAAACGACGCTGAAGAAAAAGAAGCGGATTGTTTACGTGGAAGACGTTTGGAAAAACGAAGAACCGGTTACGAAGAAGCCGGATGAGATGAGAGAACTGGTCCTTGAGTTAGAGGACGAGTTTCGTCAGGTCGTAGTTTTATATTATTACGAAGGTCTATCGGTAGGTGAAATCAGTAGTTCTTTAGGGGTTTCTAAGGGAACAATAAAATCCAGACTGGCAAGAGCGAGAAAAAAATTGAAGGTGTTATTGTAATCTGTACGCATTCTTTCACTCGTAAAGGGCTTTTGGCAGTAGAACCAAGAGTCCTTTTTGTGTTATATGCGGTATAAAACCCTATATTTTTACAAAAAATATAAAAAAATTATTTTTTTTTCATTTTTGGGGAACCAAAACGCGTTCTCAATAGTCTAATATATAGAAGGAGTCAAACAAGATGAAAAAAATTTGGTACACCTTCGGTTTCATGAGGGGAAGGTCAAAACGTAAAGTTGATAAGGAGTTAAGAAAAATGGCAGAACAATTTAAGGTCAATGAGCCGGCTGATTATGAGGATTATGTGAACAAGCTGTTGGCAGGATTGCCAACTGATGAAGCAGAGTTGGATGTTGAGCCGGAGCGCACAACGATAGAGAGGAGGAGAGGCTGGGGGATAAAATATTATAGATTTTGGATACCGGTTACTATGGTGATTGTGGTACTTGTTGCGTTAAATTTACCAATTGTTGGGAATGCAGTGAGTGGATTAGATGCAAGGATGAGCCAGATGTCGGAGACGGAGATAGCAGAGTATAACGAAATGGTTCAGTCGTCTTCAGCAGATGCGGATACTTATACCAGAGAATATTCGGAATACGAGCTGGCAAGAATGGAAGAGCTGCGGGCGGGATATATCATGGATGAAAAGTATCCGGACGGAGCTTTGTGGATTATTGACAGCATAAGCGAATGGGACGGGAAAACGCCTGCATTTGCAATCCAGACAAGTACATTCTGCCTTCCGGAGCGCAGATTGAGCGACGAGGAACTCTTAGAGATATTGGAACTTAACTTTAAGAGGGAGCACAGCGTGAAGGTGATGAACGAGGCAGAAGCCGAATCAGGGGACAGGACTGTAAAGCGACCGGAGAAAGAATTCGTAAGACTGGCAGCAGAGGCTGCGAAAGCAACTTTGGATGTTGACGTATTTGAGAATGAATACGAGGTTGCATATTTCGGAAATGACACGCAATATCTGATTACCTTCACACACATTAACCAGAATGTGGTTCAAGTTGTATTGGATACAGCGTCTGGCGGGGTTATTGAAGTAATTAATGCGCATATAAGGGCATTCGTGGATTCAGAGTTTGAAAAATATTATATAGATGAAGGATATGATGAGGTATTGAAGTGCATTAATTCCGACATGTGGAAAAAGTCCGAAGTGAAGCATGTGAACGTGGAATATTATTTAGAGAAAGGCAGCGGCAAGCTGCATTCTGGAGTTATCCGATATCTGGTAGAGCTGGAAGACGGAAGCGGCTATAGCTGCAGTTATAACGGTGAAATTCAGATGCTTGGAGGTGTCAAGTATCTAACGACGTGCCCTAGTGTGCAAGCGTGGCACGGTATAACAGATGAAGCGCTGGAGAATGTGAATTTGTCGAGAGAAGTTTTAAAACTACGGTAACATTTGTACCGAAGGAAGGATTCTTCGTACATATACAGCTATCTTGGATAGTATAAGACATAAGACAGCCATCCGTTAGCAGCGGATGGGAGAAAGAGAGGAAATTGCAATGAAGTGTAAGAAGTTGAAACGTCTGGCATGCCTGTTATTGGCGCTTGGCATGCTCGCAGCGGAGGCTGTGACAATTGCCGCCGCAGAGTTGCCTGAGGTTCAGCCAGTGGTTCAGGCGGAGACGGCAGATTCCGGTGAGACAGACGGAGGTAATTTTGTAATTGGCACAGTACAGATGCCGATGACCAGAGAATCTGGTGAAGTGTTAAGAAATCTAGTCAGGCTTCGTCAGGGACCGGACAGCACGTCTCTCATATTAGAGACAATGGATTTTGGTGAGCAGGTGCTTATTAATATGGATCGTAGCGCAGTCGTGCCAGGAGGAAAGTGGTTATACGTGAGACGAAGCAAGACCGGTACCTGGGGCTGGGTATTAAGAGAACATATTTATATACATTAACAGGTTGTTAAATTTAATACACAATACTATTGGATTCCCAAACAGCTAGTACAAATGTGTATGCGGGTCCAATCGGGGTAATTGAGATTGCAGAATAGAGGGACATTGCCCGCAATCCGTAAGGAGAGTGGGCAATGGAAGAAAAATATTAGCGGTTTCGTTTCCTGCTGCTATTAGCGGCAGTTCTGATTAATTGTAGAATCGTTTCTATTGAATCTAATTGTTTGCTGTTTTTCATGGCTGCAATGTAAGAAGATTTATCTGTAGTAATTTTCTTAATCGCATTTTTTAGCGAATCGGCGGATAACTGCTCCTCTTCGATGACATAAGAGAATCCCTGCTTTTCAAAGGAACGGGCATTTAATATTTGGTCGCCGCGGCTTGCCGCCGCAGAAAGCGGAATTAAAATGTTAGGTTTATGAAGCGCCAGTAATTCGCAGATTGCATTTGCGCCGGCGCGGGAGATAACAAAATCCGCAGCAGCGAACATATCCCGAAGCTCTTTGTTTGCATATTCAAACTGTGCATATCCCTTTCGATTACTTAAAGAGGTATCTAAGTTACCCTTTCCGCAGAGATGGATGATCTGATAATCTGTCAGAAGTTCATCCAGAAGTTCGCGGATGGATTCATTGATGAACTTTGAACCGGTGCTTCCCCCGACAATAAGGATTACCGGTTTGCCGGCAGTAAAGCCGCATAGGGAGAGGCATGCGTTTTTATTTCCCGTCAAGAGTTCCTTGCGGATGGGAGAACCGGTTAATACGGCTTTTCCCTCGGGAAGATATTTTAAAGTTTCCGGAAAGTTGCAGCATACCTTCCATGCAGACGGAATGGCAAGCTTATTTGCAAGTCCCGGAGTAATATCGGATTCATGAATAATAGAAGGGATTCCCAGCGTTCTTGCGGCAAGTATCACAGGCACAGAGACAAAACCGCCCTTTGAAAAAACGACGTCGGGGCGCAGCTTTTTCAGCAGCTTTTTTGCCTGAAAAAATCCTTTTACTACCCTTACAGGGTCGGTAATATTCTTGAGGTCCAGATATCTTCTTAATTTACCGGAAGAGATACCATAATAGGGAATTCCCTGTTCTTCAACGAGGTGTTTCTCCATCCCTTGATAAGAGCCAATATAGGATATATCGTATCCGGCTTCTTTCAAACCGGGAAACAGCGCAATATTTGGAGTAACGTGGCCGGCTGTACCGCCGCCCGTCATAACAATTGTTTTCATAGCAGGAATCCTTTCTGAACAGTATTGATATTAGGTTTTCACAATAAAAGAAACTGTATAATATAAGCTATTTATATATTATACTCTTATGACTAAAAGTCAAGAAAAGACTTGAAGAATGCAGGAGGAAAAGAAATTGGAAGCACGTTATTTTCGGTATTTATTTGAGAATGTTTCAGATGGAATCATCCAGTGGGGTTATGTAAACGACACACGGATGAGAGACAAAGCGTACTATGTGTATCTTTCAGAGAATAATTTACAGTGGGTGCATAAAAACAAGGCAACAGTAGAAGCGCTGCGTCATTTACCGAAGAAAGAGATAGACATTTTGGTCTTGGGCGAATTTAAGGCATTCTATATTATGAGTTTTATAGAGATATTAAAGACTCGCCGGGTACATACGGTTGTTTTGCCATATATTATGCCAAGGCAAAGAAAAGTTTTATCAGATAGTCTCCCATTTCCAGAGGATGTGAAAAATTTTATATTAAGACCTTATTCTACGCTTGTACAAATGGGTGTACGGAAAATTCATTATCTATATGGGAACGGAAAAGATATTACATCCAATCCGGACGGATTACCGGAAGGGGAATTTTTTGAAGAGGCAGAAACAGAGATCATTGAGAAGGTGGAAAATCTGGAGGGATGCCGTATTCCTCTGAAGAAGGCAGGATATATTGTAAAATGTGACTGGCTGTTTTATTTCGGCGTTTATGGGTCGGGCAATAATGAAGAGATTCAGACAGAACATTTAAAAGAGACGGGCTCTGCGCCTGAAATACAGACAACAGTTACCATGTTTTCGGGACCGCTGCATGATGCGCCCGTTTATGTGGACAGCCTTTTTACGGAAAAGATATTTTCAAAAGATATGCCGTGCCTGCGCAATACTGATACGGAGGACTGCGTCTGTGATATGAGATGTATGCGTTTTCAGGATCATACCATGTTGAAACAGCATACGAAGCAGGAGCGGAAGGGGTCTTGCTTTGGCGTTCTGCTATTAGGGAATGTGAACCTTAAGAGGTATCTGGCAGATGTGACAAGACGGTATCATTCCATTGGAAAACGCATCCGCATTTTGACAATTCCCGATGGAGCGAGTCTCGATAAATGGAATCCGCAGATACTTGCTTTATTTTCAGGATCGGATTTTCATTATTGGCTGGCCGCTATGAATAGCCGTTCTTCCGGGGAGGTGTTAAAGGATATTATGTTTAGCAATTCGCATCATCATCTGGTTCAAGTGAGCGCGGAATTTGGAAGCTGTTTTTCGGGATATTTAGTAGATAAAAACGAATAGTGCAGGATGCTGTCGAATCAGGGAAACGGCTGTCGTAACATGCGGTGAAAACACGGGCTTGTCCTCTTTTCAAAGGGGACAAGTTCTTTTATACTGTAAGTATCAAAAGGTATTTTCACAAAGAAAGGGATGATAGGATGAGTACGGTTTTAGAGATACTTACGAGGTATGGCTTGGCAGGTGTCATAATCCTGCTTTTGGTGCAGATGGTCCTGATTATTACAGCAATCGGCATGATACGACGGTTGAAAAAGCATGTAGAGATGATTCAGAAAAAGGTTCAGGATTATCTAGCTGTTGTAATGGAGGAAGAGGCAGAGGCAGAAACGGAGCCTGAGGATATGGAAGAGCGCGTGATATCCGGGCAGGAACGCCAAATGAAAGAGTCTTTGGCAAAAAGGCAGAAGGTTCAGCAGGAAGAGATATTTAACGCAGTATTACAGGAAATTTTCCCTTGATAAATAAGGGGTTGTTTGCTACAATGAGGACTAAAAGAAAGACAAAAAACGAAGGAGTGAAGCAAAATGGAAAAAGTGACGTTTGACTATTCAAAAGCAGCATCTTTTATCAGCGAAGAAGAAGTTTCGTATATGAGTAAACTGGTAAAGGATGCAAAAGATTTATTAGTCAGCAAAGAAGGCGCAGGAAACGATTTCCTTGGCTGGATTGACCTGCCGGTCGATTATGATAAGGAAGAGTTTGCAAGAATCCAGAAGGCGGCGGAGAAGATTCAGTCTGATTCTGAGGTCTTGATTGTAATCGGAATCGGTGGTTCCTATCTTGGGGCAAGAGCGGCGATTGAGTTTTTGAGACATGGATTTTATAATAATGTATCAAAAGAAATCCGTAAGACGCCAGAGATATATTATGCAGGAAACAGCATCAGCGGCGCTTACTTAAAGGGGTTGTTAGATGTAGTAGGCGACAGGGATTTCTCCGTAAATATTATTTCGAAGTCAGGTACAACGACTGAGCCAGCAATTGCATTCCGTATTTTTAAAGAGAAGTTGGAAAAGAAGTACGGTAAGGAAGAGGCGGCTAAGAGAATTTATGCGACGACAGATAAGGCAAAAGGTGCTTTAAAGAATCTGGCGACAGAAGAGGGCTATGAGACCTTTGTCGTACCGGATGATGTGGGCGGACGTTTCTCTGTTCTGACCGCAGTAGGGCTTCTTCCGATTGCAGTCAGCGGCGCAGACATCACAAAGCTGATGGAAGGTGCGGCAGAGGGAAGAAAGCTTGCCCTGGAGCAGGATTTTGAGAATAATGACGCCCTGCAGTATGCGGCAATCCGCAATATCCTATTGAGAAAAGGAAAGTCTGTTGAAGTTCTTGCAAATTATGAGCCAAGCCTTCACTATGTATCGGAGTGGTGGAAGCAGTTGTACGGCGAGAGCGAAGGCAAGGATCAAAAGGGTCTGTTCCCGGCGTCTGTGGATTTGACGACAGATTTGCACTCCTTGGGACAGTTTATTCAGGATGGCGCCAGAATCATGTTTGAGACTGTTCTGAATGTAGAAGAATCCAGTGAGCAGATTGTGCTTCAGGAAGAGCCGGTAGATTTGGATGATTTGAACTATCTTGCCGGAAAAGATATGGATTTTGTTAATAAGAGCGCAATGAATGGAACTATTTTAGCTCACACTGACGGAAATGTTCCGAATCTTATGGTCAAGCTGCCAAAGCAGGACGAGTTCTATCTCGGAGAACTATTCTATTTCTTTGAGTTTGCATGTGGAATCAGCGGATATCTTCTCGGAGTGAATCCGTTCAATCAGCCGGGTGTAGAGAGCTATAAGAAGAATATGTTTGCATTGCTTGGCAAGCCGGGTTATGAAGCACAGAGAGAAGAATTGTTAAAAAGACTGTAAAACGGTCAGCCATATTATCAGAAGATGTGAAACAGGTGATAATTTATAGAAGGAAGAGGGTTCTCGGTTTTGGCGGGAACCCTCTTCTTGCCTGTGTTATTGCCGTTACTGTTCACGTACTTTGGTTATTCCGGTGACCAGCAGCAAAGTGCGCGGCACTGCGTGAACAGTAACCCTGCAGTTACTATGCTTTATATGATTTCATATAGAAACTTGACAAATATATTACACTCTGTTATAATCTGTATCGTAATAAATCTGTAACATTTTTAACAAAAAATGCATAAAAAGGAAGTAACGTGTAATACTTATTTAAATATGATTTTAGATATTTTAGATATTTAAATATAAAAAAACGGAGGTTTCCCCAATGAGATTAAATAAGAGAGTGATTGAAAGTACGGTTGTAGCTGGAATGCTGATAGTTGTTACTGCAGTCACGGCTGTGTCTTCACCGGTTGCAGAAAAGGGTTCTGAGGTACAAGTGGATAACAACGGTATTGCAGGTATCACAAGTGAGCTTGCAGCAATGCAGACAGCAACAGATCAGGCTGAGAAAGCGGAGACGGTGAGCGTGCAAAAGAGTGTTGCCGTTATGGTTGCCGAAGCAAGAGATATAATCGAGGAAGCAGAAGAGGAAATCGAAGAAACAGAAGCAGAAATTGAAAAAGCGGCAGTTGAAGAAGCAGAGCCGGAGCTGACCCCAGAGGAACAGGAGTGGAGCAGCAAATTGATGGCGGATGTAGACGGTGCATTAAATGTGCGTGTGCAGCCGGATGAGAATGCAGAGCTTGCAGGCAAGCTGCATCGCGGCGACCGGGCAGATATTATAGAGCAGTTAGACGGATGGACACATGTGGTTTCCGGAAATGTGGAAGGATATGTAAAGACTGATTACTGCGTTGTTGGTACGGATGCACTGAATTTTGCAATAGAAGAATGCGGAATGAAAGCAACGGTACTCACCACAGGGCTTAGAGTCCGTCAGAATCCGAGTGAGGATTCCGAAGTCTATGCGCAGACCGCAGAAGGGGATAAATTAGACGTAAAGACGGATGCAGAGAGCGTAGAGGGCTGGGTGACAGTCAATTACAATGGTGATACTGCTTATGTAAAAGCAGAGTATGTAGAAGTTAAAATCGGATATGGTACGGGAATTACCATTGAAGAGGAGCAGGAAATGATTCGGAGAGCGGCAGAAGAAGAAGCTGCGAGAAAAGCCGCAGAGCAGAAGAAAGCGGCGGTATCCCAGAATGCAGCCGTTGCGGCGTCTGTAGATGATGTGACGCTGCTTGGCGCATTGATTCAGCATGAAGCCGGATATGAGTGTTATGAGGGACAGGTAGCAGTTGGCGCAGTTGTTATGAACCGTGTCAGAAGCGGGGCATTTCCGTCAAGCGTAAGTGATGTCATTTATCAGAGCGGACAATTTACGACTGCCGCACAGTTGGCGCCTACGATTGCAAATGGCGTCAAAGCAAGTTGTATTCAGGCGGCACAGCAGGCATTGAGCGGTTATGACAATACGGGCGGCGCACTGTATTTCCGGAATATAAGATCTGGAATAGCAGGCTATGTTATCGGCAACCACGTATTTTTCTAAAAAATGTTGTATTCTTTTTCCGAGTATAGTAAACTAATGCGTAGGGATACAATTGTGTGTTCCAAGCAGGCAGAAACAGACTGCCGGAATATTGGAGGAAAGAAGAATGGAAGGTATTATTGCAGTTATAGCACTGGTAATAGTGATATTGCTGATTTTAGTATCCTGTATCAAAATCGTTCCGCAGGCGAACGCAGTCGTTGTAGAACGTCTGGGTGGATACCTTGCAACATGGGGCGTAGGAATTCATTTCAAGGTTCCTTTTATTGACCGTATTGCAAAGCGTGTGCTGTTAAAAGAGCAGGTAGTAGATTTCCCGCCGCAGCCGGTCATCACGAAGGATAACGTAACAATGCAGATTGATACGGTCGTATATTTTCAGATTACAGACCCGAAGCTGTATGCGTACGGTGTTGAGAATCCGATTATGGCAATTGAGAATCTGACCGCTACGACGCTTCGTAATATCATCGGTGATTTGGAATTGGATGAGACACTGACATCCAGAGAGACAATTAACACGAAGATGAGAGCATCCCTTGATGTTGCAACAGACCCTTGGGGAATCAAAGTAAATCGTGTAGAGCTTAAGAACATCATTCCGCCGAGAGCGATTCAGGATGCGATGGAGAAGCAGATGAAGGCAGAGCGTGAGAGACGTGAAGCGATTCTGAAGGCAGAAGGTGAGAAGAAATCTACCATCCTTGTAGCAGAAGGTCAGAAGGAATCGGCAATTCTTGATGCGGAAGCTGAGAAGCAGGCGCAGATTCTTCGTGCAGAGGCGAAAAAGGAAGCAACCATCCGTGAGGCGGAAGGTCAGGCAGAAGCAATTCTCAAGATTCAGCAGGCGAATGCGGACGGTCTTCGTTTCTTAAAGGAAGCAGCTCCGAATGACGCTGTTTTACAGTTGAAGAGCTTAGAGGCATTTGCGAAAGCGGCGGATGGAAAAGCGACCAAGATTATTATCCCATCAGAGATTCAGGGTGTTGCCGGTCTGGTGAAATCTGTCACCGAAGTTGCAGCCAATGAGAAATAGATCTGTTTTAAAAGTGAATAAATAAAAAGTAAACGGGCTGCCGCATATTTGGGACAGCCCGATTCGTCTATTATTAATAGAAAGGATGAGATCATGAATTTAAAAGGACGTAATTTTTTAAAGTTGTTGGATTTTACACCAGAAGAAATCTTATATCTGATTGACCTTGCAGCCGATTTGAAGGAGAAGAAAAAGCAGGGAATATCCCATGACAGTCTTACCGGTAAAAATATTGCATTGATTTTTGAAAAGACCAGTACCAGAACTCGCTGTTCGTTTGAGGTTGCAGCCCATGACTTGGGAATGCATGTGACATATCTGGATCCATCCGGTTCACAAATCGGAAAGAAAGAGAGCATTAAGGATACGGCGCGGGTGCTTGGAAGGATGTATGATGGAATTGAGTATCGCGGATATGGACAGGCAATTGTGGAAGAGCTGGCTGAACATGCAAAGGTTCCGGTCTGGAACGGACTTACCAATGAATTTCATCCGACGCAGATGCTTGCGGATATGCTGACCGTTAGGGAACAGCTTGGAACTTTAAAGGGCGTGAAATTTGTTTATATGGGGGACGCCCGCTATAATATGGGAAATTCTCTGATGGTAACCTGTGCAAAGCTAGGGATGGATTTTGTTGCTTGTACCAATCAGAAGTATTTTCCGGACAAGGAACTGGTAGAGCGGTGTTTAGACATAGCGAAGCAGACCGGTGCAACGATTACATTGACCGAGGACGTCCTTACAGGTACAAAGGATGCGGATGTCATCTACACTGATGTATGGGTATCGATGGGGGAACCGGAAGAAGTGTGGGAGGAACGGATTCATGACCTGCTTCCTTATCAGGTGAATGCCAAAGTGATGGAAAATGCAAA
Organism: uncultured Lachnospiraceae bacterium; assembly: GCA_910578885.1. Taxonomy (GTDB): domain Bacteria; phylum Bacillota; class Clostridia; order Lachnospirales; family Lachnospiraceae; genus Roseburia_C. The sequence goes on from CAJTSH010000018.1 coordinate 59,694, forward strand.
GGATAGCGCTATTTTTATGCACTGTCTCCCCGCATTTCATGATTTGGAAACGAAGATTGGAAATGAAATCCATGAGAAATTCGGCTTAACGGAAATGGAAGTTACCGATGAAGTGTTTGAGGGAAAACAGTCTGTAGTATTTGACGAGGCTGAAAACCGTATGCATACGATCAAAGCGGTCATGCTGGCAACGTTGAGTGAATAGATGATAAAAGACGCTAAAGAGGGAAGAACATGAAGGCTAAGATACTTGCGGCGCTTCGGGAGACAGATGGATACGTATCGGGACAGGAATTATGTGAGGCATTCGGAGTATCCCGGACGGCTGTCTGGAAAGCAATCAATCAATTGAAAAAAGAGGGATATGAGATAGAGGCGGTTACGAACCGCGGATATCGCATCCTGTCTGTACCGGATTTGCTCAGTGAGAACGAGCTGAACAGTATCCGTAAGACCGAATGGGTGGGAAAGCAAATCTATTATTTTGACGTGCTGGATTCCACTAATACGAAAGCGAATCATCTTGCGGAAAAAGGAGCGGAGCATGGAACGCTTGTGGTTGCCGGCAGGCAGGAAGCGGGTAAGGGACGCCGGGGCAGGAGCTGGAGCTCTCCTGCGAATACCGGAATTTTTATGACGCTCCTTCTTAAGCCGGAGCTAGAGTCGCAGAATGCGTCTATGCTGACATTGGTAACCGCATTGGCAGTGGCGAAGGCAATTAAGCGGGAGACTGGGCTTGCAGCAGAAATCAAGTGGCCAAATGATATTGTTTTGAACGGGAAAAAGATATGCGGCATTTTGACGGAAATGAGTGCACAGATAGATTATGTTAATCATATTGTAATTGGCATTGGCATCAATGTACATAATGAGGAATTTCCGGAAGAACTGTCGGAACGGGCGACTTCTATCCTGCTGGAAGGAGGAAAGCGGGTCAACCGAGCCATGCTGATAGAAGCAGTTTGGGAGGAATTCGAGAATTATTATGGGATTTTTATGGAGACACAGGATGTTTCGAAGCTTACGGCAGAGTATGATATGTGCCTTGCTAACCGGGGGAAAAAGGTTCGGGTGCTGGACCCGAAGGATCCTTACGAAGGTGTTGCGCAGGGAATTACTGCAAGGGGCGAGTTGATTGTGGATACATGGGAATCCAGAAAGCTGGTGTCCTCCGGAGAGGTGTCTGTCCGGGGAATTTACGGATATGTATAGGTGATAGACGGATGGAGCAAAGAGAAGTGGTATTGTGCGGCGCAAGCGCGTACACGAAGAAATTTTATCTGAATGAGCAGTTTAAGGGTCTGCCGGATGGCGTGAAGAATGATCTGCAGATTCTTTGTGTGCTCTATACAGAAGATATCGGCGGAGTGTTTCAAATGATTTTTGATGAAGAGGGACAGCTTCTTTTAAAAACGGAGTACGAAGAAGGTGATTTTACCTATGATGAAATCGGCAGTATCTTAAAGATTAAGCAGATTCAGCGTGAGCGTCAGGAGCTTTTGGAATCACTGGAAATGTATTATAAGGTATTCTTTCTTTCGGATGCGTCGGCACTGGCTGATGCAGAGTAAGTGAAGGAAGAGAGAAAGGGATAGCAGGAGGAAATGAATGTTACTTACAATTGACGTAGGAAATACAAATATTACGATTGGCGTGTTTGATAAAGAAGAATTATTGACGACCTTTCGTATGACAACGAAGCTGCAGCGGACGTCGGATGAATATGGAATTGTTATTATGGATTTGCTGGAGCATAACAAGGTAAAGGTCGGTGATATCCGGGATGTGATAGTATCTTCTGTTGTGCCGAACGTGATGCATTCCCTATGCAGCGCATTGATAAAGTATTTTGATATTCACCCGCTGGTCGTAGAGCCGGGGATTAAGACGGGAATCCGCATTACGTCGGAAAATCCAAGACAGATAGGGGCGGATCGGATCGTGGATGCGGTTGGTGCGTTTGAATTGTATGGCGGTCCTGTTATTGTCATTGATTACGGTACGGCGACTACGTATGATTTTATTGACGGCGACGGTAATTTCTTTGCGGGGGTGACATCACCCGGAATCCGCATTTCTGCGAAGGCACTCTGGGAGGATGCTGCGAAGCTCCCGGAGATAGAGATAAAGAAGCCGGCAAGCATACTGGCGAGGGAAACCATCAGCAGTATGCAGGCAGGTCTTGTTTTCGGACAAATTGGACAGACGGAGTATATTGTTAAACATATGATTGAGGAAGCGGGATTTTCCAATGTAAAGGTGGTAGCTACCGGAGGTCTTGGAAAGATGATTGCGAGTGAAACAGATTGTATCGACGTATATGACCAGACGCTGACATTGCAGGGAATGCGCCTCATTTATAAGAAGCAGGGACGATGAAAATAGGAAACGTAAATTTAGAAAACAATTTGATATTAGCACCGATGGCAGGAGTAACAGACCTGCCATTTCGTATCCTTTGCAAGGAGCAGGGCGCAGGACTTCTCTGCATGGAAATGGTAAGCGCAAAAGGAATTTTTTACAATAACCGGAATACGGAGGATCTGCTTGCGATTGACGAGCGGGAGCATTCGGTGTCGTTGCAGTTGTTTGGTTCTGATCCTCAGATTATCAGTGAAATGGCAAAGAAGATTGAAGAGCGTCCGTTTGATATTCTTGATATCAATATGGGCTGCCCCGTGCCTAAAATCGTCAATAACGGAGACGGTTCCGCACTGATGAAAAATCCTGTTCTTGCCGGGCAGATTATTGAGGCAACCGCAAGGGCGATTCAAAAACCTGTGACGGTAAAAATCCGCAAGGGCTTTGATGACGCCCATGTCAATGCGGTAGAAATGGCAAAAATTGCACAGGAGTCCGGTGCGGCGGCTGTGGCGGTTCACGGCAGGACAAGAGAGCAGTATTATTCCGGTAAGGCAGACTGGGAGATTATCAGGAAGGTGAAGGAAGCCGTTTCCATACCCGTAATTGGAAACGGCGATATTTTCACGCCGGAAGACGCTGCCGCAATGAAGGAACAGACGAATTGTGACGGTTTTATGATTGGGCGGGGCGCACAGGGAAATCCCTGGATATTTGCCCGGATTTCCCACTATTTGGAGACGGGGGAGCATCTTCCAAAGCCCAGTGTGGGGGAAATGGTGGATATGGTGCTCCGTCATGCGGCAATGCAGATTGAGTGTAAGGGTTCCATGATGGGTATTCGGGAGATGCGCAAACATGCGGCGTGGTATACCGGCGGCTATAAACATGCCGCAAAGCTGCGGAACAGGATTAATGAAGTGGAGACATACGGTGAATTAGAGGAATTATTGCGTTCCTTTGCGTCATATAATGAATCATAATGTTTGGCCAAAAGGGACGTGTGGAATTGTGAAAGAGAACTTTGATTTGGATGTGACGTTACAGGAAGCAGAAAGCGGACAGGAGGCTTTGAATCCGCGCAAGACAGGCTTGGCGGGCAGACTCCGAAATTTGCTGCTGCGCCGTACACCGGGGCAGAAGGAGGAGCGGGGATGGACATTTCTGATGCCGGCGGAATCGAAGCCTGTCATCCTGACAGTGCCGGATAATCCCTGTATTCCCTATGTACGTAAGGTCGTAGAGACATTACTTGCAAGGAGAGGGTGCGGCTATCGGGAGTTTTATCCGCTGATTTTGGACTTTGAGGAAGGAGAGGTGCAGCGGGGAATTGCAGAAACCAGTTTTTTGGAATATGAGACGGAGCGGGAAATCTTGAGGATCAGGCGTCAGGTGGACAATGTGCTGCAGCAGCTCGCACCGGAATTAAATCGTATGATAATCCGAACAAGCCGGTCCGAATATTTTGAGGAATTTGTTCAAACAATGTATGAGGAAAACGGTCTGATTATCCAATTGGAGGAAAAGTCATGCGAGCCGTTTCCGAAGGGATGTTTTGTGATGGATTTTGAATTGTGGGGAGAACCGCTGCAGCGGATGTTCCGGGAGGATATTTTTTATCTGCCGATTTTCCGTAAGCAGTGGGAAATCGCAGAGAATCTTGACATTCTGGTGCCTATCGGTTATAATACTGTGATTGTTAAAGGGGCGGTAACAGCCAGTGGCTTGTCCGCCGATGATTGGATGGAAAACGAATTTTATAGAAAATAGAGTGAGGAAGGAACAAAGCGTCATGGATAAGAAAAATATTTTGACTTATGAGGGATTGCAGAAGCTGGAAAATGAACTTCAGGATCTGAAGTTGGTGAAACGTAAAGAGGTTGCCCAGAAGATTAAAGAAGCGAGAGAACAGGGTGATTTATCTGAGAATGCCGAGTATGATGCAGCGAAAGACGAGCAGCGCGACATTGAGACAAGAATTGAGCAGATTGAGAAGATTCTGAAAAATGCCGAGGTTGTCGTTGAAGAGGAAGTGGATTTAGACAAGATTAACATTGGCTGTAAGGTCAGGATTCTTGATATGGAATTTGATGAGGAGCTGGAGTACAAGTTGGTAGGCTCTACCGAGGCGAACAGTTTAAAAGGTAAGATTTCCAATGAGTCACCAGTGGGAAAAGCGTTGATAGGCGCAACTGTAGGGGATGTAGTGGAGGTTGAGACGCAGGCAGGAATATTGAAATATAAGGTATTGGAGATTCAGCGTTCGAACTAAACACCCATATCACAACTTTTGGCGCTGCTATAAATAGAATCGGGTCTTTGCAGGAGCCCGTATAAGAGGCAGCCGGTAAATATAAAGGAGAATCAAGATGGCGGAACAGAGACAGGAAAAGGAACAGGACGTTAACCAGCTTTTAAAGGTGCGCCGCGAGAAATTGGCGGATTTGCAGGCGAACGGAAAAGATCCGTTTCAGATTACGAAATATGATGTAACCGTTCACAGCATGGACATTAAAGAAAATTTTGATAAGATGGAAGGTCAGACGATAAGCGTTGCCGGACGTATGATGTTGAAGCGTGTCATGGGTAAGGCTTCTTTCTGTAATGTGCAGGACTTAAAGGGTGATATTCAAGCATATGTAGCTAGGGATAATATTGGTGAAGATGCTTACAAGGATTTTAAGAAGTATGATGTAGGTGATATCATTGGCGTTAAGGGCGAGGTTTTCCGTACCCAGAAGGGTGAGATTTCGATTCATGCAACAGAAGTCACCCTGCTTTCCAAGAGTCTGAATATCCTTCCGGAGAAATACCACGGTCTGACGAATACGGATATGCGTTACCGCCAGCGCTATGTGGACTTAATTATGAATCAGGATGTGAAGGAAACTTTTCTCAAACGTTCCAAGGTCATCAGCAGTATCCGCCAGTATCTTGATGGGCAGGGATTTATGGAGGTAGAAACGCCGATGCTGGTGTCAAATGCCGGAGGTGCATCAGCAAGACCGTTTGAAACTCATTTCAATGCTTTGGATGAGGATGTAAAACTGCGCATTTCTTTGGAGTTGTACTTGAAGCGACTGATTGTCGGCGGATTAGAGCGTGTATACGAGATTGGGCGTGTTTTCCGTAATGAGGGCGTGGATACCAGACATAATCCTGAATTTACCTTAATGGAATTATATCAGGCATTTACAGATTATCATGGTATGATGGATCTTTCCGAGAATCTTTACCGTCATGTGGCACAGGAGGTAAACGGATCGCAGGTGCTGACCTATGGCGAGCATGAGATTGATTTATCCAAGCCTTTCGAGCGTCTGACTATGGTTGAGGCGGTGAAAAAGTACGCCGATATTGATTTTAATGAAATTCATACAACCGAAGAAGCGAAAGCATTGGCTGACAAGCTTCATATTGAATATGAGGACAGGCATAAGAAGGGCGATATTTTGAATCTGTTGTTTGAGGAGTATGTGGAAGAGCATTTGATTCAGCCTACGTTTATTATGGATCATCCAGTCGAGATTTCTCCGCTTACCAAGAAGAAACCGGAAAATCCGGATTACGTAGAGCGTTTTGAGTTATTTATCAACGGCTGGGAGATGGCGAATGCCTATTCTGAGCTGAATGATCCGATTGACCAGAGAGAGCGGTTCGCTGCGCAGGAAGAGCTGTTAGCGGCGGGCGATGAGGAAGCGAACCATACGGATGAAGACTTTCTGAATGCGCTGGAGCATGGTATGCCGCCGACAGGCGGGATCGGGTTCGGGATTGACCGGATGGTGATGATTATGACGAATTCCCCGGCGATTCGGGATGTGCTGTTGTTCCCGACCATGAAGTCATTAGATGGTGTAAATAAGAAAAATGATGTAAAAAAACCAGTTTCCGAAACAGCAGAAAAAAATGTAGAAGCAGCACCGGAAAAGATTGATTTTTCCAAAGTAAAGATTGAGCCTTTATTTGAGGAAGCAGTTGATTTTGATACATTCAGCAAGTCGGATTTCCGGGCGGTAAAGGTAAAAGAATGCGTGGCAGTACCGAAGTCAAAGAAACTGTTACAGTTCACGCTTGATGACGGAACAGGCGAAGACCGCACGATTTTAAGCGGTATTCACGAGTATTATGAGCCGGAAGAACTGGTTGGAAAGACTTGCATCGCTATCGTAAATCTTCCGCCGAGAAAGATGATGGGAATTGACTCCTGCGGTATGCTGATTTCGGCAGTACACGAAGAAGATGGTCGTGAAGGCTTAAATCTTCTTATGGTAGATGACCGTATTCCGGCAGGTGCAAAGCTCTATTAAGATGATGTAAAGATGTACCGTTTTATCAAATAGACGGGACGTACTTCATTTGATAAAAAACTAAAAAAACAGCGATTTACATCAAACTTACATCAATTGATGCAGAAATCGGTGCAAGCAAGAAAAAATCGCATAATTAGCAGAATGAATGGGCAGTCCTGAAATCGGGATTGCCCATTTTTAGAAGAAAGACGAAAAACCCTTGACCTATACGCAGCGTATACGCTTATACTATCCACATAAATCATAAGGAGGTGCATCCGATGTTATTGAATGAAATTGTAAATGAGGTTGGAATGACAAAGCGTGCAGTTAAGTATTATGAAGAAAAAGGATTGCTGTCAGTGGATAAAGATAACAATGGTTATCGTAACTATACTGCACAAGATGTTGAAACTTTAAAAAAGATTTCAGTATATAGAAAACTCGGTATTAGTATTAAAGACATACAGAGCCTTTTGGAAACTGGCGACAAAAGTATTCTTCTTCGTATTTATCAAGAAAAAGTGCAGGAAAAAGTTTTAAAAGACTCAGAACTTGAAGCTTTGAAGCAATTTATAGATGATGGTGACGCAGACAAAGCTAATGAGGCACTTGATTATCAAACCGTTGAAAATGCGATTGAGTCTTTGCTACCGGGAAAAGAATGGGGAGATTATTTTAAAAGTCATTTCAAACCATTTCTTAATGTAAGGTTGAAGACTCTGGAACAGAAGCAAGCACTACAGAATATATTAGAATATTGCGATGAAACGACATTGAAAGTTCCTTTTATCATGGGAATAGGTGCGAAGATGATAGGTGGGGTTGCACAAGAAATCAGAACCGCAGATGAGATGATAGCCTATTATCGTGATATGAGTGAAAGTGACTACGAAAGCTTAAAAGAAAAAGTATGGAAAGGTGCTAAAATGAAAAACAGTATAATGAAATATCATCCGGCATTTGTTTCACAGAGAAAAATGCAGAAAGAGTTACAAAATAAAGGCTATAACGATATATTCATTTCTAATTTGATGGTTCTGTCTCCAACGTATGCAGAATATAAGAAAGCGTTAGATAATGTGAACGATAGAATGTGTAGAGAACTTGGACTGTATTATGATAGCAATTACAACTTAGTTATTAAAAAAGATAATTCTAAGTAAAAGTTAAACTACCCTTTGAGAGAAGAGAAATCCTTTTCTCAAAGGGCTTTTTCTATTTATACAGATATTCGCAAACTACAAGATAAAGCCAAAACTTCATATACTCTAAGAACAAGGAGGGTGAGGTTTGGCTATGAACAACAGTTTAACAGAAGTACATCCGGAGCTTGTTTCGGAGTGGTCGGAGAAGAACTTACCGCTTACACCTGATGACATTACTTTCGGTTCAAATAAAAAAGTATGGTGGAAAGGTGCTTGCGGTCACGAATGGGAAACAAGTATAAAGGCTCGTTCCAATGGAGAAAAATGCCCGATATGTTCCGGTGCGAGAGTGATTGCAGGTATTAACGATTTGGCGACATTAGAGCCATTACTGGTAAAACAGTGGTCGGAAAAGAATAAGATAAAACCGACAGAAGTTTCTATTGGTTCTCATAAGAAAGTGATATGGAGATGTGAAAAAGGACATGAGTGGGAAGCTGCTGTTAAGAGCAGGACAATAAATAAAACTGGTTGCCCGTACTGCTCCCATAATAAAGTGTTGGCAGGCTTTAATGACCTTGCAACACTTCTGCCGGATATAGCAGCCGAGTGGTCGGACAGAAATTATCCGACACTTCCAACGCAGGTTACGGTCTTTGCCAATCGTAAGGCTTGGTGGAAGTGTAAGGATTGCGGCAGAGAGTGGAACACCCTTATTTCTACTCGTTCCGGTGGCAGTAAATGCCCGTATTGCAGTGGGTACATATTCCTGAAAGGGTTTAACGATTTGCAGACAACACACCTTGAAATTGCTTCTGAGTGGTCGGAGAAGAACTTACCATTGAAGCCTGATGAAGTAAATGCAAAGTCGAGGAAAAATGTCTGGTGGAGATGCGGTAAATGCGGTAACGAGTGGAAATCAGTTATCAATGCCCGTGTGAAAGGTACGGTATGCCCTGTTTGTGCGGAGAGAGAAGTCCTTGCCGGATATAATGATTTGGCGACAACAGACAGTCAGCTTCTCAGCGAATGGGATTATGAACAGAATAAATTGAAACCGACACAAGTATCACGAACTTCAGCAAAGAGAGCGTGGTGGAAATGTTCACTCGGACACTCTTGGAAAGCAAAAATCAGCGACAGAACAATTCTTAAAGGAAAATGCACCGTATGCGAAAGCCAATACCGCTCCGTGTTCCCCGGCTTGGCTGTTGCCTATTACGCAAATCAAAAAGGATTAAAAGTGCAGCTCGGTTCAGATAAACTATTAGGAATACCACTTGAAACCTACATTCCGTCAGAAAAGCTGGCGATAGAATTTACGAGCGGCTCAGAACAGATGGAGGTTCTCAAAAGCCACTTATGCAAGCAGCGAAATATAAAACTCGTTAAACTCCCTTTTAAGACAACCGAAACGGAAGCGGAATATTCCGACAGAGTAAAAGCAGTTTTCAAAAGCGTACATATCTTTATTTATTCTGACACTGATGCAGATGTTTCGGTAATCAGAGCAAAATTTAATGAATGGAGGAAAAGACTATGAGAGAAGAAAAGTTCCATATCTATCTTAATGATGACGAATATGGCAGAGTAATACAATCACTTATCCGTTTGAAGAACAGCCTGATAGCACAAGGCAGATATACCGACGGGGTTGACGATGTTCTCTGCAAGGTAATGTCATCAAAGAAAAGAAAGCTCAAAATCAAATATTTCTGAATAAGAAAAGAGACCGTCTACACGATGTAAGCGGTCTTTGATTATTGTAGAGTAAGTCCGACAAACTGGAATCTGTCGATATCTTTATACCTAATCTGTTAGTAATCTATCTAGCAATATCTTCCTATTGTTTATAAACATCTCTGTAATTTGGTAATTTTCCGTTTCCTCATACTCACATAAATGTATACTTCCATCATCAAAACAATAGATATCTGCATCTGGAATACCTAATAAAATAGGAGAATGTGTAACTATAAAAAACTGTGCCCCTTTCTTTGCACATTTATATATTTCCATTAACAATGTAAGTTGTCTTTGCGGTGACAATGCTGCTTCTGGCTCATCAAAAAGATATAAACCATTAGCTTGTAAATTATTCTGTGCTAATGCTAAGAAACTCTCTCCATGTGACTTTTCATGATATTTAGCCGAAGGATGTGCCATATCTGCATATTCCTCTTCTTGTGTTGCAACATTATAAAAGCTTTCAGCTCTAAGAAAATATCCCCACTTTTCTTTTCGATATCCTTTGGAAATTCTTATCGCATTGCACAATTCTGAATGTGTATCATGAGTAGAAAAAACATAGTTTCTTGTTCCCCCCTCAGGATTAAAACCATGTGCTACAGCAAGTGCCTCCAACAAAGTTGATTTACCACTGCCATTTTCTCCAACAAAAAAAGTGATTGATTTATTGAAATCAAGTTTTTCAACACCTTTAAAAGCCTCTATTTTCTTTAAATAACTATTGTTATCAATTCTATTCCAATCGAATATTACCCCTTGTATGAATTGCTCGTTCATTCAATCACCTTCCTATAAAAAGAGTACCTAATCTATATCGTCTTGTCTTGCGGACAAGAAGCGTCCCTTGCTCTAAAGAGCTCGGTCAAATTCCGATTTGTTTTTCTCTGGATTTCATATTATACACCAAAATTGTGAATATTTCTACCCGCCGTCTATTGACCTCAATTTTGAGGAAAATAGGCGGTTTTTTTTCGTTCAGAAAAAATTTTTTGAAAAATTTTCGGAAAAGCGGAGATTTTGGGTGTGCATTTCATACCACTTTGTCCAAATGAGTGAAGGGGTTCATTCCGGATAGCAAAAACGGAAGCCTTTTCGCTTGAAAATTGAATAAGTCATTCACTAAGACTTTATTTCTGATGATAGCCACTTTAGCAGGTACGCCGTGATTTCTGTATTTCAGAATAGCGAAAACTCCGGCTATGAGTATCAGGTTGCCCCTGATATGGCGATGACAGTCAGAATGATAATGATACTTCTCTACGGAGCTGGCGGAGTACCCGGCAGAGGTTAGAATCCTATGATACAGATAAGCAGTCTGTTCCTTAGTGACTTCCCATAAGCATTTTGCTTGGCAAGGGGTGTTGAGAACAAATATTGCTATGACCGATTAGGAAATGAGTCGGTCAGGTACATAGCCATAATGCGGTGGCTATGAATTTTCAGAAAGGAGGGCAAAAGAAGTGTCAAACTGCAAAACGATTTCCGTATGTAACCAGAAAGGCGGAGTCGGTTATGAAAAGTAAGTTATTATGCAAAGCTGAGTCCATACTCTGTTGGATTCTTAGGGTATGGACTCCTTTTAACTTTGCATAATTCGGGATAACTCCTTACAAAGATTTCAGCCAATCAAGAAGGTCTTTATCCTTTTTCCATTCCGGCAGTTTGTCAGATGAGGGACTATTATAAGCTTCCATCAATGCTTTACGTTTCATTTTTTCATCTGCACGGGCGTAGATTTCAGTTGTTGAAATATTTGAGTGTCCCAGTAAATCCCTGATATAAACAAGGTTGACACCGGATTGAAGCAGATGCATTGCTTTGCTGTGCCGTAGCCAATGAGGGGTAATCTCATCAGATAT
>CAJTSH010000019.1 GCA_910578885.1 uncultured Lachnospiraceae bacterium
CTATTCGCTTGTTTTCGACAAATTTCTACTGATTCATCTGTTTTGCGAACTTTCCCTTTTCCGTGTTCCGGTCACACATCCCCGGAACTATGTATTTTACTGGCTTTGCAATGATTCTTGACTGCTCTTACTTAATGATCTTTGAGCTGCATCCCCCAAATTTTATTTTGGGGGAAAATTCATTTTGCTTTCCAAAAGTTGCAATTTCTGATTTTTCAGATTTGGGGGATAGCCATTTTCCATTTGGGGGATATTGGGGGATAAGATTCTTCCCCCAAATTTACATGACTACAATATAAAATTACAACATCGTATTTAAGCCCAAAATTCATTTGCATCTCTCATATAAATTTTTTCTTCCATTACGCCAATTGATAGCAACCGCTCTTTCATACTATCTTGTTCATCTTTATCATAACAGTAGATATTCCATTTTATTTTATCGGAACTATATAACTGTACTGATTGGAAATATGGTAAATCAACATTTGACATAGAATGTCCAATTATATTTACAGATGTTATATCTGAAAAATTCTCAAAAAAATCCCTGTGAATATTAATCTGTCGATTTGTATCTTTAAGAATCCGTTCATAAAACTTTGCTATTGCATTATATATACTTTTTGCCCCTTCATCAAACTCATCATCTGCTCTTTTTGCTTTTTCCTGATACATATCAATTTTATCTGCATTTCCATGTCCAAGAATGGGCTTCTCTTTACAATAGGGTGTCAATCCTCCATGTATATGGCAAATCCTGTTACTTGAAATTTGATATACTCTTTCTAAAACATTTGTATAATTAAACGTTAAAAAATAATCCTCTGTATTTTCTATAAAGCTTGTTTTACGTGGATATGCCTTATTTAGCCGGATTTGTTTTGCCCACTTCCATACATAATGATTCATCATTTCAATAAAATGATATTCCTCTTCCCAATAATCATCCATTGTATCTTCAATCCCAATTAATCCTCCGTCCAAATCCATCACTTCCAATACAGACTGTGATCTCTCCTCCATTTCAACTTCATTTGCATGAGATAGTTCAAACTCAAATGAGCACCACAAATACTGATATAAAGCATCATCCCTCCATTTTTGCCTCTGCTTATTTTTTCGGTTTCTATTATCTTTTCTTTCAAAAGGAGCAAAATTATACATCTTTTCCATCTGAAACAAAAAATCTTCCTCATACTTTTCAAGGTATTCTCTAAAATTCCAGTAAGAAGTCTTTAATCTATGTCCTTTATCAAATCCATTTCCAATAATGTGTAATTCTGACATTTCAAACTTCCCTTCGGATATCAAATATTTATATAATATTGCCGATATACATTACATCCCTTTTCTATTCCATACTGTCCTTCTATTTCATATTCATCTGCTTCATCATGGTAGGACAATATTTTATTTCCAAGCATCGTCTCAACATAAACCCATAAATCATCAAATTTATTTCCTTGATACTCATTAAGTACGCTAGCAATACTATCGGCAATATCAAATGCTGAACCTCCTACGCTCGCAGGAAAAATTTCACCTTCTAATTGTTCTTTGAGAGTCTTCACAAATTTCGTATTTTTTACAGCATTTCTGTATGTAAAATCAAACAGCGTCTGTCTGTCAAATTGTAACTTTGCATATTCCCATCTCCCAAATCTTCCCCAAAAGGGTAATAGTGAATAAAAATGAAGAATATTATAAAATTCTATCATAAAATTATGAAGCTGTTGAAATTCTTTTTCCAAAAGAAATGTGTTCTTATCAATAAAAAAATGCATCTCACAATTTCTCAGCCTATTTAGCAGTGATAAAGCACTTTTTACAGATGTGTCACCATTTTGGTCATAGTATTCTGAAAATAACTCATTTGTTATATCAACGATTTTATTAAATTCTATCGAAAAAAATTTCTTCATTGTCTGCTCATCCAAACTACTGAAATAAGCATTTAAATCTTTGGAATTATAAAAATCTCTTGCTGGCTGCCCATCCGGATTGCATCCCTTTTTCAATTGTGTTACCCGATAATCTGTATTATTTAACATTAACTGTTTTACAAATAATTCCACAGCATTATGAAGCACAGACACAAAGTGCTTACGATATTCCAAGGTTACCTTTCCCTCTAAAATATAATCACAATATCTAACTGCCATTGCCCATGCTTCAAGCGCATTATTCTGTAATATTTGATTTTTTATATAAGCCATTTATTCACATTCCCTATTTTGTAATAAATATAATCTAACATCTCGTTCCCCATGCTCATACCGTTCTAAACGATTCCAATATACAATCTTACGGATTGTTCTTTCTGTCACTCTATATCCTGCTTTTTTTATGATATCAGAAACCCTTTGTTTCATTTCCCGTCCTCTTTCCAAAGCATCCAAGACTATCTTCTCTAAATATTCCGGCTTTCGTTTATCCCCAAGATCTGAAAACAAAGCATTTGCCGCAACTAAAGCAGTTCTCATATATTGCGCATTATCTTTGAATAAATCACTATCTATATAAAACCCTTTACTCTCTATAAACTGGCTACAAAATGTAATTACCGTGCGCGTATTACCTTCTCGATAAGGATGCACTTTCCAAAGTTCAGCTAAATATTTTGAAAATATTTCTGCCACTTCTTCAATAGATACCTTTTCCCAAGCGTAATGGTTCATTTTATCTAAGACATATGTTGCGTCCTTTTCAATATCAAAACAATCAGAATACTCTATTGAAATACCTCCTAAAGCCGGCTCTGATTTTTCAATGTTTATAATTCTAATTTTTCCTGCCCATTCATATATATCCTGAAAAATATAATGATGCATATCACAAAGTGCTACAAAATCAAAACGGCCGACGGATTCTCCTATTACAAGTTCCGCAAGCCGTATACTCGTATATTCTGCCTCCATACACGACAACATTTCTCTGTCCCGTATATCAGCAAGATTCTTTAGAATATCTGTATGTGGATATAAATATGAATCATTCATAATATTTTTATCTATTCTTTCATCTTATATTTTTTGTCTAAAACCTTACGCATATCCTCCGTGGTCATTTCTCCACGACTTTCTTTTTCAATTAATTTTTTAAATTCTGGGGATGGTTCTAATCCATCTACTTTAATCATACCTAATGCATAATCCCATTTCTTATCTGTACTGACTAGCATAAAATCAACTCCCAATTTCTGTTTTTATTTATTTTACCACATTCTATAGACAATATCCATTATAACTTTTATACATACCGCATAATAAAAACCCCTGTAAACAGCGCACCAACGCCACTTACAAGGGTTCTCATTCCTATCTCTATTCGCTTGTTTTCGACAAATTTCTACTGATTCATCTGTTTTGCGAACTTTCCTTATTCTGTGTCCCGGTCGCATATCCCCGGAACTATGTATTTTACTGGTTTTGCAGTAATTTTTGACCGTTCTAAGACAGCTGCTTTTCAACCGTATCCCCCAAATTTTATTTTGGGGGAAAATTCATTTTGCTTTCTAAAATTTCCAATTTCTGATTTTTGAAATTTGGGGGATAGCCATTCTCCATTTTGGGGAATTTGGGGGTAAGGTTCTTCCCCCAAATTTCTGTTTTTCCAAATTATCATGAAATATATTTTTACAATCTATACATTTACATTTTATCCGTTTTGTATATCATCATGTAAAATATTATAAACCAATTTTTCCAGCTCTTTTCTGTTAGGCAGATATAATTCATATTTTGAAACAAATAGATTACTGTCCATCCCATAAGTAGCATATTCTACAAGCAATTCATCTTTGTTTTTACTTAAAATAATTCCAATAGGCGCATTGTCATCTGGCATATTCTCTTCCATTGCGAAATACCCCAGATACATATTCATTTGACCTATATCTTCATGCCTTACTGAATTTTTCTTCAAATCAATTAACACAAAACATTTTAAGATACGATGGTAAAATACTAAATCTACATGATAGTGAATATTATTCACTGTGATTTTATACTGTCGTCCAACAAAAGTAAAACCTTTTCCAAGTTCTAACAAAAATATCTGGAGATTATCAATTATCCTTTGTTCCAAATCGCCTTCCGAATATTGTTTCAATTCTGGTATATTCAAAAACTCTAAAGTATAAGTGTTTTTAATTACGTCTTCAGGTGTTTGAATCTCAATTCCTTCCTGTGCCAATGATAAAATCCCTTCTTTGTCACGGCTCACTGCCAACCGAAGAAAAAGCGCAGATTCCATTTGACGTTGTAGTTCCCTAACACCCCACTTTTCGCTTACCGCTTCTTTTTCATAAAAACTTCTTTCCAAATCATCATCAATTTTTATCAGTTCACAGATATGTGACCAACTCAATTTATCAGATACTAAATGATAATCTGGATATCTTAAATAAAACTTTCTCATATTATTTAGATTAGGCCGGCTATAGCCCTTACCTAAACGCAACGTCAATTCTTTAGAAAGAGTAGTAAGTAATTTACTTCCATAAGCCGCTTTAATGTTACCATTCTGTTCTGATTCCACAATATATTTTCCAATCAGCCAATAGGTTTCTGTCATGGTGCTATTAACAACACCTGCTAGGTTCTCTTTTGCTCTTTTCACGGTTTCTTCAATGTTTAAAATTAAATCTTCCAATACAGTATTTAATCTAATTTCGCCCATGCATTACCTCCCTTAAATTTGTCAGACACCGTCTGACAAATTTAACATAATCACTAAGTTCACCTATTTTTAAAGTATCATTCCAAAGTCTTCGATATAACAAATTCAATTATATATCCTGATAAAATTGAAATTTACTAATTTCCCTGTTTATCATTTCGCCAATGTTACTTTGTTCATCAATATTGATCTCGAATCTACGCAATAATACGTCCAGACTTCCCAAACTTAATCCTGTTAATCGTGCAATCAAATAAGGATTCGCACCATTCACTGCTAAATTCACTATCCCAGTATTTCTAATGCATTCTACAGAGAATGTATCTTTATCCTCTGGCACATCATATCCAGTTTCTCTCAGTGCATAATAAAATGGTGTATTAAACACATTCTCTGAATATTTACAACTACAAAACAATTCAAAAAATAAATTCTCCTCACAAATTTCTCTACTTATCTTTTCTAACTCTCTTTTTATATCTTGGCTAAGTGCCCGTGGTAATTTGATTTTAATACCATTATGATACAGCAGCTCAAAATCATCTGAAAAATCTTTCACTTTCAAATTAGCGATTACTTTTCGTTTTGCAGGAACCAATAATGTAATCTTTAAAAAGAACCCTATCATTGTCATATTACTATACTTTTTAGGATAGCTATTAAAATAGTCTAATAATTCTTTTATTTGATCTGCATCAATATATCCTCTATTACTAGAAGGTTTTAAATTGTTCTCTGTAATAATCTCATCCCTAAAAGCATCATAATCTGCAATTTTATTAAAAATATTATCAGCAATTCCTTCTTTGTAAAGATAAACAAAAAATTTTTTTATTGCATTCAAATGGTTATTCATTGTATTAACAGTTTGAATGAGACTTTTCCCATGATAAAATGAAACCGAATCTTTTAATTACTGACTTCCAATTTCTACTATTTTATCCCCCAATCCAATTTGCTCCATATAATCCACAAATTTTAAAGATTGATTCATATAAATGTATTCCAAATCATTCGATTCTACAAATTTATCTCTATACATTCTAAGATAACTCATCATATCCACCTTCTGAAATTATTATTTTTCTCTTATTATACTTCAACTTTTAATATTTTCATATATAAAGTTCAAAAAAAGAACCTATGAGCATTTACCCATAGATTCTTTTCGTTTCGTTATAAAATTCGCCACAAAGTTTACTAACGCATCTGCGCCGCAACCTCAGCCGCAAAATCCTCTTCCTTCTTCTCGATTCCTTCGCCAGTCTCGAAACGAATAAACTTCTTAACAGCAACAGTCGTTCCCACTTCCTTAGACACCTGCTCTAAGTATTTTGCCACCGTCTGCTTTCCGTCCTCTGCCTTTACATATACCTGATCTACTAAACAGATTTCTTTTAACTCTTTGCTTACTCGTCCTTCAATCATTCCGTTGATAACCTTCTCAGGCTTCTGGGACTCTTTCGGGTCATTCATAATCTGCGCTAATAAGATTTCTTTCTCATGTGCAATATAATCTGCGCTGATTTCATCTCGGGAAACGTATTTCGGATTCAGAGCTGCAATCTGCATTGCAAGGTTCGTTAACGCTTCTTTTACTGCATCATTTACAACATCGGTCTCAGCTTCAACTACAACACCGATTCTTCCGCCGCCGTGAATGTAAGATACAACACAACCGTTAGCTGCTTCTACCTTCTCAAATCTGCGGATGCTTAAATTCTCACCGATTACTGCTACTTTTGCTACTAATGCATCTTTCACGGTCATGGATGTATCTTCTTTCCATGCCTCTGCCATAAATGCATCCATATCTGCTGCATCGCTCTCTACTGCCTGTGCTGCAACAGCTTCCACATACTGCTGGAATGTCTCGTTCTTTGCAACAAAGTCTGTCTCAGAGTTAACTTCAACGATTGCTGCCTTCTTATCATCTACAACCGCTACACGTACAAGACCCTCTGCTGCGATTCTGCCGGCTTTCTTCTCTGCCTTAGCCTGCCCATTCTTTCTCAAGAACTCAACAGCCTCGTCCATGTTACCGTTTGTCTCATTTAATGCTTTTTTACAATCCATCATTCCTGCGCCGGTCATTTCACGCAGTTCTTTTACCATTGCTGCTGTAATAGCCATTCTTCTTTCCTCCATTTATCATTATTCCGGCAAATACCTGCCCTATATTCAAAGATAAGGACAGGCATTGACTGTCTGTCCCATATTTGTTCCCTGTTTCTGCAAACTTAAGCCTCTGCTGCTTCCTCAGCCTCTTCTGCTGCAAACTCTGTCTCATCTACTTCTACAGTTCCCTGATTTGCTTCGATAACAGCATCTGCCATCTTGGAAACGATTAATTTTACAGCTCTGATTGCATCATCATTACCCGGAATTACATAATCTAATTCCTCCGGATCACAGTTTGTATCAGCGATACCAATTAAGGTGATTCCTAAAGAATGTGCCTCCTGGATACAGATTCTCTCTTTCTTAGGATCAACTACGAAGATCGCATCCGGAATCTTCTTCATCTCTTTGATTCCGCCAAGATTCTTCTCTAATTTCTCCCATTCTTTCTTCAACTGAATTACTTCTTTCTTCGGAAGTACATCAAATGTACCATCCTCTGCCATCTGCTCAATTGCTTTCAATCTTGCAATACGGCTCTGTATTGTCTTGAAGTTTGTAAGCATTCCGCCTAACCATCTCTCATTTACATAGAACATCCCGCAGCGCTCTGCCTCTGTCTTGATTGCATCCTGCGCCTGTTTCTTTGTTCCGACAAAGAGAACTGTGCCGCCATCTGCTGCAATTTCTGCAACTGCTTTGTAAGCTTCGTCAACTTTACCAACGGACTTCTGCAAGTCGATGATATAGATGCCGTTTCTCTCTGTGTAGATGTATGGAGCCATTTTCGGGTTCCATCTTCTGGTCTGGTGTCCGAAATGCACACCTGCTTCTAATAACTGCTTCATTGAAATAACGCTCATTTTGTTTCCTCCATTTGGTTTTTCTTCCATATACATTCACCTGTCAGACAACCCGTAGGCACCAGTCCAACCCCATGTATATGTGATTTGTTATTTTCGCAACGGTCAGATTATACCATATATCCAACCGATATGCAACAAAATTATCTTTTTTGGGTAAGTATCTCACCAATTTTCACATAGTCAGCTCCCTCAGGTATCTGAACCGTTCCCGGCAGAATATACTTGACATAATCCATCTCCTTCAAGTAGGTAATAAACGCATACCAATTATCTACCAGACCTTCGTCGCCAAGCCGTCTGGCCACGGAAAATGCGGATTCACCGTCAGCCACTGTGAATTCTGTCACACGCACTTCAGCGTCATTCTCCTCCGTCTCCGTTGGCGTCTGTGACTCTGTCCCTGCTGTTTTCGGTTCTTCTGTTTTCTCTGTTGACGTTATATCATTTTCATCCTGTTTCTCATTCTCCGGCAACTGCGTATTATCTCCGTCTCCCCCCTCAGCCTTGGGCTGCGCCTGACTCTCTTCGCTGCTTTGAACCCGTTGTTCCGTAGCGTCTTCATTTTCCGTTGCCCTTGGTATGCTGTCTCCCGTCTTATTCTCGCCCATCACCATCCCAAGCTCCTGCGCTCTGGAAATAATTTCCTTGTCTGACAGCTCTCTCGGATGCCTGAAAAAAGAAATCATTAAGATAATGGTGGAAACCAGAATTCCAATTCCTAATCCGCGCAAATAATATTTCAGCTTCACGTTACTTCTCTCCTCTGAACAGTTCGATTACCAGCTTCACTTCTCCCAGTCCCAATCCCAGTTCTCTGGCAATTTCCACATAAGATTTTCCCTGCTTATACAGTTCTAAGATTCGTTGATTGTGATTGCCCATATCTTCATTCTCTGGATCTTTTTCCTCTCCTACACGAATCGAAGACACTTCGCCCATCGTCTCCTGCACACTTGTCTCCTCTGCACTGCCCTCTGCTTTCACAGATTCAATTTCAGTCTTTACCTTTGTTTCCAAGCTGCTTATTTCCCCTGAAAGCTCTGTGAGGTTTCCTGCAAGCGCTGTCAATTCCGTGTGTTTGTCATTTAACATACTGTATAAGAACATAATTTCATTGTGGGTCTTATTCATATTTTCCAGTACCGTGTCAGAATATTCTCCGATTTCCATTATTTTCTCATTCGCCTGCTTATCCATAGAACGTTCAATTCTTCCAATCGAATCTGCAATAACACTGTCTGCCTGCTCTTCTATTTGTCCGGATGCCTTTGATAATTCTTTATTTGCAATAATTTTAATTTCTTTCTCGCTTAGTTCAGCTATCTTATCCAGTTCACGTGTAGATAGTTTTTCTGTTACAAAAAAACTGCCTATCATAAAAACAAGCCCCACCAGAATAAGCACAATCTCTATCGCTGTCATCTATATCTCCTCAATCATATCTTAATATCAAATCCAGCAGCCGGTTCTTTTACTACCACCGCCTCATTTTCGGACTCATTATCCTTTTTTTTCTTTTTTCCTCCGTTCTTTTTATAAGCGGAACCACCCTTTTCCTTGGCGTCATAACGATATTCCTCCTGTTCGGATTTTTTCGTCTCTATCACCTGCCTGCTCAGCCGCTGTTCTTCCTTTACCACCGTACTCTGAATATTATGCTGATCAACATGCGGCTTCGCCTCTTCCTGCTGTTTCATATTTCCAACGTCTTGCGTCCGTTGAATCGTACCGTTTAAAACTACTGGACGTATTGTCATGGTCCGCCCTCCTTTACAATGTCTCTATTACAATGTCTCCCTGCCGCTTTAACAATTGGCAGAAGCTTCTTTCCGTTTTCATAGTCAGACTGATATCCGAAATACCAACCGTTACTCCCGGATAAATCGTCCTGCGAACCTTGACTCTCGCATCACTGCTCTGCGAAATAATCATATGCAGCCTTTCGTACTCATCCTTTAGCATGGCCTGTTCATTCTGCTTCTCCTTCAACTCCATAATAAGACGCTGCACATACTGCAGTTTATCCGCTGACAATTTTTCACCTGCGGCTATTTTCTTCTTATAATTTGCCAGAATTCCTTTCGTCTGTTCCACATCCTTATTCACCTGTGTCAGATTCTTCTGAACTTCATTATAGCGCTCTTTATTCTCCGGAGCCATTCCAACTTCAATTCTTGTTGCCGCTCCCATCTGGGATCCGATGGTCTTCGCCTCAACCAGACAACCGGCACGAATAACGCCTCCTGTAATGAATCCCTTCTTGCCGCTCACACGAATCTCTGTTGAAGCAGACACCTGACTGTGTAATACGGAATCTGTCTCAATGTAGCCTCCGGCTATTACAGTAGCGCTTTCAATAAATTTACAGATCACATCGCCTTTTGCCCGCAAAACGCCTTTTGTCATACCATGAATACCGCGTTTTACGACAATTTGACCGCCCGCATGCAATATGGCATCTTCTACTACGCCTTCTACAACAATGTCACCCTTTGCCACAACCGTAAATCCGCCCTTTACATTTCCACGCACCAAAACATTTCCCTGATAATCAATATTCCCAATAGAATTGTCTACATCGGCCGGAACCTCATAGACATCCGATACGAATACTTTTCCATTGACAAGACTCACATGTCCGGTCACATCAGAAAAAATCTTCGTGCCATCCTCAGACAACGTTATATTATTTGCATAAGAAAATTTCTGTGGCTTTACTGGCGGCGGTTTTATCTCATTTCCAAATACATCTCTTCCGGACTCTCCCGGTTCCGCCGGTTCCATACTGGCAAGAACCTGCCCGGCCTCAACATGGCTAATC
The DNA here is from genome assembly GCA_910578885.1 of uncultured Lachnospiraceae bacterium. Taxonomy (GTDB): domain Bacteria; phylum Bacillota; class Clostridia; order Lachnospirales; family Lachnospiraceae; genus Roseburia_C. Next base: position 10,492 of record CAJTSH010000019.1, read on the forward strand.
GTTCCAAGCTCATGGTAATCCACAGAACCGTCTTCATTCCTTTTAGGTTTTAAATTCACATCCGTCGAAAAGTGGTAAATAATCTTTGCGTCTTTTCCATGCACTGGCGGTTCCCCTCTTGCCATAATATAATCCGTGCAGTACATAGGCGCCTCAACAAAACCGGCAATTTTTTCCTGATCAATACCCACTTCAATACCCTGATACTGTATATCTTGAACAATCTCCTCTGCGGTCATACGCTTTCCGCCCTCACTTGGTGGGAAAAAGCGGCAAGTCACCCGCATTCTATCCGGCGATATATCCATAGTCATTATCTCGTCAATAGCGATTCCGTCACTATCGCCAACACGAAGCATTGTCTCCTTATTCATAAATGCGGCACGATTCAGATCTGCTATATCAAAAGACGTGCAGCCACGATTGTTCAGATATGATGCCATCTCATTTACACGGATAAATTGTCCTCTCTCCCTTGGTGGAAAAATCTTAATATATGCTCCGTCTGCCCGTAAATCCATCTGAAAATAAGAATTGCGCTGTTCCATCCTTCTCTCTCCTGTCAATCTGTAAGTATATCCATATAGCTTCCCATTTTATTTCTCATCTTAAGCAATGCTTTTGTATGTAATTGTGAAATTCTGGATTCCGATACTTCCAGAACCTTACTGATTTCCTTCAATGTAAGCTCTTCATAATAATATAATTCAATCACACGTTTTTCCTTTTCTGTTAACACTTCTAAGGATTGTTTCAGAACCTCCTGCAGTTCTGTTTCTGCCACCACTTCTTCCGGTTGTGCTAAATGGGAACTGACAGTGGCATCCACGACCGGTTCGCTTCCCTGCTCCGTAAACTCGTCTAAAGACACCAGATTCTTTATTTTCATCTGAGACTGCCATCCGATATATTCTTCACCGGATACCCCCAGTTCCTTTGCAATTTCTTCATCCGTTGCGGTTTTTCCTGTTTTCATCTCAACCGCCCGGATTGCCGCATCAATCTTTTTTTGTTTCTGTCTTACCGTTCTCGGAATCCAATCCATTTTACGGATCTGATCCAGAATAGCTCCTCGAATCCTCAAACTGGCATATGTTTCAAATTTCACTTCTTTTGCCGTATCAAATTTGTCAATTGCATCAATTAATCCAAAAATGCCATAACTGACTAAATCCTCATATTCTACATTATATCCAAGATACATGCTCAAACGACCCGCCACCAGCTTTACCAAAGGCGCATACTCAATAATAAGCTGTTCACGCACTTGCGGTGAACGGTTTTTCTGATATGACTCCCACAGTTTTCCTTTGTCCACAGCTTCTGTCTTCATTCAAGCCTCCATCTTTGACTACTCTTTCTCCTCTTCGGCGGAACCGTCCTCTTCGGATTCTTCCTGCTCTTCCGGTCCCTCCTCTTCGGTCTCAGTCTCTTCCATCGCTTTAAAATTCTTGTCCAAGATTACTTTTATGACACAGCCAGAAACATAAAAGCCAATCAACACCAATAACAAAATTCTCAAAAATCTTCCCAATTCAATTCCCTGAAATATTGCCACAATACATGTGACAAATCCGGCAAGCAGCATCACAACTGCCGGTATCTGTTTTGTCTTCATCTTATGCCCCCAGAATCAAATAATTTTAAGCGGTTTTCCAACTGATTTTATGTAGAATTCTCCCGTCTCACAATGCAGTTCCACCGTTCGGCCATAATTCAATCCGGTATCCTCTGCAACCAGTGGTATCCCAAGTTGTTTCAGTTTCAATCTGGATGCTATCGCATTCCTCTCTCCAACATTTCCAACATCGGACAATTTGCTTACTGCGAACATTTTAGCGCCGCCTGCTATTTTTGCCTTCAGACGCGACTTGGAAGCGCCTGCGCCTATTACCCGTTTGACCAATTCTTCAATTCCGGTATCTGCAAATTTCGCGATGTTAGAATTATTCCGAATCTGTGTACTATCCGGCAGCATTATATGAGCCAGACCACCTATTTTGGTGACCGGATCATACAGTGCAATCCCGATACAGGAACCAAGTCCCAATGTTGTAATAATATTCGGCGATTTACATATATTCAAATCCGCCATTCCCACTTTAATAACCTCGCCCATTTCACCGTTCTCCTTACATCGAAATTCCAAGTGATTTCAGGATTTTCTCATACGAATCCAATTCAGGTAACAAGATAAAGTAACCATTAATCATCACATCATCGCCAAATTCTGTTTCTATCAGCAATGCATTGTCACCAATCTGTCCAAACTGTATCGCCGGCACACTTAAGATTGCTGCCGCCATATCAATTGAAATATAAGGAATAGACGGAGAAAGTGTAAGCCTTGTCATGGAAGAAAGCGCATTCAAATAAGAACCCGCAATAATATTTCCAATCTCCTTTAATGCAGACATATCCATCTCGTCAAAATCCCCCAAATAATCATCTCCACGCCCCATCAAACGATTTACAAGAAAATGTGCGGAATCTAAATGCATTAAAAACATCATACTTCCTTCTATATCTCCCTGCACCTCCAAGTATATTCCGACAATCGTTTCATCCTCTGGGCAGACTGCCGAACCAAGCTCCTGAAATGTCAGAAGCTGCACCTTAGGAACCTGCATATCCAACTTTAGCTGCAACATACTGGCTATTGCTGTTGTCGCATTTCCGGCACCAATATTGCCAATCTCTTTTAATACATCCACATACATCTCATTTACTTCATTTAAACTGTATGCTGCCATAGCTACCCCCTGTCACGCAATTCTGTAATAAACAATTTATTCCAACAAGTAATGAGCCAAGCAACTGCGCAAACGCAGATATTTGGCGAATACCGCAATGGTCAATCCCCGCCTCTTTGGGTGTTTCAAATTCCATGCCCCGCTGCTTACGGCGGAGTTACTGACTGTATGGAATATAGTGAGGCAATATCTGCCTCACTATATAACGCCATATCTCTTTATGCATTTTCCTTTTCATCAATAATTGCATTGATGTCTAACAAGGATATCAGCTCTTCACCATTCTTTCCGATTCCGTTGATAAAGCTTTCTTTTCCGCTCTTCGCACCGACAGTTCCTGCTTTCTCTGTCTCTTCGGAACCAAGAGTAACCACTTCCTTCACCTCATCCACAATCACGCCAAAAGCTCCTTGCTGCTCAAGCTTTAAGATAATGATTCTGCTGGCATTGGTAAATACATCATCTTCCAATCCCATTTTGGTTCTGATGCTCATAACCGGTACAACCTCGCCGCGGAGATTTATAATCCCTTTAAAATAGGACTGAGCTTTCGGAACTCTTGTTATTTTCTGCATACGGACAATATTATCTACATAACTGATATTGATTCCGTATTGCTCGTTTCCTATCTTAACAACAATATACTGCGTTCTTTCATTTTCAATTACTTCTAATTGTTCTGCCACTTTGCACACCCCCTATTACATCAAAGTATTGACGTCTAATATCAAGGCCACTTCACCATCGCCCAAAATTGTCGCACCGCTGATCAGCTTATTATTGCTGATATATTTACCAAGCGACTTAATAACGATTTCTTGCTGCCCCATAAGGTTGTCTACCACAAGTCCCGCATATTTATCACCTTTTTTAACAATGACTACTGTGAGACTCTCCGGCTCTTCTTCTTTCGGTTCAATATCCAGAATCTGATCCAGACGTACCAACGGAATTACCATGCCGCGCAGATGAATAACTTCTTCTGCCTGTACATACTTGATGTCTTTTATAGGAATATCTTCAATATTCTGAATGGAACCTAACGCAATTGCATATTTCTCATCCCTGATTTCTACCATCAATGCCTGAATAATCGCAAGAGTCAATGGCAGACGCACGATAAATTTCGTCCCTTCACCCAGAACACTCTTAACTTCAACGTCTCCGCCAAGCGCTTCTATATTTGATTTTACAACGTCAAGACCCACGCCTCTTCCAGACACGTCAGTAATTTTCTTTGCCATAGAAAAGCTCGGCATGAACAAGAAATCAATAATCTCTTTTTGGCTAAGCTTTTCTGCCTGCTCCGGTGTTACAAGACCTCGCTCTATAGCTTTTGCCTTTACAGTCTCCGTATCAATACCGTTACCGTCATCACCAACTTCAATGATAACATTATTGCCTTCCTGGAACGCATTCAGGTTAATGGAACCAACCTCAGGCTTTCCTCTCTGTGCGCGAAGTTCTGTACTCTCCAGACCATGATCTGCGGAATTACGAAGCAAATGCTGCAGCGGATCGCCAATCTGGTCTACCACGGTACGATCCAGTTCCGTATCCTCACCAGTCATATACAATTCCATCTTTTTATCAAGTTTTCTGGATAAATCCCGAATCATACGAGGAAATTTATTTACTACACTTTCAATTGGCACCATTCGAACCTTCATAACAGATTCATGCAGATTTGTTGTGATTCTCTCCAAATACTCAATCTGTTCATGGAAAGTCTGATTCTGAAAACTTCCGCTTTCGGTAGCGCTGATAGATACCAGACTGTTCTTTGCAATAATCAGCTCACTCACCTGATTCATCAATGCGTCCAGCTTCTCAATATCAACGCGAACCGTTCTATTTGTGACCGGTTTATTGTTTGTCTTTCCCTTTGCTGCCGGCTGCTGTTTGCTTCCTGACGAAACCGCTGTCTTTGCGGCAGCCGCCGGCGCTGCCGACTGGCTTTGAGAAACCGCGCCGCTCTCTTCGCTTTCAGAGATATCCTCATAATTCGAAAGCGTAACCTCTTCACCAACTGCATTTTCAATTTCTGAAACGCCAACTATAGACTTCAAAATCTTATCCAGATCAGCATCTGACGCCAGATAAAAACTAAAATCGAATTCAAAACGCTCATCTTCAATATCATGAGAACTCGGACTATACACAAGTATCTGCCCTAATTCCTCTACTTCTTTAAATACAAGAAATGCTCTTGCCGCTTTCAGCAGACATTCTTTTTGTATGTATACCGTAATACCATATAATTTTAAACCGGCATCCGCTGCAACCTTCAATGATTTCTTTTCCGTATCATTAAATACGATATTATTATATTTTCTCTCGTAAGCGTTCTCTGTATTCAATTCCTTGGCATCCATTGGTCCGGATGCTTTTGACGGCGTTTCTTTCGAGCCCGGCGTCCCTTCATCGTTTCCTTCTTCCTTCTTCAGGAAACGATTTAAACCGGCTATAATTGCTTCATTCGCCTCAGAGCCTTCATCCGATGTGTTCTTAATACACTCCAGATACCCTTCAATAGCATCCAGACACTGAAAAAGAATATCAATCATCTCGCTGCTGACTTTAATATTGCCGCTGCGAACCTCCTGAAAAACATTCTCCATGTCATGCGTCAAATGCTGCATCTTTTTAAATCCCATTGTTCCAGCCATTCCCTTTAATGAATGCGCCGCACGAAAAATCTCATTCACCGTATTCTCATTTTCCGGCTCTTTCTCCAGCTCCATGATATTATCACTCAGGCTCTGAATATGTTCTGCTGTCTCATCAATAAAAATCTCAAGATATTGACTTACATCCATCCTACTTTACCCCCACATTCTTCATAATCGACTGTGCAACTGCATCTAACGGAACAACTTCATTCACATATCCTGCTTCATACACTGCTTTTGGCATACCGTATACCACACAGCTTGCCGCATCCTGCGAAATCACATGGATGGGAACCTTCTGTTTCAAAGACCCGATCCCTTTTGTACCGTCAGCTCCCATTCCTGTCAAAACCACACAGGTAATCTCGTCAAAGGCACAGCTCTTTAGGGATTCATACATAATGTCCGCACATGGTTTCAATCCACCGACTGCCGGTTCGTTTCCAAGTACGATCTTATGTCCATCTTTTGTTCTTGCAACTTTCAGGTGCTTGCCGCCAGGAGCTACGTATACAGTTCCTTTCATTAACACCTCATTATCTTCCGCCTCTTTCACACGAATCTTGCTCAGCTCGTTCAAACGGTCAGCCATAGATTTTGTAAAACCCATCGGCATATGCTGTACCAGAACCATCGGTGCGTCTAAATTGGCTTCCAGATAAGGAATCACGCTCTGCAATGCCTTCGGTCCGCCAGTGGAACATGCAAGCGCCACCAGTTTATTTTTATTTGAACCTTTTCTTATTATTGTAGGTATAGGCGTCCGAACCGGTCTTGTTACACTGACACGCTTAATCTGATCGGATATAAGTACCGCTTTTAATACGCTGAGCAGACGATTCTTGAAATCCTCACCCTTCGCCTCAATAATATTCGTCGGCTTGGTAACAAAATCTACTGCACCAAGCTCCATTGCAATCACCGTAGTCCTTGTATCCTTCGCTGTCAAGGTACTGACCATGATAATCGTCGCTTTAACACCTTCCTGCTGAAGTTTCTCCAACAGCTGAAGTCCATCCATTCTTGGCATATTCACGTCAAGTACGATAGCATCATACTTTACCGACTTAATTCGCTCATATGCTTCAAGCCCGTCCCTGCAGACGTCCGTTGCTTGAAATGTATCGTCTGTATTAATTATATCACAGATAACCCTTCTCATGAGTGCAGAGTCATCAACAACAAGAATATTTTTTTTCATATTGTCATCCCTTATCAATTTTTCTGGATTTACGCTCTTCAGTAAAAATAAATTTCACAATCTCTTCCTGTATTTTTGCATCCTTCAAAACAAACTCCACGCGATTTACATATCTCGCATCCGAAACAATACTCTGCTCATTCTTACTGCTCTGGATAATCCGTCCGACTATCATATACTGCTTCTCACATCTGCCGTCATCCAGCATAATTACCATCAACACATAACTGTCCTGTGGATTTTCTTCTTCTGAAACAAAACGGACGCCACCGCCGCTGATATCAACAATGCGAGCCTTTTTCTGCTTTTGATAGAAATCATCATCTCTAAGCTCTTCCAGAATATCTTCCGCATATTCTAATCTCGCCTGCTCTTTTGTAATATTAAAATACCGCATATCAATAATACATTTTAACCGGAAAAACTGCCGCCTCTGAAATTTGCTTAACGGCGAATGCAGTTCCACGCGGCACATATAACAGTTATCCGTTTTATATCGCTCTTTTACCTGACCAACTGCCTTATATAATCCACTCCTATTGTAAAATACAAATTCATAACGGATTCCAAGGGACAATAACATCAGCTTACCCGCCTCTATCGGCATCAAAAGCTCCAACTCACCATTCTCAAGTATATCGCATACCTGACTCTTATAAATTTTTACATCCTCAGCGATTTGCGTGGAACGCTCCATCTGGCTGACTACCCGGATGTCAACCTTGGCACCCACATCAATCATTTTTGAAACCATACCATCACACCCTATTCCTGATAAATTATCAGTAACTTTCCTCGTATTATCTGTTTATAAAACTAGCCAGCAACTGTCCAAATCCCCGACGCATTACAAACTGCTCATTCGTATGATTCAAGAGATTTGATGCAAGAACTTCAAATGCCTTTGCAGATTTGGCATTCGGAGAATTCAATGAAACCGGCTTCTGCTGTCTGACTGCCCGCTCTAAAAGAGCGTCCTGCGGCACCATCCCCAGGTAATTGATTTCCCCTTTTAAAAATTGTGAAACTACAACGTTCAATTTATCGTATACCATTCGCCCTTCAGCCTCAGAATGAACCCTGTTGGCAATGATATCCACTTTCGGTCCGTTCTTTAAGAAATTCGGATTTCGATACAGTACTTTCAGCAAAGAATAGGCATCTGTCAAAGAACTTGGATCCAGAGTCGAAACTAACAGAACTTCCGGACTCGCCAGAACGAATTCGAGGACACTGTCCGCAATTCCGGCACCGGTGTCCACCAATATGATATCTGCCATCTCATCCAATTCGCCAAGACAATGCACAAGATAGGAAATCTGGTCTTTCGAAAGATTGTTCATTCCCAAAATCCCGGAACCGCCTGAGACAAATCCAATATCCATTGGCCCAGGCGTAATAATATCTTTGATTCCTTTTCCCTGATAGATTAAATCACTTACATTATATTTCGGGATAGCTCCAAACATTACCTCAACATTTGCAAGCCCAAGATCCGCATCAAAAATAATGACGCTTTTACCAAGCTTGCTCAACTGAACCGCCATGTTCACCGTCACATTCGACTTTCCCACACCGCCTTTGCCGCTGGTAACCGTAATCACTCTTGCGCGGGAGACCGGCTTTTGATTTTTCACTTTAATCACATTTCTCAGCTTCTCTGCTTGGTCCATTTACTATCTGCCTCCCAATAACTGTTTAACAACCTTTTGAGTATCAAATAACTCAATGTCATCCGGAACATTTTGTCCATCTGTAACATAAGAAAGCTCCGCTCCTGAATGCATACGGACATTTAACATATTTCCATAGGTTGTTGTTTCATCTAGTTTTGTAAAAATAATCTTATAATCTGCAATCTCATGGTAAATATCAGAAATTTCCAGCAAATCCCTATATTTAATCGTTGCGCTGACTACAAGATAGACTTCTTTTTCATATTTTTCATCAAGGCTTTCAATTAAACGCTTGACATCCTCCCTCTGATTTTCATTTTTGTGGGAAAATCCTGCAGTGTCTACTAACACTAAGTCAAAATCGTCCACACGCTCAATCGCGGCATTCAGCTCATCCGCAGAATAAATAATCGTAAGCGGCGTATCCAAAATATTTGCATACGTCCGGAGCTGTTCCGCCGCCGCGATACGGTAAGTATCCGCTGTCAGAAACGCTACTTTTTTTCCCATATCCACTTTAAATTTTGACGCAATCTTTGCAATAGTAGTCGTTTTACCCACTCCTGTTGGTCCAATAAAAAATACAATTTTGGGCTGTCCGCCCTCAGCTAGTTCAATCTTTTTCGGCTGTCCGAATTTCAGTATCATCTTCTGATAAATATTCGATAAAACCAAATCCATACTGGAGCCGCTTCTTGCCACTTTTTCCACGTCATCCATGATCTGATTTACATACTTTTCATTCACTTCATTATCTAACAATACCTTGTAAACCATTTTCAGCCCCTGAAATCCCTCCGAACGTTCAGCTGAATTCTCCTGAACATGGGGGATAAACTCTTCCGAATCTCTGCGGTCTTCTCCGGAAAGGCTCTTTTCCAAAATATTCTGGAGATTTTCAAGCTTCTCCTCTAATCCCCATTCCTTCTGGCTGATATCCTTGGGTTCTGTATCTGTTTTTGTGATTTTGCCCGCCGAAGCAGCACCCTCTGAGGGTCTCTGTGTCTGAAACGGCGGTATATTGATACTCTCATCTGCTGTGTAATTAATATTATCATGCTTCTTAAGAGGTGACTTCAATGCCTGTGCCAAATTCACAGCTTGCTCCTTTTCATCCCTTGCCGCTGTTACCTCATAGACCGAGCTCTTAAAAAAGCGGAAAATTCCCCCCGGCTTTATCTCCCTGACATTCATAATTACAACGTCCGCTCCCATTTCACTCTTCGCCTTCTCAACGGCTTCTGCTTCTGTCTTCCCTTGAAATTTATTGATTGTCATTTATTCTGTCACCATCCCAACCGATTGCAGTTCTACATTGGACTCCACTTCATTATAAGACACTACAATCAAATCTTTGAAATAATCCTCCGTCAGCTTTTTGAAATACATCCGCACAATTGGAGACGTAATGATAATCGGATTCTTACCGATATTTTCAAGTTTTGAAACCTCTGTCTCTACAGACGCAATAATTGCCTTCGTCTTATCCGGATCCAAGGTAAGATATGCCCCCTGCTCTGTCTGCTTCACAGAACCCATGATATCCTGTTCTACCTTTGGATCAAGCGTTACCACGCTGGTCGTCTCATTTGCCGGAAAATATTTCCGTGAAATTGCGCGCTTCAAGCTCTGTCTGACATACTCAGTCAGTACATCCGTATCTCTTGTCGTAGACGCATGATCTGCAAGCGTCTCAAATATAGAAAGCAAATCTCTGATAGAAATCCCCTCTCGCAAAAGATTCTGTAATACCTTTTGTATTTCACCAATTCCAAGCAGCTTGGGCGTAAGCTCGTCCACCAACGCCGGATTGTTTTCTTTTACATTGTTGATCAGGTTTGACACATCCTGCCTTGTCAACAGCTCCGCAATATGCTGACGGATTACTTCTGTCAGATGCGTCGCGATAATAGACGGCGGATCAACAACCGTATAGCCAAGACTCTCTGCCCTCTCTCTCTGTCCTTCGGTAATCCAGATTGCGGGAAGATGGAAGGACGGCTCAAAAGTCGGAATACCAGTTATCTCTTCTTCCACATATCCGGGATTCATCGCCATATAATGATCAAAAAGAATTTCTCCTTCCGTAACCTGTATACCCTTGATTTTAATAATATACTGATTGGGGTTCAACTGGATATTATCCCTTAAACGGATAATCGGCACTACCGTACCAAGCTCCAATGCCACCTGCCTTCGAATCATAACTACACGATCCAAAAGGTCTCCGCCCTGATTCACATCAGCAAGCGGAATAATGCCGTATCCAAATTCCAACTCGATCGGATCCACCTGCAGCAGCGAAACCACATTTTCCGGTTTCCGTATCTCCTCTGCAGCGTTTTCTTCTTCATTCGCCTCTTCCTCAATCGCAGCCACTCCGGCGCTGTTGTGTATCATACGTCCGCTTACCAAAAACAGCCCTCCGAGCGGAACGAAAATATAAATCGGAAGCGGCGTCAAAACGCCAAGAAATGCAATGGTTCCTCCCACGATATAAAGGACCTTTGGAATACCGAAAAGCTGGCTGACTAGTACCGTTCCGAAATCCGCCTCTTTTGACGCCTTCGTTACCAGAATACCTGTTGCCAGTGAAATTAAAAGAGACGGTATCTGGCTGACAAGACCATCACCAATAGTCAGAATACCATACTGCTGAAGCGCTTCCATAATATCCATACCCTGATTCATATAGCCGGTTACCGTACCGCCTACAACATTGATCAGCGTGATAATAAGCCCCGCCGTCGCATCTCCCTTTACATACTTCGTTGCACCATCCATAGAACCAAAGAAGCTTGCCTCTGACTGAATCTTAGTTCTCCGCTCCCTCGCTTCCAACTCTGTAATTGCTCCCGTATTCAAATCAGCGTCAATTGCCATCTGTTTACCGGGCATTGCATCCAATGTAAACCGGGCCGTTACCTCCGCAACGCGCTCAGAACCTTTATTGATAACGATAAACTGAATCAAAATCAGAACAATAAATACGATTGCACCAATTACCAAATCGCCGCCGCCCACAAATCCGCCAAAGGTCTCCACCACGCTGCCCGGATCCCCGGTCGTCAAAATCAATCGCGTAGAAGAAACGTTCAGTGAAATACGGAAAATCGTAGTAAACAGCAGCAATGTAGGGAAGAAAGACATATCCAGAACTTCCTGTACAAACAACGCATTAAACAGGATAATCATTGCCATAGAAATATTAATTGCAAGCATTACATCCAGTAAAATGGAAGGAATTGGTATAATGAAAAAGATAACTGCGGCAAGTAAATACAACGCCACTCCAAAATCCGCCTTTTTCATTTTCCTTTCCTCCTTTCAGTTCTTATACCTTATTTTTATATTTCTGGAGCATTGCAAGAATCTCCGCAACCGGATGATATAACTCCGGCGGTATCTCCTCTCCAATCTCCACACTGCCGTAAAGCGAATGGGCAAGAGGTTTATTCTCAATAATCTCCACATGGCATTCTTTCGCCTTTTCACGAATCTTCATTGCCACATAATCCGCACCCTTTGCCAGAACGACCGGCGCTTTTGCCACGCCCGGATCATACTGTATTGCAATGGCGAGATGCGTCGGGTTCGTGATGACCACATCTGCCTTAGGAATATCCTGCATCATACGGCGCTGAGACGCTTCACGCATTCTCTGACGCTGCCGTCCTTTTATTTCAGGATTACCCTCAGTATTCTTGTACTCGTCTTTTACTTCCTGCTTGGTCATCTTCATGTCTTCATTGAACTTATGCTTCTGATAAGCCCAGTCTGCGACTCCAAGCACCAGATATACCAATGCAATCTTAATTCCGGTATCAATAATGATATTGCCCACCAATATGATTGCCCGAATCAAATGAAGCTCATACAGGATAAAGAGCTCGTCTGCATGATCCTTAACCGCATCATATGCCACATAGGAAATCAATGCCAGCTTCATAATAGATTTCAACAGCTCAAACAGCGAATCCTTTGACAAAATCCTTTTAAACCCATTGATTGGATTAAACTTATCAAGTTTCGGCTTCATGGGCTTTGCCGTCACCTTCCATCCCACCTGAACAATGCTGACAAGGATTGCCACGATAAATCCAATCAAAAAAAATGGAATTGCAATCTTAATTATCTGAATAAGCGCCGTATTCAAGACACTCACTGTCGCATTCACAGTCATTCCGCTTCCGTTTTCATAAACAATATCCGGAATTTTATTATATATTGCATCAAAGGTTTCAAGCATCCCCTCAGCTATATAAGAAACAAATATTTTAATCAAAAGAAATAAGACCAGCAAATCTATCGCCGCACTTAATTCCTTGCTCTTAACAACCTTTCCTTCTTCTCTTGCCTCCCGCAGCTTCTTTGCAGTTGCAGGCTCTGTTTTCTCACCGCCTGGTCCATCTTTCGCAAAATACTGGAGGTTATAGATTAGAATCAGGGATTTGTTTTCTTCCAAGTCAATACATCCCTTCTATCATGGATACAATCATTCGCTTCATTTCACCAAAAATAAAATCGGATACTGCCGGCAATAATTGTATCGTAAAAAGCAATACCAACATTCCCAGCAACACCTTTAACTGCATACCGACTGCGAACATATTCATCTGAGGCGCAACTTTGGCCATAACGCCCAGTATACAGTTTAATATCATGATACAGGCAAATACCGGAAGTGCAATGCGAAAACCAATCACCATTGCATCACCCATAAATTTCACCATAGACGTCATCAGAGCATCCCAGCGGAATATCTGCTGACCAGTCGGAATCAGGGTAAAGGAATCTACCAGCGCCTGCAAAATATAATGATGCATATCCGTTACAACAAGCAGCAGTAATAGTAAATAATTATAGAAATTACCAGTAATCGGTGAATTCGTCCTTGTGATCGGATCATACTCCATCGCCATAGACAAACCCATATTCAAATCAATAATATTTCCCGATAATAAAACAATGGAATTACATATGCTCGCAGCAAAGCCAATAAGCAACCCTGTAATTCCTTCTCTGACTACGATTATAGCATATCCAATAACATCAGAATACCCTATTGTCGCCTTCGGCAATATTCCATACAAAAGAATTGTCACAAAAGCCGAAAATCCAATTTTCACTTTTGCCGGCGTATTTGTCATACTGAAAAAAGGGGCAACAGACACGAAACTGGATATTCGTACCAGAATCAACAAAAAATTTTCAAAAGTCTCTAACGAAAAACTAACATCCACCATGACAACCGCTATCCCAAGTAAAAACTAAAATCAGACCACAAACGCGTCATAAAATCTGCCATATTATTCAACATCCAACTGCCCAACAAAATCATAGCCAAAAAAACTGCTAATATCTTAGGAACAAATGTCAGCGTCTGCTCCTGAATTGAAGTCACTGTCTGAAAAATACTTACAATCAGTCCTACAATCAGTGATATAAGAAGAAGCGGTGCCGCTGTGATAATAATATTATAAATGGCATCCCTAGCAATGTCCAAAATCTGTCCTTGTGTAATCACTTCCCACACCTCTCATCAGTAAAATGTCCTGACTAAATTACCAACTACTAAATCCCATCCATCTGCAAGGATAAATAGTAAAATTTTAAAAGGCATCGATATAGTCGTAGGCGGCAACATCATCATACCCATAGACATAAGTACAGAAGCAACAACCATGTCTATTACAATAAACGGTATATAAATCAAAAATCCAATAATAAATGCCGTTCTCAGCTCGCTTAAGATAAATGCCGGAATCAAAGTCCCTGTAGTAATATCTTCTCTCGTCTCATACGTAGTCCCCTGAATATCACAAAACAAATTGATATCCTTGGTCTGTGTCTGCGAGAACATAAACTCCCTAAGCGGCTCCATACCAATTTCCAATGCTTCTTCCTGCGTAATCTCTCCTCTATCTAAAGGTTGAATCGCAGTCTCGTTAATTTGAGTAAAAATAGGTGCCATAATAAACAGCGTCAAAAACAATGCCAACCCCACCAAAATCTGATTTGGCGGTACTGTCTGCGTACCAATCGCCGCTCGCACAAAATGCAAAACAATCACAATACGGGTAAACGACGTCAGCATAATCAAAATGGACGGCGCTAAAGATATTACCGTTAATACCAGTAATATTTTCAACGGTGCGGATAAGGTTCCATCTTCGTTGTTATAGTTTATGGAAAATCCATTATTAATATCCGACTTTGCATCCGCAGCCTCGCCATCATTCCCCATCTGCAAATCTTTGATATCATCTCCGGTTATCGTCCCATCTATCGTTCCATTTGGATTCACAGTGGTAGCATTTACGGTTCCCGGAAAGGATATCGTCATCGTGAAAACAATTACAAGTGCAGCAAAGATAACAGATGCCACACAATATCCTTTTTTTAATTTACTCATCTTTTTGCCTGCTTTTTGGTAAGTGTTCTCTTATCTTATTGAAAACATCCTGAAAGCTCTCTCCAACATTTTTTTCTCCTGAAGCAGCCATCTTCTCTGGTAATACTTTCAACTGTTCCTCTGACAGTTTCGTCAAAAGACGAATCTCATCCTTTCCAATTGCAATCACAAGATACTCCTCGCCGGCTTCTACAAGCTGTATATACTTATTATTCGTGACCCTTATCGTTTCAACAATTCTAAGGTTCTTATTGTGAGTCTGCCCTTTTTGATAGTTGGCAATCCATTTTGTCGTAAAATAAGTAAGCGCTAATACAAAAACAAAAACCAGCAAAACACCTATGAGTTGCAAAAAACTGCCAAAACCAGATACACCAGCACTTAATATCTCCATATTAACCTACTACTTTTTTTACAGCTTCTAAAACACGCTCCGCCTGAAATGGCTTAACAATAAAATCCTTCGCACCAGACTGGATTGCTTCAATAACCATCGCCTGCTGTCCCATTGCAGAACACATAATAACGCATGAAGATGCATCTGCTTCTCTGATTTTCTTCAATGCCTGAATGCCGTCCATCTCCGGCATGGTAATATCCATCAGCACAAGATCCGGCTTCATTTCATTATACTTTTCGATTGCTTTCACACCATTCTCAGCTTCTCCGACAACATTATAACCATTCTTGGTCAAGATGTCCTTAATCATCATTCTCATAAATGCTGCATCATCACAAATCAAAATATTCTTAGCCATATCTATTCTCCTCGTTTAGAAAATTTTTGTTTATTTTGTTTTATTTGATAATTTCAGTGATTCTCACACCAAAACTCTCTTCGATTACTACAACTTCGCCTTTTGCTACATATTTGCCATTCACCAGAATGTCAATCGGTTCACCGGCAATTTTGTTCAATTCAATAACCGTTCCCGGTGAAAATTCCAGAATCTCCTGAATTGACTTACTGGTCCGTCCCAATTCTACCGTAACTTCCAACGGCACATCCATAATCAAGTCAATATTCTCTTGCTGGAACATCTGACCCATACTTCCTGAAAATGTAGAAAATTGTGCAGGCTGTACATTGACCGGCTGAGTGGGTGCATACATCTGTGACATATCCATCATTGGCTGACCCATCATCGGTTGACCCATCATCGGTTGGCTCATCATCGGCTGACCCATCTGCGGTTGGCTCATCATTGGCTGACCCATCTGCGGCTGAGGCGCTGGCTGTGGTACAGGTTCCGGCTGAGGCGCCGGCGCTGCCGGTTCCGGCTCTGGCGCTGATGTCTGCGCAGCCATTCCCTGTGTTATGCTTTCACACATTTCTTTTGCGAAAGAAGCTGGATATAACTGCATAATCTGGCTGTCTACCAAATCCCCAATCTCCATTCGGAAAGATATCTTGACAAACTTACCTGAAAGAAATTCAGCAATCTCTCCTTCATCCACCGTCTCCTTTAAATCTATCAAGTTTGCCTCCGGCGGACTGATATCTATCGTTTTATTCAACATAGAAGAAAGCGATGTTGCCGAAGACCCCATCATCTGATTCATCGCTTCACTGATAGCGCTCAAATGAAGTTCACCAATATCTCCATCCGTACTTGTTCCATCTCCGCCCATCATAAGGTCGGTAATGACTTTCACATCATGTTCCTTTAATACCAACAGATTACTTCCATCCAGACCCACAGTATAAGCAATACGGATAAACACGCATGGACGCTCATATTCCTGAAGCAAATCATCCCAAGTGGCAATCGTCACAACTGGTGTAGATATCTCTACCTTGCGATTTACCAGTGAAAATAATGTCGTTGCCGCCGTTCCCATACTAATATTCGCAATCTCACCAATCGCATCTTTTTCAGTGTCCGTCAATTCGTTTGCACCGCCATCATCCGCAGTATCTGTGTTATTCAATAATGCTTCTATTTCTTCCTGCGATAATACTCCGTCCATTTACTGCTCCTCTCTTATCACTGACGTAACTCTCACTGCATAATAATCATCGGAAGCACCCGGCAATGCCATAAACTTTTTAATATTCCCCACATATACCGACAGCTCCTCATCTACCTTCGAGTCTAATCTTATAATATCACCAACCTGTAAATTCACAAAATCACTCACAGAAATTGTGCTATTACCTAATATGGTCTTAACCGGAATTGGCGCTTTGGATATCAATGACTGAATCGTCTCCGTGTACTGCTGTTCATCATGCTCCTGCATCGTCGAGAACCAGTATTTGGTATTCAGCTTATCCATTACGTCTTCCAGTGTAAGATACGGAAGACAGACATTCATCATTCCTTCCACATCACCAATTTTAACATTTATTGTAATAATTGCAATCATTTCACTTGGCGAAATAATCTGCGCAAACTGCGAATTCGTCTCAATCCGATCCAATCTAGGATGCAGATCAATGACATTTTCCCAAGGTTCCCTCAAAAGTTCCACACAAACATTCATTAGTCTCTCAATAATCAGAAGCTCAATTTCCGAAAACTCTCTGCTCTTATCCAGAGGTAATCCACTTCCCCCAAGCATTCGATCCACCATAGCATACCCTAAATTAGACGCTATCTCCAAAATGACCGAACCCTTCAGAGGAGAAAAATCCACAATTCCAAGCAAGACCGGATTGGACAATGCATTGGTAAATTCCGAATAAGTCAACGCCTCCGAGTTCATTACTTCCACCTGAATATTTTTTCTTAAATATACCGGCAGATTTGTAGATACCAATCGACCATAATGCTCAAATATAATCTCAAGAGTCCTTAGATGTTCCTTCGAGAATTTGGATGGTCTTGCGAAGTCATAATCCTTAACCTGCTTCTCCCCGCTGTCCTTCATCTCTTCCACATCCAGTTCACCGCTGCTCAGTGCCTGCAGCAAACTGTCTATCTCGCTCTGAGATAAAACTTCACTCATGAACTCTCACCACCTAAACCTGACATTTTATTCATCCCTATATACACTTCGTACAAAAACAACTTAGTTTCCAACCGTAACCTTAGAAAAACCAACGCCGACAATAAAATCAGAATTGAACAGCTTTTTCAGTCTAAGGGCTATTTCGTCCTGTACGTCTTCCACATTATCAGTCATATCTGTTCTTGTAAATTCTCTTACGGTATTATTTATCTCATTTTCAATCAATGTCTGACGTTCAGAAAGCTTTCCGTCTTTTCCATAGGTTGAATAATCCTCATGCTCCTTATCCATATAAACAGACACATTGATAATCGCATAATATGCGGTTCCATCTTCATCACTTTTCAAGTTAATCGTAAGACTATCAGGCAAATCATACACATCAAGCTGATCCACTGGGATTGCAGAGATATCAGAAACTTCACCGCTCTGTAATTCCAGATTGATCGCACTGCAAACCTGGTTGATTAACTCATTAGATTTCTTTGTCTGCGGCACAATTGTAATTGTAATAATTGCTGTCAAAACTAAATTTACAACCACAAGCGCCAGTATCAATACCGACATCAGATTTTTCTTCATGCTGCATTTCCTCCTATTCTGCTGCCCCTGCAGAATTATATGAATTATAAACTTTTATCTCTACCCTTCGGTTTCTTGCCCGACCTTCCTCTGTCGCGTTATCTGCAATCGGAACATATTCGCCCCGCCCCGAAGATTTGATATTAGCCGGATTCAAGGTTGTATTGTCTCTGATATGATTTGCCACTGTCAATGCCCGGTACATCGAAAGCACATTATTATCTTCATATCTGCCAGATTTCATAGGAACATTGTCTGTATGTCCTTCTATTTCAATGATGTTGCGGTCATATATCTGTAATATCTTCCCAATATTATCAACCAAGGATATCGCATCCGTGCGGATTTCCGCCTTTCCAGAATCAAACAGAATCGCTCCGTTTAATGTCAGCGAAACAAATTCGGCATTAAAATCCATCTCCACCTGATTCTGTATACCATATGCATTTACTTCCTTTTCTATCTCTTCTTTCATCTTTTCAGACTCCGAAAGCGCCTGCTCACGATATTCCTTCTCAATATCCACTTCATTTATTTCCGTGGACGGTTCTTCATCCGAACCATCATCTTCATTGTCCACATTTCCGCCATTGATACCGTTCTGCGAACTGTCTGACACTTGAAAGTAAATGTCAAGTTCCTCTAGCTGACTGATACCTGCCGATATTAATGACCCCTGTTCAATAGAAGCCCCTCCCGACGGCAAAATGCTGAAGCTGCTCTGTAAAGATGCAATCACCAACGTAAACTTCTCAACATCCACAGAAGACATAGAGAACAACAGCACGAAGAAACAGAGCAGTAAGTTCATCAAGTCACTGAAGGTTGCCATCCATGCCGGCGACCCCTTCGGCGCATCCTCCGGTTTCTTCTTTCTTGCCACTATTCTTCACCTCCGCCCTTATCGCCATTTAAGCTCTCACGAGCTGCCGGGGACAAGAATGACTTCAGCTTTTCTTCTATAACACGCGGATTCTCTCCTGCCTGTATAGACAAAAGTCCTTCCACAGTAACTTCCTTCATCATAATTTCCTCCGCATTGTTTACCGAAAGCTTGGATGAAATCGGATTACAAAGCCAGTTTGCAATCAGCGAACCATATAATGTAGTCAACAGTGCGACCGCCATCTGAGGACCGATAGAAGATGGATCATTCAACTGCTTCAACATGTTAACCAATCCGATCAATGTTCCAATCATACCCCAGGCAGGTCCTAACTCTGCCCATTTGTCCCAAAAGCCGATAACCTTCTTATGCCTATCCTCAATACAGGTCAAATCCGTTTCAAGAATTCCTCTTACAAGCTCGGGATCCGTACCGTCGACAACAAGCATAACGCCTTTTTTCAGGAACTCATCCTCTATTCCGTTCGCCGCTTCTTCCAATGCCAGAAGCCCCTCTTTTCTGGCAATATTAGAAAGATTGATGATATTGCTGATTACCACTCCCGGATCCATCTCCTTTTGCTTAAAGGCAAGCGTAATCGACTTGAATCCTGTGATAAAGTCCGGCAACTTATGTGCCGCCAATGTACCAAAGACAGAACCTCCAATGGTAATAATAACCGATGGTCCATCAAGAAAGCTGTCATAAATGGCAGAGACGCCACCGCTACTGATAATACCAAAAATAACCATTGCAAAACCAAGTAATGTACCCAACAAAGATGCTATATCCAAATCATCCACCTACTGTTCATCTAAATTTGATTCTTATTGTAAAAGAAGTAATTTATCCTATCCTCTTTTACATATATTCCTCATCTATATAATATTACTAAACTTTATTCGAATTGTCTACTTTTTTTACAATATTTTTCGTTTTTCCACAAATTCCCCTCAATACCACATATGGGGAACTGCAGAACGCAGTCCCCCTATATCTATTAAAGTTAACTATTTACCCGGCAATCTGGTCCTAACGTTTCAGATTGATCAGTTCCTCCAGCAATGTATCCGAAGTCGTAATAACTCTGGAATTCGCCTGAAAACCTCTCTGTGTGGTAATCATCTCCGTAAACTCTGAAGACAAATCTACATTTGACATTTCCAGCTCACCAGAACTCATCTTACTTCCGTTTGCCGTAATTTCCACACCGATTCCATCAAATTCACCTGAGTTTAAGGTTGTGGCATAGCAGTTCTCTCCAACCTTCTCAAGTCCTGCGGCATTTGCAAAACGTGCTACAGCAATCTGTCCTAACAACGTCGTATTACCATTATCATAGAAGCCAAAGATTCTGCCTCGCTGATCAATGGAAAGTCCGGTCAATGCACCTAATTTCTTTCCAAGACCAGTTTCGCCGTCTTTCGCACCTCTGTCCATACCCATCGTAGACACTCCACCATTATCATAATTCATACACTGGCTGAAATCAACCCTGATATTTGAAAATTGACCGCCTAAAGCCGACATATTCAGCGAAGCATAGCCGTCCGTATTATCTCCGATAGAGACAAAAGTTCCCTTATCATGGTCAAACTGCAATGTATATGTGACCGATGCTGCACTAATTACCGGCGGTGCGTCGTTACTGATGCTATTAATCTGTGCGCCTGCCTGCAGTCCGTTATAGATATCCGAAATAGCCACATCCGATGTCGGCTCAAATCCATTCGCCGTCTGGACATAAACTCTGCCGTCGGTCGCATTTGCATTTATATAGTAATTCGTACCGGAACCATTAGAAAATGCATGGTAACCGCCTGTCTCCGCCACATAACTCCATTCCGGATTCAAAGTGCTGTAATCCTGAAATTCCGTTCCGGCATTTCCGAATAATGCAGACATATCGTTTCCAGCTGCCAGATAATCGGTCAGAATGTTTTTCGGCGGTTCCGCAGAGTCATAAATCGCAGATAATTCCACCGTATAGGTTCTTGCATCCACATCCACTGCCTTTACTGCAAATCTGGCCGTATATGTATATCCAAGTGCATCATAAAAATTCAAATTCATTACATATCCGGCTTCACTCGTCACATCCGGATGATTTTTATCCAGAACGCCCGCACACGTACCCTCTGTCGTAGCCTCCGGAGGACTTGTAAGGTTCTTCTCCTGCATGATGCGGAGTGCAGATACCGTATCCTGCTTAATCTCACCGGTAATTGCATCTACCTGCCAACCCATGACCGTATATCCGGTAGATGTCATGGCAAGATTGCCTGCTCCGTCAATATAGAAAGATCCTGCTCTGGTAAACAGATTCTCCGAACCGTTGTTTACAACGAAAAAGCTGCTGGACGATCCTGCATCCGAAATACGAATATCAAACGGATTACCCGTTGACTGTGCCGCTCCCGCAGACGTAACATTGACGGTTGTAGACGCCATAGATGTACCAAGACCGATCTGCTTTGCATTGACGCCGCCGGTTCCCTTTTCCAAATTGGCTCCCGACGCATTACTTAAAGTCTGATACATAATTTCACTAAAGTTAACAGAGGATGATTTGAAGGCAACGGTATTGACATTCGCAATATTGTTACCGATAACATCCATTTTGGTCTGATGTGTCTTAAGTCCTGACACAGCAGAATACATTGATCTCATCATAATGTAATGACCTCCTACTACTTGCGCAGTCCGTATCCTTTCTGTCATTCAAGGATACATAACCTCCATTTAGGTCCGGCTATGCAATGACTGCGCCATCAATATTTGTAAATATATGCTCCATCGACTCATTCTGATCAATCGCCGTAACGACCGTCTTATTCGGTACATTCACGATAAAGGCCAGTGAGTCAACCATTACCAGCGATTCGTTAATTCCTTTTTCCCTCGCCTTTGTTACTCCTGTTTCCAGTCTTTCACTCTGCTCCGCAGACATCTGGATGTTTCTGTCCAAAAGGCGCATTGCGGCATGTTTGGAAAACTTTACTCCTGATGCCCCATCCGCTTTCTGTCTCAGAATTTCTTCAAAAGATGTGTCGGACTTTGTCTCCGACGGGTTCAGTCCTTTGTTCCCTAAATACCGATCCGTTATCTGCTCGATGGAGGTAAACCGGTTATTGATTTTATTCATTTATTCTGCCACCTTTCCGTCGATGCATTTACTCACCGGAAAACTATTTGGTAGTATCCCCTTCTGTGGATTCCCCTTCATTTTCCGTCTGGTCCTTATCATCAGAACCTTCTGTAGAATCTGTAATTCCAGCCATCTTCTTTAATTCTTTCATCCGCTCTTCTAGCTCTGCCAGTTTCTTCAGCGCTTCCTCATTTAAGAACTTCTGCTGATATGGCGTCATCGCTTCAACCGCTTTCCTGAGATTCTTTAACTTCGTCTCATCTGCCAGCGTCAGCTGTGACTTCGAAGGCATTGCTGCCATTGCTGCTGTAAAGCTCTGCGACAGCGCTACTGCATCCATATAATCGCTGTCAGCCACCGTATCCAGATCGTCGATTGAATACAGCTTATTTTCAACGGAAAGATATGTCTCACCATTCTCATGAAGGACATAATCCACTTGGCCGCTGACATAGTTGACTTCTCCTGTAACCGCAGATGTCACTTTCAAAATTACCTGCTTGCCGACTAAATCATTCGCCTGTGTCTGCTTTAAGGTATTCTGCATGTTCTGTGTTTCCTCTAACTGGGTAAACGTTGCAAGCTGTGAAATATATTCTGTGTTGTCTGTCGGTTGCAACGGATCCTGATATTTCATCTGTGCCACCAAAAGCTGCAGAAACGCATCCTTATCCAGTCCGTTATTTGCTTCCTTTCTGGTCTTTTTCGACGACTGGGAAGAAGCTTCCGCACTGGTATCTACCAGCTTACCATCTTTTACTGCTTGTATAAGCGCCATAAATTCTCCTTTCTGCTATGCGGTAACATCCATGCTGTTACCATTCTCCTGCATGATTTTTGCTGCCAGCATTTCTTCCTCGGACATCAGCCCTGACAATTCATCCAATTGATTTATGTTCAGACTCCTTCTGCCCTGACGTTTTTCTTCCTGCTGTCCCTGCTGCTTTTCTCTTTCCGCATTCTGCTCCAGATTTCTTTCAAACTCATGGGTTGCAACTGCCACTTCAATTGCATCTACTTTCACACCTTGCTGATTCAAGGTCTGCCTCAGCTCTACGATCTGAGTTTCCAGAGCTTCTTTCACCGCCTGGCTCTGTGCCGTAAATTGTGCTGTAATGCTGCCTTCCTTTGTAGTCGAAATCTGCAGATATAGTTTGCCAAGATTCTCTGGATTCAACTGCATTTCAAGACTTGTGACATCCTGCGATGCGGATACCTTTACAAATTCAGCAATCTGCTGCAATATCTCAGACACATTTACAGTGCCTGTATAAACCGGCGCTACTGGTACGGCATTCGCTTCAGCCGTCTGCCCCTGCATCATTACATGGGAAGCATTCGCTTCAAATGTCGTCTGTCCTGCCTCTTTTGCATCCTGTCTGGTAAATGCGGCGCTCTCTTTCGAATTCTCTCCGGCATTGCTTCCGGATTCTTCTTGATTCTCCTGCGAATCCGTCTGTTCATCAATGACTCTGAAATTATCGCCGGTCTCTTCTGTTGCCGCTCCATCTGCCTCCTCTACGGACGCATCTGCTTTGGCTGCCTGCTGGTTTTCCCCTTCAGGCTGTTTCAAAATCCCGGCATTCTGTGTGTCTTCATCCGGTGCTTCTACAACAATCTGTTCAGACGCCATATCACCCGTCATCTCAAATAGGTCAGTCTCTTGCACTGTCTCAGAAAGCATATTCTGGAGTTCTTCCGGTGCAATACCCAATTCTGCCGCCAGCTCTGCCATAATATCATTCATGGCCTGCATCACATTTACAAAATCTTCACTCAGCAATAAACTGCTGCTCTCTGCTGCTCCAGTAAGCTCTGCTACCACTTGTGCCAGATTCGCCGGATTCAACAGATCCATAAAGCTCAACCCAAGTTCCTCAAGCACTTCATTCAGCTCTTCTTCTGTAATCTCCAGTTCCTCTTCCATCACCTCGCAGATTTTTTCACCAGTCTTTCCACCCAGAGCATCTGCTTTTTCCCTCACTGCCGCACTGGTATCCTCTGCCTTTTTAATCTGGGAGTTGGAAGTGAAATCCTGCGTTCTTTGATCTGATGCCGCTTGTGCCTTGCCTGTTCCGACCGTCAGCGATGCTTCTGGCTTCTTAGATAAATCCATTGACTGCCCCAGTCCCAGATTCATCTGGCCTATCATAGCAGAAAAAATATCACTGGTATTCTCCGACTTCTTTCCAGACTCCGCATTTCCATTCTTAATCCCTTGCATCTGATAACCAGCCGCTAGTTTGGAAATGTTAGAATTTGTCACGTGCATTTCTCCTTTCTATAATATATTTATTCTAAAGGGTTCATGATTTCGGTAATCTTTGCTGCATTCTCCTCATTCATTTTCCCTAGAATATCTGCTCTTGTCTGTGCGCTCATATTCTCAAGAATCTTCGCCACAAGCTTAAAATTGTTTGTCATTGTATCGAAAATCGCGGCTGCTTCCTTCGGCTTCATTTTAGAATAGCCTTCTACATAATCCTGAATCTCTTTATCCGCTTCCTGCTGCTCAACCACCTGCTTATACAACGTCTCCGCATATGCCGGATCGATACTCTCATAATACTGTCTATATTCATTTATATCGGGCGCTTCATCTGAAAAAACAACCTCGTTATAAAACTTTTCTTTCTCCGCTTCAAACGCCGCTTCGTTTGCCTCATATTCCCTGAGTTTTGCGATTTCGTCCTCTAACTGTGTCACATATGCGCTGTTATCCTGATTTCCCTTCTGCGCTTCCTGCAGCTCCAGCTCCAGCGTCTTAATATAAGATATTGCTTCATCTAACGTCTGGTAGGGGTATTCTGTTTCTGTATCAGACAAGCCGGTGTCCGTCTCCGGCAGAATCTTATTCACATATGGCACATTCTTTAAAATCGGAGTCATAACGGTGGAGCCAAAACCGCCCACATCCCATTTGATCAAAAGTACCAGAATTGCCAGCCAGACTACCACAATTACAATCGTGACAAACACTACTGCAAAGCCGCCGCCTTCCTCTTCTGCGTCTTGTGACATTTCTCCGTTTTGTCTGCCCTGTTTCTTTTTCTTCTTTGCTTCCCGGCGTCTTGCCTTCTCTGCTTTTTTATCTATCTTGTTCTGTTCTTCTGCCATTTTTATACCACCTGCTATTCTTCCTCTTTCTCATGATATGTATAGCTGACCAGCTCATCCACCACTTTATTCTCTTCATGCACCAGTTCCTGCTGAAATTCCTCAAACGCATGTTCTCGCAGCTTCTCATGAGTCTTGCGTTCTATCATTACTGCATTCAACCGCATTCTCGCAGCCTCCAGATTCTTTTCCGCAACCTGAACCGCCAGCATCTGCTGACGCATCATTGATTTTATTGTATCAATGGCCCGTTTATTCTCGCGGATATCCACCACACGGATACTTCCGCTGACAAGCTCCTTCGCCCTCTTCTCATAACCTGCCTTGCGCACCAGAATCTCCTGCAGCTTCTGCTGCTCCTCTGCAAGCCTTGCACTCGCCTGCCCATAAGCGATTTTCGCCTGATCCTCCAGCTTGAGCTTTATATTCAGTATATTCTGCATCCTATAGACAAACTTTGCCATATTTACTCACCCTGTCTTTTCACTTCTATAAAAAATCCAGTCTGTCAAATATCTTCAAACAGCTCATAGAACCGCACCAGCATTTCCTCAAATGTAAACTTCTCATGCGTTCCCTGACGTAAAAATGCATTCACTGCATCAATCTTGGAAATAGCATAATCAATCTCTCTATTGGAACCGTTCTTATATGCGCCAATATTGATCAAGTCTTCCGCCTCCTGATATGTCGCAAGCACATTCTTAAGCCTCCCGGCGGCGGTCTTGTGTTTATCATCTGCCACAGCGCTCATAACACGGGAAATGCTCTGCAGAACGTCAATTGCCGGATAATGATTCTTATGTCCCAGCTTTCTGGATAACATAATATGTCCGTCCAGAATACCACGCGCCGTATCAGAAATCGGTTCATTGAAATCATCACCGTCTACCAAGACTGCATAAAGTCCGGTAATAGAGCCTTTATCCGAATTTCCTGCACGCTCCAAAAGCCTCGGCATCTCCGAATATACACTCGGAGGATAACCTCTGGTTACCGGCGGCTCCCCTGATGCAAGACCAATTTCCCTCTGCGCCATAGAAAAACGGGTCAGATTATCCATCATCAGCAGAACATCCTTCCCTTGGTCACGAAAGTATTCCGCAACTGCGGTTGCAGTCTTTGCCGCCTTATTACGGATTAATGCCGGCTTATCGGAAGTCGCCACCACGACCACAGAGCGGCGCATTCCCTCTTCACCTAAATCCCGTTCAATAAATTCCCGTACCTCTCTGCCTCGCTCTCCAATCAGAGCAATCACATTGATATCCGCTTTCGTGTTTCTGGCAAACATACCCATCAATGTACTTTTTCCGACACCGGAACCGGCAAATATTCCGATACGCTGTCCCTTGCCAATCGTAATCAGACCATCTACCGCCTTTACGCCAAGCGGCAGAACCTCATCAATTATCTTTCTCGCCATCGGATCCGGCGGCATTGCCTCTACCGGATACTCCTTATCCAGATTAAGCTCTGCTCCGTCCGTCGGTCTTCCAATCCCGTCCAGTGTGTGCCCCAAGAGTTCGTCACCTACCAAAACAGATAATGGATGTCCCGTATTCTCTACGATACATCCAACTCCGATTCCTTCTACGCTGTCAAAAGGCATTAAAAGCAACCGTTTATCGCGGAATCCTACCACCTCAGCCATAACGTATTCATTTCTTGTCCGATCGATGATAATCCTGCACAAATCATTTAATTTTGCATCCGGTCCAACGGACTCTATGGTAAGTCCCACGACTTTTTCCACTTTTCCGAGCTTTGTATAATAATTACGATCTGCTAATTGTAAATATTTGTCAAAATTATATGTCACTTCTGCCTCCATATTCCGCAAGGCGTGCAAATCCTGTCAAAATGACTTATGTACCCAGAGAGCGCAGCGCCTTAATCAGATTCTCTAACTGAACGCCCAGACTGCAGTCAAAAACCCCTACGTCCGTCTCTATCATGCACTTATCCTCTGCAATCACAGGATCCGCAATCACTTCAATTGTTATATCATTTCCAATACGTTCTACAATCTCTTCTTTATGGTTATTCACAAACCGATAATTCTCCTGTCCGACACGTATCTGAAAATTCTTACATCCTTCGATTCCATTGATGGCATTTGTCAAAAGGTATAATAATATTTCTTTTTTGTCCCCAAATTGAATATGGAACACCTTCTCCACGACCTGAAGAATCGCATCCAGCAACTGCGGCTCCATATTCTTCAGGCGCTCCTCGTAATCCCGGTTAAGTTCCTGCTTTGTTTCTTCCAATTCTGCCAGCTTCAGTGCCAGTTCCTGTTCCGCTCTGGCGGTACTCTCTTCGTAGCCCTTCTGCCAGCCTTCATTCCTTGCAGCTTCCCGGACTTCTTCTGCCTGATTTCTGCTCTCCTGACAGATTGCTTCTGCCTGAGCCTTAGCCTCCGCAAGAATTTCTTCCGCCTCCGCTTTTGCTTCCGCCACATAATCTATCTCCGGAACTACTTCTACTTCCTCTGCAAACAGACCCGGTGAAAACCCATCCGGATCCGTCCCTCCCCTTTGGGGGAATTCAGAAGTCAACTGCAGCTCCTGAAGCTTCTTCGCAATGATTTCATTTGAATCAATAACTCTGATTCCCCTCTCTTCACGAATGCCAAAGGACTGCTTATATAAATTAGACAACGATCTCGTCACCTCCGCCTCGTGAAATAACAATCTCTGCCGCATCCTCTAACTTACGGATTACACCAACGATCTTCTGTTGCGCTTCCTCTACATCCTTCATTCGTACAGGTCCCATATATTCCATATCTTCCTTAATCATCGCAGCCAGACGTTTAGATAAATTCTTAAAGATGACATTCTGCACTTCTTCGTTTGCACCCTTTAATGCAATGCCCAAATCATTGTTATCCACATCCCTAAGCACACGCTGGATTGCCCTATCGTCAAGCAGCAGAATATCTTCGAATACAAACATCTTCTTGCGGATTTCGTCTGCAAGTTCCGGCTCTTCGATTTCCAATGATTCCATAATATGCTTCTCTGTTCCACGGTCTACTGTATTGAGGATTTCTACAATGGCATCTACGCCGCCCACAATCGTGTAATCCTGGTTGAGCAGTGAGGACAATTTACGTTCCAATACCCGTTCCACCTCCTTGATTACATCCGGCGAAGTCCGGTCCATAGTTGCAATACGTTTTGCTACATCTGCCTGTTTTTCCGGCGTCAAAGCGCCGAGAATCATCGCCGCCTGCCCTGCAGACAAATAGGATAAAATCATAGCGATAGTCTGCGGATGTTCATCCTGTATAAAGTTCAACACCTGACTTGGATCTGTTTTTCGAACAAATTCAAAAGGCCGTACCTGCAAGGATGCAGTCAGTTTTGTAATAACTTCCTGTGCCTTTTCCGGTCCCAACGCCTTGTCCAACAGTTCCTTGGCATAACCAATACCACCCTCTGCAATATACTGCTGTGCCAGACAAACCTGATAGAATTCGTCTAACACCTCATCCTTCGTCTTTGGTGACACGCTTCTGGTATTGGCAATTTCAAGTGTCAGCTCTTCTATTTCATCTTCTTTTAAATGTTTAAATATATTGGCGGATTTCTCCGGTCCAAGTGCAATCAGCAGAATCGCTGCCTTTTGAATACCTGTATACTCTTCTGTGCCCATAAGCCCTAATTCCACTCCTCATTCAGCCAGTTACGTAAAAGCAGTGCAACTGCTTCTGGATTCTCATCCACAAATTTTTCTATCAGAAGTCTTGTTTCCGACTTCTCATTATAACCTATATCTTCCAATTCATTCTGCTCCGCTTCCTTCGTAGTCTCAAGCAGCGCCTCTACAGACAGCTCCGGCTCCAGCTCCGGCTCTGTTTCTTTTCTGGTACTTCTAAGCACCACATATCCAAGCAATGCAAAAATCAGCACAGCAAGTGCAATCTGCATATAATCCGTCCAGGAACGTCCGCTCTCTGCCGTCGGAATGAAATCCGGAACATCATAAGTCACAATACTGATATTGTCCGCAGATATTCCCGTGGCATTGGCAACCATATCATACAATTCCTGATCTGCGGTCGTCTTCACCCATTGGTCATTCTGCGCCCGGAATTCCTCAAAAGTCATATCATCCAATGTACCGTTTGCCCTCAGCGCATCCTCGCTATAGGTAACATAATTCGTCGCAACTACAGTAATAGACGATTCTTCCGGAATCATGCCGCCGATTCCGCCTTTTTTCTCCGTAACCTTCTCGCTCAGCGCACGGTTAATCGACTGATCCGTCACTTCCTGACTCGTTATGGTTCCATCCGGCATTACATAAGTAGGCGTATCATCATTTGAACCCGTCCCCGGTTCGCCGGAAACACCGCCCTGAGAGGTCGATTCAAATGTGCTTTCGCTGGTTATATAACCTTCTTCCCGACCTTCCGGTATATAATAATTGTGATCTACCTCATTTACCTGATCGAAATCCACCTTCAGATTCAGACCGACTTCTACACTGTTGTAAACACCGGAACCCATTAAAACATCCTTGACTTCAGATTTCACCTTACTCTCCAGTTTTGTCTGATAGGCAAGCTGGGTGCTTGTAAGTCCCGCCTCAGTAGAAGAATTCACGCCGGAAAACAGTACGTTTCCCTTAGTATCAATAATATGTATGCTGCTCGTATCGTCATTCCCAACAGAGGTTGCCAGATACTGCGCAATTCCCGCTGCCTGCTCTTCCGTCATCGTACCGCTCAAATTCAGCTTCACGGCAACATAAGTATCCTTCTCCTGCGAAATGATTGTGCCATCATTCGCTGGAACATCCAAGCTGACAGACGCCTCTTCCACATTATCCAATGTTTCAAGATAGTATGCGTAACGCTCTTCTTTATACTGTTTATATTTTTTCTCTTTGTCCGCCTCCGTCGTGCCCATTCCACCGGAAACCACATCATCAATACTTGGTTCCAGCGCCGGTATCGAATTCGCCCCCAAGAGCATTTTCGCTCTCGCCTCGTCTTTTACATTGATGGTAAATGTCAAACCATCACGCGAAACCGTTGACGATATGTTTTCTCCTGTCAACAAACTCTGCACTTCCGACGCCTGCGCCGTATCCGCACAGGTAATCAACGTAGTGGTTTCGGGTCTTGACATGACGACCGCAAGAATGATCAGCGCAATCAATACAACTGCCGTCAGACTGACCATCAGCATCTTTTGCTTTGACGTAAACTTCTTCCACCACGCTAAGATTTTATCTAGTATTTCCCTCATCTTCTCTGGCATCTTCTACACCACTCCATTAAATCTGCATATTCATAATTTCCCGGTATGCTTCTACTACTTTATCTCTTACTGCCACCGTAAATTGAAGTGCTATATTTGCTTTTTCCTGCGCTACCAACAGTTCATGCGTACTGGTGGATTTGCCCAAAGCAAACTGTATCTCGGCAGATTCCGCCGCATTCTGATAATCGTTCGTTTCTGTCACCATATTCATGGCCTGTGTGAATATAGCATCAAATCCGTTGTCCTTCCCCGTTGTTGTATTATTATTTTTTACTGCCGCCTCAATCGCACTTGATGAGACGTTAGTCAAAGCTGATATGTCCATCCTTAGTTCCTTTCATCATGCGTGTTTATTATGATTTACCGATCTGAAGTCCCGCCTGTGCCATTGCCTTGGTTGCGTCGAACGCTGTTACGTTCGCCTCATATGCACGGCTTGCATCAATCAGATTTGTCATCTCAGTTACAATGTTGACATTCGGATACGAAACGTAACCGTTCTCGTCCGCATCAGGATTCGCCGGATCATACTCCATAATAAAGTCGCTCTCATAATCTTCCGTCACGCTTGATACTCTCACGCCGTTGCCAATAGCCGCCTCTCTGGTTCCTTGCAGCACTTTGCTAAAAGATGTAGTCGGACGCGTTTCAAATGTCACAATCTTTCTGCGGTACGGCGTTCCGTCCGCCTTGCTGGTCGTATTTACATTCGCCACATTCTCCGCAATCACATCGGTCCGAAACCGCTCGGCCGTCATTCCGGAGGCGCTGATATTAAAAGCCTGAAATAATCCCATAGAAATTCCTCCTTATCCGCTTATTTTACTTTCTATCACTATCATCACACTAATTCATAACAGACTTAAGCCTTGAAATCTCTTGAGAAATGCTGTCTGTCAATCCCATATACCGAAGCTGCTCGGAAGCAAGTTCCACTTCTTCATTGTCGATATCCACGTTGTTCCCATCCAAACGATAAGAAAAATTCGAATGGTCTGTATATGTATCTGCCACCAAATGATTCATGTGCAGATCCGCAACCTTTGCGTCCAATGTAATATACTTCGACCGACCAAGCTCACGATCCAGGACACTTTCAAAATCTACATCCTGACGCTTATAATTTGGTGTATCTACATTCGCAATATTATTTGTAAGAACATTTTCCCTTTTCCAACTGGCATCCGCCGTTTTACTTAACACATTAATATAATCATATGCATTTGAACCAATCATAGACGCTCCTTTCCTTCTCACAGTTACTGCATCATATTTTATTATAAAGATTCTTTCAGAAAACACAAGTTTTTTTTATATTTTTTTACTCCATATTGTGTTTGGGCTGCAAAAATAATACTACATATCCAATCATTCCCACTGGAAAATACTGTTATCCACCCTCAAAAATGCAAAAAGGACCTACAACCACTTGTAAATCCTTTTACATAAGCTACATTTGTTTCTTCATTTTATTCAATTCATCAAAAACCACATCATTGACAACCTTGATATATGTCCCCTTCATACCGGATGAACGGGATTCAATGACGCCGGCGCTCTCGAACTTTCTCAGGGCATTTACAATGACTGAGCGGGTAATTCCCACACGGTCCGCAATCTTACTTGCCACAAGTATCCCCTCCGTCCCATCCAATTCGTCAAAGATGTGGGTGATTGCTTCCAGCTCTGAAAACGAAAGTGTGCTGATCGCAGAACGCACAATCTGTACTTTTCTTGTCTCTTCCGCATTCTCCTCATTCATGGAACGCATCATTTCAAGTCCTACGACTGTAGTTCCATACTCACAGAGTATAATGTCGTCGATATCATACGTTTTATCAAACCGATACACGAACAAAGTGCCAAGACGCTCTCCAGCAATATCTATCGGTGTTATGATTGCATTACATTTCTTGATGTCTTCTACAAATCCCAATGTCTCCAGATTTACATTCTCCTTAGTTGATAAAATTCCAAGCAGACGTTCATTCAGCAATGGATCAATAAAACCTCCAACCTCATCCACAATCAGCTCATGAATTTCATCCACGCCCTGATATTGTGCGGTTCCAAGCACCTTCCCCTTCTTGCTGATCACAAGAATATTGGAATCTAAAATCTCCGCTAAAACCTCACAGATGTCATTGAATACCACCTTTGAAGAATTATTGTTATGCAAAAACTTGTTTATTTTTCTTGTCTTATCCAATAGCTGTACACTCATGACGCCCCTCCCGGACTATCTGTCTTTCGACTTGTTGATTGCTTTCTAATTTTAGCATGTTTATTCTGATAATTCAAGAATGCTTTTGTAAATTTCATAATTTTATTCAGCCAAGGCCGCTTTTTTTTCTTCCACATATCCGCATTGTGCATCCGCACATGCCAGTTTGTTCCCTTTTTCCACTAAATAACCGCCGCATTTCGGGCATTTTTTGTCAGTAGGCTTCGCCCACGACATAAAATCACATTCCGGATTATCTTCACAGCCATAGTATTTTCTTCCTTTTTTGGTCTTTTTGAGCACAACTTCTTTCCCGCATTTCGGACAGGGAATTCCGATTTTTTCCAGATATGGCTTTGTGTTCCTGCAATCCGGAAAACCGGGACATGCCAAAAATTTACCGTGCGGACCATATTTTACAACCATGTTGCGCCCGCATTCTTCGCAGATGACGTCCGTCACCTCATCCGCGATTTTCACCTTCTCCAAATCCTTCTCGGCTGTCATCACCGCTTCATCTAAATCCGGATAGAAATTACTTACCACCGTTTTCCAGTTAATTTCACCATCTTCTACCTTATCCAGCAAAGATTCCAGATTTGCGGTAAAATGCTCATCCACAATACTCGGAAACGCCTCCGTCATAATGGAATTGACCGCCTCGCCAAGCTCTGTCACATATAGGTTTTTATTCTCCTTCACGACATATCTTCTCGCCAGAATCGTCGTAATGGTCGGGGAATAGGTACTCGGACGTCCGATTCCAAGCTCCTCTAACGCCTTTACAAGCGACGCCTCCGTATAATGAGCCGGCGGCTGGGTAAAATGCTGCTTCTCCTCATATGAATCCAGTGTCAGTTCCGTATCGGTATCTATGGATTTTAAGAGCACATTTCCTTTTGTCTTCTCATCCTCATCCCCGCTGTAGACCGCCAGAAAACCTTCAAATGCCACCTTAGAGGCAGCCACCGTAAACACATAACCGTTTGCTCCAATCCGAACAGAGGTCGTCTCATATTTCGCACTGCTCATCCGGCTTGCAGTAAAACGGTTCCATATCAATTGATACAGCCGGAACTGGTCTCGGGATAAGGACTCCTTTACTGCTGCCGGAGTCCTTGTTATATCAGAAGGGCGGATTGCCTCATGGGCGTCCTGTATTTTGGCTGACTTTTTCTTTTCCTCCACAGAGGCGGCCACGTAATTCTCGCCATATGCCCCTGCAATGTGTGTTCTTGCCGCCTGATCCGCTTCCTCTGAAATCCGGACAGAATCCGTTCTCAGATAGGTGATCAGACCTACGGTGCCCATCCCCTTTACGTCCACGCCTTCATATAACTGCTGTGCAAGCCGCATCGTCTTCTGCGTGGAAAAATTCAATACCTTGGAAGCCTCCTGCTGTAAGGTACTGGTAATAAACGGCTGCGGCGCCCTCTTCGTCCGCTCACCTTTTTTCACATCCAAAACCTTGTATTTAGCGTCTTTCAATTCAGCAAGTATTTCATCCATCTGTTCTTTGGAGGAAATAGCGATTTTTTCTTTTTCCGTTCCATAGAACTTGGCGCTTAGCGGCTTCTTCTCTCCGGCAACTGCAAACTGCGCGTCCAATGTCCAATACTCTTGCGGAATAAATGCGTTGATTTCATTTTCGCGGTCACAGATGATCCGAAGCGCTACGGACTGCACGCGCCCGGCGCTAAGCCCCCGCTTCACCTTTGCCCAGAGCAGCGGACTAATCCGATAGCCCACCATGCGGTCCAGCATTCTTCTTGCCTGCTGTGCATTGACCAAATCCATATCTATCTCTCTTGCCTGCTTTAACGATGCTTTCACTGCATTCTTGGTAATCTCATTAAAGCTGATGCGGTATACCTTTTTATTCTCTAAATTCAGCGACTTGGACAAATGCCAGGAAATTGCTTCCCCTTCACGGTCAGGGTCGGTCGCAAGATAAATTTTATCTGCTTTCTTTACTTCCTTACGCAGCTTCGCCAAGACCTCGCCTTTTCCCCGAATTGTAATATACTTCGGCTCAAAGCCGTGCTCTACGTCTATTCCCATCTGGCTTTTTGGCAGATCCCTCACATGACCGTTTGAAGCAGCAACCTCATAATTTTTCCCCAAGAATTTTTTAATCGTCTTCACCTTTGCAGGCGATTCCACTATGACTAGATACTTTGCCATAACCCCTTGCTCCTTTTCCTTACATATTTAGGGTTCGTATATAATAATTTTGAAATGTTTCCCGGATATACCCGCCCTCTTCCAATCCTGCGAGCAGCCGGATACATTCCGAGGTTTCAAATCCTGTTGCATTTATAATTTCATTTATATTTTTTGGTTGCAAATCTAGTACACTATACAACAGCATTTCTTCTTTTTCAAGTAAATTTTTTGAAAAGTTTTTCTTAATTTCCTTTTTATTTTTGTAAATCCCAATATCCGTCAGAAAATCTTCCGGTGAGAGTATCATACCCGCTCCCTGTTTAATCAGACGGTTGCAGCCCCCGCTCAGTTTATCTCCCAATCTTCCCGGAACCGCATAAATTTCCCGCCCCTGTTCCAACGCCGCATCTGCTGTAATCAGGGAACCGCTTTTCTCCCGAGCTTCCACCACCACCAGAATATCGCACAGACCGCTGATTATCCGGTTCCTCATTGGAAAATTCTTAGCAAGCGGCGGTGTTCCCGGCGGATACTCGGAAAGAATCCCGCCATCTTTTAAAATCTTTTCATAGAGTCTTTCATTTCCCGCCGGATAGCAGATATCCGTCCCGCAGCCAAGCACTGCATAGGTATTCCCCGCTCCCCGTAGGGCGCCGTAATGCCCTGCGCTGTCAATTCCCTTTGCCATTCCGCTTACAATCTCAACCTCTGCTTTTGCCAGCGTTTCCCCTAGCATGCCCGCTATCTCTCTCCCATACTCTGAGCACAGCCTTGCGCCTACAATTGCTGCCGATTTACTTTCTTCCTTAGGCAGCTCTCCTCTTATGAAAAGCCCATATGGCGCATCCGGTAATGTCCGCAGCCGATTTGGATATTCTTTTTCTTCAATTGTTACAAGCCGAATGTCTTTTTTCAGTAATTGTTCCCATGACGCTTCTATCTCCGTTTCTTTTTTTGACTCAATCAGCTTGTCCGCTGTCTCTTCCCGCAGATATGGTATTCTCAAAAGCTGTTTCTTTTCCAGACGATAAATCTCTTCGGCGCTTCCAAAGCGCTCAAGTAAACAATGTATCTGTTTTACCCCGATCAGATTCACCATACATGCTAACCAGTATTTATAGTTCATATGCTATCCCTCCCATATTTTTTTATCAAAACTGCGATAGCAGACCGCTTCTGCCAAATGGCGCTGTTCGATTTTTTCACTCTCCTCCATATCTGCCAAGGTACGCGCTACTTTCAAGACTTTATGGTAAGCTCTTGCCGAGAGCTCCAGTCTTTGATAAACATGATACATGTACTGCCGCTGCGTTTCTCCCAGCGGACAGTATTCCTCAATCAGGGATGACGGTATCCGGCTGTTATAGCGTATACTTGTTCCTTGAAAACGCTTTTTCTGGATGGCATGTACCCGAAGAACCCGCTCGCGTATTTCCTTCGAAGTCTCATTGCGCGCTCCCTTTCCCGTCAATTCTTCATATTCCAGCCTTGGCGCCTCTACGCAGATATCCATTCGGTCTAACAGCGGCTGGCTGAGCTTACTCAGATAATGACGGAGCTGGCGCTCTGTACACCTGCACTTATTTCTATCCGGATAGTATCCGCAAGCACAAGGATTCATTGCCCCGACTAACAGAAAATCCGCCGGATAATGGTAAGTTCCGTTTAGCCGGACAAGCGAAATCTGTTTCTCCTCCAACGGCTGCCGCAGCACTTCTAATGTAGACCGGTCAAATTCTGTCATTTCGTCCAAAAATAATATGCCGCTGTGGGCAAGCGTTATTTCTCCCGGCTTCGGATATCTTCCGCCGCCGGCAAGCCCTTGCGGACTGATGGTATGATGAGGATTCCGAAAAGGTCTTCTTTCGATCAATGTTTCTCTCTCCGCAAGCAGACCGCTGACACTGTATATTTTTGAAATTTCCAACTGTTCCTCTCTTGTCAGCGGAGGAAGGATTCCTGCAATCCGTTTCGCCGCCATCGTCTTACCGGCGCCCGGTGGTCCGCTCATCAGAAGGTTATGCATACCGGATACTGCCACTTCACAGGCATGCTTTAAAAACTGCTGTCCGTTGATTTCCGCAAAATCCGGCGCTGTCTCTTCTTTCCTCTGTCCAGTTGCAGTTTCTATCCTTCCGGTTATTTCCTGCTCAACACAGGGTTCCTCTTCGCTCTGCCCGTCTAAAAACCGGATAACCTGTCTTAGATTTTTCATTCCATAAATCTTAATTCCTTCTATCAAAGACGCCTCTTGTACATTCTTCGCCGCCACCATGCAGCGGCTTATCCCTCTCCGCTTTGCCTCCGCCACCATCGGCAGAATTCCTTCTACCGGAAGCACGTCTCCGTTCAACCCGACTTCTCCCGCTACCAACATATTGGATAACTTCTCCCGCTTTATCATGCCAAGTGACGATAAAATTGCTACTGCAATCGGTAAATCAAAAGAAGCTCCGGATTTCCTTACATCAGCAGGAGAAAGATTCACCGTAATCCGCTTTGCCGGAATCCGGCAGCCAGAGTTACGGAGCGCCGTTTTCACCCGTTCCCTTGCTTCCTTTACCTCTGAGCCAAGCAGGCCTACCATTTCAAATACCGGCATTCCGTCGCTGACATCTGCCTCCACCGACACCTCAATGCTCTCGATTCCACGCACAATTGCCGTTGAAACCACACTATACATGTACTTCCCTTCTCTCTATTCATTATCATTTGGGATATTTCCGGCAGAATACCGGATTATAGATGCTATTGCATCCAAAGATAAAAAAGATGGACTCATCATACCATGAATTCCACCTTTTTGAAAGAGTTATTCCATATTTTCTTCAAAACTTTTCTGTAATTTTCCGATTGCCTTCTTCTCAATGCGGCTCACATAAGAGCGGGATATCTTCAACTGCTTTGCAATCTCCCGCTGCGTCAGCGGTATTTCTCCCTTCAAGCCATAACGTTTACACAGGATTTCCTGTTCCCTTTCTGTAAGTTCCTGCGGAATCAGTTCATAGAGCCGTTTCACGTTCTTGCCATATTCCATCTGCTCAATCACGTCCGGCTCGTCATTTTCCATGATATCAAACAGGTTAATCTGATTTCCCTCTTTGTCGGTGCCGATTGGCTCATACAGGGATACTTCCCTTGCGCTCTTACGTTTGGAACGCAGATACATCAGCATTTCATTGTCAATACATCTCGCCGCATAGGTTGCGAGCCTGCTGCCTCTGGAATCATCGTAAGTACCGATTGCTTTTATCAGTCCGATGGTTCCGATAGATATCATATCTTCCATATCCTCTTCCACATTCTGATATTTCTTTGCCACATGTGCCACCAGCCGCATATTCCGTTCAATCAATGTATGCTTTGCTTCAAGGCTGCCTTCTTTCATTTGTTTTAGACATTCTTTTTCTTCCTGCATGCTCAAGGGCGTTTGAAATGTTTTCACGAGCAGTACCTTTTCAGCGAATTTATTATATTCTATGAATCGGTCATGTTCTAAGTGCCTTTCCCTCTTTTCTTCCCGAAATTTTTCTATTATAATAGGTGTCATGGAACGTATATTAGACTATAAAATAGAAGAAAAAGACGACGGACTAATTGTCCGCAGATATTTAGAGGACAGAGGATATTCCCATGCCGTACTGGTACGATTGAAAAAGACAGACTGCGGAATTCTGATAAACAATAGTTGGCGCTGCGTCAACGACAGCCTGCACACCGGCGATCTTTTACGGATCACCTTGCGGGAAGAAGAAGAAAATACACAGATTCTTCCGGTATCTCTTCCGCTGTCTATTCTTTATGAAGATAAAGATATTTTAGTAGCAGATAAGCCCGCCGGCATGCCAATCCACCCATCCATGCACAATTACGGCAATACTCTCGCCAATGCGGTGATGTATTATTTCAAAGAGCAGAAAATCCCCTATACCTTCCGCTGCATAAACCGGTTGAACCGGGACACGACAGGACTTACGGTTCTGGCAAAGCATTCCTTAAGCAGCGCCATTTTATCCCGCCAAATGGCAAAACGCAGGATTCACCGCACCTATCTCGCCATCGTTGAGGGCATGACCCCCGATTCGGGAACGATTGACGCACCTATCGCCAGAAAAGACGGTTCTGCCATTGAGCGCATTGTTGACCCGCGCTGCGGAGAAACAGCCGTTACCCATTACAAACGAATTGCCTTCCACGACGGACTGTCACTGATTGCGCTGCAATTAGAAACCGGACGGACACACCAGATTCGTGTCCATATGAAGCATATCGGACACCCCTTGATCGGAGACTTTCTCTATCATCCTGATATGTCCCGGATACAAAGACAGGCGCTCCACTCTTACCGGCTGGATTTCATGCATCCGATTACGGAACAGCCCTGTGAATTCTATGCGCCCCTGCCTGCGGATATGGCGGAGCTGTTCCCGGAATTTTCTCTTTTCAATCAATCTTTCTTTTAATATAAGAAAATAGCTTGAGTTTTTTCTTCACCAGTGTTATAATTTTCTTACTTTCACAGAAAAAGGAGGTGACACCATGACAGACCGCGAAATTTTAGAACAGCTTATTTCTGGACAGCAGCTTATTTTAAGCCGATTGGATTCCTTGGAATCCAGAATGGACTCCCTTGAATCCAGAATGGACTCCCTTGAATCCAGAGTTGCCAAACTTGAGCAGACAGTTTCCGCAATTAAGCTGCATCTGGAAAACATTACAGACAAGAATATCAGTATTCTTGCAGAAAACCATCTAATGCTGGTTCAGAAGCTCAATCAGGCAGTTGAATATTCCGACAAGAATCAGATTTATGAAGTAAAGGTCAATTACTTGGAAGAAGACGTCAAATTTTTGAAGTCAGAAGTCGAAAAGATAAATTCACGCATTGCATAGTTTTTCCCATTTCTCTATTTCTATTTTTCTTTTATCTAATTTCTTTATCGACAGTTATCTTTGCAAACATCATAATAACAAATAAGAAAATGTGCACCCT
Source organism: uncultured Lachnospiraceae bacterium (assembly GCA_910578885.1). Lineage (GTDB taxonomy): Bacteria > Bacillota > Clostridia > Lachnospirales > Lachnospiraceae > Roseburia_C. Next base: position 50,559 of record CAJTSH010000019.1, read on the forward strand.
TATCTTTTCACTTCCGTACATTTATTTCATGGGGGAGCTTTTTTCAGCGCTGTAAATCAGCTCCCTCAACAAACTATCGAATCCTCTCAGGGAATCCTACTTTCTTCTGCACCTTCCGCAGCGTCTTCATTGCATAATAATTCGCCTTATCTGCATTTTCCTTAATAATCTCATCAATATACGCCTTATCCTTAGAAAGCTCCGCAAAACGCTCCTGAACCGGCTTAAGCGCAGATACAACCGACTCGCCGACTGCCAGCTTCAGATCCCCGTATCCGCTGCCATCAAACTCTTTTACCGCTTCCTCCGATGTCTTACCTGTGCAGGCACAGTAAATATCCAGCAGGTTCTTAATCCCCGGCTGTTCATCCGTATATGCAATTCTAGCCATAGAATCCGTTACGGCACGTTTGAATTTACGGATAATTGTATCAGGATCATCCATCAGATATACGCTGGCATTCGGATTCTCATCCGACTTTGACATCTTCTTCGCCGGATCCTGAAGGCTCATAATCTTCGCTCCGGATTTGCCTACATACGGCTCCGGAATAGTAAACACGTCTCCATAGACTCCGTTAAAACGCTGCGCAATGTCCCTTGTAATCTCAAGATGCTGCATCTGGTCAATCCCGACCGGAACCACGTCCGCCTGATATAATAAAATATCGGCAGCCATCAGAACCGGATAGGTAAACAATCCTGCATTGATATTGTCCGCATGTTTTGCCGCCTTGTCTTTAAACTGGGTCATACGGTTCAACTCGCCCATATAGGTAAAGCAATTTAAAATCCATGATAATTCCGCATGTCCCGATACATGCGACTGATAATAAATGCAGTTCTTTTTGGGATCAAGTCCCGCCGCAATGTATAGGGTCAAAAGATTTCTGGCTCTTTTCCGAAGCTCCGCTGGATCCTGTCTTACCGTAATGGAATGTAAATCTACTACACTGTAAAAGCATTCATATTCATCGCTTAACTTTACCCAGTTCTGCAAGGCGCCCAAATAATTCCCAATCGTCAGGGTTCCCGTTGCCTGCATCCCGCTAAATAACACTTTCTTTCCGTCAATCATTATTTCCTCCTTCTGGCGTGTTTTTCACGCCATCCATGTAGATTTGGAAGTTTCACCTCCAAACTCTTGTCCTCTTTTCCTTCTTGTTTTTCAAAACTTCTCTGCGGATATAGTCAAAGGTTTCGTCCTCTCCCTGATCCGCCAGCATATGCAAAAGCCGCTCTAACAGCTCCCTTGTCTCCTCATGCAGCATATAGTGGTCTTTCCCATGCTCGTAATACAGAAGCGGGCTTTCGTCCGTATATTTATCCTTCTGATAATTCTTAGATGCGCTCATTCGGTCTATGAACATCTCCACTACGTACTTCACCGGCATCTTCATACCGGTCATATTTCGCTGTCCATCCAGCCCATAATCAATCCAGTATTCCAGATGATGCTTATTGCGTCCCTTATGATGCAGCCATGCAAGTGAGCAGCCGTTCTTTTCCCGCTCTGCGTTATTTGGACTTTTATCCCCTTGATAATATCTGCACCCTACCAAAAACTCTACGGGCGAATACTTGGACAGATCATGCAAGAGCCCTTGCTTATACAGCCCTACCTTAAAACATCCCCGCCTCACCAGACGCTTATGATTTCGAATCGTGCAAAAATGCCCCCACGCTTTCATGTACCGCTCCTCATTTATTCTACTAAAACAAAAATCAATCTTCTATATTTTACCACAATTATACCTATTTAAAATCCATAGATAAACTGCTATTTACCGATAAGTATCCGGATTGACAGCCCGGATATTTCTATCATATCCTGCTTTTCCAGTGTGTGTTCACAGTTAAATGGTTCCTCCAAAGCAGTATCCATCATCATTGTCCAGCTTTTCCCTCTCGGAAGCTTCGGAATGGCAAGAAATTTTTTACCGTTGTGGAAATTATAAGCAATATAAACGAAATCATTGCTCTTACCCTCTTCTGAATAGCTGCCGCAGTACAGCATTCCCACAAATTGCCTGCTTGGCTCGAATCCAACCACCCATGCCCGGTCACTGTGGTACGACAAATCCGGATATCCGATTCCCTGATAGTCGTGCATATACATCGGGTTCTTCATTCGTATAATCGGATGACTGCGCCTGAAATCTAAAAGTTTGCCCACATATTCCACGAACTTCCGATTATTCCTTGCCTCCCGCCAGTTAATCCAGCCCGTCTTATTGTCCTGACAATAAGCATTGTTATTGCCGCCTTGAGAATTGCCGAACTCATCACCCGAAGCAATCAGCGGGATTCCCTGTGCAAAGCAGACCATTGCCATCGCATTGCGCATCTGCTTCCTGCGCAGAGATTGAATGTACTTCCGTCTTGTCGGTCCTTCTATCCCATAGTTGCTGCTGAAATTCCAGTCAAGTCCATCCGCATTGTTTTCTCCGTTTTCATAATTGTGCTTCTCACTGTATAAAAATATATCAGCAAGTGTAAAGCTGTTGTTAATTGCAGCATAATTAACATAATTCAGTATTTTATGCTGCTTTTTCTGTTGATTCGCAAAGTCATAAAGACTCCCATCAATATGGTTCAATAGCTTACGAAGCGGATACATATACTCATCATTATACACGTAAAGATGCGGATATGCCGTCTTATCCGCCGTAAGTTCCGGCTCAAACCCTATATAGAACAGCTTTGTGCGGCTTAAGATCAAATCCTGAGCCATTGCCTTCACCGGAAGGGAATTTCCCAGCAGATGAAAGCCATCCACATGATAATTCATCACCCAAAAACGCAGTACGTCTATCATCATATTTTGATTCATTTTATCGTCAAAATAGACTTCCATGATACATTCCATGCGGTTACGGTGAAGCAGCTTAATTAAATCCTTAAATTCCTTCACTTCATCTCCAAATGCTCCATAGGATGCCTTGGGCGCAAAATAATTCCCCGGAAGATAGCCCCAATAGTTCACTTTCTCCACTTTCTGTTCTTCCGGCTGCTCCCTTTCTTTCAAATCCTCTTCTGCATCTGCCGCACCTTCTCCCTGCTCCTTATGCACATTCTCCTCATGCTTCTTCCAGGTCAGATAATCCGGCAGCTTTTGTATCTTTGGAATCACCAATTCCTCAAACTCATAGACCGGCATAAGCTCCACCGTAGTGATTCCCAGCTCCTTCAAATAAGGAATCTTATCTGCAACAGCCGCAAAAGTCCCCCGTTTTCTGCCCTTAGCGCCGCCGTCCATAGAAAATCCCCGAACGTGCAGTTTATACATCACCATATCTTCTCCCGGTATCTCCGGCGTACGGTCGCCTTCCCAGTCATACTCTTCTCCCGCAAATCCTCCGCGCACCTGATAGGAATCCTTGCTTCGGGCCGTATCAAACCACCGCTCTCTTCCCGCTATCCTAGCTGCATATGGATCTATCATCTCCTCCCCATCTATCTCATAATTATATTGATAGTGTCTGACATCCAGTTTCTCTACCAGACAGGACCGCAAAGAACCGATGCAGTATTCCTTTGGTACCTCTATCCTTGTTCTATCTCCTGTTTTTCTCCGATATAGCAAAATAGCACAATCCGCTTCCTTTTTCCCTTCAAATGTAAAGATTGTTCCGGCATTTGTTATCACCGTTCCCATTTTTGCATAATCCCCTTCTCTTATGGCATACTTCATTCTAATTCCGCCTCTCTGTATAAGTCTCTCCATATGTCTCCAGATTCTATTATAGATTAAACCGTTTTATTTGTATAGTTAAAATCTTTTTTTCTTTTTCTTATTTTTTTCTGCCGTTTGTGCTTCTGTTCACGCTCTTCGGCTATTCCAGCGACCCGTTGGTCACAGATATACCTTGTTGGCTTGTATAACTGTTGACTTTTTTTCCCGACGTTTCTATAATGAACTTAGGACAATTTTATGGCATTAGTTTCATGGAGTGAGTATTATGCACACAGTAAAAACTGCTGATTTAAAACCTGGCATGGTGACTGCCGTCAATGTCAAAACCAAGGCAGGACAAGTTATCGTTGAAAAAAACAAATTTCTGACACATCAGATGATCGCTCATATTGAATATTATAATATCCCCAGCATCAAAGTATTAGACGGCGCTCTCCCTGACGCAACAATTCATGCAATGGTAAATGAGCGGCAGGCATCCGAAAGCTATTTCCAAAAGATTCGGGAAAGCCATGAGTTTCACGAATTTAAGGACAGTTACGAAAAAAAAGTTAATTTTCTGGAGCATACCTTAAATGATGCAGTCGCAAAAAATCTGCCGCCGGATGAGGATTCCCTCCTCGAGCAGGCATTAAAATTATTTGCCAAGAATGCAACTACGATTTCTATGTTCGATATGCTGCACAATATGCGCTCTATCAATGATTCCACTTACGCCCACAGTATGAACGTGGCGTTGATCGGACGTATGATGGGAATGTGGATGAATTTTGATTCTAAAGCGCTCGACATCTTAACTCTCGGCGGAATGTTCCACGATATCGGCAAATCCAAAGTACCGGAGGCTATTTTAAACAAACCCGGCAGGTTGACTCCCGACGAGTTTGAGGAAATCAAAAAGCATCCCCGCTATGGATATGAAATCTTACGGGACATGCCGCTTGATCCTGCCGTCAAAAAAATCACACTATACCACCATGAGCGCTGCGACGGCAGCGGCTACCCTATCGGTCTGTGCAGTGACGAAATTGATGATTTTTCTATTATTATTGCCATTGCGGACGTGTATGACGCCATGACCGCAGATCGTATTTACCGCAGCGGCATGTGTCCTTTTGAAGCAATTGCAATTTTTGAGCAGGAAGGGTTAAGTAAATACAAACCACAGTATATCCTGACTTTTCTGGAGCGGATTGCAAATACATACGTAGGTAACAATGTCCTTTTAAGCAACGGTGTTACCGGTAAAATTGTGTTGATTAACAAACAATTCCTGACTCGTCCTGTAATTCAGATTTCTGACGAGGAATTTATAAATCTTGAGAAACACCCTGAAATCTATGTTCAGGCAATTATATAGAAAGAGGTGGCTTATGGGAAACCCAAACGAACTTGATGATGCAGACGATATCCGTGTAACCTTAAATATGGATGATGGCAATGATATAGAATGCCGGATTCTTACCATTTTTGATGTAGGCGAGCAAGATTACATCGCACTGCTCCCGCTTGATGAGGACGGAAATGACAACGAAGACGGCGAAGTATTTATCTACCGCTATTTTGAGGATGAGGATGGCGAACCTTCCTTAGACAACATTGCTTCGGACGAAGAATATGAAACCGTTTCCGACCGTTTCGATGAACTGTTAGATGAAGAGCTGTTTGATTCTTTGGAGAATTAGACGCTTACTGCGCAGATTGGTCAGTCAAAGCTGTTTACTGACTAATCTGCGTATTTTATTTCTCCCCCATCTCCTGTAAAAACCGCGATGGCTCCATTTCATGATTATTCATTGTATCCACCCAATATAAATTCAGCCGGCTTTTCGCCCTTGTCATTCCCACATAGAACATACGCCGCTCTTCCTCCACATCCTCTTCTAAGACCGCCTTCTTATAAGGGATAATGTTTTCATTCACATCAATGATATAGACCTCTTCATATTCCAGTCCCTTCGCACTGTGGAAGGTAGAAAGGGCTACCCGATCCTCCTCCTGCATTGCCCGCATTGCCTGCGCCTGCAATTCCTTTCGGTATTCTGCGATATGTTCCTGCCATGAATCATAATCCGGGTATTCCTTTGCCGCTTCCTGCAGCTCCTCTAGGATTTCAAATAATTCCTCCTGCCGAATCTGTCGGTAATCGGCATACTCTTTTAAATAATCGTCATATCCGATTCCCCGCCGGATATAGTTGATTGCCGCATAACATGCCATGTTCTTTAACATCTTACAGTCGTAAGCAAGCCGGTCGATCCGCTCCGCGATCCACTCTTGGTCGTTCTTCGAATAATAGTCCGCCCACACGTCAAATGCCACCGTCTTTTCTTCCAGGCTATCTCTTCCGATATAGCGTTTCGGGCGGTTCATAATCTGCAAAAAATCCGCCCGCTGCCGGCTTCCCTGAGCAATCCGCATATAGGCAAAGATATCTCTTGCAATCCAATGGTCATAGATATCCGGAACCTTATCCCGCGTCTTAAACGGAATATTATATTCTAAAAGCTGCTCCATCAAAAGACGCGGCTGTGTATTTGTCCGAAACAATACCGCCGTCTGAGAATATCTCCCGCCTTCTGCCACAAATCTGCGGATACCTTCAATGACGGCAAGATTTTCTTCTCTCTGGTTTTTAAACTTCTTGACAAATACGGCATGCTCCGTTTCCCGCACCGACACGATTTTTTTTGTAAACCGCAGCTTATTATTGGCTATGACACGCCCGGATTTTTCTACAATATCAGCCGCACACCGATAATTTATCTCCAGCACGATATGCGCCGCCTTCGGATAGTCCTTTGCAAATGCCTGCATTACCTGAGGCGCCGCCCCGCGGAAACGGTAAATGGACTGGTCGTCATCCCCCACCGCAAACAGATTCTGCTTCGGCTCTGCCATCATTTTTACAATTTCATACTGTAATCTGCTGACATCCTGATATTCATCTACCAGAATAAACGGAAAACGTTTCTGCCAAAGGGCAAGGATATCCTTACGCTCCCGGAAAAGCTCATAGGTATAGACCAGCATATCGTCAAAATCAATCAGCCTGTGCCGGCGCAAAGTATCCTGATACTGTCTATAAATTCTGCGAAAGGTGTCCGCCGGACAATTACCGGAATAATAATGCTCAATTTCCACCTGAGAATTTTTGACCATGCTGATTTCTCCAAGCAAAAGCCCGATGTACTCATTTTCGTCCTCATAATCCAGATGAAATTTTCGTACCATATCCCGCAGAATCAGAAATTTCTGCTCTTCCCGAAGGATATTCTCTGCGGTATAGTGATAAGCATGCTTTAAAATAGTAAAAAAGATGGCATGAAAGGTTCCGAACGTCACAGGCGTACTTCTTTGCCCCATGAGCTTTAGGAAACGCCCCTTCATCTCCATTGCCGCAGCCTTTGTAAATGTCACCACAAGTATATCAGACGGTTTCACCTTATATTTTTCAATTAAATTCTTCGTTCTTCGGGTAATGACAAGAGTTTTCCCAGAACCCGGTCCTGCCAGTGTCAGGCAAGGACCGGTAAAATGATTGATTGCTGTGAGTTGTCCTTCGTTAAATTGTTTCATTTCTTATCCATTTCTGCTAAATTGTCTCTGCGTACATTCTATTTTTTCAGCTTTACCGTATTGGCATTCACACTTAAGCCATGAATACTGCGCAGGAATTTGGACATTGCCTTATAACCGTAATTGCTCACTTCAAATCCTCGGTGCTTCCGTTTCAGTTCCTCATGAATGATGGAAAGATTATCAATCGTTCCTCCATTTTTCCAAATCATGTCAAAAATTTCTGCTTCTATTTCCTGTCTGCTGACCTGTGTCTGTTCCTTTTCAAGGTAAGAGTGGTTGCTGTCTTTCTTTACCCGGAAATGCTTCATCTCTTCATTCAAAAATACACTCAGCTTGGAATATCCATAGTTTCTGGCGTCAAAATCCGTAAACTTCTCCGCCAGACGGTTCCCCACATATCCCAAATCCAAAACTCCGCTTCCCTGCTCATTGAACATCATATTGATGGTCTTTTCCACCTCTTCGATACTGGTTACATTGTCCATATCCAGACTCTGCGCTAAAAGCTCCGGTGAACCTGACAGTTCCTTTTCCGTCTCTCCCACCAGATTCAAAAGGACGAACTTATTACAAGCCTTTTTCAATGCCTGAGGCGTCTTGGATTCTCCCATTCCCAGTACATATTTCTGCTCTTCCCGAAGCCGCATGGCAAGCCTTGTGAAATCGCTGTCACTGGTCACTAGGCAAAATCCATCTACTTTGTCCTTATAAAGCAAATCCATTGCATCAATTACCATTGCCATATCGGTTGCATTCTTTCCGGTGGTATAATCAAACTGCTGAATCGGCATAATGGAATAGTCCAAAAGCTTCTTCTCCGTCCAATCCGAGCCTTTCGACCAGTTTCCATAGATACGCCGGCAGGACGCATATCCATATTTATCCAGTTCGTCAAAAATAACCTGCGCATATTTTGCACTGACATTATCCGCATCAATCAAAACTGCAAATTGTTTTTTTTCTTCTACGGTTCCTGTTTCTTTCCCCATGCTTTTCCCTCTCTATACTTCTTCAATCGGGCAGGGAAGATTTCTTCCCCTGCTCGCCGTGCGAGACCGCTGCTGATTTCTCTGTGCGCCCCTGTGCATATAAAAGTGCAGACAACCTTGCCTGCACCTTTATCTTACTTGATTTCACCCAACTTTTCAATCGCCTTTTCAATTCTGGCTATGGACTCTTCCTTTCCAAGGACCTCCATCAGCTCTGTCGCTCCGCCCGGCGTCATCTGCTTGCCGGATACGGCTGTACGAATCGGCCACAAAACATACCCGTTCTTATAGCCCTTCTCCTTCACAAAATCGGAGAGGACCTGATACAGCGCATCATTGCTGTAATCCTCCTGCTGCACAAGTACCGGAAGAACCTCCTGTAATACCGTAAGGGAGCTTTCCTCTGTCGTCTTCATTTTCTTGTGCACATACATCGCGCTGTCATATTCCGGTACTGCCTCAAAGAAATCTATGTGCTCTGCAATATCCGGAAATGTCTCAATTCTCGTCTTCACCATAGCAGCAATTTTCCTAAAATCATAATTCTTAGAAATCATTTTCTTAAGATAAGGCTCTGCCATCTCATAGAACGGCTCAAACTCCATCGCCTTGATGTATTCTCCGTTCATCCACTTCAATTTCGTATAGTCAAATACAGCCGGCGATTTACTCATATGATGATAATCAAAGGCTTCCACCAGCTCCTCCAATGAGAAAATCTCCCTGTTCTCGGAAGGGCTCCATCCCAGCAATGCCACAAAGTTCACAATCGCCTCAGTCAGAAAGCCCTGCTCGATCAAATCCTCATAGGATGAATGTCCGCAGCGTTTGCTCAGCTTCTGATGCTCTTCGTTGGTAATCAATGGACAATGCACATAAACGGGAACCTCCCAGCCAAACGCCTCATACAGACGGTTGTATTTTGGAGATGAGGACAGATATTCGTTTCCTCTTACGACATGCGTGATTCCCATCAGATGGTCGTCCACCACATTCGCAAAATTATAAGTCGGATAGCCGTCGGACTTAATCAGAATCATATCGTCTAATTCCGAATTATCCACGGTAATCTCTCCGTAGATATCATCCATGAAGGTCGTAGTTCCCGTAGTCGGATTATTCTGACGGATGACATAGGGCACCCCTGCCGCCAGCTTCTCCTCTACTTCTTCCTTGGAAAGATGCAGACAATGTTTGTCATAGGTGACAATCTCCTTGCCGGCCACTTCCTGACGCAGACTCTCCAAACGCTCTTTGTCGCAGAAACAATAATACGCCTCGCCCTTCTCAATCAATTTCTTCGCATATTCCAGATAGACGCCTTTCTCTTGACGCTCGCTCTGCACGTAGGGTCCTACGCCTCCGTCCTTGTCCGGTCCTTCGTCATGAATCAATCCCGTCTTCTGCAGCGTGCGGTAAATAATATCCACCGCTCCTTCTACATACCGCTCCTGATCCGTATCTTCAATTCTTAAAATAAAATCTCCACCCTCATGCTTGGCAATCAGGTACGCATACAAAGCCGTACGCAGATTTCCCACATGCATTCTCCCAGTCGGACTCGGTGCAAATCTTGTTCTAACCTTACTCATTCTTTCCTCCTTCTGGCCTGTTCTTCACGCCATCTAGTGTACTGTACAGCCAAATCTTCATATTTCTATGCAGGAAGCCTTCTGCCGCCTGCGCTATCAATAATCTAGCATACCATTCCCTTTATTACAAGCGTAAAGCAGGATGTTTTTACATATTGGCAACGGTTCCATTACTGTTCACACGATGCCGTTCACTACGCTGCACGGCTCTGAGAGCCATCAATAACAACGTGATTTATTCTCCCGCTTCACTGCCGTACACTTGTCCTGCCTACAGCTTCCGCACGTCCCCTGACAACCGGTGCAGCCTCCCCGCCTCCTCCTGCGGCGCAGAAGAGAAACGGCGGCAGCCAGCCAGCACGCCAGCAGCGCAAGAATCATCCAATCCCCGATTCCCATTGTCATCCTCCTATCCAAACAACATGCCGATATGGTATACCGCAAACGCTGCCAGCCATGCGACCACACACTGCATCACAACAATCCCTACAGTCTGAAGCCTTGAACCTATCTCCCTTCTGATAGATGCTACCGCTGCCACACAAGGCGTATACAGCAAGGTAAACACCAGAAAACTCACCGAAGTCAGCGGTGTAAAGATTTGGCTCAAGGTCTGGCTCAGATTCGCCGTTGCCGTTCCTGTCAGCACGCTCATTGTGCTGACTACCGCTTCCTTTGCCGTAAATCCCGTAATCAGCGAAGTGGAAACTCTCCAGTCTCCAAAGCCCAACGGGGCAAATACCGGTGCAATCCATTTTCCGATCAATGCTAAAAGACTGTCTGTACCGTCCGTTACTACATTAAATCTGGTATCGAAGGTCTGTAAAAACCAGATGATGATGGTAGCCACAAAAATAATCGTAAAAGCCCGCTGCAAGAAATCCTTTGCCTTATCCCACATGAGAAGCAGCACACTCTTCATGGACGGCAGTCTGTAATTCGGAAGCTCCATGACAAACGGCATGGGATTTCCCCGGAATGCAGTATGTTTAAACAAAAGCGCCATCAAGATACCGACCACAATTCCCCCGACGTAGAGCGCCATCATCACAAACGCCTGATACTTCGGAAAAAATGCTGCCGTAAACACTGCGTAAATCGGTATCTTTGCCGAGCAGCTAATAAACGGAACGAGCATAATCGTCATCTTCCGATCTCTTTCCGACGCCAGCGTACGGCTTGCCATAACCGCCGGGACACTGCAGCCGAAACCAATCAGCATTGGTACAAAGCTCCTGCCGGAAAGCCCGATTTTACGGAGCAGCTTGTCCATGACAAATGCCACCCTCGCCATATAACCAGAATCCTCCAAAATCGAAAGAAAGAAAAACAATACTACAATAATCGGCAGAAAACTGAGCACGCTTCCCACTCCTGCAAACACACCGTCAATCACAAGACTATGTACGACCGGGTTGATGCCATAGGAGGCAAGCCCCTGATCCACCGCCTGCGTCAACGCATCAATTCCTACAGCCAGCCAATCGCTGAGCCATGTTCCGATCAAACCAAAGGTCAAATAGAAAATTAACAGCATGATGACAAGAAACATCGGTATTGCAAGATACTTATTTGTCAGTATGTTATCAATCCGCACGCTCCGCATCCGCTCTCTGCTCTCCTGACAGCGGATGACCGTTTTGGAACAGACCTTCTCAATGAAAGTATAACGCATATCCGCCATTGCCGCATTCCGGTCCATCTTATGATCCGTTTCCATCTCCTCAATGCTGTGCTCCATCATTTCCAGCTCATTTGCGCTTAAGGACAATTTCTCAATGACATCCGTATCCTGCTCCACAATCTTCGCTGCTGCGAACCGCGGCGACATGCCGATTGCCTGCGCATGATCCTCCACCTGATGGGAAACCGCATGGATACAGCGGTGCACCGGACCCTGTTCACAAAAATCCGTCACAACCGGATACTGCCGCTTTTTTGCCGTATGGACGATACATTTGATCAAATCCTCAATTCCTTCATCCTTTGCGGCGCTGATGGGAATGACCGGAATCCCAAGCTCCTTTGACATACCTTCAAAGTCGATAGAACCGCCGTTATTGCGTACCTCATCCATCATGTTCAGCGCCAGCACCATCGGTATATGCATCTCTAAAAGCTGAAGTGTCAGATAGAGATTCCGCTCGATATTCGTTGCATCTACAATATTGATAATTCCGTCCGGCTTTTCATTTAAAATAAAATCCCTTGTCACGATTTCTTCGTTGGTATAAGGACGCAGAGAATAAATTCCCGGAAGATCCACCACAGAGCAGTCCTTCTTGGAACGCATCTGTCCCACCTTCTGATCTACCGTCACTCCCGGAAAATTTCCGACATGCTGGTTGGAACCTGTCAACTGGTTGAACAGCGTCGTCTTTCCACTGTTCTGATTTCCTACAAGTGCAAAGATCATGATTTCTTATCCTCTCTTTCCACTTCAATCTTCTGCGCATCTTCCTTCCGGATTGTCAGCGCATAGCCCCGAATCTGCAGCTCTATGGGATCCCCCAGCGGCGCCACCTTCCGTACCTGAACCGCTGTTTTGGGAATCAGTCCCATATCCAACAATCTGCAGCGCCAAATCCCCTCCCCGCCTACTTTCGTTATTACCGCCTTCTCTCCAATTGGCAATTCATCTAATGTCATATGTGCATCCTCTTTTCTAATAACCCCAATAATACTCCTGTTACATTCTAACGCAGGAATATTATTTGTTCAATACAAATTCGATACTTTTTCATTGACACTTTTAACAATAAAAATATATAATAACCATACGCCAAAAGACGGTAACAATTGGGAAAGGAAAGAATGATATGAAAAGAAAATTATTGATTGCAGCCGGCTGCCTGATGCTCTTTAGTTTAACGGCATGTCAGAACTCTAAAGCAACTTTGGCAGAATCCAGTTGGAACTCTATCAAAAAAGCAGACAGCTTTGAAGGATACTTCAAAGAACATGCAGACGATATCGACATGGAGGCGCTGAAAGAAGAGGCTGGTTCCAGTGACAGTTCTTTAAGCCAGCAGTTCAAGGCAACCGCCCTCTTATGCGCGCTGGAGTACCGGAATAGTTTAGAATCAGGCTCTATTTCCGATTCGACTTATACGACGCTTTCCAGTGACGAAAAAAATGCGATGTACCAGTTTGATTATCCTATCAGTTCCTCCTATGCAGACAGTTTTCTGGCAAAGGTAGATACCGAAGGGGAACAATTCTGGAGGGCATTAGAAGACGCCTATTATCCCTATGAATGCTTCCTTCCCTTAGTTGCAGCAGCTGACCAGCTTGAAGGGCAAACTTTATCAAATCTTGTAAGCAAAATCCCTTCCGACAGCAGCTATGGCAGCAGCTTTAAAAGTGCGCTTGACACATGGATAGAAAAGAATCCGGTAAAAACGGCCTCGGCCGCAGAGGACTTGACAAGCGCCGGTTATTATGATGATTGGAGCTTAGATGACTGGAAACAGACTTACTTTTTCAACTATACAGATGCTTACAATATAAAGACGGGCACCGTAGATGAAGCTTTTACATACCTCAATTATCTGCGTGATTCCCTGCTTCCTTCACTGGAAACTAAATTCAGTAAAGATGACTTTCAGAACGTTTCGGAGCAGACCAGTGAAAACTACTATTCCACAAATTTAGCAATTACCATAGAGGAAGAACTGAAGTTAACGGAAGAAGGCGATCAGCCGGATACGATTGAGTTAGAAGGAAAAAAGACCGCTGCGTTTTACCGGAATCCACACACAGAGGAATTCAAGGATTCCCCTACTCCATTGCGTCTCTTAGGCGATTTTATGTTAGAGCTTCCTGAAGAAGAGTACCCAAAGAGCACAAGCGAAGCAGACTATTATCTTGTTCTGACTCCGGCATATGAATATGGGGATTACTATCAAGATACGTCAGGAAATGCCACAAAGATTCAGGAAGTTTATTCCAGTACCTCTATTGATTTATATGACGCCAAAACGGGCGCTCTGCTCCGTCATATCGGAAATATTACAGAATCACCGTCGTCCAGGATTTTCAAAGATTTATCCGATGAGGCAGCGCAGTATCCGGAGTTAGTATCTGCAGATATTCTGAGCTATATTTATCACAATATCAATACTCCGGAAACCTACATCGCTCTGCTTGACAATACGGCGGGACTTGGCTCCGAACTTCAAAGGGATGAATCCATCATTCTCGGGAACTGGGAAATCACCTACCATTCCAGCCAGATTGTAAAGGAATTTGACGAGGGCATGTTCCGCTATACCGCAAACGATGGCTGTCAGTTTGTCAGAGGTGAATTTACCATAACCAATAAAGGGACCGAAAATGATACTTTCCTTCCAATGATTTACACCGTTTCGGAAGACCCGATCGCGCAGGTTACCGATTCCAAACGTGAAAACTTTTACGATTGTGTCAATGCCGTCACCAACAGCAAATGCTTAAACAGCACCTCTCTGGAAGCAGGTGAATCCAAGGATGGCGAAATCATTTTTGAAGTGCCGGATGAAGTAGCGCTGGGAACGGAACCGCTCTATATCGCAGTTTCTTTAGGAAAACAGATTTTTTATTATCCGTTGAACTGATAGATATTATTTCCATGAAAATAGGGCTGTCTGGAAATAGATAGTCCTAATCGAGCAGGAGGCTAACCATTAGTTGATTAGCCGACCTCTCACACCATATTGCGTGTCCGGATTGATACAATTTTGGCTTGGGTGCTATCGTTTCTATATCTATGGCAAACGCCATGAAATCAACAATTTTAGAAAGGCAGATGCACCCGACCATGAGTGGCTATCGTTATTTTTTGCACCCAAGGGATTATTGCGGTTTAGTCATCCCTATCAACCGGATTTGTTTGAATTAAATCTTTATATTTTCTCAATGTATTCTCGAAAAATATCCATTATATAATCAGCACTTGCTGGGGTATAATTCGGTGACTGAGCTAAAACTGCATAATCAAAATCTCCACAAAATCTTACATCCTCACCGTTGGTATTATTAATAATTCGACCTCTGGATCCTTTATTGCCCCAGCAAGATACTTATTCTTGTAAACATCTGAGGAATTATACTGGGGCATTTCCATTTCCATATTAAACTTGAGTTGAATGCAATTTCTTACAGGCTTATCCCAAACATACTCTGCAAAAAACTACCGGAAGGACCACCAAGTCCTGCATGTGCATCTGCCTTCCCTGTCATAAACTAGGCAGTAATGCCCCTGCTTTTTCGCTTTTTTCCGCCTCATGAAAATCTCCGTCTATCTTTCCATCCAGCGAGACTGCCATATGGCAGATCACATATGCCCTGTCCATCTTGTTCTGCCTCCTTAATCCCCCGGCGCCCAGGCTGTAAACTGCGCCTCCTGCTGCTCAAGTGGAGTTGTAAAGAACCGCACATTTTTATCTATCTCTCTGATCCGCTCCATGTCCTCTCCTGTCAGTTCAAAGTCAAAGATATCAAAATTATCCCTGATATGCAGCGGATTGGTAGATTTCGGGAAAATGACTGTGCCTTCCTGAATATGCCAGCCTCTTTTTTAATTCGTTCTGCTGGAAATAAGGATGGCATTCCACCTGAAGCACGGCAGGCTTGATGACCGCTGCCTCACAGACCTCCTTCAGACGCTCCAGCATCCTGTCGATACCCTCCATGGTCCTGCCTTCCCCGTACTCACTGGGCCACAGCTTGGAAGTCACCCAGATCTCCTCACGGGGGATGCCGCTCTCACGAACCGCCTCTCCTACACTGCGCTCATTCTGGTAAGCATGGGCGGTATCAATATGGCGGTCGCCCATGTTCAGGGCATCAAGGCAGGCTTTCTTCGTCTCCTCCCCCGCCGGCATCATGTATACGCCCATGCCGAACTGCGGAATCTTTGTTCCATTGTTTAATGTAATATAAGTCTGGTTCATTTTATTTCCCTCCTGTATTTTATTTTTTGCCCACCCGCAGGTTTCCTTTTCCAAGCTCCTGACTTATGAACCAATGAACGCGCCTCTGCTGTCCATCTTTTTTAAGGATATTATATTTTATTTCCGCTCCTCTACAACACCACATCACAGCGCAGCGAGGTTTATGCCACACATCCTGCAAAAATGTGGCGAAACCTGCCACTAAATTGAATATCCGATTGTTGGCGTAATTCAGGCGCTCGGCACAGGAAGGGAGAGCCAGCCCCTGCTCAGCCGGTATTACGGAGAAGGAACTTATGACAGGCAGGGAAAGAAGCCTGATTTGACAGAATTTATATATGATAGCAGAAATCTGTTTTCTATACTCTATCAGAATAATCTTATTTCTGTGATTATGCGTGCGCTTGAGGATTTGATACCGTCGGTGGAAACATACGATAAACAGGCTTCGTATCTTATATCCTTTTTTATCTATGGATATTTCGGAATCATTTATCAATGGATAAAATATGAATTTGATGAAACGCCCGAACAGATACAAAAGCATATTAATGATACTATCGCCTTAGCTCAAAACTCATAAAAACAGGCAAGGCTGTCCTCGATCGGAGTTGCCCACGGTATGCCATTTGCGCCAGCCGCCGCATCCATAAGGAACATAAAGGGAATAACCAGCCCGCCCTTACGCAGTAATGACAGAATCATCGGTCTCGTTTTTTGCCCGGTAGCCGGAAAAATAGATTTTGCGGCATAAGTATAACCAATCAGCAAAAGTACCCCCTGTATCATTCCGTTTGCAATGGCAAATGCAAGCATATCAATCTTTTTCGCAATCCCCATACCTGCTATCGCCTGATTGGAGTATGAAACAACGATCCTGTTAAGCACAGTAGGGATCCCGCCAATCGTAATCGTCCATAGTACATAGTTGGAACAATAACCATATGTATTCGCGTCCGTGCCAAGCAACGGGAAGATAACCGGACGTATCAGATACATTAATAACTGCCTTTGAAACTGGCATATGTTCAAAAAGCTCCGTATTATCTGTTTTCATGGATAACATCCTCCTCTGCTTTCATCCGAATAGCAATACATTCAATGGAAAATCGGTAACTGGCATCCTTATCAATGTCAGAAACAGAAAAACCGCCCTTAAAATTTTTACCCTGTTGCCAGAAACAGTTGCTACCCGGCTTATCTGCAATGGTATTAATGGCTTAAATTCATAATTTTACAGCGTAACCTGCCAGAAATATATCATTTCAGTCGGTTACGCTTTTTTAATTACAATTCCGAGGATGGGCTGTATTATATTTGTCCTGATGGAAGGGAACTGCATCATATCCGCACAGAGACCAAAGAACAGGCTGATTATACACAGACTTTTGAGGTGTATGGATGTGCAGACTGCAGCGGCTGTGCACACAAAGCCAAATGTTTATATAAATATAACGCTGAAAAAGATGCAGAGAAAAACAAAGTGATGAAGATCAATGAGCAGTGGGAAACATTGAAGGAAAAACAGAGGAAAAGACTGCTTAGAAAAATGCACTTTCAAAAAATGAAGTTAAGGGGTTTTTGCGCCCAAAAATATAAATAGAAAAAGAAAAATAAGAATCTTCCAAAGAATATCAGGTATTCAAAACACTAATTTCTATGGGAGATTCTTATTTAAGATTTAGAGGTTAAAAATCGGCATTAACCGATAGCCCCCTCATTTTGCCATCCTGCGTCTGGCTCTTTCCCGCTGCTCTCAACACCTTTACTATGAGGTAGAATAGGATAATCTGCTATTTTCAATCATATTTAATATTTCCTCTTTCGGACGCACCCCTGACGACTGGGCGATTACCTTCCCATGCTCAAGAAGCGCCAATGTAGGAACGGTCATAATCTTATATTTCTCTGCCAGATTTGGCTGATCATCTACGTTTATTTTCGCTATTTTCACATCCGTTATCTCTTCCGCCAGTTCCTCAATAATTGGCGACAATGTTTTACAGGGTCCGCACCACTCTGCAAAAAAATCTACCAGTACCGGCTTTTCCGAGCGGAACACCTCTTCCTCAAAATTCGCTGTTGTCAAATGTAAAACTGCCATCTTTCTCCTCCTTCTTGCTTTGTACTCCACAAAAGCATTTGTGTCTGATGCTATTTTTCCCTATTATGCCTTTTTTATCCCATCCGCTTCATTTTGGGACACTGTCACAAAATATGCATCTTTTCATAATTTAATATTGTAATAGTTGTAATAGAAAGAAAAGAGGACAATTGTATGAATACTTGTGCCCGTCAGGAAAAGCGGGAGTGCGCTTCCTATGCCGCATCCTCCTGTATGAATAATAAACCAATTGCAATGGCGTATGTTCCTTGGCAACATTTTAACAGTGTTTATGAACCAGATAAAGCACTGATGTGCGGGACAATTTTCCCTGAATTAAATAAACCATTTTTAGGAAAGCGGGGTGCCTGTCAGCTATGATGAATGTTCCGATGAACCAACAGCAGCTTTTCTCTTGGATTAACGAGGTAAGCTTTGCCGTAAATGATATTATTCTCTATCTGGACACTCATCCAGAAGACGAAGAAGCAATGGAATATTTTAACCACTACTCCGAAATGCGAAACAAGGCATTAAAAACCTACGAAGAGCATTATGGACCCTTGACGATTGACACCGCTGCTCCGGCCTGCAGCAAGTGGTACTGGTCCACCCAGAAATGGCCGTGGGAAGGAGGCGCTTGCTAAATGTGGAATTATGAAAAACGACTGCAGTATCCTGTAAATATCACCCAGACCAATCCTAAACTGGCTCAGGTGATTATCAGCCAGTTCGGCGGTCCTGACGGCGAGCTTGCCGCTTCCATGCGCTATCTTTCCCAGCGCTATACGATGCCGGATAATAGGGTTCAGGGCGTGCTGACTGATATAGGTAGAGAAGCCCCTGAAATGTTCCTTTCATGGGCACTAGCTTTTTTTAGCGGTCTACCCTGCGGACAGTTTACGCTTTTTGCAACCGTGTAGCTCCATTTGAGGGGGAGCAGGTTCAAATACACGTCAATATGGTCTTTATCATTCACAACCATTTTATCTAAGATTTCTTTGTAAAAATCATCTTCATATTCCACGCCGTTTATAAGCTCATTCATCGCATCTGTAATTTCAGCGACAAGCTCTTGCTGTTTAGAGGGTCTCTCCCTTTGTTTGTCTATGCTATCTATCACGGATTGCAGTTCGGCAATCTCATTCTCACATTTTGCTCTTGCTGCTGAAAATTCATCTCTGGTAATATCGCCAGATGTATAAAGGTCAATGAGGTTTGTGCGTTTTTGTTCTATGGCTTTTATCTGTGATTTTAGTTTCTCACTGTCTGTACCTGTGGTATCCATTGCGATAATAGACT
>CAJTSH010000020.1 GCA_910578885.1 uncultured Lachnospiraceae bacterium
TTTGGAAGAATGCAGGATGCTACACCGGGAAGTCATCCCGGACAAGCCGCCTCGGACACTGTACTCCCTCACCCCATTTGGCAGGAGCATTATCCCGGTGCTGGATGCCATGTGCGATTGGGGCGCGGGCTTTTTGGACGGGCTGGACATCCAGCCGCCATGCTGCACAAAAAAATCAGCCGGAGAACCTTGACTGGCTTTCCTGCATCCCACTCTTTTAAACAGCACCAACAAATATGTTATTTAGTAGCTTTCTATTGTACGGAACAGCTCAGTCATCCTATCTTGTCATGTTCATAAATGGCATCTGCCATATCAGGAAACTGAAAAAGAGACATCAACAGCCCTTTTGCAATACCCTGCAAGACAACACCTAAGCCGATGTGTTAAAACGGAAAACCGCCGCATATGGAGTGAACCATAGCGGCGGTTACTTTTACATGGTTGCTTCATTACAAGCTATCCCGTCCCGGCATTTTTACTTCACAATATACGTCACAGGCGCAGAGGTATCTATGCCTTTATACATTTCCTCAAATCCCGCATAGCGATCCAAGCCTTTCTCCACATTTGCCTCCAATGCCCGGAAGTGTTCATCACGCTCTTCTTCTGTGTTAAAGTAGATAATATTGTCTCCAGACAGGTCATCTGCCAAAGCACTGGTTTTTTCTACAGGTGCGCCATAAATATCATCTGACTGCACCGGGACAGCCGTTTTCATATCTTCTGTGTCAGCACCCGCAGTTCTTCCACCGTCCTTGAAAAAAATCCCAAAACTGTCGTCAACCTGCGGAATGGAATCCGGCTTGGTTACTATTTCTGTCCCACTGCCCTGCCCCACAGATTCGGCCTGCTGTGCATTTGCAGAAGTGGCAAACGCTGTTGCAGTTCCTACAACAATAAATCCTGCCAAAACAAGTGAAAAAACTGTAGTTTTCTTAATCTTCATAATCGCAGTTATCCTTTCTTCAATCGCATTTTTGCTAAAACTACTGCACAGAGGGGTCAACCCGCTCCGTGTCTCCTCCATACTGATCAATGCCCGTGCATAGGCCGCTTTTGTATTTTCGCCGAAAAAGCGGACAACCGCCTCATCACATGACAGTTCAATATCCCTGTTCGCAAGGATATACATAACCCATACCAGCGGGTTGAACCAATGCACGCACAGCACCACGATCAAGACCAATTTCCTGATGCTGTCAAAACGCCGGATATGCACATATTCGTGGGCCAGAACATATGCCAATGAATCTGTATTTTCCCACTTTGTAGACGTAGGCATCAAAATCACCGGGTGAAGTACGCCATATGTAAGCGGTGCAGAAAACCGGCCAGACTGCCGGATGGAAATCCTGCGCCCCTGCTGATGGACGCTTAACCAGTTTTCAGTGAAGTCATTCCCCACCGGAATGGATGTCTGGAACTCCTTCCGACATTTCCAATATGCCAGACTAAAAAACACCGCACAGACCAACACGCCAGCAGCCCATACAACCGTCCATGTGGAAACCGCATTTGTGATGCTGTCCGGCATAGACGCTGCCTGCCCGGATGCCCCAATCGGCAGTACGCGAATGGCCTGTGAACCATTGCCAGGTGCATGACTACCCATCAGCGAATACACACTAAACGCAGACGGGATAGAAAAGGGAATCATCAGCCGCACAACTGATATCCACCAAAGTGCATTAAAAGCCTTTTTGGGTAACATATTGATTGCCAAAGCACGTATGACGATGACCGCTAAAATCAGTATGCCCCCGGTAAAACTCATCTGCAACAGACTCATTCACATCACCTCACTCCAGATCATTGACAATCTGTTTCAGCTTTTCAATTTGTGCGGCGCTCAACTTTTTCCTCCCAAGCAAAGCGGCAAACAGCTTATCAACGGAGCCGTCATACACTTTGTCAATCAGCTCATTTGTCTCTGCCTCCTGGACTTCCTCTTTCGGAACGAGCGCATGGCACATGAAACCGGGCTCAGAACGTTCAATCGCTCCTTTTTTAATACAACGCTTGATCAGGGTATAGGTTGTGTTTACATTCCATCCCAATTCCTCGGTAAGCAGCTTGGCGATATACTTAGCCGGAACATCGCCATCACGCCAAAGGACAGACATCACTTTCAGTTCAGAATCGAACAGCTTGACGTCCATTTAACAGCACCTCCTTTTTTAAGACTGTAGTAGTGGCCACGCATACATACTACCACAGTCTTAAACCTCTGTCAATACTACTGCGGTCTTAAAACTAAAAAATATTTCTTGAATATTTTGGAAAACGCAAAATGAAATAGATATGATTCAATAAGATATGCCTTATATTATCACGCAAAACTCCAAACTATCACGGAAACTCATATACAAACACGAAAACTCTGAGCAGTTTCCGTGTTTGTATCATATCCCCCGTTTTCCGACAGCATTTTCCGTCAAGCTAATCCATCTTTCAGCCAAAACCAACAATATCCTACACCCTTTTACCTTTCCGTTTTATACTATCACGGAAACCCCCGACTTTTGCGTGAAAGTATACTTTTGCCTGATAGTACGATTTTTTCCCCTATCGCCATCCTATCAGCGGCATCCAAAAACACGAAAAAGCGGGGCCCACCACCCACCGTGATGAACCCCACCAAACCTCAAAATCCCTTGATTTTAAGCCATTCTTCCATACTTTCGCCTGCGAGTACCCAAATTCCTATGGCATCAATTCAAGATAGCCGCCTGGGCGGCTGTTAGATATTGTTCACATAAATTCTCCAAGACGCAGAGGGGCCACGCTGGACAAGGGGAGGGGTCAAAACCGTGACCACAGGGGTCACATTCACACCATAGGGGTCAGACCTTTAGCCGCAGGGGTCAAAACAGCCACAGAGGGGTCAGACTTGTGACCACTGTGGCCGTCCGTAACCGCCGCTCCCATGCTGCCCTAGCACAGCCCCAAAATCAAACAAGGGATTCCGGCAACAACCAATGTGCCGGAACCCCTTGTTTTCAGCGGTTTCCCCGATATTCTGTTCATGCCCTTTGTATCAATTAAGCGGTTTACATTTCCGCATAAGTCCCTGCATATTCATAAAGAGGATTTTCACTGATGTAATTGGTGTAATAATTGACCTGATTCTCATAGCTTAATAACTGTTCTTCTTGGTCGGTTGACACTCGGCAGTACGCTGCCATTCTCAGTTTCTGTACTGCTTGCGCTGTTCCTGATTCCGCAGTCGAAATCTGCTTTGCTGGTATAACAGTAATGCTTCTTGCCATTCTGAATCACCTCCTCCACTACTGTCTGTTCCGTAATGTTCAATCCCTGCAATTCGGTATCATCAATCCTTATCCCCTTACATGCCTTGACACCCTTTTCGATGTAGGTACTGCAGAGCCACTGGATTTTCTTTTTATAAACCTGTCTGCGCCGGAGCGTTTTTCCGCAATAAGGGCAAATCAGCATTCCACTTAAGGGGTAGCGGTTCTGGAACTTCATTGTGTTGTCCTGCCCAATGTTCCTGTCACGCTTTCTCTGCTCCCTTACCTCCTGCACCCTTTCCCATACTTCCGGCGATACGATAGGTTCGTGATTTTCCGAAATGTAATAACTCTGCACTTCTCCATTGTTTTTCTTTGTATGGTTTCTTTTGTTTTCAGGGGTGTAATACTTCTGCAGATGGAAGTCTCCTTTGTACTTCTCATTGCAAAGCATCCCGTTAATGGTCCCGCTCTCCCATGTGGTTCCCGTCACCGTTTTTACCCCCAAATAATCAAGCAGCTCGCCAATCCTTGACGAGCCAACATTCATCAGATATAGGTCAAAAGCCAGACTGACAATTTCTGCTTCTTTTCGATTCACAATCAAATCCCCGTACTCGTTTTTGTCATAACCGAGGAAGCGGGAGGTGGTAATCATCACTTCCCCTCTCTCAAACTTTTTACGAATGGACCATTTATTGTTTTCACTCATGCTCCTGCTCTCTTCCTGAGCAAAAGAAGCGAGGACGGCAAGCATCATCTCACCGTCCCCTGATAGAGTGTTAATGTTCTGTTCTTCAAAAAAAATACCGACACCCAGTTCCTTCAGTTCCCTTGCGAACTTTAGAACAGTGACGGTATTTCTTGCAAACCTTGATATGGATTTTGTAATAATCAGGTCAATTTCTCCTGCCCTTGCCTTTTCCATCATTCTCTGGAACTGTGGGCGGTTCTCACAATAACCGGATATACCCTGATCAGCATATACCCCGATAAATTCATATTCTGGATTTCCGGTAATCAGTCTCTCATAGGTTTCCATCTGATTTTCAAGAGAGTCTTCCTGTCTTCTGCTATCTGTGGAAACTCTGGCATAAGCACAAACCCTTTTCTTTTGTAAGACCGAAGCTGGTCGTTTGTTAATCACTTTTACTCGCACGTTACATCACTTCCTTCAAAAAACCTTTTCTGGAACTCCTGAATCCTTCGGAAAATGGCTTGTGCATCCTCTACCTTGTCAATGCACACCACATCCACATTTTTCTTACTGCAAATCAGCATGAACTCCATAAACTGTCCCCAGTTACGGGCAATCGTGGCAGCCCTCATGGTAACCACCACATCTATCTTCTTTGCTGCGATTTCCGCTTTCAGACGATTAAATTCTTTTCTGTTCGGGTCGGCTCCTGAAGCTTCCTCAAAGAATATCTGCAAATCCCATTTCTGTTTTCCATATTCTTCTTCCAACCGCCTCATTACATCGTCCAGATATTTTTCATAGTCTCTGTCACGATGGTTGACTCTGCAGTAAAAAGCCACCCTATTTATCGTTCCTGCAATCACCATATAAATAAGTACTCCTTTCGTTTTTGGTAGTGTATAAATCACTCTAAACCCCTGTAAAGTCAAGCAATTCTGCGGTTTCCACCCTCTCTTTTTTCACTCCATCCAAACTTGTTCAATAAAAAAAGACCAGACATTTCGCCTGATCTTTTCATACTAATCACTCTAATCACTTATTTTTTTCGCAACTGCAATATTGGTACAACTTTTTCCTCTACCTTTAAGGTATCTGGACGCAAATGAAGAAGTTCCTCCATATCTTCCGGATATAAAGTCACTCCATTTTTTTTGAATAAATCCAATATTTCTTTCGCCGTAAGTACATTTTGCTCTATCAGTAAATCAATGGCTCCTTGAAATATATTTTCATTCAAGGAATATGGTACATCGCCAGGTTCTTTAATTCTCCACCCATTTTTTGAAACTTGACGCATTAAATACTGATACTGGTTATCAGACATAATGCCCAACTGGTGTGTCCGGTAAATCATTGCCTGAATAGATACCTTCCACTTATTTTTTAAGAACTGATAATATTTTAAATCTGTAGGATATGAAGCAATGTCTTTACCAAAGCTGTCTCTAGGTAACAAAAATGCACTCGCAAACATGTTCGCCTGACGTTCTCTTGCTTTAAACTCATCTTTTGTTATAGCTTCCAGATCCTCACTCCATGGATGCAATAATATGTGTCCCAACTCATGAGCCATGTCAAAGCGAATTCTGCCTTCTGGTCTGTTTCCTAATGCAACTGCAATAAAATAAATATCATTTCCCGCCACTATAGTTCGCTGACTAAACGCATCTATTTTATCTTCGTTGGTATCAAATCCCGTTACAATTATTCCATTTTTTTCTAAAAGATACTGTAAATCCTTTATTGGTCCAGTACCAATATCCCAATATTTTCTTACTTGAACAGCAATATCCTCTATTTCTTGAATTGCATCATCGTTCTCACACTCAAATACATCATCACATCCTACAAAATCAACACTTGGTAAATTCATTTCAGGAAATGAAATGAATTCCAGAAGTATCTCATACATTTTTGCTACATATTCCAACTTAATACTCTGCGCTGTTCTATCTTTCTTTGTAGCACTTGCCAATGAACGAAAATAGGTTGTTTCTGTTTTTGCAGCATAACTATCCTTTTGAAAAAAGTAATCATACGGAAAGTTAAGCTCTGATGCCAAGAGCCTAACTTTCATATAATCTGGTGTGTTATTATCATTCTCATATAAAGAAAGTGACTGCTTACTGATTTCAGTCCGCTTCGCTAATTCAGTAAGCGTCAACCCTCTATACATTCTAGCACTTCTTAATCTCTCACCGTAAAACTTTTTTTCTATCATAATCAATATCTCCTGAATTTATTATCAGGCCTTTTTCTCGATTTCCCGAAGTTTTGGCTTTATACCACTCTTTATAGCAACTAAGCCCTTCTTATCCGGCTTCGCATCTTCGTCTGTATCTTCTGAAGGCCCAATATCTGTAAGCCGTGCAAAGTCTGGTTTAATATATTGCATAAGAGACGCTTCATCTACAATATTAAAATCTTTATCTAAAAACCTCAGTTTAATATCTTTGATTTCCCCATTCTCCGCTTTATATGCAATAATATAATGTTTATAATCTTCTTCTACATTAATCATTCCCTGACTAATTTTTTCAAAATCCTGTTCCAACACATCTGTATCAAAAATCGTGATTCCAAAATCTTCTAATGTCATTTGTCTTTCTTTCGCAATACAATCCTTATTTTCGACATAAAGAACTGATTGTAAATAGTGTGGATTTTCACGATTTTTCTTTTTGGGAACGCCAGACAATGTACCTTCTGTCATTATCGAATAGGTAATATGCTCTTTTCGATCAATGACCATTCTTCCAGACCAACCATACCTCTGAAAAGGAACAAGATCAATATCATCTTTCACCACATGTGTTCTTAAGTTTGTATTGATATTGTCCCCTCTTAGAAGTATAATCGCATTATTAGTTTCCCGATGATTTTCTCTTAAATATTGTTGCAAATCATCCCCGATAGCTTTCTCTATGCAATAAACAATTTTTCTGAGTAAATCATCATTGATTACAATTTGAGTATTTCTATTCACGTCCAACGAAATTACCTCCTAACTTTATTCTGTTTTTAATTTTTACATAAAACATTATTTTTGTCAAGTAGCACTTCGTTTTCTTTTTAATTTGTATACTCCAATGTTAATAACTAAATCCTGTGAACATAATCCAGAGAAATCCATCCATTACGATTTTTCTGATAAGATTTCAGAAGCCCCCAAAGGCTCGCACCCTTGCCTTCTGCTTCTTCCACAATAGTGAAAGCACCTTTTCCCGTGTACTTACCTGTTTTATCGTAGTCTGTTCCCGGACCCTTGCGGATGTTCAAATCTTCGATGGATACTCTCACAAGATACGGTGTAAATGTATCATTGGAATAAATCACTTTACCAGATTCATCAAATACGGAATATCCCTCATTTTCATCCGCACACCTCTTGGCATTTTCCAAACTATGGAATGCACCCTTCTGCGTGGCAGCATCCGTCCATGTCTTACGCACACGATACCAGGCTTCCTCCGGTTCTGCTGTCTCGTTTTTAATTCCAATCATGGCATTTAAGATTGTAATAATCTTTGCACCATATCCGGCTCCTACTGCCCATCCCCTTCCGTCTGGATTTTCTTTCTGTCCAAGCCACTCCACATATTCGGCACAGCCTCTTGTGACATACTTAAAGCGTGGATCAACACATTCACTCTTCAAATCCACTGTGGAAGCATAGGCTTTCAAATGCTGAACCTGCGCCCTGATACCAAGCTGTGGTGTATCAAAGGAACTTCCTTTCATTCCATTGGAAGTCACTCCCATGCCGCAGAAATTGTTCTGGTCGAGCGTAACTGCAGAACCGGAGAATCCAAAATTACCTGTTTCCAGACAGGACTGTGCAAAGGCAATATCACCACGGACACCCTCTGCCTTTCCTTCCGAAAGATAAAGCGGAATCATATCAACAACCGACTGTGTAACATCTGGATTCTTTGTTTTAATATAAGCTGTCATCTGCTCCACCGTTGCCACCGCATTACCCATAATCTTTGTAAATGTGGTTTCTTCCTTTTTCTTTACTCCATAATAGGATGCAATACATTCTGCTTCCGCTTTAGCAAGTTTCTGCAAATTACTGTTACTGGAAAGCCATTCTGTTGTTCTGGTGTTTGTATGGAATGAATGCTCCAGAATAATACCCGGTGTTCCTACTGCATTCGCACCACGAAGCACACCATAGTATTCTCCGTTTGTCCCCTGACGTGTTGCGGTTCTTCCACTCTGGGCAGTCCCCATCACTGCTTCCACAACCTTTGCCAGCTTCAGACCAATATCCGTGCTGCTTCCATTTAAAAGAACATATGCCACCGGATAATCCACATTTTCGTTTACACCATTGCCTACAGCATTGGAATGGACAGAAATAAAGAGGTTACAGCCCTTGGAAGCCGCACCTCTTTCATACAATGCCCTGTCCGTATTCTGATTTGTCCTTGTGGTTACCACAACGATACCAAATGACTCCAACTCCTTCTTAAGATAATTATGGAGTTTCCAAGTCATGTCCGACTCATAATAAGACGAAACCGCAGGGCTGCGGTTGTATTTACCATAATGCCCTGCGTCCAGACATACCTTTACTGCCATGTTATTCATCCTCCTTTTTCTCATCTGCTTCTTCATGCAGCTGTTCCAATACTTCTTTCAGCTTCTTTGGAACCGGAAGTCCGATAAGGGCAACATTCTCAATAATGGAAATTCCCTCATTGGATAAGTAAAAGAAAATGACTGCGGTGCGGAGTACACTTCCGTTCTGGATGACCTGCGTATCAAGCACATGGCCGATACCTACCAGACAGAAGATTGCCACCTTTTTGCAGATGCCTTTAAAACCAACCTCGCTGGATACCTTTTTCTGTACGAATGCTGCCATAAGCCCGGTGGCATAATCGATGACCACGAACATAAGGAGTGCATACAGAAAACCATCCAGTCCTCCAAGAAACCAACCCATAAAGCCTCCTATTCCTGCAAATACATACTGCACTGTTGTTACTGCCTGTCTCATAATTGTTACCTGCCTTTCTTTGTTTTTTGGTATGAAAAAAACAGCCCTCAAAAGGCTGTTTGATTCCAGAACTATATCTGATTCGGCATACTGTCCCATAACCTCATATCTTCCTGACCAAGACTCCATATTGCAATCCCTGACACGCCATAGGTGTATGCTGCTTCATTTGCCCAATAGACAATACTGTCCACATCGGAGTAATACATAATAGAAAAACCGTCCGCATCTCCAAGATACATCCTCGAAAGCCAGACATTCAAATCATGTGGTACTACCTTCATTTCATAATCGTTGCCACATTCCAGTGACATTTCATGGGAATGGAAAAAGTCGTAATCCATAGAAATATCCTGGCTTCTTGTGCTGATTTCCTCCACATCAGAATTAACACGGAACAATTCAAATTCATTATCCCATGAAATTCCGGTACGAGTACATCTTCCAAAAGTAGTCTGCCTTCCGTCTGGGAAGGTAATATCAAAACACTCATAAGGTTCATAATACCATGCATCACCCAGTCGCAAGAGGTCACACACCACTCCCTTCTCCGCCATGAATCCCACATATCCGGTTTCTGCAGTAATGGTTGCTGTAAACCTCAGTGTGTAGGCTGCACCGGAATATACCCTTACCTTATTTCCTCGTATTCTCATTTCCACGGTATATAGGCTTGGATCACTCCGTAAATCTGCATTTGAGGTCTTACTGAAAGAAGATGCATAACTGCCAAGTTTCTTACTTCCCTGATACAACTCCACACACTGGGTATCGTAATTTATACAGCAGAAGATGCTTCCAAGAAACACTCCTGCTTTACCGCCTCCCGATGATTTGAAGGCAAATCTCGCCCTCACATGGATTTCAGAAAATCCGGCATAATCCAGTGCCAGTTTTCCGCTGCCTTCCAGTTGCGAATACTTACGAACACGGTCAGAACTTTCATCTTTCCAAATCTTCCACGAACCGTCAAGCACTGTAAAATAGTTGGTAGGGATTTCTGAATAATCACAGAAATCTTCATACCATACAAGCGCACTTTCCGGCTTTCTGCGAAGCACCTCTGCAGTTACTTTAAAGGCTCTATCGGGCTGTACCATTTCTCCGGTCACATTCATGAATTTTCTTGGCTTCAATCCATAGTACACTTCCCCGGCAGTCGCTTTCTGTGAAAAATCCGAACATACCCGAAAGCCATAAAAAACCACTCCAGGCACCCCACCGGACACTGTAATGGTGTGCTTTCCTGCTGACAAGCTGACTCCACTTTTTAATATCCTCCAGAATTTCTTTCTCCAATATAAGAAATACAGCCTTGATTCCGACAGCATCTGACTGTCCCCATCAAGACTGATTCCGATGCTATTCTTATCCCATCTTGGATAGACTATCTCGACAGCCACATCATATATTCCTGCTGTTGGTACTTCAAATGTGTATTTCAGCACCGCTTCTTCATCCAAAACAGACGCATATTCTTCTCCAATGACTGCATTGCCTGAATAAGAATCTGGCACACCGTTCCTATCAACACTTATTGCTCCGAAAGTAACCTTCTGTTGCTTCAGATAAGTTGTGAGATATTTTCTGCCACTATAGGTTTCATGCTTTGTCGGCTCTGCTGTTTCCCTGCTCGTATCCCATCCTTCCATAAAGTCATATACATGAAGCAGTCCCCAAGGGACCATATCCGTCCAATCCCAATATGAAAAGAATGGAATAAATGGCTGTGGCGGTGCATCACCTGTATGATTATATAAGCCCTCCATCCAATATTTCGCAGCATAATAGGTAAGACTTGTTCCCCGATAGGTCGTACCAAGATTCTCCGTAGTATCGTATATCTGCCATCTCCATCCATATCCGGGAAGCCCCATCATGATTTTGTCCGGGTTCATTGCATTGGCAGCATAACTGTAGATGCCTTCAAGCCAGCTTCTCGGAGATACCGATCCCGGTGCTGAACCCGCCCAACTCATACCATAACTCATGATTGCTGCTGTGTCGCAGTATGCATCCAAATCGGCATACACGCACCAATTCTCGCCGCCAACTGAACCGCCAACACTGGTCATACCCGGAAGGCAGATATTTACATGAAGGTTTGCTCCCTTTGCTTTTACAGTAGAGTAAATCCGTGAGAACAGCGCATTTGCCTTTGTTCGGTTCGCCAACTCCCCTCCACGTTCCAAATCAATATCTATCCCGGAACACCACGGATATTTGTCAATAATTCTCACGATTTCTGAAATGAACGTATCCTGTGCACCATTCGTATTCTCCCTGAGTGCTGTAAAAATAGATGCAGTACCATGATTCATAATGGTCAGAAGCCATTTAATATGTGGCCATTTCTTTACATAAGGAAGGATGGTGTTGACCGCAGTTCCCGTCTCGCTGATTGTTCCATCTGCTGAAACTTCAAAGGTAAAAATACCAACATGAGACAGCTTATTTCCTTTTTCTCTTAACACCTGATGCATTCTCGTATTTCCCATGAATGTCCATGCCATGACATTTCGGTTACTTGCCCTTCTCACATCCGTTTTCCTCCAATCCCGTATGCCATCTCCTGAAAAGACATGCGCACAAGTGCTGACTTCCTGTCCTTTACTTTAATCTGGTGTTTACTGTCCCCTGCTGCCGAATAAGAATAAAATCCATCAGTCCTAATCCTGCTTCCATTCCTTGTTGCCACCCTTGCATCAGCATTAATTTCAACAATATCATCTTCCAAAAAAACGCTCTGCAGAGTCAGCTTGTGGCTTCCGTAATTATGAGCCACACTCATGTCTCCTGCTGCCATCGTATCTTTTGGAATGATGTGATAATTCAGTCCGGCTGATACTTCTCCGTCATTAGTGATCACTGCTGTAACACCGGAACGGACAATCCCATTAAAAAAGCGGACAGGTGTTATCTCCCCATCCACACGATTTTTCTGCAAAAGTTCCAGATTATTTACCACATACCCGGTCAGCCATTTACCTTCCTGAAACATGATATCTGTTATATAAAAGGTTCCGGTACAATTCTCTAAAATTACATTTACAGTAGCCTTTGCCACCTTCTTTTCTTCATGTGTATTGATTGTTCCGGCAAATCGAATAAACTCCATCCTCACACCTCCTGTGCATCAAAGGTGTACCTCTGCTCTGACACATGGGAAACCCATGCAGTTGCTACCGAACCGCCCTGCAGCATAACATCCGTAAAACGCACGGTTCCTGTACAGTCCTGCACCACTACCCTTACCGTCAGTTTTTTCACTTTTTCTATTCCGGTAACACTGACCGCTCCTGCCGACCTCGTAAAATACATGGCGCATTCCTCCTAATACAACTCTACAAATCTTGTTTCTTCCGAACCATCCTCATATTCAATGATAAGTTCAATGCCAACCCTTCCATTTGCTCCCTTTTTCAGATTCTCGGTTGCGATGCTTGCCGATACTGTGTAGCTGCTTCTGGTAGCCGGATATACTTCCTGCGACAGTGTTTTTGTGGTATTCAACGCTCCCACACACTTAAAACTTGCATTGCCGGAAGCACCGTTCTCTCCGTCTACATCAAAACCGGAATTTTGCCAATAGCTGAATCCGTCATCTGCTCTGGAATTCAACAAATGGTTGTTTACCACCAAATCCTTCATTTCCTGTCTGTCCAGCAAATCTGATGAGGAGAGGGTATCTGCTGCCTTCTCCCATGAAGCAGAAGAATCACCCAGTTCCTTTAATTTGGTGGAAAGCTCAATAACTGTCTTCCAAGGCTCCTGCACATTATAGTCCATGCGGATAATTCTGGTACTGATTCGGATTCCCAAGTCTTTGTCATCCACAGTTACCACATCACCAATACCAAAACTCTCATGCTCCCATCCTGTTAACACCGATAGATCCATTACCTGTATGACATAAGAAATGCTCGGTTTTGAATAATCAGCCAGTCTCATTTCGGTATATTCAAGCATCTGATAGGGATTCGTAAAAGAAGAACAATCCAGAGTAGATACTCTGATTTCGGATGAATATTCGGTATTCTCCACATATTCCTTTCCGTTATTGATACTTGCAAAGGTCATACCATCCGCACCGTAGGCATAAAGCCTTGTCACAAGGCTTCGGGTGTCTACAACTCTCTGTATGGATTTCATGTTTTTGCGGTAAGCAAACACAGCACCGCTGTTGCTGCCTGACTGTGTCAGCAGGCTGACCTGTTTATTTACATTGTCAAACTCCAAATCACCGCCATAAATGGACTGAATGGTACGAAGCATGGAAAGGGCATTTTTATCCGTGGACTGCCAGGAACGTTTCGTTGATACCGTTATTTTCCCAACACTCCATCCGGTTCCCTGCAGTGCATAAGCCATCGGCTTTTCTGCTGTTTCCGCTTCATATATCTGTTCACTTTTCTTTTCAGAATACGCAAGGTCATAAAACGCAGCTTCCGCATAAATGCTCGTTACCGTCTTTCCGTCCTCACCTTTATCATCCGTGACTGTTCGGATACGATAAATATCCTTAGTAATCTGCAGTTTCTTTTCATTATCAAGATATGACCGCTTCCCATCTTTGAATGGAATGGAAAATTCCAAATAGTCAGAACCATTCAATTCACTCGTAACAATAATGTCATAAGCATTTTCCAATACTGCTTCCCTGATACCGCTGTCACTTAACACCACCGGCCTTGCATATCCCAATTTAGAATAGGGAGCCTTTGGTGTTTCATATATCTGAATTGCACTCAGTTCCGGTGTCATAGAGGTATCTGTTGTAGAAAGCGTCATCTGTATCTGAATATATCTTAAATTTGGAGATTGTATCACTCCATCCGTTCCGACCGCTTCCCAATCTGAAAAAGATGCTTCTTCCAAAGAATCCGATGTTCTTGTCCTAACTTCCGAAATAGAAGTAATTCCTGCATCCACTGTACCTACAAGCTGTATCTTTCCCGCTCCGGCAAGACCACCTTCCCCAAGGTCTAAAATCCTTGTATAAAGAACACCGCTTTCTGCATATACTCCATCCGTCTGCTTTAAGGTTACACTTCCCGGATTTGATATGGCATCCACAGACGAGTCCACATCTGCACCATTTGCCAATAAGCCGGAAAGAAAGTGTGCTTCCAAATCAGCAATCGTCAGATCAGAATCCGTTTCGTAAAACCAGTCATCAAATCCTCCGGCAAAGTAGTAACTATCTGCATACATTCCCATGACGATATCTGCAGTACAGGAAGGGTTCAGTTCCCCGGTAAAAGAACGGATTTCTGTCTGAAACACATCCCCTGTGCTTCTGTCACAAACAAGGCTCTGTACGGTCTTTTTCTCCAAATCAATGACCGTTCCAATAAAATACGCACCATTATTTTTAAGCACCACTCCCATCGGCTCCGGTTCAATGACATCATGAATCAACGTACCGGAAGAATCATAAAGCATATTTCGCAATCTTCCTGAACGAAGGGAAATATAAAACAGAGGATTGCCTGGACCGCTTCTGGTACTGAAAATAGGTACAAATGTTGTCCCTACCGAATAAGTAGTCGGGTATATCCACCCTCCTGCCACTAACCTCTTTCCTAATGCTGTAAAAAAATCTCCCGTATTCGTTGCCCTAAGATGTGTTTTTTCCGTTGCCGGGTTTACTGTATTGAATCGAAAATATTTTCCCAGTTTTCCGTCACGGGTCGATGCTGTCGTTCCCGACCAGCCATTGATAGTAAAATTCCTCGCATAACCGGATGAATCGTGCAGAATTACATCATCACTGCTCGGTGAATCATTCATCTTCCACTGTGCCTGTGTATTGACTGTCTTACGAAATTCTCCCGTGAAATCCTCGGTTGCATTTACAAGCAGTTTTAATCCCATTACACCCACCTGCTCCTTCCCTGTATCGTAAGTCCCGTAAAGGTTGCACCACTTACAGAAACCAGAACCTCATTACCGCCAGGATTCAGTTCCGGGAACACCAACTCGTCAAGCTGTGAAAG
The DNA here is from genome assembly GCA_910578885.1 of uncultured Lachnospiraceae bacterium. Lineage (GTDB taxonomy): Bacteria > Bacillota > Clostridia > Lachnospirales > Lachnospiraceae > Roseburia_C. Next base: position 14,962 of record CAJTSH010000020.1, read on the forward strand.
AGCATTCCTCAAGGTTTCCCCGGTATTGGAATCCACAACTTTAGCCGTCAGCTTTGCCGTATCAAGCACAAAGGTTTCTCCTTCCGCAAGTTTTCCTTTCACCTGAACCAACTCTCCATTTACCTCGATATCCACATAAGAAGAAGTGCTGTCCATAATTGCATTTAACTCAAAAATCGGTTCAGATATGAGGTTTCCCTTCTGCCTGTTCACAGTGGTCTTGCCCTCTGCTACAATAGAAAACACCTCATCCTCCACGGCATAACCAAATGGATCAGGACAGATAAATTCTAAAGAAAACGTACCTGCTGTCCGTGATACCCTTTCCATGCTGATTTCCGTATTCAGTCTCGCCATAAAATATCTGTCCGGATATTCATCAAAAATCAATGGCTGAACCCCTCTATACGGATTCAGCCACCCATTAATTTCATCTATTCTATGTACCAGAGCAGAAAAGTCCTGCTCCGGGAACACGGAACATTCCACCGAAATGATACGCTCGGAATACTCCATTCCAAAATCCAGTATCCCTGACCTTCCCGGTATGCTTTCCGTATTATTTCTGAAAGCCGGAAGCATGGGATATCCCGTAATTCTTGCTTTCAGCTTTTTTTCCTTTGAATGAATCCCCTGAAATGAAAATCCCATGCTTCTCCTCCTTCTTAGGTGATTGGTATAATTCCCTGTGCCCTCGTTCCTGACTGCATCAGGTTATACAGTCCCTGTGATACCTTTCTGATATCATCCTCACTTCGTACTACCATCTGTGCCACACTCACAAGCGGGCCGGTATAAGTAATCACCGTTCCCCCACTTCCCGAACCGGAAGTCTGTGTATTTGCTCCTACCCTCGCATCTACATCAAAGTCTGTAGGAATGGCATTGTTAATATCTTTTGACACCTTATCCATTTCATCCGTGAAGCCCTCGCCAAGACCTTTGGCCATGTTGTCACCAATTTCGGCAAATACACGGGATGGTGAATGGATACCGAGCAGGCTCTTGATACCGCCAACGATATCCCCAACAAAACCGGAAATCTTGTTCTTTACCCACGAAATCATGGAAGAAACACCACTCCAAAGTCCTGTCACGATATTCTTTCCGACACTCACAATAGAGGTCGCAGCTTTTCCAATACCGGAAATAATGGCTGTCACGATTTGAGGTAAACTTGCCACCAACTGTGGTATCGCCTTAACCAATCCAACCGCCAGCTGAACCACCAATTTAACACCCATCTCAATAATCTTAGGCAGATTTGTGGTTATGAAATTGATGATGGACGAAATAATCTGAGGCAAAGCAGCCACCAATTTCGGCAGTGCATTCAGAAGTCCCTGGGCTAATCCGGTAATGATAGAAAAAGCGGCATCCAGAATTTTATCCATGTTGTTTAGCAAAGTGGTGCATATTAAAACCACCGCATCAACTATAGTTGGAATCAGCTGTGGCAGTGCCTCTCCGATTCCGGTTGCCAGTGTGACAATCATCTGAATCGCAGCCTCGACCAACTGTGGCAGATTCGCAAGAATTCCGTTGACTAATGTCAGTACCAACTGCAAAGCTCCCTCGGTTATCTGAGGAAGGGCGGCTATCAGTGAATTCAGAATGGTCAGTACAATATTAGTCGCAGACTCAATCAAAATCGGCAGATTTTCCAGAATCGCACCTCCGATAGAGGTCACGATATTAAGTCCTAACTCAAGGAACATCGGCATCTGCTCTGTGATAATGGCTGCCACGTCTCCTATGGCTGTTCCGATTGCCACACTTATCTGACTGAAATCTCCGTTTGCTTCATTGATTGCATTTCCCAGTGTGGAAAATACATCCGTTATTCCTGCGGACATCTGGCTTACCGTTGGAAGGAACACACCCTCGATGGAGCGTTTCGTTCCCTCCAATGCAGAATCCAAATCCGCATATTTTATTTCATTGATTTGCGACAGGGCATCATAGCTTGCAGCCGCCCCATCTTTCATCCCGGCAAGCACGGGAAGTACATTTGCCTGTAAATCTTCAAACTGTGTGCCGAACAGATTAACCGCAGCCGTGTTCTTTGCAATCGGGTCATCCATATTATTTAAGGCATTCACAACTTCGAAGAAGGCCTCCTCGGCACTCTCTCCTCCGGCAGCAAACCGTTTCGTCATTTCATCTGCATTCATCCCAAGTGCCTGAAATGCTTCTATAGTTGTATTGCTTCCGTCCTTTGCCCTTAAGTTAAATTCCTTAACGGCATCACCGACTTTATCAATGGAGAAAACACCTGCTTCTGCACCATTGATAAGTCCGGTAACAAACTGATCCGCTGACAATCCCAATGCGGAATACTGTGCGGAATATTCATTTAAGGTGTCGAGCAAATCCCCATTCTGGTCTGCACCGTTCTGTGCGCCGACTGCAATGATGTTATATGCTTCCTCTGCCGCCACACCAAAGTTCTTCATCAGTGCATTGGCGGCACGGGCCGATTCCTGAAGATCATATCCGAAGGTATCACGTAAAGCAAAACCGGACTCTGTGGCTTTCTGTAACTCATCCCCCACAAGTCCGGTTGTTTTCTGTACAACGGATAAACCCTCTGCTACATCCTCAAGGCTGTCACCGAAATTATTGGTATAGACCTTCTGTGCGATTGCACCAAGTTCTTCCAATTCCGTGCCTGTTGCTCCCGTGGATGCGGATATCTGATTGACCGCTTTGTTATATTCATCACCCAGTTTTACCAGTTCCACACTTGCTGCCACCACGGCAGCACCAATAGCAGCTGCCGCTGCTGCGATAGCCGTGCCGACTCCTGTGACAACAGAACCGACCTTTTCGAACTTACCAGATGAATCCTCTGCCACATCTCCGCTGTCTGAAAGTGATTCTGCAAAATCCTCCGTCTGTTCTTCTGCTTCCTCCATCTCCTGTCCCAGTCTGTCAATGGCATCCTCATTAGCTTTCAATTCAGACTCCATTTTATTCAAATCAGCCTGTGCATTGTTCAGCTGTATCTGCCAGCTTCTGGTTCGGCTGTCCGCTTCCCCAAAAGAAGATGAAGCATTCTCAAGTGCCGCCTGTAACGTCTGCACCTTATTTTTCTGTGCTTCTATCTCCTTTGTCAGCACACCGTTTCTTGCACTTAAGGACTGGATGGATTTATCGTTTTTATCAAATTGCGATGTGACAAGATTCATTTCTGAACCAAGCACCTTGAAAGCGGAGTTGATTTCCTTTAGGGCATTTTTAAACTCCTTCTCGCCCTCAACTCCCATCTTGACACCGAAACTCTCAGCCATCCAAACACCTCCTTAGATGCCTTCCGGTATGATATCCTCAATGAAAACCTCCCTCTTAGGCTTCGCAATTCCAAGAAACTGTTTGTGAAGTTCCCATTGATCCATGAGTTCGCCAAGCGGTGTCAAAAGCACTTCCTCTTCCGGTTTCCGTAACTGTGTTACTCCGATATACACGAACCGGGCAAAGCTCACTTCTGGTGGCTCTGCCCGGTCTGTGCGTTTCCCTTTTCATTTTTCTCCGGCATGGATTCCACATGACGCTTCGTGCCTTTTAACATTGCTGCCATGATTGCATCCTTATATTCTGCCAGTTCATACGGATTGGTAAGAAGTTCTATTTCATCTTCTGTAAGAAGCGGTTTCGGTTCATCCCTGTGCTGTAAATTATGGATGAGGATTTCCTGATTTGCCAGCAACGCAATCAGCCAAATAACCTCTCCCAACGATTCCTCCATCGTTGCATTCTTCAACAGCTTGTCACCGAGTTTCTCCAAACCGCCATACCGCTTGGTAATATCCTTTGTTGCTTTGGTGGTAAGAATCAGCTTGTGTTCCATACCACCGATTGTAATAACCTGACTTCTATCTTCTAAACTGTACATACTGCTTCTCCTTTCAAATCCCGGTTACCCGGCTCCTATGCATCCTCTTCCGATACATTTGACGCTTCAGTTGTATAAGCAGGCTCGTAAACCTCTTTATACCAACTTCCGATAGTTGTTGTATTTACACCGGAATCATCCTCACTGACCTCCGCTTTCCACGGATGTCTGCCCTTTCCGTCCACCTTATTTCTGCGCATTACCGTTCCTTCAATGCTTGGTGTCTGGAAGTTGATGGATTCTCCCTTTGTTTCCAGATTGGTAGCCGGAACCGCAAACTTCACACGGTATAACCAGAAATAACGGTATTTTCCGTTTGCCTTCTTTGCTCTGAAGCCGACTGCTACAGGCTTACCGTCATCTTCCGATGTGGAAACCAGTACACCATTGCTGTCAATCTCTGCACCTGTCAGTTCTGATGCTGCGGAAAGCCCGATGTCATCCACACCAAGTGTCAGTGTGCCGGAATTGAATTCCTTGATGATCTGTGCAATTCCGTCATCCGCATACAGCACTGCTTCTGCAAGTTCTACAGACAACTCCACAGAAATCGCTTTTGCAAGCTGCACCGGAGTACCATAGGTTTCCTCCTCGTTTTCATCCTCTGTAATAGGCGCATAAAATAATTTATCAAGACCGATGGTTGCCATTGGCAAATCCTCCTTCCTATTCGCTTATTCCCATTACTTCAAAAATGTAATGGTGGTATTTTGTTTCTTTTTCAAACTCCATATATTTTCTGGATGTAATCGTAATGTCTGCATCCAGGAGCCTTGTGGTAATCTCATCCCTCATCCTCAGATAATTTCCTTTACAGTAAAGTGCCAGTTCAACTTCCTCTGTCTCCACGATTGGTCGGTCATCTGCACATACAGGGAAATCATCCGTTCCGGGTATGATTACCAAAAAAGTATCCGGTTGTTGAGGTTTTCCTTCCTCATCATTAACCGGATGCTCCGAAACTGTCACTTTCAGTTTCATAGGTTCTAATGCCGTTATGATTCGGCTGTTCAGACTCATAATTTCTCCACCTCCGAATCCAATGCTTCCTGCATCTTTTTGATGCATTCCTTCTTCGCCTTTCTGCCGGCCGGCTTCGCCCACGGCTTGGCTGGCTGATTAGAACGACCATGTTCCAAAACAGCAGCTTTCAGTGGGTTGGGCACTCCTTTTCTGTCATAACCGATACAGCCCACCTTTATGTTCCAATTCCCATCTGCAGACTGGTAAGGTTTCGTAACAGACAGAGACTCAAGCAAATCACCTGTTGATTCCGATGGTTCTTTTGTCGCCTGACCAATAACGGAAGAAAGACTCTGTTTCGCAGCATCGTACAATGGCTTTACCCCTTCTTCCAATACCGCACTTGTGACTGCATCATAATGGCTGCCCAGTGCTTCCATCTTTCGTATGGTTTCTTCCGGCAGTTTGAATGTCATCTTTGCCATCACGCCACCTCCCTCGCCATAATGGTAAGCATTCCGCTCCGCTTATCTCCAAGCACGGACTCAATTTCAAAAATTCTGTCCCCGTGTTTTATTCTCATGGTAGATTTAATTCCTGAACGAAATCGGATGTATATTTTATTTGTGATTTCTGCAGTCTCTCTGTTGGAAGCCATATACTCTTTACCGGAAACGGGAGCGATGTCTGCCCATACCGTATGGACTGTCATCCACTCCCTTGTTTCAAACCCGTCTGCATCCTGTGTACTTTTATAATCCTGTATTTCTATGCGGTATCTCATCCTTCCGACCTGCATCAGAATTCCTCCTTCCGCACACTGTACAGCAGAAATTTAAGCATCCTAGTCAACTCATCAAAGTCTGCCTTTTCCCTGTTTTCATATAAATAGGTCACAGCATAACGAATTCCAACTTTCACAATCTCCGGCACTTCTTCCATTTCATCAAAATCTGTTCTTACAATATCCTGGCACAAACTTTCTGCTGTCTCCAAAAGCGTCTGAATGAGGGCATCCTCTTCCGTGCCATCCAAACGCAGATATAATTTTGCTTCATCCACGGTCACAAGCATACCCTCATCCCCCTATCTTACGCAGACTTCATGCCAAGCAGTTTCACAGTTTCAGGAAGAATCAACTTTCCATCCACTCTCTGGCTTGCAAGGAAACCGACCTGTCCTGTGGTTGCATAAAGTTCATTCAGACGCTTGAAGCTTCTGCCCTCACGGTCTGCAATCCAATAATATGAGAAATCACCAAATGCAAGAGGTGTAGCTCCTGCTGCCACTTCCGGTGCAAATGTGGAAGTGTAATAAGGACGGTTCAAAATCATATCCGGTACACCTACAGACACAGAAGGCTGCCAGATATAATTTCCATTAGAATCCTTTAACTTACGGAGTGCCTTAACTGTGGAATCATTCAAAATCCATTTAGCCTTCTTACGATAAGGAGCCTTTAAGGAATAGAACAGATCCATGACATCATCAAATGTGATGTTGGCTGTAGTAGTTGTAACACCAACTTCCCCACCTCCGGTAGCATTGAAAATACCGACAGGTTTTCCGGCACCGTCACCAACAAAGAATGCTTCCTCTTCCTTTGTGGAGATACGTCTTGCAAACTCTTTCACGATATACGCCTGAACGTCAAATACACTATCATTTAAAAGTTCATCCGATACTTTAATCATGGTAGCAAGTTTATATGCTCCGATGGATGTCTGGCCAAAGCTGTCATCAGATTCAGGGAACTGTCCATTCTCATCAATCCATGCTGCTTCGCCCTTACCCGTAACAATCGGAATCTTGCGGTCACCGCTGGAAGTTCTGATTACGGTTGCAAGGGAACGGAAGAAACTCTCCTCTTCCAATCCTTCCACCAATTTTCTTTCAAACTCATCCGGCACCAGATAACCGCCCTCGGCATCTTCCCCGATGGAAAGAGCGTTGTTGACATCGTAATAATTCTTCTTACGCATCGCATTCCAGAATGCGGTCTGGTATTCTGCAGATGCACGTCCGCTCCCCTTATCCCCCGGCTTCATACCCGGCTTATCCTTGATTGGTTCGGAAGTAGCCTTTGCCAGTTCCGCATCAATGGCAGCCTGTCTCTGCAATCTCTCGATTTCCTTACCGAGTGCCACCACATCCGCTTCCATTCTTTCGTAAGTCGCATTGTCCTCTGCAGAAATCAGACCATCGCTACCCCTTCTGGAATCCAAAAATGCCTTGGCAGTTTCCCATGCTTTCTTTCTCTTTTCCATTAATTCCAATACTGTACTCATATTCATTGCCCTCCTTATGGCTTTAACAGACTGAGCCTCTTTTCAAGCTCGCTAATGTTTACCTTTTTCTCCGGCTTTCCGGGAATCAGCTTATTAAAAAAGGAATTGGTAACAGCCGACCTTGAAAACAGGATGGCTTCCAATTCCTCTTCCTTTTCTTCTTCCTTTTCTTCCGGATTTTCCTCTTTCCCCTTATCAAAGAGGACTTCATCCGCAAACCCAAGTTCCACAGCTTTCTTTGCATTGAACCAGGACTCTGCGTCCATTAGATGTGAGATTTTCGTGCGGTTCAATCCGGTTTTGATTTCATAGGCATTCATAATGGATTCCTTGACTTCATCAAGCATCTCAATTGCCTTTTTCATCTCTGCTGTATCTCCAATGGCTATCGTAGCCGGGTTGTGGATCATCATCATTGCCACCGGACTCATCAGCACCTTTGTTCCTGCCATTGCAATCACGGAGGCTGCCGAAGCAGCAAGACCGTCAATCTTCACTGTCACGTTGCCTTTATAGTCCATCAGCATGTTGTAGATTTGGGCAGCTGCAAACACATCACCGCCCGGACTGTTTATCCATACGGTAATATCCCCTTCGCCGGATAACAGTTCGTCCTTAAATAACTTAGGAGTAACCTCATCCCCGTACCATGTTTCATCTGAGATTTCCCCATTTAAAAAGAGGTTTCTTTCCCCCTCATTTCTGACCCAGTTCCAAAACTTTCGTTTCATCGTAGACCTCCTCTGTTTCTATTGTCTGGTGGTTGCTGCGGTTCGCTTTCCTCTGATGTACTTTCTGTTCCCTCTTTAGCAAATGCTCCTGCATCCTTCAGCTTCGTCATCGCACCGTTCACAAGATACAGATTGCCACCTTCCTCTTCCGGTAATGGATTCATATCTTCCATTTCACGGATATCGTTGGTTGACAGCCAGCCATTCTGTCTGCCGATGGCGTAACCATTCATTCGGCTCTGATAATCTCCACGGAGCAGACCGTCCACATTCAGCTTTATAAAAAACTCTTTTTTCTCTTCCGGCAGAAAAAGGGATTTTTTAAGTGCCTGTTCCCATCGGATTACCCACGGGTCAAGTGTGTATTTCACAAACTCCAATGACTGCTGCTCAATATTAGAAAAACTGCTTTTTTCCAAATCACCGACCATATGTGGCGGTATCCGAAACAGCCTTGCAATTTCGTTAATCTGAAACTTTCTTGTTTCCAGGAACTGCGCCTCCTCCGGCGGGATACCTATCTGCTGATATTTCATCCCTTCCTCAAGTACGGCAATCTTGTGGGCATTGGTCGTTCCACGATACACTGCATTCCAAGAATCCCTTACCTTTGTCGGGTCTTTCAACACACCCGGATGCTCCAACACACCACCGGGATTTGCACCATTGGCAAAAAAACTGGCACCGTATTCCTCACAGGCCATTGTCATACCGACAGCATTCCTTGCCATTGCAATAGGCGAGTAACCGATAAGACCATCAAATCCAAGTCCGGGAATATGAAGCACATCCTCCTGCCTTAAGGTGATATCTCCCATCTTTTTCATGTTGGGATTCTCATCTGTATAACGGGAATACACATAATACAGCACTCCATTACTGTCCCTCTCCACACTCATCTTATTTGGAAGAAGCGGATACAGAGAAAGCACCTCGCCTTTCCCGTTTCGTATGATCTGTGCATATGCATTTCCCCAAATTAAAAGATGACTCATCAGTGTTTCTCTGAACACGAATGAAGTCATCTCTGGGTTTGGCTCATCATGGAGCAGCGTATACAGCGGATGGTCACAAACCATTTCCTTCCCACCGTCTTTGTATCGATATACATGAATCGGAAGTGATGCGATTGCTTCTGACAAAATCCTCACACATGCATAAACTGCAGTAGTCTGCATAGCAGTCATTTCATTGACGCTCTTTCCGCTGGTGCTTCGTCCGAAATTGAATGTATACTCACCATTGCTGTAATTCCGTACAGGCTTATCCCTCGCCTGACCGAAACCAAACAAACTTTTTATTCCCATCTGCTATCCCTCCAATGCCTGATTGATTGCTTCCCTTATGAGAAGGAAGCCTAATATGCTGACCAAAATCATGTCATCCTCCTAAAACACCAGAATTCCTCTGGCATCGTACACACTGCCATCACTTCCCTGATTACGGATTGCACGGTCAAGTGCCATGACGGTTGCTACTGCAGCATCGATTTTCTCTGTGGATTTTTCTTTATCCATTTTGATATTTCCGGCAGGGTCTTGTCTGACATACACGTTGTCCATCATCCAACGGAGAACCTTATGCCCACCGTGGGCAATTCGCTCCTCAAGTGTCAGCTTCATAAGTTCCTTTGTTGGCGGACTCATATCCTTGTACCCCTGTCCGAAAGGAACAACGGTAAATCCCATTCCTTCCAAATCCTGTACCATCTGTGTTGCGCCCCAACGGTCGAAAGCAATTTCTTTTATGTGGTACTTCGTTCCAAGTTCCTCTATAAATTTCTCTATAAAACCATAATGAATGACATTTCCTTCCGTGGTTTCAAGACAGCCTTCTGCTGCCCACACATCATAAGGAACATGGTCCCTTCTGACACGGAGTCTCATGTTATCTTCTGGTATCCAGCAGTATGGTAAAATGATGTATTTTTCTTCATCATTTCTTGGTGGAAACACAAGCACAAATGCCGTGATATCTGATGTACTTGAAAGGTCTAAACCGCCATAGCAGGTTCTTCCGATAAGTTCCTCCTCATTTACGGGGAATGCACACGCATCCCATTTATCCATCTGCATCCAACGAGTGGACTGTTTTACCCATTGGTTTAATCGAAGCTGCCGGAAGATATTTTCTTCTGCAGCATTTTCCCTTGCACTGATGTAAGCATTTCGAACCTTTTCAATATCGATGGTTTCTCCAAGGGAAGGATTGGCTTTATACCATGTGGCTTCGCTCGTCCAGTCATCCTCATCGGATGCACCATAAATCACGGGATAGAATGTCGGATCAATTTTCCTGCCTTCTATAATGTCAACAGCTTTTTGGTGCTGTTCAAAGCAAATCGAATTTCTGTCTGTTCCGGCTGTAGTAATCAGAAAATATAAAGGCTGTGTTCTGGCATCACCGGAGCCTTTTGTCATAACGTCAAAAAGTTCTCTGTTCGGCTGTGCATGAAGTTCATCAAAAATAACAGCGTGTACGTTCAGACCATGCTTGGTATATGCTTCGGCTGATAACACCTGATAAAAGCTGTTGGTCGGCTTATACACAAGCCTTTTAACCGACATCACTGGTTTAATCCTCTTTTTCAGAGCAGGACACTGATCTACCATATCCACAGCCACATCAAATACAATCGATGCCTGTTGGCGGTCGGAAGCACAGCCATACACTTCTGCTCCCCATTCCCAGTCACCGCAGGTCATATATAATGCAATGGCAGCCGCCAGTTCCGACTTTCCATTTTTCTTCGGAATCTCACAGTAGCAGGTATTATACTGCCTGTAGCCATTTTCCTTAACCGTACCAAATAATGTGCGGATAATCTCATCCTGCCATGAGAGAAGTTCAAACGGAACTCCCCTCCATTTCCCTTTGGTGTGCTTCAGACAATTGATAAAGTTGACCGCATGATCCGCTTTTGACACATCATACATTATCTGCCACCTCCCTTAATCAAGAGAAGTTCCATCTCATCACTTTCTTTGTCCTCAGCTGTATCTGCAACAATTCTGCTTCTCGCAGAAGGAGTAAGTCCGAACTGCTCACAAAATTTATTCATAATCTTAAGATAGGTCTGTGCAATGGATACCTGTGGCACCTGCTGCCAATAGCCACTCGGAGTCTTCACAATCGTTCCATGCTGCGTGATAAATTCCTCTGCTTCTTTCCACCTCGCATATGCCTGACAGTATCCGGCAAAGGCAGCCATATCAATCTCCGTGAGAATCCCCAACTGCTCCAGCTGCTTGCTCATCCTCTTCCATTCTTTTTTCGCTTCATCCTCAAGCCATGACGGACAGCGTGGTGCTTTCTTTTCAGGCTTCGGTTCGGCCGTATTAAGGCTTCTCTTGCCCGGATTGCCCTCCAACACCTTTACTGCCGTAGGCTTTGGCTTACGTCCTCTCTGTGCCACTGTCCTCACCTCCGTTTCATGGCATCAAAAAAAGGACTCCCGTAGGAATCCTTTGATGTATAAATTGGTTATATTAACACTCGCCTGTTAGTATGAATTTTGCATAATCTCCCTTGTATTCCTCAATGAAAATCACAAGTTCATAAAACTTCATCTCGTTTGCAATTATCTGAACCCTATTGGTGTCAAACATATTAGTCCGCCCCGTAGCCCTGACAGCAAGTATCTGCTCCTTTATTTTTTCTGTCATTACTATACCTCATCAACCGAAATTTTTCTGCATCGGTCTTCTCCATAAACTACATGGAGACTGCTGCCATTATCCCATTTAACCATTATGGAGCCTGTGTCATCCACACCCCTTACTGTTCCTTCCGTTCCAATTGGAGGTGCTTGCATATCATCCATCCGCTCAAGAACCACACGGCATCCTTTAGGATACTCATTCCGCACCTTCTCCACTTCTTCTCTGCTTGGAAATCTCATGCTACTCATAATAATATCCGACCTCCTTCAATAAATGCTGTCCGACTCTTTTTCCAACGCTGTCGTAAAGAGCCTGTTCAAGAACTGCCTGTTTAAATCCAAATCGGCAGTACCCCTCAAGGCAAATATCATAATAATGATTTGTCGGGCATCCGAGCGGTCTGTCCTCATGCATGATATAAATAATTGCTTCCATTCCACCATTTACCTTCTCGTCAATAAAGGATTGTATTTCCACCCTCATCGTTTTCTTGTAATAAAATGATGGGTAACCTTCGTAGCGGTCGAGGTGATGTTCATCCCTTTCACTAATCCGCCAAACCAAAACCGGAACCGTACTTCCCTTCTTTGGCTCAACCGTCAGATAACTTCCTGATTGGCTTCCTTTGAAAAGAAGCTGATAATCCTTAAGTTCTGCTGTCCCCACATACACTGCATCGGGACATCTCTGTGCCATTTGTGCCATTGACAGGTTGCTGCCATAGGCTAAATAATATTTATTCATATTCGTCCATCCTTTCTGAAGGGTTCTTCCCTTCTACCACCTTAAGACCGCCGAAGCGGTCGGTGAGCCTCAAAGCTGAATCCTTCAAGCTGCTCTGCCGTGTCTGAAGGCTGTATCCCCTTCAAGGTTTTTGGTAAGGATGTCTCTTGCTGTTGCAAATTCATCTCCGATGAAGCCGAGTCTCAAAAGCCATGTTCTCATTGCGTATTTTGGATTCTCAACCTGTGGCTGTTTCGGGCTGGCACTCGCTACCATTTTCGCCATCTGGCTGAGTGCGAGGCAAAGCTGTATGTAACTCTTAAGTTCTCCTGCGTGTAAACCGCCCTTTCTTCCGTTGCCAGCATTGGCAAATTGGAAGCATCTGAACTCGATGGTCTTATGTGTGAAGCAAGCGTGGTAATTCAGCATTCTGTATCTTGAATCGTTGTAATGCTGATTTCTGCTGCCCCATACTCCTTCGTACCAAATGTCTGCAAGCTGTTCCATTGTCTTTGGCTTTCTTCTGTTCAGCCTTTCAAGGAAAGAAGGGTCAACTGTTCTGCAGTATCTGTTGATTCTGTTTCGGTCAAGTCTCATTGCGGAAATCAAAAGGCTTTCGTGGCTTGCCATGATGTTCGCAAGGTTTCTGAGGCTCTTTGGAGTGTGGCCATTCAGTCCGATGTGAATGTGTACTCCGCACATATGGGCAGGGTCGCTTTTTGCTCCATTATGTCTCAGCTGTCTTAAAATCTCCTGCAAATCCGGAATGTCCTCGTAGGTAAGAATCGGTGTTCCAAGTTCTGCCTTCTCGTCATCGGAAGCTGCCTGAATACTTGAATCTCTTGTGATTTTCCATTCTCTTCCCTTATTGTCCTTACATGCCCATGCGCTGTAGCTTCCTCCGATGTACTTTACCGTTTCTTCGGTATGAAAATACTCCGCAATGGTTCTCGCTGCCTTTTCTCTTGTGATGTTGTACATCTCCACCTCAACCCCAATGGTCTGCTTTTTCATTTTCTCAATCTGGATTCTTGTTTTTTCGTTCATTCTATGTACCTTCCTTTCGGCTGTTTGTTTTCCCTTTCGGTAGTACATATTCGCTCTAAAAGCACATATTATCAAGTTAATTCGGAGGCATAATGTACACAAATATTTACTGCTCATATCCATATGAAATTGTGTATTTTATGGCAAAATCCACCCCTCTTCTATTCAGCAGATTCGGTGGATTTCTTACTGTTTCGTTCTTTCCATTTTTCCTTATCTTCCTCAGTTCGGAATGCGGTATGCCCTTTCAGTCTGGAAAGAAATACCTTTCTAGTGTCCTTTCCGTCCTTACCTCCAAGACCGATTCTGACAAGCCAGACTCTCATGTAATATTTTTCATTTTCTTCGATGGTAGCCTTTGGACTTACTCTCTTTGCTTCCTTTGCCGTCTTTGCCATGCAAGCTGCCAATTCAGCATAGGATCTCGCTTCATCCTCGTTCAGCGGAAATCCGCAGAAAAATATTCTGTCCTCCCCAAAGGCAAGCCCCTCTATACTTTCTTCTTCCGCAATCTGTATCACTTTCTCAAGCGATATGTTTTCTTCCGCATCCAATCTCTCTACCAGCTTATCGGAAATTCTGAACACCTTTTTTCCGACTGCTTTTTCCAAAAGGTACTGTTTGCTGTGAATCATGTAAATGAGGTTTTTAATACCCTCTGCTGTGAATCCCTCTATCGGAATCCCAATGTTAAGTCTGTCTGTTTCGCCTTCAGCAAGACCTCTCGCTACTAATTCATTCTGCATGGTAAGTGCTGCCTCCTCGGATTCGTGTTCCACGTTGCCATCACGATCCACTGTATACTCCCCGACCTTGTATCCAAAGGATGGTGGTCCCTGATATTTTGCTTTTACATTAAGGATTTCCTCCATCGCTTTTACAACATCTTTTCTGTTTTCTGCTGTTGTTTTTACCTTCATTTGCTTTTCCTCCATTCAATTTGGTACTACATATATCACTCTGAATGGAGGAAATAGCAAGTTATTTATTCACTAATTTTCCCGTGATTCCGGCAGTGACATTGCCACCGCAAATGCCACAGTAGCGGTCACCGCATTCCCTGCCTGTTTGTAAAGCTGTGCATCTGAATTAACAGATGCCGCTTTATCAAATAAAACATCTGGGAAACCTTGCAGACGGAAACACTCTCTCGGAGTGAGCCTGCGGATTCTTCCGCACTTCATAAGAGTCCCCATTTGCCCGGAGCAATCTAATGTCTGGGAACAGCCTTTTCCAACCCTTCCCCTTCTGGTATCGCTCTCAGGATATGCAAGGCTGATACCATCACCAACGTGTGCTTCGTCATACCCCTGTTTTGTACCATTTCTGACACGGAGCATGGTTTCCTCATTCTGCTGCACTTTCTCACACACAAACACGCCATGTCTGTCCTGTGAGGTAAGCGTAAACATCGGCTCTCCATCTTCTTTCATCCGTCTGCCATTCTGCCTTTTCTCCATACGTTCCGGTGTCAGAACCGGATGCACTTCCATAACCGCAGAATTCATTGCAGTATGATTTACCATCCCGGAAGTATACCTTGCAGTTATGCATCTGGCATTTTCCGTCAGCTTTGGAGCATGGTTGCTCTGATCAATAAATATCCTTGTGCCACAGCCCTTGTTTACAGTAACCGTTGGTGCAATTCCGTCTTCGTGATAGACATTTCCACCCTGACCGTGACCACTCGGATTCAGATTACCCATAAGATACAAGCCAGTCTTGGCACCTACACCTCCGGCATTTCCAACGAGGGTAGCTGATATGCCATCCGTGCCATATACACGGTATCCCTGCATCCCACCTACAAGTTGGTTAAGAGTTGCTGCGTTTTCTCCGCAGAGAGGTAATATTTCTCGTCCACCTCGGCTTCTAAGATTTGCGATAATGAACACACGCTCCCTGTTTTGGGGGACTCCGAAGTCTTTTGAATTAAGCACCTGCCACCGACAGTCATACCCCGCTTCGTCCATTTCAGACAGAACGCTGGCAAAGTCGAAGCCTGAATTAATTGATAACAGGTTCTTAACGTTCTCAACAAGAAGGTATGTGGGCTTATCACTTTCTTCTTTGCCTTTGATGAGGTCAATAATGTTGTAATATATCCCACTTCGCTCTCCGACAAGTCCCCGCTGTTTTCCTGCAACGGAGATATCCTGGCATGGGAATCCGAAACACCAGATGTCTGCATAGGGGACATCTTCTGATTTAAGTTTTGTGACATCATCTGCTTTCCACTCTCCTTCCGTGTCGTACATTGCCTCATAGGAAGCCCTCGCAAATCTGTCATATTCACAATAACCGATACACTTATGGCCGGCAGATTCCAGACCAAGTCTGAAACCGCCTATGCCTGAACATAAATCAAGGAAGGTCAGCTGTTGCATTGGCTTCACCTTCCTTCCCTAAATCCCTATATGAAATTTTCACATTATTTCTAATAACAAAAACTTCATCCGCAGAGCCTTTCATCTCCATATAGCGGTTGACGATGACATCCACAAACTTCTCTTCCAGTTCCACACCATAACAAATACGCCCTGTCTGCTCACAAGCCATAAGTGTCGAACCGGAACCAAGAAACGGGTCCAGAACAACACATCCCATCATGGAAGAATTCTGTACCGGGTATGCCATCAGAGCAATCGGCTTCATAGTCGGATGGTCTTTGGATGCCTTCGGGCGGTCAAACTCCCATATGGTGGTCTGCTTCCTGTCGGAATACCACTGATGCTTACCGCCTTTCTTCCATCCGAACAGACACGGTTCATGCTGCCACTGATAAGGACTGCGTCCAAGCACCAGTGCATTCTTTTTCCAAATACAGCATCCCGATAACTTGAACCCAGCATCCGCAAACGCCTTTCTGAAATTCAGTCCCTCGGTATCAGCATGGAATACATAGATGGAAGCATCGTCCTCCATGTTCTGTTCCATATTCACAAAGGCAGCAAAAAGGAATCTGTAAAAATCCTCATCTGCCATATTGTCATTCTTAATCTTTCCGGCAGTCTCCTCCACATCTACATTGTATGGTGGATCTGTCAGAACCAGATTTGCTTTCTTGCCATCCATAAGGATGTTGTATGTTTCCGGTAAAATAGAATCGCCACAGATAACACGGTGTTTGCCCAAGAGCCACACATCACCTGTCCGTGCCACTGTTGGTTTTTTCAATTCCGCTTCTACATCGAAATCATCTTCTTTTACCTTTTTGTCATGCACCTTTGAAAATAGCTGTTCAATCTCCGGCGGTTCAAATCCTGTAAACCCTACATCAAAATCTGAGTCCTGCAAGTCCTGAATCAAATCCGCCAACAGTTCCTGATTCCATTCGCCTGAAATCTTATTCAACGCAATGTTGAGTGCCTTTTCCTGAGTTTTACTGACTTCCACAATCGCACACGGTACTTCCGTATAACCAAGTGCAGCTGCCACTGTTACCCTCTGGTGACCTCCGATAATTGTCATATCGGAATTAACCACTACAGGGTCAGCAAATCCAAATTCTTCAATGGAATGCTTAATCTTTTCATACTCCTTGTCCCCCGGCTTTAATTTTTTACGGGGATTGTACTCTGCCGGATTTAAGTCCTTAATCGGCAGAACCGATAGCTTCGCTGTCTTCATCTTCTACCTCCCAAAATCTTGCTTTGATGTAGCAGTCATGACTGCAATACTTCCTTTTCCTGTTACCGTAGCTTAAGAACTCTTTACCGCAACGCACACACACCGCATGGTACATGGCACTTTCTTTTCTGTTGATTCGTTCCGGATGTCCTTTCCACCATTCCCGTCTGCATTTATCCGAGCAGAACTTCTTTGGTCTTCCGGTATCCGGCTGTTTCATTACCTTACTGCAGTACAGACAAGCTTTCCCAAGCATGACCTGTTCCTGTATGTTTTTTGTCAGTGCCGAACCATAGCCGGAAAGCCCTCTGCTTTTACAGAAGTTCCTCACGATATCACGGGACAGCCCTACCATCAGAGCAATGGAACGGTAACCAATCCCCTGCTCCCTCATTTCCCTTATCTGCTTTGCCTGCTGCTCCGTCATATCCTTTCACATCCTTCCATTCAAACGGGCATAAAAAATGGGTAAAAAAGCACCTCTTTTTGCGCCTTTTTACCCATTAAAAACACGGTTTATCTATACTTTTTATCGAAACTCTCTGACGGATTTCCCTTGCATTTAAACACATTCTGCGAAAAATATTGCACCGCCGGACTATCCCCCCTGCTTAATTCTGCGAAAATTCACGTTTGAGGGGGCGGCGGTCAATCCTGCACAGGATTGTGGAGATTTGATACCCCCACCCTTGTGTATGATACACAATCAATATTTATATTCCTGATACCTGTCCTCGGTCATTGTCTTCACATCATGGTGGTGCTTGCAAAGCGGCTGCCAGTTCCTCTCATCCCAAAACAAAATCGGATCACCCCGATGCGGTTTGATGTGGTCAACTACAGTCGCTTTTACAAGCCTTCCTTCCCTCTGACACTGAACACAAAGAGGATGGCATTTAAGAAACCTTTCTCTTGCCTTTCTCCACTTACTGTCATACCCTCGCACTGCTGAATCCCTTCGCTCCTGCCCATGCAGTAAAGCGTGTTCTTCACAGTACATTCCCTCCACCAGCTCCGGACAGCCGGGATGCTTACACGGTTTCTTTGGTTTCCTTGGCATAGCACCACGCTCCTTTCTTATGTACCGGGTACGGTGAAAGGATAAAGCCCGTACCCATACCAATGTAAAAGACAGAAAAAAAGACCAAACCTCACAGGGTTCAGTCCACCTCTAATCTTTCACGCCTACAATATACCACGAAAAATACTCCATGTCAGTACACCGGACGGTACACACTTAGTACACCTTTAGTACACCACCGAAGCAGCAAAAGGGGGTAACTTTTAAATATTCGGTAATGCTATCTTTATGGTTGATAACTTACCAATTCAGAGTTAATATGACCTCATGGTGAAAGGAGCGATTACATGGATAACAAATCCGTACTTTATCAACTGATGGATACCCGAATGGGAGAAGCATTGCACAAGATTACAAAAGAGGATACTGCGTTTATGCAGACAAAAGAAAAAGCAGATGAATATGCTGCCAAACTGGCATCTCTTAATCTGCCGGAAGAAACGATGCGTTTAATCGACCAGTATGTCAATGAACGCAGTGCCAATTGGGTACGCTATGGAGAACTTGCCTATATGCTCGGCTTTTCAGACTGCAAAGAACTGCTTCTTGGCTCCTGCCATATTCCAGAAATGAAAGATGAAGATTAACGAAACAAACTGTTGCATAATTTAAGGGTGGGACACACAATCCCACCCGGTATCAGTTATATTCTTCAAAAACCCCTATCTGTATCTGAAGGGCAACCGTGATCTGCTCCATCAGAAGGTTATCCCGTATTTCCCCTATTTTATCTTTTACTTTTATCTTATCTACAGTATCGACCTGTTCAACCAATGCCATGCTCGGTCTTTTCAGTCCAATACAGCCGAAAAGCGGTATCTGCACATGGGTTGGCATTTCAGGTCTTTTATGTATATTACCTGTAAGCGGAACAACCGTCACTGTTGGTCCATGACCATTTCCCCGGTTATTACCCACAATCACTGCCGGCCGAATGCCACACTGTTTATGTGTCGTTTTGTCTTTTCCAAAATCCACAAAATAAACCTCGCCTCGTCTCACTGCCTCACCTCAAAATAAAACTTTCCGTCTGCCTGTCCCTCTCCTCATACAGCACATCCAATTCCTTTATGGCTTTCTTCCGGTATTTCGCCACCATTGTATGGCTGATATGATATTTCATCATCAGTTCTTCCCAAGTGAAACGCTCCACAGCCATATCCCATACAATTTCCGGTAATTTCCCGGAAAGTCCACGTACAGCATGTTCAAAAAAATCCAGTTCCTCTTTTATCTGTCCATACTGTCCGGCAAGATAAGATAACCATTCATCACTCATCCTGTCTGCCACCTTACGGTATGCAAGTGCTGCTCTTGCAGTCACATCCGAAACACCGCTTGTCTGTACTCTTTCCCCTTCCGGCTTAGAAAAAGTAAGGGAAGATATGACGGTGTCATAGTCAATTCCCTCACATCGGCTTAACTGAAATTCCAACACCGATAGTTCCCTTTTCAAATTCGGATATTCCTTAATCATCCTTTCTGCTCGCACCGTTCACACCTCCAATCCTTGCCTTTACTGCATCTATGATAGATGACTGCCCACAATCCTTCTGTTCCAGTGACTGCATGGCATCTTCATCCAATGTTCCTTTGTTGATGATATGATAAATCATTACGGTTTCCCTCTGTCCCTGTCTCCACAGTCTGGCATTGCACTGCATATACAGTTCCAAAGACCAGGTAAGTCCAAACCAAATCAGAATGTGACCTCCGTCCTGTATGTTCAAACCATGTCCTGCCGATGCCGGATGGATTGCTGCCACCGGGATTTTTCCTTCTTTCCATTTACGGATGTCACCTGCTGCCTTTAATGGAACAGCTTTAAACCGCTCAACAATTCTATCCAAATCATGCTGATACCAGTAAGCCACTAACACAGGTTTTCCATTTGCCGCCTCGATTAAATCTTCCAAAGCATCCAGTTTCTTATCGTGGATATGGCGGACTTTGCGGTTCTCATCATAGACTGCTCCATTTGCCATCTGCAGTAATTTCCCGGAAAGAGCAGCTGCATTGACCGCATCCACGTCCCCATCTTCAAAAGGCAAAAGCATATCCTTTTCCATCTGACGGTACAGCTTCTCCTCTTTTTCATCCATACGAACTTCCACCCGATGATAAAGACACTCCGGCATGGAGAGGTAATCCTCTGCCTTCATGGAAATGCAGATATCGGAAATCAAATTGTAGATTGCTTCTTCCGCACCATCCCTCGGTTTATAGGAATAAATGATATTCCTGTTTCGCTTATCCGGCAGAAAGAACCTGTCACGGTAAGCACCAATATATCTTCCAAGCCTCTGCCCCATATCAAGAATTCCAATCTCAGCCCATAAATCCATAAGATTTCCCGGTGTTCCAGTCAGACCAACCACACGAATTGCCTTCGGCCGGTATCGTCTTAGTGCTTTGAACCTTTTCGCCTGATAAGATTTGAAAGAAGATAATTCATCAATCACAATCATGTCAAAATCCCAGTGATGCTTCTCACAAAGCCACACCACATTTTCACGGTTGATTACATACACGCTTGCCTTTTTTTCCAAAGCATCCAATCGTTCTTTTTCAGAACCGACTACCACTGACACTGACAGTCCTTTCAAGTGATCCCATTTTTCCAGTTCTTCCTTCCATGTATCCCGTGCCACACGGAATGGTGCAATAACCAGAACCTTTCCTACCTCAAAGTAATCAAGTGCCAGTTCCCACAAAGCAGTAAGGGTAATGACTGTCTTTCCAAGTCCCATATCCAAAATCAAAGCACATACCTGATGCCCGATAATAAACTCCCTGGCATAGTCCTGATATTTATGTGGTCTGAATTCCATGCAGCACACCTCCGATCTGTTCCAATCCATCTATCACATATACGGAAAACCCCAAAGTTTCCAGCTGATGTTTTCGTTTTTCCTGCAACGGTCGCAGCTTTTTTCCCGGTGTCTTTAATTCCACAAATGCACACTTCCCACCAGGAAGCAGAACGAGACGGTCAGGCACCCCATCGAAACCGGG
Source organism: uncultured Lachnospiraceae bacterium (assembly GCA_910578885.1). Classification (GTDB taxonomy): domain Bacteria; phylum Bacillota; class Clostridia; order Lachnospirales; family Lachnospiraceae; genus Roseburia_C. The sequence goes on from CAJTSH010000020.1 coordinate 35,997, forward strand.
AGACACGAACTTTACCGCCATGCCGCCCCTGCTCTTTGCCTCTTTTACCAGAGCCTTTTCAATTACACTTTCTCGCAAAACCTCATCTCCGTTTCCTTCTGCTGTTTCCACTTTCAAAAACATCTATTCTCCCATATGCGTATATACGGGTGTATCCGTGTCCTCTTATACTTATTTTCATTTATTAAATATAAGTGGAAACATTGGAAACAGCACCGACACAGTCCTTTTGTCTGCTGACTTCATGGCTGTTTCCAACATCTGTTGCCTACCGTCTTACCAATCACCCACGGAAACCCCTCATTTGTTTCCTGCGGTTTCCTTTTTCACTCTGACAAACACCCTCTGTACACCATAACCGGGGATACGCATTTTGCCGGAGGAATTCCCTTCATACTTCTTCCAGCCACCAATTTTTTGAATAATGGATTCTAACTCATAAGAATCTGTCTTTCGGAAATTCTGACGCTCCTTCCCAAAGCATTCACACCAGACTTCCATTAAACAGAATCTCTCTCTGACTACCGTTCCGGTTCTTCCTTCTGCTTCAAACTCTCCGCCACCAAGATAAGAACGTCTCTGGTACAAATCCATTGTGTCCCAGTCTGCCGGAAGCAATCGCTCCAGATAATCCTCCACAATGCCTTCTCTTTCATCAGACTCCATTGCTTCCTGCTGTGCCACATAAGCCTCTGCAGCTTCCTTGCCTTTCAGATACAACGCTTCCCCATCTTTATAAATGGAAATCGCTTCTGCCCAAATCTGGTCTACCGTCTCAGGAGTCAAATCCCATCCACGATGCTTCCCTTTTCCGGTTACATGCACAGGCCAAAAGCGTCTGTTTCCGGTAACATCACGCAGAAACCCGCCCTCTGAGTTTGTACTTCCCACAATCACACATTCCCTCGGATGACTCTCCACCGTTGTTCCATATGACTGCCTGTATTTATCATCCGTCCGGGTAACAAAAGATTTTACGGTTTCCACATCTACCTTTTTGATACCCGCAAGCTCTCCCAATTCCAAAAGCCAATACCCCTGAAGCTTCTCCGCAGCAGTTTTTCCATCCTTCATATCAGAAATCGTAAGGGAATCCGAATACCACTCTTTTCCCAGTTTTGCAAAGAACGTGGACTTACCACACCCTTGCGGACCGTTTAAGACCAACACGGAATCGAACTTTATACCCGGCTCATAAATACGGGCTACCGCCGCTACCAGAGTTTTTCTTGTAACTGCACGGACATACGGTGTATTTTCTGCTCCCATATAGTCAATCAGCAGACTGTCAATCCTGCTGCATCCATCCCAGGATAACGTGGAAAAATACTCCTTGACCGGATGATAAAGCCTTTCGGAAGACACTACCGCAAGCAGGGCATCTTTGAATTTGGTAGGTGACCAAATCCCATACACCCTTTCAAAGTACAGCTTCGCACAGGCAATATCTGCATCACCCCATCCTTTTTTGACCTGTACCCACGGCAGTTCCCCGATGACATCCAGTGCATTCTTCAGCTGATTAAATACGATAGGTTGTAGGTTCTCATCGAATCGAATAATCGTTGCAATATTGGAAAGTGTGTCTTTTACTTTTCCCTGACGGTCCAAGTCCAGCATGGTCTGCCATTCCTCGGTATCCGCATCAAATTCCTCACTTGCTGCCTTCTCCCTTTCCTTTGCCAATGTTATCTTTACCTGTTCATCTGACACCGCAAAGTCACTCATAGCCTTAAAGGATGGCAACTTTCCTGAATCCGTTCCTTCCTCTGCCTTATCATCCTGCTCCCCAAACTTATGGATGCGGACAATGTCAAATGCATTCAGCAGCTTCCCACAAGCCGGATCAGTGGCATGGTGGGAATACGCAAACTTCCCTTCATAAATCACCACACCTGCCTGTGAGTCTGCCGGAATATAATCAAATCGCTCCGGCATCATGCTTTCCTGATACACATCCGGCAGAAACAGACGGATTGCCTCTTCTATCGAATAAGTCCGGCAGAACGCACCTACGATTCCTTCCTTCGATAGCGGATCAGCCTGTTTCTTCATCTCCCTGCTGACAACTGCTTTTTGTCTGCTGCTGACAGGCCATGAAGAAGAGTCCCTCCAATCCGCATATCTTTCTAATACGGAATCCGGATTCAAAAATGTTCCCGGAATATCACGGAAAAAGAATTCTCCATCTGCAGAGGTGGAAGGCCAATACATGAGGCGGCTTGGTTCGTAGGTTGTATCATCAAACAACTCCATGCCGATATCCTCTGCCACTTTTCTTGCCACTGCTGCATATTCATCCGGCGATACGGTCCTTGATAACGGAATAATCAGACGGAGCCTTGGTTTCTCCGGTGTGTGTTTATGGGTAGAGTAGATCAGGCATCTAAAATCAAAGAACATCTCTATCTGCTCTGCAATATCCTCTGTGGCATAGTCCATATCCAGTGTCAGACCTGAACGAAACAGTACATTCGCCTTTTTTCTCCTGCCGCCCTTCATCTTTCCAAGCACAAAACCACCCACATCCTTGATGGAATCCTGCTTTGCCTTGCTCATCTTCCGATACTGTTCCATCGTTTCACTGGTACGGACAGTATGAGAGAGACGCTCCAAAAACACACTAAACTCCATCTCCTGTCCATTCCACTTCTTTTCCATTCGGGAATTTCCTGTTGAAATATACAGTTTCATCCTGCAATCCCTCCTAATCCTTTTTATAAAATTGGCACTCGTAGCCATCAGCACGAAGCGGAAGCCCGTGTACCCAGGAAGGCTGCTCTGCCATAATCCGGCACACCTCTTCTACAGACGATTTTCCTTCTGGCACTTCCAATACCGCTTCATCGTGTACATGAAATACAATGGAGAATCCTGCTTTATTCAAGCGCATCATGGCTTCTGCCAGAATATCTCTGCTGGTACCCTGCACGATATTCTCCACTAGCTTTGGCCCGTAAGTATCCATCCTTTCCCATTTCTTGTTTTCTCCCACACCTTCATAAGTCAGTCCATCCCTGCCATATTTGTTGACACCCATTCTCGGTTTCACATAGGCAAGTTTCCTTCCGGACGGGAGCATGGCAAACAAAATACCGGAAGCATACTGAAAACGAATCAGTCCGACCTGTGTTTCTTTCCTTTCACGGACTGCCCTCATGGCTGCTTCATCTACATCCCACCAAAACTGTGTAATATGCGGATTTGCATTTCTCCATGTAGATACCAGTCCCGGCAGTTCCTCTTCACTAAGTCCCATTGCCAAGGCTCCCATTGAAGTCAATGCCCCTACTGCTCCTCCGTATCCGAGAGCCAGTTCCGCAATCTTTCCCTTTTGTCGCAGTGGAGATCCTTTTGTAATTTCCTCTATTGGAACACCAAACATGGCAGATGCCGAAGCCTCATATATTTTTCCGTGTGTAGCAAATACATCCAGTCTCCACTGTTCCCCGGATAACCATGCCAGCACCCTCGCTTCAATAGCAGAAAAGTCAGCAACAATAAACCTGCATCCCTCTTTTGGAATAAATGCAGTACGGATTAATTCAGACAGTACATTTGGTGTGGATTCGTAGAATAATTCCAATTCCTCGAACTGCCCTCTTCTGACAAGACTACGTGCTAGTTCCAAGTCACTGATATGATTCTGAGGAAGGTTCTGTACCTGCACCAGTCTTCCTGCCCACCGGCCGGTACGATTTGCTCCATAGAACTGCAGCAATCCATGTACCCTTCCGTCCGAACACACTGACCGTTCAATCGCTTCATACTTCTTTACCGATGTTTTCGCCATGAGAAGCCGGAGTTTTAAAGCCTCCAGCACTTCCCCATCCGCATCCTCAATCAGCTCCGCAACTGCTCCTTTGGATAGGCTGTCGATTTCCACTCCACGTTCTGAAAGCCATCCTTTCAACTGCGATACGGAATTTGGATTTTCCAGCCCCGTTACCTCATAGGCACGGTTCGTCACAATGTCTTTATGTAACAGGTCACAGGTAATCGACTGTTCTACCAATTCCCTATCAACTAAAACTCCCCTGTCGTTAATTTCCTGATCCAAACGGTAAAATACCATCTCAGACTCCGGTATCGGAAACTTATGCAGTTTTTGCCGGATACCTTTTTCCACATCCACGTCACGGATGCAGTACGTCTTGAACTGTTCCCATTTTTCTGGTGCATGGCATGGAAGGTTTCTGCTCCTGCCACCATTTGTTTTTGTCGGTTTGCAAGGCACACAAAAATAGCGGATTAAGTCCTTACCTTCCTTCAGCTTTTGCTCAGAAAGCCCCAGAACCGCCCCAACACCCTCCAAAGAAAGCGGAAGGGCAAGCATAGCCGACTGTACTGCAGTACAAACCCACGATTCGGGAGATAAACGGACTCCCATATATTTTGAAAGACAGGTACGCTCAAAATTAGCATTGAACGCTGTCTTAATGATTCCCACATCAGACAGGGCATTTTTTATTTCTTCCGTCAGCTGCTCCCCCTGTGCCAAATCAATAATCTTTGTTTCTTCATCATCAAAGCTGTATGCAAATAGCAGGATTTCAAAAGCAGGGCTGTCCGCATAGGCGTATACCCCGCATTTGATTAAATCCACATCGGAAAAGGTCTCTATGTCAATTGCCAGTGTTTTATATCCTACTTCGCCCATGCGTAACTCCTTCCCGATTTAATCTTGCTGACGGTCTTTCTGGAAATCCCCATGCTGTCAGCAATATCATATACATGTTCTTTTTTTCCGAGCCTTTCCTTGACTTCCCTTACCTGACTCTGATTCAGAGGAAGAATCTCCTCTGGCAGTCTTCTCCCCTGAATATACCGGGACAGCCTTTTGTATCTCCCCATATTGCTGATCTGGTATTTCCCTTCCAGTCCGGGAATATCTGTCCATGTCTCTTTCATCAAAACAACTCCTCTATGTACGGGCGGCATACACCGCCCTTATCATTAGCCGAGGAAATCTTCATCCTCTACTGCTTCAAAATCATCCTCTGCATTGGTACGGCTGCTGAGTGCCTCTCCGTCTTTCAACTTCTGGATGTTTCCAAGTCCTGCTGCCACACCACGGTTGCCATTGCTGTTGTAGCCATAGAAGTTTACACTGATTCTTCCGTAACAGCCGGAATACACTTCTGTCTGATCCAGGATTGGCTGTACCTGCTTATCAACCACCTGTGGTGCCTGTCTGCTGTTGGCATTAAAGAAATAACAGCCTTTGTATGTTTCATCCTCCGGTCTGTCAATGTCACCATCACGCAAAGGAAGCTTCAGATTCGGTGGAATCTTGCCACCCCACTTTGACAAAGATTCTTGCTTTGCAGCTTCCACCGCTGCCTGAATCTTTTTAATGGTTTCCTTATCAGACTTCGGGATAATGGCAGACACGCTGTACTTCGGCTCGCCGCCATTGATTGCTTCCGGCTCCCAACAATGCAGATAAGAAAATCTGCACGGTACGATTACTTTGGTCGGTGTTTCATTTTTGCTCATTTATTCATCCTCCTTAAAATCCGCCTCAGCGGTTTCTGTTTGAATTGGTGGTCTCTTATCGGATTCCGGTACCAAGGTAATTTTGCCCTGCGGCTTATACACCAGACTGCCCAGTATCTTCTGAAAATCTTTTTTGCCCATCAGCTTCTCCATTTCCGTAATACCAATCAGAGACTTCTTGTAAATGTCCTCATATCCGGCTGCTTTTGCAGCATCAGCCACTTCCTCTTCGTTGACATATTTACGGTTACTTCTGCCTTCTACCAGTTTGAATCCGTTCCATACCCTTCCGTGTGTAATCGCTTCATCCTGTGCATAGGCATAAACATCTGCAGACCACTTGGCAAGTTCATCCGCCACCTTCAAAACCTCTGCGATTTCTTCCTCTGATAAAAGTTCCGGTGGTTTAAACTCCATTCGTGCCAATCGCAAATATTCTTCTGCTCTGGCACGGCAGGTATTTTTCGCTTTACAGAAACGACACCAATCTCCAACTGCAAACTCTCCTTCGCCTTTGGCTGCCATCTCTGCCTTCGGCATCAACTCCTGCTCTGCCCATTCCATGAGGTCATGAACCGTAATTTCAAAGTTGCTGACATTTTCCAGTCTCGGCTGGTGGATGGTCATGTTGACCTTTTCAATGTCATACAGGGAATCGAACAGTTCCAATGCTCCCAAAGAATATAAAAGCATCTGTGGATTCCATTCTGCAGATACAGCAATACCCTTTCCGTACTTCAAATCCACAATGTATAAAGTATCATCAGCTACGATGACCAAATCTCCGGTACCGAATCCTTCCGGCACCCATCTGGAAAAGTCCAGTCTCTGTTCAATCATCACTACCGGATCACTGCATGACTGTTTCGCCTTTTCAATCTGCTCCATCGCAAAGGACACATAATCATCTGTGCATTCTTCCATCTCATCACAGTCATAATCAGATACCGGACGTTTGGAACGCTTCTTAAGAAACCGTTTCAACTTATGCTCTGCAAGAGCATGGGCAGCAGTTCCCTCCGCTGCGTAGATACTTTCCTCGTCCGCAAACTGCTTCTCCAATAATGCAGATGGGGTACAGTTCATCCATCGTTTGGAGGCAGATGCGGATAATATCGCATGCTGTCCCATTAAAGAGCCTTTGCATCACGAAGCAAATCTGCATATTTCTCCGGCTGTACCCCGGATAACTTATCTGCCCCATACTTTTGAATCAGTGCTTTGACCTGCTGCGTTTTTCCATCCTGCGATTTGGATGCCATGACCGCACGGACCTGTTCAATGGTAACGGCATTCTCTTGTTTCTCCTGACTCTTCTCATTTCCGCTTTCTTCATCCTTCTGCCCTCGTCCTTCTTCCTGATTTTTACTACAATTACATGAATGTGCCTTTCCTGCGAGGGCACGGACTCCTTCCGAAACCGCCAAAAGACCATCTGCAATTTTCAACAATTCCTCGCTCATAAACTGCTCCTTTCCACAAATTCTCCGTTTTGCTTTGTGAAATACCGGATGGGAATTCCTGCATGGTCAGCTTCCGCAATCTCTATACACATGCCTTCACTCATCACTTCTCCAAATACCCATACTTCCCGGCACTCTTTCAACAATGAAAGTCCAAACTGAATCCCTGCCATCCGTTCCTGAACATCACTTTCCTTTAGGAACTGTGGAAAATACAAATGAGGCACTACCGGAAGACAGCCTTTTTCATAAGCAAATCTGGCATATTTTCTGGCAAGCTCCACATTCTTTTCTTCCGCTCCCCGGAACGGACTGCAGATAAACACCCTTTCCAAATCCTTTCACCTCCATCTTTCAGACAAGACTTATTTCTCTGCCCTTTTTGTCAAAGCAAATTCGGAAAGGATACTGTTCATCGTAGCGAGGTCTTCGCCTGTTAAATTTTCTGAAAGCCGCTTCAACAGTTCCTGCTGATCTGGTTTTAAATACTTACGTCCAAGATAATAGCCATCTGCAACCCTGACGCCTCCACCATATCTGCCACGCACGGTTTCAATCGGGTGGGCAAGTGTCAATTCTTCAATATCACTCCGAATTGTACGAGTTGTAACATTGAATTCCTGTGCCAGATTTTCCATCGTTTCCTGACGGCGCACACACAGAATTTCCAATATCTTCTGCCTGCGTTCATTCGCTTTCAACACTTGCCCACCTCCTTTCCTCTGCTTTGTGGCATCATCATAAGAGTTAAATAGGAAGGTTCATTTCCTATTTAAAAAACTTTTTGAGATTTTTTTCAGCAGCAGAGAGGAAGCCTGTCCATCATCCTTTAAGCGAAAAACACCCGACAAGGCGCAATTCAGCTATTGCATCTTGTCGGGTGTTCCATTCAATCCATGTTTCTATGTACTGTTTTCCTATTTTACGAGTTCCGTAAGCCACGGAGCCATTGGCCTTGCAACTACTCTCGCATTCAAATATGCCATCTCCAACGTCAGACAGGTATTACCCAAATAGTACCCATCCATAACCGTCAGTGTCATGGCAAGGTCAGGTTTCTGCATATTCGTCAGATAAACTGGAAGAAGATACTGCACTCTCCCCTGATATCCCTGTGGGACTACAAGCCCCGGTTCAATTACCGACTTCCTTCTCCCAAGTTCTACTGCTGTTTCAAACAATAGCGGCAGATTCTTCACCTTCCGAATTTTAGCCGGAATACGCTCCAGGTTCTCTTCATCTCCCAATATGTGATTTACGTTTACTCTTATAGGCCACTCTGGATTAAAGTTAATGCCACTCTGCGCCATATGATAGACGGGCTTTTGTGGTAATGGCTCGATGTATCTTAACTTTGGAGACAGTTCATCACAAAAACCTCTAAAATACCAATCTCTTAAAGAATCCGAAAAATTGTTTCTTTCAAAATAACCATAAATCCCCTTGTACTGAGGTGTGTATAATCCAGTATGGAAGCAGACACATTCGTTTTCCAAATGAAAAATACTGTCTGCTTTTCTTGGATCACTTTCTGAATTAAAGTCAATAACCTGCTTGCGAAAAATTGTATGTATGTAACGTTCTAAAATGGGGGTGTCTGCATTCTTTGTTTCCCGGCTCGGCTTTCGGAACTTCCATGATTCCGGCAATGCCAATCTCTCCAGTTCCGCTAAATGTCCGTACCAATCCGGTACATATGCAAATTCAAATAAATCCGGTGCTATCATCTGTTTCCTCTTTTCCTGTGGTTTTCTGTACTCATATCTGTTTTCTGTCTTTGCTTCCATCTCTTTCATCATGAGCCTCCTTTTTGTTTTCTCTTGAAATATAAAATAGGTGTATCGCAATTCTATCGTTCTGTGAATTGCGATACACCTATCAATGCGTTTTTATCCATGAACAAATTTCAGTAACTTCAACAAACATCGTATTCTGTGCTGTTTCCTTGCTTCCATGTAATTTCTCCTTTTATGGTGTAGTTTGTTTCATCTTACACCTGTACTCTATTGTAATTCATAATATTTACCCTGTAGTGTAAACTAGCACTGAGGTGAATTGTAATGCATGACTATGTAAAAAATCTTGCGAAGGTAGTCCGGGCTGCCAGAGAAGAAGCCCATCTATCTCAAGCAGCATTAGCTGAACAAATAGGTTGTGATGAGCGTACAATACTAAATATTGAAAACGACCGTGGTAATCCCAAGTTCGAAGTATTGTGCCAGATCATCGCTTATTTACACATTCCTGCAGACCGTATTTTCCACCCTGACACTGCTACGGATGGGGTGAAAAAACAAAAACTGTTATTGATGCTACAGGAATGTGATGAGCAAGAGGCAGCCGAGATTCTTCCAGCAATTGAATACCTCTTAGCACTCATACATAAAAGAGGTAATTCAAACGAGTAAAGGAACCAGCTAATCCGTTGTGATTCTGGTTCTTTTCTTTTTGTTGCCATCTCCAAATCTTACTCTTGTAATATTTCAATTATTACACAAGTAAGATTTCAAGTCAATATGTTTTTTCTGAAATTGACAACCACATAAATAACGTCTATAATATATTTATTACAGCCGTAAGATTTAAGGAGGGATTTGAAATGAGCGATTTACCACAGATTTCTGAAGCTGAATTTGAAGTTATGAAAATCGTATGGAAACATGCGCCGATCAGTACCAATGAAATAACAGATAAATTATTACAGACCACAAGCTGGAGTCCTAAGACGATACAGACTTTAATCAAACGTCTCGTAACAAAAGGCGTTCTGACTTATGAAAAACAGAGCCGAGTGTTTGTTTATACCCCAGTCGTGAAAGAAAGCGAATACATCGGCCAGGAAAGCAACTCTTTTCTGGAACGATACTATGACGGGGATATCACTGCCATGCTGTCTGCCTATATAGAAAATGACAGACTGTCTGAAACAGAAATAGACACCCTACGTTCCCTTCTTTCCAAGAGGTCAAAAAAAGGAGGAAATTAACGTGGCTAATTTTATGATACGCTTTTTAATATGCAATGTATTTATCAGCGGTATCATCGGAATTCTTTTGATAGCCAAGCGGATATTCAAAAACAACCTGTCCAGCCGGATGCAGTATAATCTGTGGTTCCTGCTTCTTGGGTTGCTGGCAGTTCCCTTTATACCGTTCCGTCCCATCGGATTTCCACAAATCTTCTCGTGGCTTGGTAGCTTAAGAAGCTCTCCTGCTTCTGGTACCTCAACCGCTATGGGAGAAGCTGTGGGAATTCATCCGACCGGAAATACAGACTGGATGAATGATTTCGCACTTTCTGTAAATAGCGAGACACCATCCATTGCCGGATACATATTATTGGGGATATGGATTGTAGGCATTTTTGCAATGATTATATTAGTAATCAAATCCTCACTCCGCCTACGCAATTTGGAGAAATCTGCACTTCCCCTTCAGAACCCGGAAGTACGCAGACTATATTATCGATGTTTGGAGGAAATGGGAATTCACAGAAATATCCCTATCTACAGTACTGCATTTTTGAAATCTCCGATTATTGTGGGACTTTTGAAACCGTGTATTTATCTGCCGATTCATCTGATTTCTGATTACAACGAATCCGATATGCGGTATATGCTGTTGCACGAACTGCAGCACTATAAGCACAAAGATGCTATTGCCAGTTATCTGATGAACCTTACCGGAGTAATATATTGGTTCAATCCTCTTGTCTGGTACGCACTGAAAGAAATGCGTAATGACAGAGAGGTTGCCTGTGACACTTCCGTTTTGAAAATGCTTGAAGAGGATGCTTACGAAGGTTATGGCAATACATTGATTAACTTTGCAGAGAAGGTTTCACTTACTCCTTTTCCGTTTGCTGCCGGCCTTGGTGGAAACATGGAGCAGATGAAACGGAGAATTATCAACATTGCCTCTTATGAAAAGCCGACATTTATAAAAAGAGTAAAGGGCGTTTGCTCCTATTTTCTGATCGCCTGCCTTTTGTTAACATTTATGCCCATGCTTTCTGTCAATGCTGCAATAGAAATAGAAAACACCTATCAAATAAATAAAAACGACAGCAATATTTCTTATATTGATTTATCATCATATTTTAACGATTATCAAGGTTGTTTTGTCCTGTTTGATGCAACTACCGACAGTTGGCAAATTTATAACAAAGTAATGGCACAAAAACGAATTTCACCGGATTCGACATATAAAATATACAGTGCCCTGTTAGGTTTGGAAAACAGATATATAACTTCGGCTTCAAGCGAAATGACATGGAATGGGCAAGAATACCCTATTGCAGAGTGGAATGCCAATCAAAACCTTACTACAGCATTTCAAAACTCTGTCAATTGGTACTTTCAATCATTAGACCAAGTTGCCGGATTAAAAACTTTAGAAGACTTCTATACATATATTAATTATGGCAATCATGACCTGTCAGGTGGTGTTTCTTCCTTTTGGGCAGAATCTTCCCTCAAAATTTCTCCTATTGAGCAGGTCGAAATGCTCCAACGACTGTACATCAATGACTTTAATTTTGATGCAGATAATATTCAGACTGTAAAGAATGCCTTATTACTTTCTTCCACTGCTGACGGTAACCTATACGGCAAAACCGGAACAGGAAATATTAATGGAGAGAACATAAGCGGATGGTTCATTGGCTATGTCGAAACTTCAGATAATACATATTTCTTTGCCTTAAATATCGGAGCCACTGAAAATGCTACCGGAAGCAAAGCATCTGATATTGCTCTATCTATATTATCAGACATGAATATCTGGTATTGAAAAAAGGTAAAGGGTCAAATGAAACACTTTGACCCTTTACCTTCTGTCTTTTTATAATCCGTCTCATAAACGAAGCAAAGCCAATGTGCAGCTATCATTGCAATAAGTATACCAGCAACACATAGTAAAATCTTAACTTCTCTTGATTACTCCTCTAGGATATTAAATGCTATTTCCTGTGCTTTTATCCCACTAATTTCATTCGAAGAATCATCATCTAAATATATAGCAAAATATATATTAGTATTTTCTTTTTCGACAAAACCGATGAACCATGCTGTACCGTCTGTTCCCGTTCCTGTTTTTCCATATATTTTTTTTGAATCACTAGCCTCAAGTAACATAATGCTTTTTAGAATTTCTATCTCTGATTTTGTATATATAGTTTCCCCTTCCATAATCTTATGCAAAACTTCCACCTGCTCTATTGGAGAAATCATCAAAGATGATTCAATCCAAAAACCATTAAGTTCTGGGAAAGAGTTCACACCACTTCCACTCCATTCAGATATGTCACAATTTCCATAATCCAATTTGTTTAATTCCTCTTGAATTGTTTCTTGTCCCACCTCATCTATTACTTTTCTAAAGTACCAAATGCAAGAACTTCGAAATGCATCCTCCAGTCTTAAATCGGCATTCCATGCATCAACTGGGTAATTCATTCCATCATACTCCATTTTACTATCCTCTGACGTTATCACTTGATTATGAATTCCTATTAAGGCTGAGATTACTTTGAACGAAGAATTAGGAGATACCCTCGTTCTGCATTTGTCTTCATTATAAAAAGTATATGTATTATTTTCTGAATTCAAAATAACTGCACACCCTTGGATTGATTGAAACGCTTCCGCATAATCTACAGTGACTGTTGTCGGCTGCAGTTCCTCTTCATTCTTCACATCCTCGTTTTCACTTATTTCTTCTTCGGTTTGATTAGTCTGTATTGTCTGTTCCTTTTGATTTGATTGGCTGTTTCCATTCTCTTTTGAACTGCATCCTGACATACTTCCTATAATCAAGCAAGCAGTTATACCCATTATCATACATCGTTTTAGTTTCATCACAAAATCTTCCTTTCTTCTGTAACTTCTTTTAACTTTTACTTCCTAATCCACGAACAATTTTTACATCAACATTCTAAATACAACCATCTTCTCAACCCTCCTTTTATTACATGTGTAAGATTTCAATGTAAAAAAATTTTCCTTTTGAGCGGCTGTTACATCCATGCAAATATTACATCAGTAAGATTTAGAAGTCAAGTTATCTTTATATAAAAAGGCTTCTGCCGGAGGGTATCATACATTTTCGCAAAAGTAATACCTTTTAGCAAAGGCCTATTATTCAGCAGAGTCTCAAAACACCCCTCTGCTACGATATTCAAATGATTCATTCATAAGGCTACAAAACACACATCCATTTTTGCTCCTTAATATCCCACAAACCGCAGAAAATCAAGGTTTCCTTGAAAGCAGACAGACGGTTTCAATATTCGCCGTCCCAGGAAACATATCCACACAACACACTCTCTCCACCCGATACCCTCTTTCCTGAAATACCTCCAAATCCCTTGCCAGGCTAGTCGGTTTACAGGAAACATAAACCATCCGCTCTACGCCATACTGAATAATCCTCCCTAACGCCTTCGGATGAATACCGTCTCTCGGCGGATCTAACACGATAAAATCCGGCTTCTCCTCAATCGTATCCAACACCTTCAACACATCCCCTGCAATAAACTCGCAATTTCCAAGTCCATTCAACTTCGCATTCTCTTTTGCCGCCTCTACCGCTTCTTCCACGATTTCCACGCCTACGACCTTTTTTGCTACGGGTGAAAGCATCTGCGCAATTGTACCTGTTCCACTGTAAAGGTCAAAGACAATGCTTCCCTGCTCCTTATTTTCCGGTTTCACCAATGCATCTCCGATATAATCTCTAACCGTCTGATACAGCACTTCAGCGCCGAGGGAATTCGTCTGGAAAAATGAAAATGGTGAAATACGGAATTTCAATCCGAGCAGTTCCTCATAGAAATAATCCCTGCCGTATAAAATATCCGTACCTTCATTTTTAACTGCATCCGCCACACTATCATTCCTTGTATGAAGAATTCCTGCAAGCTCTCCTTCGAGCGCAAGCTTCTGCAAATCCTCTGTCATGCCGAGCAACAGCCCCTTTTCCAACTCTTCTACCGGCATCTGCGGCTCTGCTGTTATTTGTATATCTGCCTTGTCACTTTCTGCATCCCATAAATCTGAGCGCAAAGCATTCGCTGACGCAGTTACCAAATCAATCAAAATCTCCCCTGTCTTTACAGCCTTTCTCACCAGCAAATGACGCAAATATCCGGTATGTCTCAGCCTATGGTAAAATGGTATATTCCTTTCCTGAAAATACTGCTGCACACAATGTAAAATTTTCCGATAATCTTCATCCACAATCTGACAGTCCACCACTGATACAATATCATAAAAGCTTCCTCTCTTATGCATTCCTAATGCCAGAGGTCCGTCCTTGTATTCATCACCAAAAGTAAATTCCATCTTATTCCGGTATGCAAACTGTCTGGGGCTTGGCTTGATTTCCTCAAATGTATAAGGAGCCGTATCTGGAATGACTGCGTCCAAAAGTCTTTTTACCTGCCCGGATTTAAGCTTCAATTGTTCCTCATAAGGCAGGCTCTGATAAGTGCAGCCTCCACACATTTCAAAGTAAGGGCAAGGAAACTTGTCCAGCTCAAGCGATGACCGTTCCAATACCTCTAGCAGCCGCCCCTCACACCTACCTTTGCGAATCTTATTGATGGAAAATCGAACCTTCTGACCCGGTATACCATTTTTTACCGTCGCCTGTCTTCCCTCTTCTGTCATTACAATTCCCTTATTTGGGAAATCCACGCGTTCAATGATTCCTTCCAAAACTTGTCCTTTTTTCATATCGTATCATCCTGTCCCTTTTCAATTTCTATGTGATTCACTGATTTCCTACATCTTCCACCTTACCACTATAATAGAAAAGGACATTCCCGTCAATTGGGAATGCCCTGACTGATGCGCTGATAACTAATTCTCTTCCTCGTCTTCATCATCGTCTTCATCGAAGAAATCATCCTCGAAATCATCATCAAAATCGTCCTCAAAGTCTTCCAGATAATCCGGTGCAAAGAAACGGTACAAACCGTAAGCTGCTGCTGCAACTACCGCAACAATACCGATAATTGCAAAAATCAGTCCTACCGGACATTTCTTTTTCTCTTCGTCTTTTTCCTTCTTGTTGAGCAACTCTGTTACCTTTGATACATTTGCGGATAATAAATCGCGTAATTCGTCTACCTTATTCATGTTATCCCACTCCTTTTTATATTTGCAACACATTTTCTTCATGTCTGCTATACCTTCCTGATTCAATACTCGCCCTTGGCAGCCGATGCCCTGCAGTGCTCCGCTCAATTCCGCAAAGCTCCATCTCGCTCATGGGCGTTCGCCCTATCAAAACAACCAGAAACAACTCCGCCTGTAAACAGTCGGTTTGGCTCTGACTGTTTTGGCACTGCTCATTGCTTTCTCAGACATTATACCATATCTTTCCCATAACTACCATAAAAAATTACGAATTCATAAAAATTTTATTTACTTATAATTTTTGGAGCTTTGCGAAAGCGGCAAACATTTTTTTCACACCTGCACTATCAAACTCTACGGTTACTTCGTAATCTCTGCCGCCCTCTACAATCTGCTTCACCGTACCCTCGCCGAACTTGACGTGGCGTACCCTGTCGCCCACGCCATAGGAAAGGGACTGCTTTGCGGCATTTCCGGAAAAATTCTTTACTTCAAATATACCGCCCGCATTGCTTTCTGTGAGCGCCATAGGTTTCGCGCGAAATGCATTTTTTGCAGTCCGGCTTATATTAGGCTTAAAGACCTCCTGCTCCCGCTGCTTGCGGATTTCTCCAGCCAAAAGCTCAGAGGGAATCTCCTTTACAAAACGGGATACTTTATTATATTGCGTTTCCCCCCGAATCATGCGCTGTTTGGCACAACTAATGGATAACTGTTCTTTGGCGCGGGTAATCCCCACATAACAAAGCCTGCGCTCTTCTTCAATTTCTTCTGAAGAATTATCTGAACAGATAGACATATAGCTTGGAAATAGCCCATCCTCCATTCCTGCAAGATATACTTGCGGAAATTCCAGACCTTTCGCGCTATGGAGCGTCATCAAAATCAAATAGTCCTGATTTTCATCTACCGAATCAATGTCCGCCACCAGTGCTACTTCCTCCAAAAATCCGCTAAGCGTTGCCGGTTCTTCCCGTTCCTCATCCTCCTCATAAGCAGCCGCCTTGCTGATCAGCTCATCGATATTCTGGATACGCTGCTCGGCATCTTCACTGTCCTCTGCCTCAAGATTTTCTATATAACCTGTCTCTTCAATAATTTCCCGTAAAAGCTCCGTCACGCCTATGTACTCCGCTTTGCTCCTCATGGTCTGAATCAGATTGACAAACGGCTTAATTTTAGCCGCACTTCTTCCTAAAGTCGGAATGTCCTCCGCCATCTTTAATGCCGTATAAAAACTGATTCCTTCCTGCATTGCATAGTCCTGTACCCGGTTCAAGGTGGTCGCACCGATTCCCCGCTTGGGCACATTGATAATCCGGCGCACTGCAAGGTCATCCCTTGCATTGTCAATGGTCTTCAAATATGCCAGCAAGTCCTTAATTTCACGTCTCGCATAGAAATTTACGCCGCCCACAATTTTATAGGGTATATTAGAGTTAATAAACCGTTCTTCAAAAAGTCTCGACTGGGCATTTGTCCGGTACAATACCGCACAATCTTTATAGTGAAATAAGTTTTGCCTCACCTTAGATGAAACGTCCCTTGCCACATAATCCGCCTCGTCAAATCCAGTCTCAAACTGGTGAAACGCAATCTTTTCCCCCTCGCCGTTATCCGTCCAAAGTTCCTTGCGCTTTCGTCCTACATTATTGGCAATCACATGATTTGCCGCATCTAAAATATTTTGAGTGGAACGGTAATTCTGTTCGAGTTTAATGACCTTCGCATCCGGAAATTCCTTTTCAAAGTTCAAGATATTATAAATATTTGCTCCCCGGAATTTATAAATTGACTGGTCATCATCACCCACCACACAGAGATTCCGGTATTTTGCCGCAAGCAATTGAATCAACCGGAACTGCGACGTATTCGTATCCTGATACTCGTCCACCATAATATAGCGGAACCGCTCCTGATAATAATCCAATACATCCGCATCCGTCTTAAAAAGTTCTACAGTCTTCATTATCAGATCATCAAAATCCAGCGCATTGTTCTTCCGCAGGTTCTCCTGATATTCACGGTAAACCTGCGCCTGCTTCATTTTCACGAAATCGCCTTGAGCGCGCAGCGCAAACGCATCCGGATCAATCAACTCATCCTTTGCTGATGAAATAGCCCCCAGAAAAGAACGCTCTTTGTAAATCTTCGTATCAATTTCCAAACGCTTGCAGATATCCTTCATCAGCGTCTTTTGGTCATCCCCGTCATAAATCGTAAAATTCGTATCAAATCCCAGCCTGTCAATATGGCGTCTTAAAATCCGCACACAGGTAGAATGAAAGGTCGAAACCCAGATACTTTCCGAACCGTATCCAACCATGTTGTCGATTCGTTCCCGCATTTCCCCTGCCGCCTTATTGGTAAAGGTAATTGCAATGATGTTATAAGGATTTACCCCTGCTTCCTCAATCAGATAAGCCGTCCTATGGGTCAGCACACGGGTCTTGCCGCTTCCCGCTCCTGCCAAAATTAAAAGCGGCCCTTCTGTATAGCGGACAGCTTCCTGCTGCATTTCATTCATCGTCTCATTTATTTCCATAAATCCACCTCATTTTCTAAATTCTAATCATACCAATTTTATCCGAAATCATGTTACAGTATAATTTAGCCATCTCCATAACCCTATCATTTTCTACAAAATGTGTCAATTCTTCCGGCCTAATTTTCGAACAAATTTTCTATATTCAAACAGTAGTTCTATCACATCCTGATTCGTTCTTGTCATCTGATTTTAAATACTATATAATAGGTAACAGTTATGTTAAATCAGAATATGAGGTACAGAAAATGACAATTGACACACAAGATTTTCTAAACAGCATTATAGCAAGTCTGTCCCGGATTGATTATATCCGCCCTGACAGTATTCCAAATATTGAACTGTATATGGATCAGGTCACCACCTTCATGGACAACCAGCTCGCCCAATCCAAGCGTCATGATGACGATAAGATACTGACTAAAACCATGATAAATAACTATGCAAAGAACAACCTTCTTCCGCCGCCAGTGAAAAAGAAGTACTCCAAAGAGCATGTACTGATGCTGATTTTTATTTACTATTTTAAAAATATTTTAAGTATCAGTGATATTCAGAGCATCTTAAATCCTTTGACCGAAAAATATTTTGCTTCTGATGCTAATTTTAATCTGACAGACATTTACGAAGAAGTGTTCAGTCTGGAAAACGACGAAGTAAAAAACATGATGAAAGATATCACACAAAAATTCAATACAAGCTTTGAAACCTTTGCAGATGCCCCCGAAGAAGACCAGGAGTTTCTACATACATTTTCTTTTATCTGCATGTTGAGTTTTGATGTATTTGTGAAAAAAATGCTGATTGAAAAAATCATTGATGATATGAATGCGAAAAAAGAAACTGCACCGGAAAAATCAACGGGCTCTCCGAGAAAATAAAATACTGGAATCTTTAAATTGCAGCGTGTGCTTCGCATTCTCCCTCAAATGGGGATTCTTCAAAGGCGAAGCACTCTTTCTTAACCTAACTTTCTTATTTCTCTTCCGTCTTGGCATTCGTTCTGGCAAATACCATGTCATATCCGTCTGAACCATAGTTCAACGAACGATTAACCCGGCTGATGGTGGCGGTAGAAGCGCCTGTCTTCTCTGCAATATCCAGATAGGTTCTCTGCTCCCGTAACATTTTGGCCACCTCATAACGCTGGGAAAATGCCAAAAGTTCATTCACTGTGCACACATCTTCAAAAAATTTATAACATTCCTCTTTATTTTCAAGACTCAAGATTGCCTCAAACAAATGGTCAACTGCTTCTGTTCTGACATTCTTACTCATGTGCTGCTCTCCTTTTCCGATGATAGTAAAAAGATTTTAACATATTAAAGCATGAAAGTAAATACTTACCTTTTTTCTTTAAAATAATTCAAATAACTTTTTATCTTATCCACAGAAGTATTTACAATCAATTCCTCCGGGAATCCTACTTCTTCCAACAGTTTTTGCGCCTCAGCATGAACGCCCACTGAAATATCCACATGGGCATCGCTTCCCATAACAATTGGTTGTTGGTATTCCCTGCACAGGCTCAACATCTCCCGATAAGCCTCCCGCGGATCTCCCCGAAAACTTTCCGGCTTCAAGGAAGAATTATTTACCTCCAAAAGAATTCCATGCTCTTTTGCACACTCCACAATCGGACGATATTCAACCGGATAACGTACATCGTCCGGATGTCCGACAATATTTAAATAGGGATTTTCCATCGCCTTCAAATATGCCCTTGTATTCTCCTCTTTTGTTCCCGGTTGAATACACGGAATATGGAGGCTTGCAATCACCAGATCCAATTCCCGCAGCATTTCTTCTGACAAGTCCACGTGCCCCTCATAGTCCAAAATGTTCAGCTCTGCTCCATAAAGCACCGTCAATCCGTCCCGCTTCCTCGGCAAGACTCTGAAATTTGCAAAATAAATGCTGTTACAGCTTCCGGGCATCTTTGGCGCATGCTCTGTAACTCCCAGAAGTTCCAGACCCTTTCTTTGTGCCGCAGCTACCATCTCATTGATGGTATTGTATGCATGACCGCTGACTATCGTATGCGTATGTAAATCTAAAATGTCCCTCATTTTATCTCCTCCAAATATCTATTTTACTAACACATCTTCCTATGCTGAAAACTCTAACGATAGTATACACTCTTTTTTCTTTTTTTCATACTATATATTAAATTTTAGAAGGGGAAAATGCAACGCAGTTACTGTTCACTCCCTTCAGTCGTTCCAGTAACGCAGCGCATTCCCCCGTCTCAAATATGGAGGTATTATGAAAAAAGTTCCGATTCACAAAATGGCTTCCTGCCTGCTGGTCTGTATCCTTCTTGTCTCCCTCTGCGCCTGCGGCAGCAAGACCAAAAAAAATTCCCCAACACCTGTCACTTTAAATGAGGTAGCTCACTCAATCTTTTATGCACCAATGTACGTTGCGATTGAGGAGGGTTATTTTAAAGATGAGGGGATTGAGTTGACTTTGGTTACTGGTTTTGGAGCAGACAAAACGATGACCGCCCTCGTTTCCGGCGAAGCCGATATCGGCTTTATGGGAACGGAATCCAGTATCTATGCGTATATCGAAGGCTCTGAGGACTACGCCGTGAATTTCGCACAACTTACCCAGCGCGCCGGAAACTTCCTTGTCGCAAGGGAACCAATGGAAGATTTTAAGTGGAGTGATTTAAAGGATACAAATGTATTGGGCGGCAGAGCGGGCGGCACTCCCCAGATGGTCTTTGAATATATTTTAAAGAAGAACGGAATTGATCCGGCAACAGACCTCATGATTGATCAGAGCATTGATTTTGGTTCTACTGCGGCTGCGTTTTCTGGCGGTCAAGGTGATTTTACTGTAGAATTCGAACCCAGCGCCACTGCCCTCGAAAAAGAAGGCACCGGTTATGTCGTTGCCTCCCTCGGTGTAGATTCCGGCTACGTCCCTTACACTGCCTTCTGTGCGAAAAAAAGCTATCTGGAAAAGAACAGTGACGTCATCCAGTCCTTCACGGACGCCCTGCAAAAAGGAATGGATTATGTAACAGAGCATACCCCGGAAGAAATCGCTGAGGTCATCGCCCCTCAATTCACCGATACGGACTTAGATACCATCACCACTATCGTAACCCGTTATTACGAACAGGAAACTTGGAAATCTGATCTGATTCTGACAACAGACAGCTTCAATCTGATTTTAGATATTCTAAAAGAAGCAGGCGTATTGAACCAGGAAGTTCCCTATGAAAATCTGGTCACAACCGATTATGCCGAAAAAGCTGCACGATAAACGTTTTCATGTATCATAAGACATAGTTTTTCCGTAGAAAAGCAGGTTCGGCATTTGCCGAACCTGCCCATTTTATGCCTCTGTCTTACAGATGGTTCCATATACCAGTTGTTCAAACTCCTTTACTGGCACAGGTTTTGAAAAATAGTATCCCTGCATAATCTGACAATCCAGCTTCATCAGATAATCCGCCTGCTCCTTTGTTTCCACGCCTTCTGCAACCACCGTAAGACCAATCTGATGCGCCATGCGGATGACATGATCCAAAATCTGATCCCTTCTTTTGTCAATCCCCGCACTGTCCAAGAATTTCAAATCAGTCTTCAGAACATGGATAGGAACATCCTTTAGCATATTAAGTGAGGAATATCCGCTGCCGAAATCATCCATTTCCACGATAAAACCGTTATCTCTCATCTTATTGATTTCCATAACCAACTGCTGCGGATTATCCATATATGCAGACTCCGTAATCTCTACCCTCAGCAAGTCAGCCGTAAGCTCGTACTTATCTATGAGGCTTTTTAATTTCTCTGCCACAGAACCTTTCAGCAGATCCGCCCTCGATACATTTACCGAAATCGGAAACGGTTCCTGCCCCCTGTCTATCCAGCTTCTCAATAACTTACAAGCTTGTTCCCAAACATTCTCGTCCAATTTAATGATAAAACCGTTCGTCTCAAAAATAGGAATAAAATCTCCCGGCGGGATCAATCCCTTCGTCGGGCTATTCCAACGAACCAAGACCTCCGCACCGCTGACAGAACCATCCCTATAATTATACTGAGGCTGCAGATAAATAACGAATTCCCCATTCTCCAGCGCCCCCGCCATTGAATTGATAATCTCCTGTTCTCTGATAATCTTCTGCTTCAACCGCTCATTGTAATAAGAAACATAGTTATCATAATTGCCCTTTATTGCTTTCTGTGCCAACTGAGCGCAGTCAACCATCGTAGCTACAGGAATTTCCATATTCGTTATGACATAAACTCCATAATGAATATACACCTCGATTGGAAGAATTCTAGGATTTTTCTCTTTCCTCGTATAAAATTCTTCAATAATATCCTGTCTATGAGGTAGAAAAAGAATGAATTTATCCCCGCTGATTCTACCGCAGACTCCATTCTCTGAATCAGAAAACCTCTGCAGTTCCTTCCCCATGACACGCAAGAATTCGTCTCCCTTTTCATAACCGAACATTTCATTGACCAGCTTGAATTTGTATACATCCAGATAAACCAGACAGTACTCTCCCTCTCTTGATTCCACAAGACGCTTAGAAACCTCCGTCAAAAATACCTTTTCTTCCAAAACCCCTGTAAGTTCATCATGCGCTAAAATATAATTCAGTTCCTCGGCTTCTTCTTTTGCCCGAAGTCTTTCATTCCTCTCCCTCAACAGCAGATATGCAATCAGGCAGACGACCGCAAACATAACTGCCGCAAGCATGACATAGGAAATTTGCACAGTCTCCATTGCCTCTGCATAAATCTGGGATTCCGGCAGAACAGTAATGATATACCAGTCATTGATTCCTAAAGGTTCAAACATCGCATAGCTCTTCTCTCCCTGATAGGTATATGTAATTTCTCCGCCGCTCTGATTCTCCATCTGTGCTTCTACATACTGCCTGCTTCCCGATGAAAATTTCGCTTCCCGAAAAATTGTAAATATATTTCCACCGTTTTCATCCTTTAATCCCTGCAATTTTAAAGCCTGATCCGCCTGTCTGGTTGC
The DNA here is from genome assembly GCA_910578885.1 of uncultured Lachnospiraceae bacterium. Classification (GTDB taxonomy): domain Bacteria; phylum Bacillota; class Clostridia; order Lachnospirales; family Lachnospiraceae; genus Roseburia_C. Next base: position 58,663 of record CAJTSH010000020.1, read on the forward strand.
TATCACAATTCGTCCATCTGAATCACAAACATAGGAAAACTCACTGACGCCATTGCTGACAGTCTGAAATATGCTCCGAAATTTCTCTTCATTATAATCTCCTATCAACACGCCCGCTATATGGTCATGAAAAATAATCGGAACCGCAATTTCAAATCTTACCGCAGTCTGCCGCCCTTCGCCGCTGATACACTGCACTGCCTCTTCTCCATTCAGGCACTGCTTGAAATACTCATAACCAGATACGTCCATTTCCATTCCATCATTGCGGTACGCTTTCCCGTCCGCATACGCAAAATTAACCGTCATGAAGTCAGATTTATCGGCGCAATAGGTCAGCTTCTCTAAAATATAATCCAAATTTTCCAAATCATCCAACGTAAAAGCCGTTCCAAGCCCATTCAGCAGAGCAAACTCACTATCCAGCTTATCTGCCAACGCATCTGCCTGACTGGATATCTGCTGATGTAAAGAATCTTTCATCCGCCGGATTGTCAGCTTCCAAGTCATGACCGTTCCCAAAATCATTGTTGTTATAATAACGAACAGCATAAATAACGGTATTATTACATTTTCCCTCTTCCTATGATCAAATAACTTCATTCAAAACTTCCCCCTCTATTGCTTACGGGCGTTCGCCCTATCAAAACAGCCAGAAACAAATCTGCTTGTAAACAGTCGATTTGTCTCTGGCTGTCTTGGCACTGCTCATTGCTTTCGTGAACATTATACCACATCTATTGTTGTAAGCCTATATCCTATCTTCATTTTCGGCAATAATTCACCATAAATGCCAATAAATTCCAGTAAAGAGCATTATCCTTTTTTACAGAATAACAATTAGACAGACTTCCCGCTCAATGTGCAAACAATTACATCTACTGTTCTGATACCAAAGATTACCTTACCAATTATTCAGTGTCGATGTAAAAGGAACAGGTGAAGGCGGAGCATATATTACCGCAAGGGATATTTTGCATTTTGGGCAAGGACTTCTTGATGGAAAATTATTATCAAAATCCTTTACTTCTGAAATGTTTAGATAATTTCCTTTAATATCATTCGTACTGTGTACTTATCATGATTCTCCGCCCAGCTTGCTCGCAGCAAACCATCCTGCCGCAAAGGTGACAATACTGATAACAATTGTCAAAACAGAAAATCCGCTCCAATCCGTATTCAACAATATTGCAACCGGAGACGCCACAATCAGTCCGATGATAGCATAGTAAGCATGAATTTCCGCTTTCGAAAAAATAAATTCAATCAACTTGGCAATTAAAAAGATTCCAAAGACTACGCCGATTCCAAACGGCGCTAAAACTCCCATTTCCGCAATCAGCCCTTGTATATCAAATTTTACCAGTGCATCAATAAAATCATTGATGGAGGTCAAAATCCTATCATAGTATCCTAAAAGCATCAGCATCATAGAACCGCTGACGCCCGGAACCACCATCGTAGTCGCCGCAACAATGCCGACTCCGAATAATTTTATCACATTCACCAGACCGAAGCTGACGTCTGCAGACGCCCCGCCTGTCTCGCCCATGACCGCCATACAGATAACGAGTCCGAAAAATGCAAGAAATGCAAGGATTTTTCCCAGCGTAACAGTATGACCTTCCACTTTCTTTACAATAAAAGGAAGGCTTCCTACAATCAGTCCGCAAAAAGCAAAATTCGTCGGAATCGGATAATTTCCCAGCAAAAATTCAAATAACCGCGAAAGCGCTACAATCGCAATTCCTGCACCGATAAAAATCGGGATCAAAAGCTTCATGCTCTCTTTGAATTCACTTTTCAAATGTGTGATTGCATGAATCAACTTGTCATACAATCCCATCGCGACCATCATAGTTCCGCCGCTGACGCCTGGTATGATATTGGCAAGCCCGACTACCATTCCCTGTAAAATCTGTTTTAACATAACTTAACCTCATTTCTGCCTTTTTGACACTTCTGAATGCCTAAGACAATAATTTACCCTATCCTCTCCCGTTTGCCAAGATAATTTTCAAAGAATTAAGAAATTCTTCCATTTCTTCTTCTGTGCCGATGGATATACGCAGATAATTGCTGATTCGCTCCGGCTTCTTAAAATGACGGACATAAATGTCCTTCTTCTTTAGTTCTTCAAAAATCTCTTCTGCACGTACCGTAGGATGGGCAGCAAAAATGAAGTTGCTCATTGAATCCTCAAACTGAAATCCCAAAGCCGCAAGCTCCCGCTTCGTCCTCTCTCTTGTGTTGATAATCCGCTTCTTGGTTTCTTCAAAATACTCCACGTCACGTACTGCTGCGGCGCCGAGCGCCAGTGAAGTCTGATTCATCGTGTAGGAATTAAAAGAATATTTAACGTCATTTAAGTATCGAATCAGCTTCGGCTGTGCAAATGCGCACCCGATCCGCATTCCAGCCAAGGAACGGGATTTCGAAAAAGTCTGCACCACAATCAGGTTCTCATATTTTTCAATCAAAGGGAGCACAGAGCATCCTCCAAAATCAATATACGCTTCATCCACGACCACAATCACATCCTGATTCGCCGCTATGATATTCTCTGCGTCAGAAACCTCCATCAAAACGCCGGTCGGCGCATTCGGATTCGGAAATACCACTCCGCCGTTTTCCTTCGCATAATCTTCCATACGGATTCGGAAATTCTCATCCAGCGGCTGCACCTCATACGGAATCCGAAGCATATCCGCCCACACGTCATAGAACGAATAGGTGATGTCCGGAAACAGAATCGGTTTCTTCGAATTAAAAAATGTCAGAAAAATCATTGCCAGAACATCATCGGAACCAACGCCGGTAAACACCTGATCCGGCTTAACTCCATAAGTTTCCGCAACCGCTTCCACCAATATACCGCAGGCCGGATCCGGATACAGACGGAGCTTCTCCATGTCAAGCTCCTCCCATGCCTTTATCACCTGCGGCGACGGCGGATACGGATTTTCATTTGTATTTAATTTAATCATATGCGCCTTATTTGGCTGTTCTCCCGGTACATACGGGACTACCTTGCGCACATTTTCTTCCCAGTTTCCCATTTTTTCCTCCATTCTGCATATCCCAAATACGTCAGGCCGCTTCAAGCCAAACCATACTCCTTCGCCAGCTCTTTAAAAGCAGGCAGGGAGCGTTCAATCATTTCCTTCGATACGCAGTATGCAATCCGCACATAACCGGGACACGCAAAGGCGCTGCCCTTCACGAAAAGGATGTTGTATTTCTTCGCCGCCCGTACAAATTCCTCCTCGGCTTCTACCGGTGATTTCATCCACAGATAAAATGCGCCCTGCGGTTTGATGCAGGTAAATCCCAGCTTCGTCAGCTCTTCGTACAAAAGTATTCTGTTTCCATCATAAAAACCGACATTCGTTTTTTCTTCCAGACATCTGGCAACTGCCTTCTGCATCAGGGAAGGCGCATTGACAAAGCCCAGCGTACGATTCGACACGTTTATTCCGTCCTTTAACAAATCACTGTCGGCCGCCTCATCCGGCACGACCACATACCCGATACGCTCCCCCGGCAGAGAAAGCGATTTACTGAAAGAATATCCGACCAAGGTATTGTGATAATATTTCGTCAGAAAGTCCTCCTTCGCACCGTCATATACCAGCTCCCGGTACGGCTCATCAGAAATCAGATAAATGTCCGTTCCGTATTCCTGCTCTTTCGCACACAGAATAGATGCAATTTTTTTCATCGTCTCCTGACTGTAAATAACGCCCGTAGGATTGTTCGGTGTATTTACAATCACGGCTCTTGTCTTCGGCGTGATTTTCTTTTCAAAATCCTCCATATCCGGCTGGAAATCTGCTGTATTCGGAAATACCTCCACTAATTTGCCGTCAAAATTCGCTGCGTAGCTTCTATATTCCCCGAAATACGGAGCAAATACCATGACCTCGCTGCCCGGATCCAAAATCGTCTTAAAAATAATATTCAGTCCGCCCGCCGCACCGACCGTCATAATGATATTGTGATAATTAAAATGTGTTCCAAACCGGCGGTTCAGATTGTCCGCCACCGACTGACGTACATCCTCGTATCCTGAATTGTCCATATACCCATGTATGATTAAAGAATCTTCCTCATCCAAAATTTCCTTAATTGCCTCATTCAAAGCCTTAGGCGCCTCAGTTGCCGGATTCCCAAGGCTGAAATCATACACATTCTCAGCCCCCACCTTCTCGGCGAGCGCCTTTCCCTCAATAAACATCGCACGAATTGCGGAGCTTCCCGCAAGTGCCTGTCTGATTCTCTCTGAAACCATTTTTTGCCTTCTTTCCTAAGTATATTTAATCATCTTACCGCCCGTATATGGACTGCCCGCAGCCTTTCCGTTCTTAAAATGGAATCACTGCATTGAAACAAAACCACTTTACTATACTTTTACTGTAAATTCAAGTATACTGCAAAGTCATTAATATTCTTTCAGTAATGTATTATACTCTTTCACAAGCTTTTTCCAGTTATTCCTGACCTGTGTGGTAACTCCGCCTCCAAAATATGCGCCATCCAAACTCTCAGTCCTCATAACCAGAGAACTCTGTCCCAACATAGTATTAAATTTCTTCAGAACAGAAGCATTGACTTTTGAAGAGGTAGAAACAGTTGCATATCCATTCATCTTCCCTGTATAAATATACGTGGAATAATTATATCTGTTGGTTGCGAGTGTCTGTGCCATAGCCAAATTCATTCTTCTGTTTGAAGTATAGAGCCTGATTTTTGAACATTGCAGCGTTGTGCTGTTTATTGATATTACCTGTAAATATCCCTCAATTTTCAAGGACATCTCAACAGTATTTTTCTTTTTTACAATCTCAATATACGGTTGGAGATACGAAAGCATACCATATCCTCCCGATTCAATTTTTGAAGAATCAGTCCCACCTATTGCCCTTGCGCTCAAGCGAGCCCTTCTCCCTGAGTCAATTGTTTTAAACGTAAAATTCTTATTTTTCTTTGCAAATTCCTTCAGCTTTTTCGCAAGGAAACTGTAAGTGACCGGCTTCTTTTCTACCGTAACCTTACATTTCAGCGTATACTTGCCGCATGTAGCGGTAATTGTCGCTTTCCCAGCCTTTTTCGCTTTTACAACGCCCTTGCTGCTGACGCTTGCCACTGATTTATTTGAACTTTTCCATGTTACGCTTTCATTTGTTCCTTTTATCTTAAGAGTCTTCTCTTCGCCTTCCTTTAATGTAACGCTGTTTGATGATAATTCAGGAATATACCGCCCCGTGAGAATAACAGAATACCTGCCTTCCTCCCGATTATCCTCATAATCCCAATCCTCATCAAAATAATCATAAAAATCTTCATCAATATCATGAACAATCGCTATATTATATTCACCTGCCGGTAAAGTTATTGTTTTCTTGTATGTACCTCTTCCCCATATCGTTTTATAGAATAACGAATTTTCCAAATCATCTTCATCTTCGCTGTTTTTGTAGCCTTTTATATTATACAACCACCTATTTCAAGCGTCAATTCCAAAGGAATGCTGTTTGCATGAACCTTGCAATTCAGTATTATTTTTAAGAAATTCTTTATCAGATAGAAAACTTAGACAGCATGTGGTAAAATATCCTATATCAAACGAAAATTTGGAAAGGGGCAAATCGATATGAAAAAGACAATTTTATTTGTCATCTTAGAACAGTACGCAGATTGAGAAGCCGCCTATTTATCCTCAGCAATAGCAATGCTGGGACAGGATAATTATGAAATCAAAACCGTATCATTAACAACAAATCCCGTGCATTCCATCGGCGGCTTTCAAGTGGCAACTGATGAAAAAATAATGGAATGGTACAAGTTCCATAAATTGGGGTTCTATAATGCCCCTATGCCTGAAATGTAATCCCCTACTCCTGTGCCGTAAAAGGAAAAGCAAGCATGTATCTATACCTGAATCATCATCCGCAGAAAAATATCTCATACCAAATGCAAAAGGTATAAACCGTCCAGAGTTTTTTGCTGTTATCCTTATGCTTTCTCAAATGCTCCTCCAACAGCTCCGTCAGCTTCTCCTGACGAAAATACTCCTTCGCCGCAGAACCTGAAAATGCTTTGCGCATCCGTTCCTGCCCTTCCTCGGAACATATCCAGTGGCGAATCGGCACGGGAAAACCCAGCTTAGGCCGTTCACTGGTATCTGTATTCAGCTTAAAAGCCGCGGCCTTTCGAAAAATGTATTTGGTTATCCTGCCCCTTTGCTTCATATGAGCCGGCAAATGACGAGAAACCTCAAACACCTCCCGATCCAGAAGGGGAACCCGCACCTCCAAAGAATGAGCCATACTCATACGGTCCGCTTTCTGAAGAATGTCCCCCGGCAGCCAATGGCGCAAGTCAATCTCCTGCATCCTGCACACATCCTCCATTCCAAGAGTTCGGTTATAGTCCTCCTCCAGAAAGCTCTGCGGACTTTTCGTTCCCACACATTTTCGCAGCAGTTCCCTGCGCTCTTCCACGGAAAAAATATTGACATTACCGATATACCTCTCTTCCAGAGACTTGCTTCCCCGAATCAGGAAATCCTTCCCTTTCACATTCGGGAAATGTTCTGCCACACGGGCGAGCCATACCCGCAGTCCCTTGGGAAGCATCTGGTAGCGCCGCAGCGCCTCCGGCTCGCAGTAAATCCGGTAACCGCCGAAGAGCTCATCCGCTCCCTCTCCGGAAACTACTACCTTCACATCTCTGGCTGCCTCCATAGAAAGAAAATACAGTGCGACCGCAGAGGCATCTCCAAAAGGTTCATCCATATAGTAAAGCATCTCCGGCACAGCCTTCCAAAACTCCTGCTCCTGAATGATTCTGCCCTTGTGTTCGAGTCCGCACTGTTCTGCCGTATCACGGGCGTACCGAATCTCGTTGTATTTGCATTTCTCCCGTCCAAAGCCTACCGTATAGGCTCTCTTTCCTCCAAATTCCGAAGCAATAAGACCCGAATCCACACCGCCGGACAGGTAAGCGCCGATTTCCACATCCGCTATTTTATGCGCCTCGACGGAATCCTTTATAACCTGATCTACCGCCTCCAGCCATTCTCTCTCTCCCTTTCCCTCTACCGGACTTAATGAGGGTTCAAAATATTTTTGAATCTCCAGCATCATGCTTCCGCTTCTCCAATAAAGAAATCTCCCCGGCTCTAATCGGTAAATTCCCTTGAAAAAGGTTTCCTCCAGAACCGAATAATGAAAAGAAAGAAACTGCTCCAGAGCCTGCTCATTCAGTTCCTTTTTGTACTCCGGGTACTTGAGAATACTTTTTATCTCCGATGCAAATACAAGGCTCTCCCCGATAACCGCATAATAAAGGGGCTTGATTCCAAAGAAATCTCTGGCTGCAAAGAGTTCTTTTTTCTTCTCGTCCCAGATAACAAAGGCGAACATTCCCCGCAGACGGTTCAGCATATCCCTTCCCCATTCCTCATATCCGTGAATCAGCACCTCCGTGTCAGAACAAGTGGCAAACCTGTGTCCGGCCCGGATTAGCTTTTCCCTGAGTTCCTGATAGTTATATATCTCCCCATTAAAGACCAAGACCTTGTCACCGTTTTCATTTTCCATGGGCTGAGCTCCTGTTTCCGGAGAGATGATGCTCAAACGGCGAAAGCCCAACGCCGCAGTTTTGCTTATCCAGCTTCCCGCGTCATCCGGACCCCGGTGACGGATCGTATCCTTCATTTCCTCCAGTATGCTTTCTCTATCCCAGTCCCCTTTTTTATTCCCCACAAATCCGCAAATACCGCACATAATAATAATCCTCCTATCTCAATATTTGAAATTTGTCAATATATCTCCCGGTATATTTTTAAATTTATATATCATCATCCATAAATGGATGTAGTT
>CAJTSH010000021.1 GCA_910578885.1 uncultured Lachnospiraceae bacterium
TAGGGCGGATTGGGGACTTTCACCCGTTAGAAACGTGCGCCGCTAGGCGCACAATGAAAGCTTCTCAAATCGAATCACGATTTGAGAAGCTTCCAAAAATAAAGCATTTCCCTCTTACTATTTAGAACTTCCCAGCATTCGCAGCTTCCTCGATTGAAACCGCAACCGCAACAGTAGCTCCAACCATCGGGTTGTTACCCATTCCAATCAAGCCCATCATCTCTACATGAGCCGGTACAGAGGAAGAACCTGCAAACTGTGCATCAGAGTGCATACGTCCCATTGTATCTGTCATACCATAGGAAGCAGGACCTGCAGCCATGTTGTCCGGATGCAAGGTACGTCCTGTACCGCCGCCGGATGCTACGGAGAAGTAGTTCTTACCCTGCTCGATACATTCTTTTTTGTATGTACCTGCTACCGGGTGCTGGAAACGCGTAGGGTTGGTGGAGTTACCTGTGATAGATACCCCAACATTCTCCATATGCATGATTGCAACACCTTCCTGAACGTCGTCTGCACCGTAACATTTTACAGTTGCGCGGAGTCCGTTGGAATATGCCTTCTCATATACGACATTTACTTTTGCTTCTTTGTAGTCATACTGTGTCTCAACAAAGGTAAATCCGTTGATACGGGAAATAATCTGAGCAGCGTCTTTTCCAAGTCCGTTTAAAATAACGCGTAAAGGTTTCTTACGTACTTTGTTCGCCTTCTCAGCGATACCGATTGCACCTTCTGCAGCAGCAAATGATTCATGTCCTGCTAAGAAACAGAAACACTCGGTCTCTTCTTCCAATAACATCTTACCGAGGTTACCATGTCCAATACCTACTTTTCTGTGGTCTGCAACAGAACCTGGAATACAGAACGCCTGAAGTCCCTCACCGATTGCTGCAGCAGCGTCAGCAGCTCTTCTGCATCCTTTTTTGATTGCGATTGCCGCACCTATTGTATATGCCCAGCATGCGTTCTCAAAACAGATCGGCTGGATTTTCTTCACCTGCTCGTATACGTCTAAACCAGCATCTTTTGTAATTTTCTCTGCTTCTTCAACAGAGCTGATTCCATAGCTGCCTAATACAGCGTTGATCTGGTCAATTCTTCTTTCATATGATTCAAATAATGCCATTTTATTTCGTCTCCTTTCGCTTACTCTTTTCTCGGGTCGATAATCTTAACAGCGTCATCTACACGACCATACTGTCCCTTAGCTTTCTCCCAAGCTGTGTTAGGGTCATCACCTTTTTTGATGAAGTCAGTCATTTTTCCAAGAGAAACGAACTGATATCCGATTACTTCGTTGTCTGCATCCAGAGCGATGCCTGTTACATAGCCCTCTGCCATTTCCAAATAACGAACTCCTTTTTCTTTGGTTGCATACATTGTACCAACCTGAGAACGAAGTCCCTTTCCTAAATCTTCCAGACCTGCGCCTACTGCAAGACCGTCATCAGAGAATGCGCTCTGTGTACGTCCGTAAACAATCTGTAAGAATAACTCTCTCATCGCAGTATTGATTGCATCACATACAAGGTCTGTATTCAATGCTTCAAGAATTGTCTTACCCTGTAAAATTTCTGCTGCCATTGCTGCTGAATGCGTCATTCCAGAACATCCGATGGTCTCAACCAATGCTTCCTCGATTACACCATTTTTTACATTTAATGAAAGCTTACAGGCGCCCTGCTGAGGAGCACACCAGCCTACACCGTGTGTAAAACCGGAAATATCTTCGATTTTTTTAGAATGCACCCATTTTCCTTCTTCTGGGATTGGAGCCGGCTCGTGCTTTGCACCTTTAGCTACCGGACACATGTTTTGAACTTCCTGTGTGTAAATCATTTTAAGACTCCTTTCAACTATAAATATATCTCATGTTAAACTTTGTTAGACATTTAACATACTGCCTTTATTTTCGCACACTTTTATGGTTTCGTCTAGTCCTTTTCGACGAATTTAAACAATATATTTTCCTACATTGCCGCAAAGCCTGAGATTCCTGCCGCTACGCAAATGAGATACAAAATCAGCAGATGCGCCGGATAAAAAATATAAAAGAAGTACTTCATCTTTAAGCCGCGCTTTCCGTTGTAGAAAGCAATCGGGAGAAATGCCAGCGGCGCCGTAAGCTCCCACAAAAATACAATGCAGCCTGCCACAATCTGCCCCACCTTATTCTTACGGAAAATATAAAGCACCAAGATGCAGCACACGCCGATCGCTGCATAGTCAGTATGTAAAAGTTCTGCAACTGCCATTCCTGCAATCAATGCCGCAAGATAACAGAAAGCCTTCCATAAGACATTCCATTCTTCCTGCTGCTCCACATAACGATAGACACATAAGACCAACAGACCGATAAACAAAGTAAAGAAAACGTTCTGATATCCAAATTCCAGTACCTTCCCCCGAAACAGAAGATCAAACGGCACTTCGGAGATGATACAGAAAGCCAAAAGCCTTGCCGCATATTTCTTCACGTCTCTGGTATGTTCAAAACCTTCAATCAGCAGAAAGCAAAAAATCGGAAATCCCAGACGCCCGATCATTCGCATAACCGCATACAATGTCATCCATGCACCATACTCACTCAGCCACCGCACTCCTTCTGCGGTATCAAGCATCGGCATCCCGGTGGAGGATATATAACGTCCTACCACTCCTGCGCCAATATGGTCAATCAACATAGCAAGAATCGCTATTATCTTTATGGTACTGCCGCTGATTCCTCGTTTCTTTTCCATCTCCATAATTCTTCCTTTCATTCTGGCATTCCGTAAACCATTCCCGGAATGCCAGAAATCGAATTTGATTTTAGCTGTAGCTTTCCATCTTGTCGAATGCAGTAGAGGCGCCGATTACAACTCCCAGCGTAATTGCAAGCGTCATAAGGATCATTGCCACAAAGCCCGCACCCACACTAATTAATAGCCCGCAAATGATAGCCATTACCATCTCTGCCAACATTGCAATCCCTTGAAACAGAGAACGCAGCAACGTTTTGCCAGTCGCTCCGAGTATGTTTCCAAGAAGCGCTTCGGAAAGCATATTCAAATACAGCTTATTCGCATTCAGGCAGACATATAACAAAATCGTAAGCACTGTAATCGCCGGACCAAGCTGCATGACAACGGCTCCAGGCAGAGTAATCAGACAGCCGTCCACAATCGCACGGAAATGCTCGATTTTGGTAGAATACCAAAGCTTCTTGATGCCGCTGTCCGGAATCAGGTAGGTATAGGGATTCTCCAGTTCCTTTGCCCATTTCGTAGCATAACCGCTGAAAATCAGAACAATATAAGCAACAACCGCCGGTATCACAAACACTTTAAAGCTGCCGAACTCCTCCATCATATCTGTCGTCCCCGCCAGAAACGCAATCAATATTCCAATCCCCAAAAACAACAGTGAGTTCCAGCCGAAAATGAAAAAGCGGTTCTTCTTATATTCCAGCAGCTGGCGGTAAAAAATTGCCTTTGCATACGTACCTTTGTATTCCACATGGGCGCTTTTGAACTTCTTTTTTGTTCCGATCGTCATTTCGCCCTTTTTGGCTCTCTGGCGCTTTGATTCATATTCTTCTGCGAATTTCATGGCGTCTTCGTAGTATTCCCCTGTACATTCCATCCTCCATGCATAGAAAAACAATACTGCAGTCGTTACAATATAACAAACGGTACAGATGATGTTCACCGTGGTAGGGCCGACTAAAAGCAGATGGATAAATGCAATCGCCCATCCGACAAACGGAACCGCCTGAACAACCGGCAGCGTGAGATATTCATGGATGACGCTAAATTCAAAACCTCTATAATACAAAAGCGCTACCGCCGCCAATACCATAACAAACATTAAGGCATATAACAGAACGGACAAAGTCTTAAAAAATCCTCTCGGCAGGGTTTGATTTCCATAACAAATGATAATCATAGAGCCTTCCAGTATATTTTCCAGAACTCCGAAAAACAGGAAGAACAAAAGCATCCGCCATGGCTCTATATTGATAAATGCGATTCCAAATACGGTAAAAAACAAACCGAATGCCGCCATGACAATATAATTCCGGATTGACGCCTTTAACAGCACATACTTCGGATTTTCCGGCGATGAAAACACGAAATGAACTTCAGCAGGCTTGAACACAAGTCCCTTCCGCTTAGAATAGCTGATGATATCCGCAGGCATAACCCAAAAAATCAAAATAGACAGTACCGCCGCAAAACCTCCCGCCTCTTTTAAGCCGAAATCCTCTGCCATCATCCCAAAGGACCAGAGAATCATAATCAGATATCCCAAGATTCCGATGACTGCTATATATGTGATGGGACGCTTTAATGCTTTCTTCAGTTTATTGATAAATGACTGCCGTAACAAATATGCCAGACTACTCATGTGCTTCACCACCCGTCATTTCAAAGAACAGCGTCTCAATATCCTGATCTTCTGCTTCTTCTCTTGTATAGGAACCGATAATTCTTCCTTTTTCCATGACAAACATCACTTCCCAAAATTCTTTTACCATTTCAAGCATGTGGGTGCTGAGCAATACAGTCACGCCTTGCTCCTTCAACTCAACAATCACTTCCTTTAACTCCTTGATTGCCGCAGGATCAAGACCTACCATCGGTTCATCCAGCAAGATTACCTGCGGCTTCACCGCCAGCGCACAGCAAATGCTTACCTTCTGCATCATACCCTTAGACAGCTCATTTCCCAGCTTCTCCTGCTTATCCCAGAGTTCAAACCGCTTTAACAATTCTTCTATCTCTTCTTCCGTTATACTGCTGTTGTAAGCCCTTTTTACATATTCGATATGCTCTCTGACCGTGAGCGCTTCAAACATCGCCGGGAGCTCAGGCACATAGGCAAACATCCGCTTTGCCTCTACCTTTCTTGCCGGAATCCCTTTAATAAAAACTCCTCCATTGTAACGAAGCAGTCCCGCAATGCTCTTGATAATCGTGGATTTGCCTGCGCCGTTTGGTCCAAGCAGGATTCCAATCGTTCCATCCGGCACAACAAAGTTCACCTGGTCAACAGCCAGATTTTTACCATATTTTTTTGATAAATTCTGTACTTCTAACATTTTCTCTCTCCTCTTCGTCTTCCGTCGTTGGCATACTTGTATTAGTTATTTAATACAATAATACGTCCGTCCCGTTTTGTCAAGATTTCAGATCTTCTTTTCTTGCTATATCATTCTTTTTTTTATAGATAGAATCGGACGGAACCACACCACGAACCATCGAAAGCGGATATACATTCGTATTCCGTCCGATAACGGTTCCCGGATTCAGGACGGAATTACATCCTACTTCCACATGATCACCGAGCATTGCCCCGAACTTTTTCAGACCTGTCGCTATCTCTTCTGTTCCGTTTTTCACGACAACCAACGTCTTATCCGACTTCACATTTGAAGTAATGGAGCCTGCGCCCATGTGGGACTTATAACCTAAAATTGAATCCCCGACATAATTATAATGCGGAACTTGAACCGAGTTGAAAATGACTACATTTTTCAGTTCTGTAGAATTACCTACAACAGAACCTGCTCCAACAACGGCATTTCCCCTGATAAATGCACAGTGGCGGATTTCCGCCTCCTCATCGATGATTAACGGTCCGTTTAAATATGCGGTAGGCGCAACCTTCGCCGACTTTGCCACCCAGATATTTTCACCCCGTTTTTCAAATCGCTCCGGGTCTAAGGTATTCCCCAATTTCACGATGTAGTCACCGATTTTCGCCAATGCTTCCCACGGATAAGTCAGCCCTTCAAATAAACCGGCTGCAATTGTCTCCGTTAAATTATAAAGATTTTTAATTTTGCACTGTTCCATTTTCTTTGTCGTATGGCGGCAATTCTGTGCCCTCATACTTCTCCTTTCCCATCTCTTTGTTTTCGTTCTGTTTCTCTCCGGGATTGTCAAAATCAAATGCGATCCTATCCTCTTCAAATTTCAGACAGGCATCAAACAGATTCCCCGCTTTTGAGGTAAATCCGGTTATCTTTGCCCTTGTCTTACCGGTTCCCAGTAATTCTGCCATGATTTCCTCAGACAATTCTACCTTCGCAACGGTATGCCCGACTTTAAAACCACAGCTACATTCATAATACCACTGACTCTTCTGAAGGAAAAGACCGCATTTCGGACATTTCACCGTTGTCTCTACCGGCTTAGGTTTCTCAGGAAAGTCAAAGGTAATCTGCCCCTCTGCCGTCAGCTTTAGGGGCGCATCGAATTTCATTCCGGTCTTTGCTACAAAGCCTTCGATCACACCGGTTTTCCCTCGGGTCAAAAGCTCTTTCACCTGTGCCTCTTTTAATTTCACGCTTGCAATTTTCCCAATTGAGAACCGGCAGCTTTGCGGGTTATCCTTTGAATAATTCGCACAGCCATATCCAAAGGGAGTCTTCACGATATCCCCGCTGCAGATAGGGCAGATCACATCCTTCACCTTTTTCGCCTCAACATTTTCAAAGTCAAATTTTAATGCAGGATTTCCTTCCTCATTCTTTTCAAGTGCAATGCAGGCGTCAAATTTTTTCTTCGCCTTTGACGTGAATCCACGGATGGTTCCGGTGCGTCCCTTTGTCAGCAAATCCTTCACATGCGATACGCTCAGATTCTTGCCTGCTATCTTTCCGATTGCAAACGTACAGCTTTTTGGCGATTCCGGCGCATAATTGGCGCAGCCATATCCAAATGCCGTAATCTGGATTGCACCTCCGCAGACGGGACATTTTATGCCTTCCACTATTTCCGGCGTATTCTGTGAAAAGTCAAAGGTAATCTGCTTCTTTCCGTCTTCCGCCTCAGACAGTACAAGCGCCGCAGAAAATTTCTTTTTATTTTTGGCGGTAAATCCCTTTAATACCCCGGTTCTCCCGTTAGTTAAAAGTTCTTTTGCTTCTTCTTCCGACAGATTCCTTCCTGCAATGGTTCCGATAGAAAATCGGCATCCGCTTCCATCCCGCTTATAATTACTGCATCCAAACCCGAAAGGCGTCGTCCCTATTTCACCGCCGCACCAAGGACAGGGTACGCCCAGCCCCTTCTTTGCGGCTGCGCCTCTGGCATTATTCCCGGTCAGCGGACGTATCTTTTGTACCAGCTCCTCTGTCAGATCCTGACTGATCATGGAAACGGTTTCTTTTCGGATAAAGTCCTCTAATTTCCCACGATAATCCGAAAACTCTACCGTTCCCTGTGTAATGCCGTCCAGCCCCTTTTCCCATGACGCCGTCATCTTAGGATTCAAAAGCGCCGGAACCGTCATATCCACTACCTCGTAAATCATCTCTCCCAACCGCTCCGGAGACAATATCTGCGTCTTTTTGTTCAGATTCAGATACCCGATGCGCACAAGTTTTTTTATAATTTCCGCACGGGTTGCCGAGGTACCGATTCCCGAACCTTTAATCTGTGCCCGAAGCTCCTCATCCTCAATCAGTTGCCCTGCATTTTCCATTGCAAGCACCATAGAGCCGGAAGTATAGCGCTTTGGCGGCGAAGTTTTTCCCTCCTTTATGGAAAGCCCCTTCACATCCAGTTTGTCACCGTTTTTCAGCTTCTCCGCAAGCCCCAGCAGTCCCGGACTTTCTGCTTCTTCTTTTCCGTTCTCCTCTTCCTGATTCTTGCCCACGATTTCTAAAAATCCCGGTTCCTTTAAAGCCTTGGCCGATGCAAAAAAGCGTTCCGCACCGATTCCTGCAACCAGCTTCACATTCTGGTAGACTGCCGCCGGATAAAAAATACTCAAAAAACGTCTGACAATCAGATCATAGATTTTTCTCTGCCGTTCATTCAGAGAGCCTAACTCTGTCATCTGTCCGGTCGGAATGATCGCATAGTGATCTGTTACTTTGCTGTCATCCGTATACTGTGTTTTTGCGATTTTCAGATGCAGCCCTTCCTGCAAAATCCGTTCTGTATATTTTAGGGTCGGCTCATATCCTTTCAGCCGGTTTAAATTCTTTCTGATTTCCTTTGCGACTGCCGTAGACAATACCCTTGCATCTGTTCTTGGATAAGTCGTCAGCTTCTTTTCATATAAATCCTGCGCTGCCTGTAAAGTTTCATCTGGACTGATTTTATAACGCTTCGCGCACTCTGCCTGAAGCTCTGCAAGATTGAAAAGCAACGGAGCCTTTTTCCTGCTTGTGCCCTTTTCAATTGAAATAACCGCCGCTTCCTTTCCCTGCAGCTCTCCAATCAATTTGCGCGCATCTTCTTCCTTTTTAAATCCGTTTTCCTTATACAAAGCCGGGGATTCAAAATAGGCAGAGCCCTCTACTGCCTTCCATTCTCCTTCTATTCCTGCTTCTGCAAAAGTTCCAATCACTCTGTAAAACGGCGTCTCCACAAAATTTCGGATTTCACGTTCCCGGATGACGACCATGCCAAGCACGCAGGTCATAACTCTTCCGACTGCAATCGCAGTATAAGAATTTGTTCCTGCGGCGTCATTTAATAGCCTGCCATATTTGACCGACATCGCACGGGAAAAATTGATTCCCATTGCATAGTCCTCAATCGTCCGCATAATCCCCGATCTTCCAAGATTGGCATAGGCGGACATTGGCTTTGCCTCCTCTACTCCCCGGCGGATTTCTTCCTCTGTCTGCGAATCAATCCAGACCCGAAGCTCCTTCATTCCCGCTCTGACTCCGCCGAAATTTCGGATATTTTCCTCAATCGTCTGTCCTTCTTTTCCTGAGTCTCCTGCCCAGTATACCGTATCTATGTCTTCCCGCTGCAGCATATTATGTACCACATCATACTGCTGCTTCACATTCTGTATGACATCATATTTATATTCCTGCGGCAGAAACGGAAGATCCTCTAACTTCCATTTTTTATATTTTATATCATAATCCTCTGGATACACCATCTCTACCAGATGACCTACGCACCAAGTAATGACATATTCCCCATTTTCAATATATCCATTGTTCCTTCCCGCTACCCGAAAAACTTTTGCAAAGTCCTGCGCGACCGAAGGCTTCTCCGTTATGATTAGCTTTTTACCCATTTAATACCGTTCCTTTATATCTATTCCATATACAATCTGCCTTAAGAAACTGTTCAAAACAATTTTTTCAGCTCGTTAGGCTTTCGGAAAATTCTACCACATCTTTTTGATTCTGACAACTCGTACCCCCAACCATCTTCCCCATTTTACTGGGCTAGTTTAATTTCTTAACCACTAAAATAGAGGACAGCACCTTCTATGGAAATACTGTCCTCTTTCATAAAATTGCTTTCTGACCTACAGATATTATTAAAAATCCTGTTTCTTTTTACAAAGCCGACCTTTGAGCCGCATTGCTTCTGTGCATAGCTATACCAGTGCAGGCTCTCTGTTCTCAATCACAGCTTTTATCTCTTCAACACTTTTTTCTGCCACGTCTGCTATCTGTTCTAAGGTATAGCCTTTTTTATACATACTTATGATGAATTTCGTTTCGCCTTCTGTTCTTCCCTCTGTTCTTCCTTCTGTTCTTCCTTTTTCCCGAATCCCCTGACTTAAGTTACACATAACGCTCACATCCTTCCTTATTCCATCCTCTATTGGAATCGCATACTCGTTTTCAATAATACTCAGCTTTTCATCTGAAGACAAATCTATTGATAACAGCGTTCCCAACAAGCGGTGCATCTCATATTTCTCATCATGCTCCGGTAATTCATCCGCTATACCTACAAGAACGATATTGAATAAATCAAGTCCACCTTTCCACTCATGGGAACCCAACAGCTTGTCATTTGCCAGATGTACATAATCTATGCAGTTCTCATCCATGTTCATGCAGATCCAGATGGAAAACACACGCTTTATGTCATTGTAATTGGTATTCACGAAATCTCTTTCCTTCTGTGAAGATATCAGCCGGCTCACGTAGAATACCGCTCTGTTTAAAATATCATATCCTGCCGGAGCGTCCTTTTGCGCTTCTATATTGATGATAATCTGTGAGAGCCCATCTTTCATACGTACATAGAATACAATGTCAAATCTTACCATTCCCTCATTGACTTCCATATTTTCCGAATTAAAGCCAACAATTCTTTGTCCCGTCTTCTTCACCGCATTAGTCAGTCCCGCTTCAACCGGAATAGCACTGATGAAGGGCTCTCCTTCAATATAGGTAACTACATCTTTCGGATTCATTCCCTTGAATTCATCCACTGTCTTGGTCTATATATGTGCAAGAATATATTTATTTCCCAGCAGGCGTTTTGCCTTTTCATCATATTGCGCCTCTTTATCTGCCGCCTTTACTGCGTTATTTATTTCTGTGTCCACTATCATCCCTCTTTTGCAAACTTGGTGAGAACCGTATAGCCATTCCCCACAGGTGTATAGCCTTATACTTATTATACTCTGCAAGTTTTATGGAATCAACCGAAAAATTACCGGCTGAATTCTACTTTATAATTCTTCCGCTTCTCTTCGCACTGCTCCATGTACCATACAGCTTCTGAGTTTTCCCATTTACCTTCACGCTTTTATAGGAACGCACCCTTACGTAATATCTCTTTCCCACGGTCAATTTCGAAACCGTTTTTGCCCAAATCATTCACGCTTATCTCTGATACTGCTAAAAATAAATTCCTCCCCATCCTTCCAGTCAACTGGTTTTCGGATAGAGAGGAAATATCGTAAATTGACCTCAAATCTTATTTTGCTGTAATATACCCCTGTGCCTTTAACAATTCCGCACACAGAACGGCTCCTCCTGCCGCGCCGCGCACAGTGTTGTGGGACAGTCCTACGAACTTCCAGTCATATACGCTGTCCTCACGGATACGTCCGACGCTGACGCCCATTCCGTTCTCATACTGGACGTCCAATGCTACCTGCGGACGGTTATCATCCTCTAAATACTGGATGAACTGCTTTGGTGCGCTTGGAAGCTCTAATTCCTGCGGTACGCCCTTGAAGCTTACCAGTTTCTCAATCAACTGCTCCTTGGTCGGTTTCTTCTTAAATTTCACAAATACGGCTGCGGTATGTCCGTTCAATACCGGGACACGGATGCACTGACAGGTAATCACAGGCGATGTTGCCGGCTCAATCACACCATCCTTAATCTTCCCCCAGATACGAAGCGGCTCTTTCTCGCTCTTCTCCTCTTCGCCGCCGATGTACGGAATGATATTTCCGACCATCTCCGGCCAGTCCTTAAAGGTCTTTCCTGCACCGGAAATTGCCTGATAGGTGGTTGCTACCACTTCATACGGCTCAAACTCTTTCCATGCGGTAAGTACCGGCGCATAGCTTTGAATGGAGCAGTTCGGCTTTACTGCAACAAATCCTCTGGCGGTTCCTAATCTCTTCTTCTGGAATTCAATGACCTTCATATGCTCCGGGTTGATTTCCGGCACTACCATCGGTACGTCCGGCGTCCATCTGTGTGCGCTGTTGTTGGAAACAACCGGTGTCTCGGTCTTTGCATATGCTTCCTCGATTGCCTTGATTTCATCCTTTGTCATATCTACGGCGCTGAATACGAAATCGACTTCAGATGCAACATGCTCTACTTCATTTACATTCTTTACAATAATATCTTTCACTGCTTCCGGCATAGGAGTATCCATTTTCCAGCGGTCTCCTACTGCTTCGGCATACGTTTTTCCAGCGCTTCTTGGGCTTGCTGCGATTGTAGTCACTTCAAACCACGGGTGATTCTCCAGCAGAGAAATAAATCTCTGTCCTACCATTCCGGTTCCGCCTAAAATACCAACTTTCAACTTGTCACTCATCTTGCTAATCTCCTTGTCTGTTTTTCAGTTGTTCTCCGCCTCTTTGTTCACACTTTTTCAGATACATCTTCTTTCGTGTCCGTTTTTCGCGCACAACTGTCTTTCTGGTAAATATACTATCTTATTTTCTTAAAAAAAGCAATTCACATTTTATCAAAAAATACTATGTGAATTGCCTTTTTCTTATACATAAGTACCAATTTCAGTCTAAAATCGTAACTATTCAGCCTTTGGATTCATAGTTACCTAAAATCTACATCTCATCCTCTCGGATTCTAAACCAGTCCTGCTCGTTATGCTCTGCAAGATATTCTTTTTCCGCAGCGATTGCCTTTTCCATCGCTTCTTTTCCCGGAGCGCCAACCGTCAGACGCTTATTCACACAGGTTTCCATCGAAATCGCCTCATAAACGTCTTCTTCAAATACCGGACTGATTGCTTTCAGCTCTTCTAAGGACATGTCATCAATCGCTATATTTTTCTCAATGCAGTACAGCACGATCTGTCCCACGATTCCATGCGCATCCCGGAAAGGCACGCCGTGATTGACCAAATAATCTGCCGCATCCGTCGCATTGGTAAAACCGTGGCTTGCGCTCTTTCTCATGCGCTCCTTATTGAACTTCATCGAAGAGAGCATTCCGTTAAACAGCGCAAGACAGCCTTTTGCCGTGTCCATCGCATCAAAGGACAATTCCTTGTCCTCCTGCATGTCCTTATTGTAGGCAAGCGGGATTCCCTTCATCGTGGTAAGTAACGAAATCAATGCGCCATAGACGCGTCCCGTCTTACCCCGGACGAGCTCTGCAATATCAGGATTCTTCTTCTGCGGCATGATACTGCTTCCTGTGCTGTATGCATCGTCAATCTCTACAAACTGATACTCATTGGAGTTCCAGATGATTATCTCCTCCGAAAACCGGCTCAGGTGCATCATAATTGTAGACAATGCCGATAAGAACTCTATCAAATAATCCCGGTCAGATACGCCGTCCATACTATTTAAGGTCGGTCCGGCAAATCCCATCAATTCCGCAGAATACTCTCTGTCGAGCGGATAGGTCGTGCCGGCGAGCGCGCCAGAACCCAGCGGACAGTAATTCATACGTTTGAAAATATCATAAAGCCGCTGTCTGTCCCGCTTGAACATCTCAAAATAAGCGCCCATATGATGCGCAAGCGTAATCGGCTGCGCTTTCTGCAGATGGGTAAATCCGGGCATGATGGTTTCCGTATGCTCTTCCATGATTTTCAAAATCGTCTCTAACAATTCTTCCAGCAATACGTCTGTTTCCAACACCTCCAAGCGGGTATAGAGACGCATGTCCAAAGCCACCTGATCGTTTCTGCTGCGTCCCGTATGCAGCTTCTTACCGGTGTCTCCCAGACGGTCAATCAGATTCGCCTCCACAAAGCTGTGAATATCCTCATATTCGTCGGTAATTTCCAGACGCCCCTCTTCCACATCCTTTTGTATCTCATTCAGGCATTTCACGATTGCCTGCATCTCTTCTTTTGTCAAAATGCCTTGTTTTCCAAGCATGCACACATGTGCAATGCTCCCCAGAATATCCTGTTTATAAAATTTCTTATCGAAAGAAATAGACGCATTGAAATTATATACTAATTGATCCGTCTCCTTCGTGAAGCGTCCGCCCCATAACTGTGCCATAGCCGTTCCTCTCTTTCTTCTTAACCGTATTTCATATCTTTATGAATTCCCTTTTGTCAGCCTTTCTGATTATAACATTACCTTCCGTCTGCCTCAATAGGAAAATTGCAAAATGCTTCCCGCTCCCTCTTCGAATACACACAGCCGCAATAATCCTGCCGATACATCCCATATTCATGCGAAAGCTCCACCGAGCGCTTGTAGCCGTTCTTCTTCTTAAAATCGGAATACAGATAGGCGACGCCATATTCCTCTGATAACCGCCTGCCGATCTCATTCAGCTTTTCGGCGTTTTTTAGGGGACTGATAGAGAGCGTCGTCGTAAAATAATCCATCCCAAGTTCTTTTGCCCTCTCTGCCGCCTCCCTTAACCGCAGCTCATAACACCGGAAGCAGCGTTCCCCGCCCTCCGGTATCTGCTCGTATCCCTTTACCGTTTCATAGAACTTTTCTTTCTCAAATTCTCCTTCTGCAAAAGAAATCGGATATTTCGCCGGAAAACGCCGAATAAATTCCTCCTGTTCCCTGACCCGTTTCCAATATTCCTCGTCCGGATAGATGTTCGGATTGTAATAAAACACGGTAATGGAAAAATATTCCGACAGATATTCCAGTACATAAGAGCTGCAGGGTGCACAGCAGCTATGCAGAAATAAAGTCGGAATTTCATCCTTACTTTGATTTTCTTCTATGATGGATTCTAAAATCTTCTGATAGTTTTCTTTCATAGCACCTTTCCCTCCGTTTCTCATATCATATATCACAACGTATTCTATTTTCAATACGGGATTTACACTTTTATAAGCGAGGTTTTCTTATGGAACCAATTCTGGAATGTAAAAACATTGACTATAGCTATCATTCGCTGGCTGGTGAAACGCCGGCACTGCAAAATATCAGCTTCCAATTAAACAAAGGAGAATTCCTTTCTATCGTAGGTCCCAGCGGATGCGGCAAGTCTACGCTGCTCTCCTTAATCTGCGGGCTGCTTGCACCGGAATCCGGGGAAGTTCTCTATATGGGACAAAAGCTTTCCACAGATGACAGACAACAATTCGGATATATGCTGCAAAAGGATCATCTGCTTGAGTGGCGCAGCATACGCCGGAATATCCTGCTTGGACTTGAAATCCAAAAGAAGCTAACGCCAGAAGCTGTCCAATATTCTGACAGGCTTTTAAAGACATACGGACTGTCCTCTTTTGCAGAGAAACGTCCCTCTGAATTATCCGGCGGCATGCGCCAAAGAGCCGCTTTAATCCGCACGCTTGTCTTGAAACCGGAACTTCTATTGCTGGATGAACCCTTCTCCGCATTGGACTATCAGACAAGACTGAATGTAAGCGACGATATCGGCACCATCATCCGGCAGGAGGGAAAAACTGCAATTCTCGTGACCCATGACTTGTCGGAGGCAATCTCTATGGGAGATAAGGTGCTGGTTTTGAGCAAGCGTCCGGGGCGGGTAAAAACCATCATTCCGACTCCCTTTGACGCCGCTCTTTCTCCGCTTGAAAAAAGAAACTACAGCGAATTCAAATCGTATTTCAATACCATATGGAAGGAGTTTGAGACAAATGAAACAGACACTTAGTGCACAGGAGCTGTATCTGCACAAGCAGAAAAAATATCGCTGCTATATCCGGCTCGCCCGCATACTGATTCTCATTGCATTTCTTTTGCTGTGGGAAATCACTGCCGACCTTGGAATCATTGATTCTTTTATTTTCAGCAGCCCATCCAGAGTTATCCGCTGCTTTGTTACCATGATCGCTGAACAGCAGCTTCTTATGCATATAGGGATTACCCTGTTTGAAACGATTGCCAGTTTTCTTCTGGTCTTGCTGTTCACCCTGCTCATTACCACCTGTCTCTGGCTGAATGATAAAGTTTCCAAGACGCTTGAGCCTTATCTGGTCGTTTTAAATTCCCTGCCCAAATCAGCCCTCGCACCGCTGTTAATCGTGTGGCTGGGCGGCAACTATAAAACGATTATCCTCACCGGAATGTCCGTTGCCATTTTCGGCTCCATTTTAAGCCTTTATACGGCTTTTACAGAAACAGATCCGGAAAAAATCAAATTGATTTTCACACTGGGCGGAACAAAAAAGGATGTTTTATTCAAGGTGATGATTCCCGGAAATATCCCTTCCCTTCTCAGTATCATGAAGGTGAATATCGGCCTTTGTCTGGTCGGCGTAATCATCGGAGAGTTCATTGCCGCCAGAGTCGGACTTGGATATCTGATTATTTATGGCAGCCAAGTTTTTAAGCTAACATGGGTAATTATGTCCATTATTGTATTGTGCATCATTGCGATGGTCCTCTATCAGCTCATCCAATCGCTGGAACAATGGTATTTGAAACGCTACTGATAAAATAAAACGTACAAAATGCATCAGAGCCTGTCTACTACATGACAAAAACAGGGGCAGGATTTTCCTGTCCCTATTATCACCGAGCCATAAAAATATTTCTCTACTATGCAGCTGCATGGTCTATAAGAGCTTTATTTTTTCATCTGATAAAATGGTTCTGCGGGATATCCTCCCTTCAACTTCTGCATCCCCCGCTGAATGGCGTCCTTAGAATCCTTCCAGTCGGCGTCTTTGTTCTTATAATCATACTTTTCAATAAACCATGCGACGTCCTCATAGATTCTTTCCATATTTTTTTTCTGAATGGGCAGCATTCTCTCGTAGAAATCCCGTAGTTCTGCCTCGTTCAGCCGTTTGTCCGCCGCCTCGCACAAGTCCCCAAAATGGCTGATACAAAATCCTTTGGATTCTAGCAGCTGCTGTTTAAATGCCTCATCTTTCCTGTACATTGTAAAAAAGGTATCTACATATGCGTAAAACGTCTTCTCTAAACTGCTGCAGATGTAGCAACTTGCTTCTTTCTCCTTGCACCATGATGTAATCGGATTTGCCGAATCCCTGCCCTTAGCAGCATCAGAGGACTTTCCGGAAGCAAACAGCTTTAGCTTCTTTGCGCCCTTTTTCGGATGAAAGCCTTTAAATTCCGCATTCATCTCTTCAATCATCCTACGATAATGCGTCTTCAAAATCCATGCGTTTCCAAGTGCATTCCCATAAGCAAACATCTTCTTAAAATGAGAACGGCAAAATCCCGCTTTATCGGTCTGCTCCCTGATATCCGCCTCCATATAAGACGCCCCTGCGCCAAGCACAAAATCCATCAGCCGTTCCTCCGCATGCTTTTCGATATAACAAAAAGGGCATTCTCCGGCATTTTGCATTGCGTCATTGATCGGTATGGTATGTATCTGTTCTCTCATTATTCTTCTCCTACATTTTCATGATTTTTGTTCTATCTCTAATTTAAAAGATGCCCGGTATAAAGTCTGCCAGCCACATGCCTGCTAAGAAGGACAGCAGATTCGCCGCTAGGGCATAACAGACTGGATGTCCCATCGTCTCCGGCTGCTTTTTGAATTTCCATGTATATACTGCTGCCTCTATCCCAAAGACCACAAGCTCCAGACACACATACAGAAATACGAAAAAACGCTCACCGGAATAATAATTCCCCAAATTTAACGCCAGATTCAAAAAAAGCTGTGTCAGGACATTTACTGTCATAATAAAACCAAGCTGCCACTTCCTGCGGTATCCAAACGCAAGAGCCGCAAGAAGCTCCAGCAAAATGGTCAAAATAACTCGTGCCGCAAAATTCACAAGCTCCCATCCGTACTGATAATTGCGCTTCACAACCATCTGTGCCTTTCGGTTGCTTGCGGATTCACTTGCCATCTCTTCCTCCTGCGACACCTGCATATCTCCGCCGCCCACACTAACTTTATAGTAACTGTCAAAGGCATAGCGTTCGCAGGTCTGCGCGCTTACCAGAAATTCTTTTGTATCCGGAAAATAGAGCAGAATCTTGAAATGCTGCGGCGGATAATATCCCCAGACAAACTGCTGGGAATCGGAGCAATTCTCCAGATAACCGATAAAATGGAAGCCATCCATTTTTTCTGTATCCACGCCGCTCTCTCACACATAAGCTCAGACAACTTGCTTTTCTGATACCTTCTCAAGAACAATTCCTTCCTTGTGATACAACTGCTTTAATTTTACCAGCAAATAGCTTCCATTTAAAAGCAATGCCGATGTCCATGCACTGACCTCTGCAATCGCAATCGCCGTATAGCCTAGATACGGAGTCAGCCAAATGACAACAACGACTCTTGCCGCCAATTCCAGAAAGCCGGACACCATTGGAATCATCGTAAATCCCATACCTTGACAAGTATTTCTCGTTAAGAACAAAAAGCTGATTGACCACATCATGGCTCCGCAGATTCTGAGATATCCGACAGCCAATTCAATATTCTGTCTGTCCGAAAGCATCATCGACGCAAGTTGGCGCGGCGCAAATAGCAGCAGGCAACCGGTAATTAACGCCAATGCTACCGCAATCCAAAAGCTGCACTTTAATCCTTCCTTAATCCGGTCAATCTTACCGGCGCCAAGATTCTGTCCCGCATAGGTACTCATCGTCATTCCTGCCGCCCCGCATGGCTGCATCATGAACTCTGCGATTCTGGAACATGCCGAGTAAGCCGCCGTATAATTCACGCCAAGCAGATTCACAAAATATTGAAGCAGAAGGCATCCTACTGCCGTAACAGAATTCATAAATGCCACCGGAATCCCCACCCTAAATTCCTCTAATATTAACGAAGCATCAATACTCCAATCACTTTTCTGCAAGCGGATAAATGTAATTGTCCGTACTTTAAAGAAACAGAACACGCCTGAACAAGTCTGGGCAATCAGTGTTCCAAGCGCCGCTCCTTCCACTCCCATGTGGAAGCCCATGATAAAGAGCACATCTAAGAAAATATTGATTACTGATGAAATCAGCACAGCAATCAACGGCGTCCTGCTGTCCCCTAGCGCACTTAAAATTGCGCTCAGGCAGTTATAGGCAAGCATCAGCGGAATCCCTGCAAGAATCATCGTAATGTATAATAAGGCATCATCTAATATTGTCGGAGATGTATTTAACAGCAGAAGCAGCGGACGCATAAACGCAATGCTTACTACCATAATGACAAGCCCCACAGCCCCGCAGGAAATCATTCCCATCGTAATCGTCTTGCGCAGTCTCTCATAATTGCCGGAGCCGTATGCCTGCGCCATCAGCACTGCCATACCGCTTCCAAGTCCCATGATAAAGCCGAAAATAAAAAAGGTAATAGAGCCGGTAGCGCCTACCGCCGCAAGCGCCATATCATCAATTCCCTTTCCTACGACAATCGTGTCAATAATGCTGTAAAGCTGCTGGCACAGCGTACTGCAGAGCACCGGAACAAAATATGCTAAAATAATCGGGAACGGTTTTCCCTCTGTCATGTTTTTTGTGTGAGCCATAATAGTAACCATCCTTTGTGTCATATGGTATAATGTCTAACGACATTATACCATGTGCTCATCCTTCGCACATAGTGTTGCGTGGCAACCTATGCCCATACGGGCGGTATAATGTCTGATGACATTATACCATATGACACAAAGTAATATAGTAAGTTTTTTTTAGAAAATGGTATAAATTGTTTTTTACGAATAATAGTTACATCTGTCGCTCCCTATTATGCTCACATTCCAAGCCTTCGCAGCAGAATTTGTAAGCGCTCAACCGTCTCCCCATAGGACTTTACCGGCTCTTCCAATACTTCCTCCACATCCGCTGCATCCACAGATCTGGTATACGTTGTCCCCTCCATTTGGTAGGACCAGTGGATTTCTCCGCAGTTCTCAATCAACGCCAGCAGAACATATGCAAAATTCTCCATCTTTTCATTCTTCCACTCCTCATCCGAGGTCTGCCACTCGTCTTCAAACTCAAATGTCCAGCTATAGGGTTCTTCTGTCGTCTGCAGAACAGTTTTGAAATTTCCGAGCTTTTCTCCAATCCCAAGCAGCGCCGAAATCCGACCGTCTGCAGATACGTCTCCGATATAAGGATTTTTTGCTTCAAAGAGCTGCTGCGTCTGTTTTTCTATTACAGTCGCATCCGGCAGAATACGCATTCCGTTTACGACAAGCGTCTGCTCATATTGCGGCAGCGCAAACGAAAAAGCTGCATCTCCTCGCCCAAAAGAGGGAAGTCTGCCATAAATCACCAGACGCTTTTCCCCATCCGTTTCTTCTATTCGATAGCGGGAAAATACGAATGCAGAATCCACAAGCATTCCTTCAACAAGAATCTCATCTTCCTCTACTGTTACCGCCGCATAATATCCCTCCACCGGAACTCCAATTACAAAAAATCTGCATAAAAGTACGATTGCACTTATAAATAATACTGCAAATACCGCACCTGCTACCGCCCGCCTGTTTCTCCGTTTCACCTGCCTGAAATATTCAATTTCCGGAAGTTCACACAGGTTTCCGGTAAGTTCCGGTTCCTTTCCCATCCTCTCATAGATATTCCTGCAATCCGCACAGGTATCCAGATGTGCTTCCACCTCCCGATTCGATGCTTCCGAAGTCAATTTATCTACATATAACGGCAGTAAATCTTGTATCATCTCACATGGTATCCTACTCATTCTTTTTTACCTCCTCAATCATCCGGCTCTTTCCCCGGTAAAAATTCACCCGTGCCCAGTTCTCTGAGCGCTCCATGATTTCTCCGATTTCCCGGAAAGACAGATTTCCAATCATCCGCAGATACAAAACCTCCCGCAGCGGTTCCTTCAGCCGATGCAGAAGTTTTAACAGCTCCAATGTATCCAGTTTCGTAAAAAATTCCTGCTCCGGCGAATCTCCTCCGATTTCTCCGCTTGCTTCCTCCAGCTTCAAATGCAGCTTTTCCTTCCTGCAATAGCTACGGTATACATTATTCGCGATCCCGCACAGCCATGTGGACACGCTGCTTTTGTTTTCAAATCTTGAAAGCCCCTTTAACGCCTGATAAAAGGTTTCCTGCGTCAGTTCCTCCGCAACGTAGTGATTTCCGCACTTGGACAGGAGAAATCCATAAACCATTTTTGCATATGTTCTGTAAATCTCATCCATTGATTTCATGTCCTTCTCCTTTTCCAAGCATCACTGTTTGCTTCCTTCCTAAATGAGTGTCAGTTTACCACATTTCGTTACATATTATTTCTAAAATCTTATGTTTTACTTCATATTCCGCTCAATTTCAGGAAGCTTCTTATTCCGCAGAAGCACCAGCAAAACAATCAGATACGGAAAAACGGAGACAAGCTGTATCGGACTATAAGAAGAAATGGAATCTGCCAATGTTTCATTTCCGTATAAGCCTGTCGTAATGCCTGCTGCAATATCAACCAGCGCATGTAACGCAACTGTAACCCAGATGCACCCGCTCCGGTAGTAAATTGTAACAAGCGCCATTCCCATCATAGCCGCAATGATGGTCTGTACCAATACTCCCATCGGAGCGCTGACAAACAGATTGGAGAGATGCGCACATCCGAAGAAAATTCCCGATACAATTACGGCCTTCCAGATTCCGCTCTTTGAGGTTCCAAACTTCTGCAGCATAAGATCCGCAATAACTCCCCGAAAAACCAATTCCTCTACAACTCCCACGAAAAACATACAGAGAAAATATGCGGCGATTAAATACCACGGGCGCATCGTGCGCTCTCCCTCATAGGCAAGCAGGTATACCCAAATTGAATACACACTGATAACCAGAAAATACATGCCCGCCAGAAGCCCTCTGCCAAAACCGGCTCCCCTTCGGGTAAGGACTTTCTTCTGCCCGCTTAAAACGATAAGCCCACAGGCAATGACTGCACCGATTGCCTCCTGCGCTCCCAGCAGTGCATAATAATCTCCCGCTGAAAATACCATGCCAAGCAGCATTCCGATTCCCGTCAGAGCCGCCAAAACCAAAATTTCCACCATTACACAATAAGTAATTGTGTGTTCCTTTGCAAATGCCTGAATTTTACTCATCTTAAAAGCTCCTTTTACTCTATCTCATACTATAATTCTATGCTTTCGTTATCTCCATACGATTCGTTTGCCAGAACTATGCATTCCCAACGGTACTTAGATTCATTTTCATTGTCCTCCTCTATCTTCCCACAGGATCTCTTCGGCTCCTCTTACCATCCTCTTTAACCGGCAGATTTCTTCCTCTAATGCCTTCCTGCCCTCCCCGGTCAATTCATACATCCGCTTACGCTCCATGCCCGGTCCGCTCGCCTTGCATTCCGCAATCCATTTCTTTTTCATCATGTTACTGGTCGCACCATACATCGTACCGGAACCAATCTTCACCATTCCATCGGAGAGCCGTTCTGTTTCCCGCATAATTCCGTAACCATGCATCGGTTCCTTCGCCAAACAGAGCAAAATATAAAAATAACTTTCTGTTAAGGGTTCTGACTTTGACATATCCTCACCTTCCTTCTCTCGTCATCTGACATGTCGTCTCACGTTATGTCGATTATCGACATATTTGTTTTGTGTATCGTATCACGACATATATCAAGTGTCAACATATTTTTTATACGTTCTTATAAAAATCGAGTATGGAAGATTTATTCCTCCTACTCGCTGCGCGGGGCGCATGTAGCTTCTGCTGCTACTTTCCTTATGCGCCCCTGTGCATAAAAAGAAGGCACAAAACTGCACCTTCTTTTCCAATTTACTATTTTATTATTTACTCCATATAGATACAAACGCCGTCCGGTCCGAGTCCTGCTTCCCCATAGCCATAGGCAAAGAGTATCTTTTCTCCGTTCGCATCTGCCGCTTTTTCCGGCAGCGTCACGCATTGCCCTGTTGCGTTCAATACGACATGGATTCTGCTTCCCTCTTCCGAAACTTTAACATAATGTACCAGTCTAGACTGCTCTGTTTCATGCAGCCACTCAATCCGGCCGCTCTTGCATGCCGGATTTTCCTTCCGCATGGCGATCAGCCTCTTCATATAAGAAATATCATCCTCATATCTGCCGGCTTCTATTTCTTCCCAAGGCATACACCTTCTGCAATCAGGATCATATCCTCCCTGCATATAAATTTCCGTTCCGTAATAGATGCAGGGACTTCCCTCCATAGTAAATAGCACCGCAAGCTGCTGATAAAACCTGCCCTTTGTCTTTGTACGCATGGAAAGCCTCTCCGTATCATGGGAATCCAGAAGATTGAACAGCACGCGGTTGGTCTGCTTCATGTACAGACTATAACAGCGGTTGATTTCGTGCTCAAAATCGACGGACGACTGATTTTCATCAATGTAGAAATCGTTCAGGCTCTGTTCCAATGGATAATTCATCACAGAATCATACTCGTCCCCCATCAGCCAGCCAATGGAATCATGCCAGATTTCTCCAAGGAGATAAATATCCGGCTTCACCGCCTTTAAACTGCGCCGCAGCTCCTTTAAGAAACTGTGCGACACCTCATTTCCCACGTCAAACCGAATACCGTCTATGCCCCAGTTTTTCACCCAATAGAGACATAGATTTTTGAAATATTCTACGACCTTCGGATTGTTGGTATTCAGTTTCGGCATCTGCCCATGAAATGCAAACGAATCGTACTTTCCGTCATGGGTATCGTAATCCCGCCTGTCAAACGGAAACTGATGGATAAAGAACCAGTCAAAATAATCTGATCCCCGCCCTTTTTCCATCACATCCTGCCAAGGCGCAAATTTCTGTCCGCAGTGATTAAATACTGCATCCATGATAATATGGATCCCTGCCTCATGCGCTTCACGCACCAGTGCAATAAATTCCTGCTCGTCCCCAAAATTCTCATCAATCCGATAATAGTCCGTCGTATCATATTTATGATTGGAAACGGACGCAAATATCGGCGTAAGATAAATTCCGGTAATTCCAAGCTCCTTCAAATAGGGAAGTTTCCCGCGAATCCCCCGTAAATCCCCGCCATAGACGTCCAAACGTCCTACCTTCTCACATTTCCACGGCTTGACATTTCCGGAATTAAGAGACGAATCTCCGTTGCAGAAACGATCCGGAAAAATCTGATACCACACAGCCTCCTCTACCCACCTTGGCGTCACATTGATATCAGAAGGATTCATCCACGGAAAGAAAAAGCACTGCTCCTTACGTCCCGGCAATTCCATCCGCTCTCTGGTATAGACCCCGTCCTCAAAATAATAAACCTTTTCCTCACCAGACCACAATTCAAAATAGTACTTACATCTTTTATACTTAGGTTTTACTGTAATACTCCAAATCCTTACAAGTGAGAGATTCTTATACTCTGTTATTTCCTCTTTCTCACCGCTCCAGCGTTCTTCTCCTCCCATAATCCCGGCAGAAAATGGGTCGCCGTAGCAGAGAAAAACTCTTGTCACATCATATCCGGTGCGGATGGAGATTTCCAACTCCGTTTCATTCAGTGCATAGCACTCATTCAATGCCGATCTATGTGAAATCAGACCATATTCCATGATACTTCCTCCTATAACTTTAACAAATCAACTTATTTGTACAGTTCTCAGTATAATACCGATATGATGAAATATCTTGGTCTATTCTTCCAATACTAATACAATCCTATCATTTTTCCTGCCGGACAATCTTTAATACGAAAATTGCCACAAGATACAGCGCCGCCTCTAGGAGCATGTATAAAGCCCTGTCAAATATGATTCCGCAGGCAAGCTCTGCAGCAATCACTATTGCGTGAAGCCATACAGGAAGGTCATGTAGGCATGCCGCAAGCAAAGTCTCTATCACAACGATCAAGCATACTGCCACCACCGGAATCTCACATACAAACACAGAAAGCGAGATGGCTGCAATCACAGCCAATGCATATGCAGTCAATGCCAGAAATGACTTTTTTGCCAAAAACTCCGCCACAGAAAACTGTATCGACTTTTTCGCATATGCTTGTCTCGCCTTCGCAGCTTTTTTCTTCACGTCTGTACGGTTTCCATTTGAAACAAATTCCTTTACTACCGCATCACTTTCCGTTGCCTTTCCATTTTCACCCATAATTTTCTCCTAGCAGTTATTCTCTTAAAAACAGTTCCGCAACCCCGTATTTTACGGGACTTTCAAACAAAATTTCTGCTACTATTTTACCAAAAAAAATAATAAAGAACAACTTTTTTAAAAAAAAGATTGCAAAATTTAAAAATATTGTATATAATAATCAAGTGTGGTTCACACAGTTTGCCGATATAGCACAGTAGGTAGTGCACTTCACTCGTAATGAAGGGGTCATCGGTTCGAATCCGATTATCGGCTTAAGCAAAAATCCAGTAAAGTCAGGCATCTGCCTTGGTTTTACTGGATTTTTTAGTTATACCTCTTATTCTATCAGTACAATAATTGTTACAACATTGTTACAATAAATCATTCAGCAAAGGTCATATCTTCTCGCTCCGACCGCCCTTTAATGTTGCATTGACCTCTGCCGCAATCTGTCCATGCAGATTATATAGATAATCGCCCGGACAAGCCTTGTTTGCAAACCAGCGATGAACAGTCATATTCTGCTTATCCACCTGACCGATCAATGACTTATTCCCCTGCCACTTCAATTCTTCAATACCGTTACGCCGGCAAATGTCAACGCAGAGGTTGATAAGCGATTTATAGGCTGCATCCGAAATGTGCCACCCGGTTTCGGCGCCGCCGTCGTTTGCTACTTCAATCGTGACTGCCCGATTGTCATTATAACGGTTCAATTTGTTTTACTGCCATACTTTCAAGCTGCGAAGAACTCTTATTGGCTATTCCCAATACTTTGCAGACAAAGCCAGAACTGTCAACCGCCATATACCCCTTATCAGCATGCTTCAATGCATCCGCCCTGTCAATCTTATCCTGATATGCTGACGAAAGCTGATTTACCAGTTCCATTGTATAACTCTGGTCTTTTGCTCCATAAAGATAACGGTAGCCACTGACACACATAGACTGTGCCAGCTCATTCGATTGCTCAATTGTATTTGCCATATTTTTCCTCCTTTTTTCCATCTTTTCTTCTTTCTGGCGTGCTTCCCACACCAGATAGATTTGGAAGTTTTACTTCCAGACTTACAGCTGCGCATACTGTACAGGCACATAGTAATACAACATGCTGGATTTCAGGCGGAATCCAGCAGATTCTTTCGATATTTCCGGCTCCTCCTTCCCTCTCCAAAAATATTTGAAATTTTGTGAAAAAAACTATTGACATTTCTATATAAATTTTTCATAATACTGTCTAGCGTGTTTATTATTATTAAACTTTGAATCAATTATTAGTTCTATTTTTCTTCCTTGGAAAAAGGACGATTTGAAACATACGGAAAGGACAAATAGCATGGATATCGGACACAGAATCAAAGAGCTTCGTATTTTTTACGGTCTGACCCAGCAGGAACTCGCAGACCGGTTAGAATTATCCAAAGGGTTTATTTCCCAATTAGAACGAAATCTTACCTCTCCGTCTGTTGGAACGCTCTTAGATGTGATACAGATACTCGGCACCACTCCCGCAGAATTCTTTGCGGACGGGGAACCGGAACAAATTGTATTTAAACATGAGGATTATTTTGAAAAAGAAAGCGAAGAACAGCACAGCCTGATTGAATGGCTGGTTCCGAATGCGCAAAAGGATTCCATGGAGCCGGTACGGCTGACCCTAAAACCCGGTGGAATTTCCGATATCTATATGCCTCATGAAGGGGAAGAATTTGGTTATGTCTTAAAGGGGAGTATTCGGATTTATTACGGAACGAAGACCTACAATGCCAAACAAGGCGAATCCTTTTATCTGAAATCCGGCAAAAAGCATCATATTGAAAATCACGGTAAAGGTGACGCCGTTTTAATCTGGGTCACCACTCCGCCAAGTTTTTAGGAGGCATACAATGGGAAAAAAATTAATTGAATTACAGAACATAAATAAGTCCTATAACGGAACGCAGATTTTAGATGATTTAAATATTTACTTTAATGAGAATAAGTTCCTGACTTTACTTGGTCCTTCCGGCTGCGGCAAGACCACGACACTCCGATTAATCGGCGGCTTTGAGACACCGGATTCCGGGCGGATTCTCTTTGACGGCAAGGATATTACAGATCTTGCTCCAAATGAGCGGAAGGTAAATACCGTATTCCAGAAATATGCTCTTTTTTCTCATATGACTATTGCGGAAAACATCGCATTTGGTTTAAAAATCAGCAAAAAGAGCAAAGCATATATTAACGACAAGGTAAAATACGCCTTAAAGCTGGTCAATCTGGACGGCTTCGAAAACCGTTCCGTAGATTCCTTAAGCGGCGGTCAGCAGCAGCGTATCGCCATTGCAAGGGCTATTGTAAATGAGCCTAAGGTTCTTCTTTTAGATGAACCTCTTGGAGCTCTTGACTTAAAGCTCCGACAGGATATGCAGTACGAATTGATACGTCTGAAAAATGAACTGGGAATCACCTTTATCTACGTGACCCATGATCAGGAGGAAGCCCTTACCATGTCGGATACGATCGCAGTTATGAATCAAGGTTATATCCAGCAGATCGGCTCTCCGGAAGATATCTACAATGAGCCCTGCAATGCTTTTGTTGCCGATTTTATCGGAGACAGCAATATCATTGACGGCGTAATGCTTGAAGATCGATTGGTCAGCTTCCTCGGCATTCGGCATGCCTGTGAGGACGTAGGCTTTGGACATAACCAGCCTGTAGACGTGGTCATCCGTCCTGAAGATATTGAACTGGTCGAGCCGTCTGAAGGCTTTATGGCGGGTGATATTACTTCTGTTATCTTCAAAGGCGTCCATTATGAAATTGAAGTAATAGCAAATGGATTTGAATGGCTGATCCATACGACAAAATTCTTTTCTGTCGGTGCGCATGTCGGCTTGAAGGTCATTCCGTTCAATATCCAGATTATGCACAAGCCGGAATCCAGTGATGAAAAGGCGGTGGATACAAATGAATAAATTTAGAAAGCTTTTTGCCGGTCCTTACATCGTATGGGTGATTGGATTTACGGTTCTTCCGATATTGATGATATTATACTACGCATTTACCAATGCTGACGGAGCATTAACCCTTCAAAATGTAACTGCCATTGCAGAGCCGATTCATTTCAAGGCGCTGCTGTTATCCCTTCGGCTTGCATTAGAATGTACTGTTATCTGTCTGCTGCTCTCCTATCCGCTTGCAATGATTTTAAACGGACTAAAGATTAAGAAGCAGAGTTTTGTCGTCTTCATCTTCGTGCTTCCCATGTGGATGAACTTCATGCTGCGTATCTTAGCATGGCAGATGCTTTTATCCAACAACGGAATTATTAACTCCATTTTGCAGACGCTGGGATTCGGCGGAATTCAGATTTTGAACACTCCGACTGCCGTTGTCTTTGGCATGGTATACGACTTCCTTCCCTTTATGATTTTACCGATTTATAACTCTATGGTAAAAATCCGCAAAGATGTCATTGAGGCAGCAAGGGATTTAGGCGCAAACAACGGAATCGTTTTTTTCCGTATTATTGTTCCCCTGACCATGCCGGGGGTTATCAGCGGTATTATTATGGTATTTGTCCCTGCGCTTACCTCCTTTGTCATCTCCGATCTCTTGGGCGGCGGCAAAGTGCTTTTAATCGGCAATGTCATTGAGCAGTCCTTTATCAAGGGCATGAACTGGAACTTAGGCTCCGGGCTTTCTATCGTCCTGATGATATTTGTCATTGCAAGCATGGCATTTATGAACTCACACAGCAAAGAAACGGAGGGCGCTGCCGTATGGTAAAAAAAAGTATTGAACGGATTTATCTGATTTTAATTTTTTTATTTTTATATCTTCCGATTGCCGTACTGATTGTGCTGTCCTTTAACAATTCCAAGTCAAGGGTAAGCTGGGGCGGCTTCACCTTTGACTGGTATATGAAACTGTTCCAGAGCGACCGTATTATGAACGCATTCTATACAACGATTTTCATCACTCTGGTATCGGCTGTTATATCGACCATCATCGGGACGCTGGCGGCAATCGGAATCAGCGCTATGAAGAAAAAGGGAAAAGCGATAATGCTGGGAGCTACCAATATCCCCCTTCTAAATGCGGATATCGTAACCGGAATTTCGCTGATGCTTCTCTTTGTGAAATTTACCAAACTGGGAATGTCCACCGTCCTTTTGGCGCACATAACATTTAACATTCCTTATGTAATCTTAAATGTTCTGCCCAAATTGAACG
Organism: uncultured Lachnospiraceae bacterium; assembly: GCA_910578885.1. Lineage (GTDB taxonomy): Bacteria > Bacillota > Clostridia > Lachnospirales > Lachnospiraceae > Roseburia_C. The sequence continues at coordinate 28,646 of CAJTSH010000021.1, forward strand.
GATTGTCCCCCAATACTTACGAAGCTGCATTAGACTTAGGCGCAACTCCCTTGTACGCCTTTTATAAAATCGTATGGCCGGATATCCGTCCCGGCGTCTTTTCCGGATTTCTGATGGCGGTCACAATGTCCTTAGACGACTTTTCCATCACTTATTTTACAAAGGGCGCGGGTATCAATACGCTTTCAACTATGATTTATACCGAGCTCCGCAAAGGTATCAAACCGGAAATGTATGCGTTATCTACAATACTATTTTTAATTGCGCTGATTCTGCTTCTTCTGATGAATTACCGCTCCAGAGAAAATAAGCAGACGGTGCACATAGAAAGGAAGTAAACAATGAAAAACAAATTATTACTGGCTCTGGCCGCCTTGACACTGGCCGCTGTTTTTAATGGCTGTGGTTCTGCCTCTTCTGACAACTCGCTGGTAGTCTTAAATTACGGAAAATATGTCGATCCCGATGTTTTGGACGCGTTTGAAGAAGAGACCGGCATCACTGTACAATATGAAGAATATGAAAGCCCGGAAGAGATGTACACCAAATACAAAGCAGGCTCTATTGATTACGACCTTATCTGCACCTCCGACTACATGATTCAGAAATTAATTGAAGAAGACGAAGTCATCCCGATGAATTTTGACAACATTCCCGGTGTAGAAAATCTGGATAAATCCTATTTTGAATTTTCCAGAGCCTTTGACCCGGAGAACAAATATTCCATGCCATACTTCTTTGGAACTGTCGGCATCCTCTACAACACCACGATGGTAGACGCTTCCGAGGTGGACACTTGGGATGTTTTGTGGGATGAAAAATATTCCGGTCAGATTATCATGGAAAACTCGGTCCGCGATTCCTTTATGGTACCGTTAAAACGCCTTGGATATTCCTTGAATGCGACTGACGAAAACCAGCTTAATGAAGCTTTGGATATGCTGATTGAGCAAAAGCCGATGGTATATGCCTATTTTGTCGATGAATCCGAGGATGAAATGGTTGCCGGAAATGCAGCTATGGCGCTTGTTTACTCCGGAGAAGCTGCCGCTGCCCAAACCTTTAACGACGACCTTGACTACGCTGTTCCAAAAGAGGGCTCCAACATGTGGATTGACTCTTGGTTCATGCCCAAGACCTGTAAAAATCAGGAGAATGCAGAAAAATTCTTAGACTTTTTATGCCGTGAGGACATGGCAATGAAGAATTTTGAATATGTGTACTATGCGACTCCAAATACCGCAGTCTTTAATGCGCTGGACGAGGAAACCCAGCAGGATACTACCATCTTCCCGCCGAAGGAAGTGCTGGATAACTGTGAGGTGCTTGACTGTCTGGACAGTGATGCGATTACACTTTATAACGATTTATGGAAGAAACTGAAATCCGATTAATCTATTCAAATATAAACTTTTTCTAAAGAATCGCATTTTTACTTGATTTTATGTTTTCTACATGATATGTTAAATCCACGCCGCATCTATGGCGTGGATTTCTTTTTTATCATTGATTATTTTCCCATTCAATACAATTCTTTTTTATTCAGAGCACAACGCTTTACATTGTATTTTCTGAAACAACTCATTTATTTCACAGGAGGTAAACTATGACTTATTCCGAATTCAAACAGCTTGTACTCTCTTATTTCAAGGAACAACTGGGACATTCTGTCAAAATTTCTATTCAACCGGTAATCAAAAACAATCACGTTACTTTTGACGGTCTGCTGATTTTAGAATCTGGCTGCAATGCTACTCCCAGCCTGTATCTAAACTACTATTACGACAAATTAAAAAACGGTGCAGATATTGAAAGCGTTTTACGGCTGCTGCTCGACACTTACCAGAGCAATAAGCTAACGGAAAATATAGACGTCCGATTTTTTACAGAATACGAAAACGTCTCCGGTAGAATCTTATATAAGCTTATCAATGCAAGCCAGAACAAAGAGCTTTTACAGGAAATCCCGCATATTAAATTTCTGGATCTAGCAATCGTATTCTATTGCCTTGTTTCCACCAATGATGTTGGAAGCGCAACCATTCTGATACGAAACCAGCACCTTTCCCTCTGGAATGTAACTCCTGACATGCTGCACCAACAAGCTGCTTATAATACGCCAAGACTTATGCCGCCCAAGCTGATCGATATGAACTCGCTTCTTCAGGAATTCGCTCCTGACTTCATTGACAGCAATTCCTTTACACCTTCCCCCTTATATGTTCTTACTAATTCCGAAAAACTCTATGGTGCAGCCGCTATTCTCGACGCCAGAATCCTAAAAAATTTTTCTATTACCAAAAACAATGATTTTTACATTTTGCCCAGCAGCATCCATGAGGTTCTTCTGTTTCCCGCCAATCAGCAGTTTAATCCGGCAGAACTAAACAAAATGGTCCAAGAAGTCAACCAAACCCAGCTCTCCCGGGAAGATGTCCTCTCAGACCATGTCTATTATTATTCCTTGCAGGAACAAAGTATCCAAATTATATCCGAACCTATTACAGATTCTACTTGCACAAGGAATCATAAAGCTGCTCATACTTCTTAGCAGAAGAAGTCCATGAATAATCCTGCTTCATTCCCCTTGCCGCAATCTGATTCCATTCCGCCCTGTGATTACGGAAGATGTTTAATGCATACAGAATCGTATCTCTCATCTCATGCGCATTATAGTTTGCAAAGCTAAATCCTGTACCGATATGTTCATATTCATTATAAGCAATCACCGTATCCTTCAGACCTCCAGTCTCCCTGACAATCGGCACTGTCCCATACCGGAAGCTGATAAGCTGGCTCAGACCGCAAGGTTCGAACTGAGACGGCATCAAAAATGCATCACAGGAAGCATATATCTTATGTGCCAGCTCTTCCGAATAACGGTTATTTGCAGAAATACTCTTAGGATATTTCCCGGCAAAATACTGGAACATGCTCTCGTATCGTTCCTCTCCGGTCCCGAGCACGACAAACTGCATTCTGCCATCGCATAGCAGGGAATCCATCATATATTCCACCAATGCGAAGCCCTTTTGCTCCGTCATTCTTGATACGATTCCGATTAACATGACGCTATCATCGCACTCTAATCCAAGCTTCCGCTGTAACGCCTGTTTATTTTTCGACTTTCCATTGACAAAATCCTTCTCACTATAGCGATAGGATATCTTATCATCCGTCTGTGGATTATATTCCTCATAGTCTATTCCATTTACAATGCCATACAGTTTGTCCCTGCATTGCAGCATTACCCCGTCCAGACCTTCTCCGCCGCCGACTGTCGTAATCTCACGGGCATATGTCTCACTGACCGTCGTAACGATATCCGAATAGAGCACGCCTCCCTTCAGGTAATTGGATTCTCCATAGGATTCCAATATCTTCGGCGTAAACAGCTCTTCCGGGAGTCCGGTGATATCCTTGACTGCTTTGAGCTTCCACCGTCCCTGGAACTTCATATTATGTATCGTATAGACGGTACGCATATTCTGGTAATACGCCTTGTCCTTATAAAGCGTATTCAAATAAACGGATATTAGTCCCGTCTGCCAGTCATGGCAATGTACAATATCCGGACAAAAATCTACAAACGGCAGCGCTTCAATTACTGCTTTCGAAAAGAATGCAAACTTCTCTACATCCTCATAAATATTATTGTAAGGTCCTTCCCCTGCAAAGTAGAATTCATTATCAAGCAAATAGTAAATAATTCCTTCGTACTGTGTCGAAAAAATCCCCACATACTGCTTTCTCCATCCCAGATCCAGATAGAAATGCGACTCAAATTTCATCTTTTCTTTCCATTCCTCCGGGATACACAGATATTTCGGTAAAATTACCCGTACATCATACTTCTTCTTATCAAAATATTTCGGCAGTGCACCGGCTACATCTGCCAGTCCGCCAGTCTTAATATACGGAACTGCCTCTGATGTTACAAATAAAATTTTCTTCATACTAAATCTCCCAATAATAACCCTGATCTGATACCGGATATACACACATTACCCAGAATCCAACACTCATTTACATATATATCTAAAGTCATTATACAACAATATCAAGGGTTATGGAAGAAAATTTTACAGATTCATCTTATATTCCAGTCTTATCTTATCCGCAATTAAAGCAATGAACTCTGAATTCGTCGGTTTTCCCTTTCCGTTATTGATTGTATAACCAAAAAGCGCATCTATCGTGTCCATCTTGCCTCTGCTCCATGCCACTTCAATTGCATGGCGGATTGCACGCTCCACACGGCTTGAAGTCGTCTGATACTTCTTGGCAATTGTAGGATATAAAATCTTGGTAATAGAATTCAACATATCAATGTCATTTACTGACATGATAATAGCCTCTCTTAAATACTGATATCCCTTAATATGTGCAGGAACACCAATTTCATGTATAATATTTGTCACTTCACTCTCCAGATTCAATTCCAACTGTTCTCTGGATTTTTCGTAGGCATTCACCTTTCGCGCCTGCTCTTTCTTCACCTCATTCCTGTCTCTGACACGCTTGATCCGATTGATTACCATATCATTATCAAAGGGCTTCATAATAAAATATTCTGCCCCAAGCTCAAAAGCGTCTTCCGTAATTTTCTCCTGACCGATTGCACTTATCATAATAAACGCAGGCTGCTTCTTAATTCCCTTATCGTTATTTACTTTATTCAGAACACCAAGTCCGTCTAACTTCGGCATGACAATATCCAGCAAAACAACATCCGGTTCTTTCTTTTTTATGATTTCGTATGCTTCTTCTCCATCTTTCGCAGTGCCTACCACCTGTAATTCTCCGTCACTTTTGACGATTTCTCCTAAAAGCCGTACCATTCGTTCATTATCATCCGCAATTGCCACACTCAACTTCTCCATGCTAACCTCCTGATGTTTTCAATTGTTGCTTCTTATCATACGAAAAGACTTCTTTTGTCCCATAATGACATCCTACAACCTTTTTCGAATTAAAGCAATACACATTCTACTCGAAAATACTTGTTTCGTGCACTTCGTATCATACTGGTTTGGCCGGACAATATTTTGTCGAATATTGTCGTTAACTCACAAATTGTTTTCCAACATGTCTTCTATAAATATTCCATAGCCCTTTTTGGAATTCTGTATAAAGACATGGGTCACTGCTCCGATGATTTTTCCATTCTGTAAAATCGGGGAACCAGACATCCCCTGAACAATTCCGCCCGTTTTCTCTAAAAGTTCTTCATCTGTCACCTCAAACATGATTTCCCGATATTCTTCATCCCTCTGGTAATCCACCTCCGTAATATTGATAGCATAACGCTTTACTTCGCCGTCTACCGAACTTAAGATTTCTGCCTGGCCCATTTCAATTTCCTGCTTATACCCGACCGGAACACGCTCGGCTTGCCTTAGCGCATCTGTCATTCCCTGCAGGCTTCCATATATTCCGGCACTCGTATTTTTATCAATGCTGCCCAGACATTCTTCACCGTAATTGATGACCCCAGTCAGTTCTCCCGGCGTACCGCTTTCTCCCTTTACGACTCCCACGATGCTGCTCTCAAACAAAAGTCCCGATTTCAAGCTCAGCATGGTTCCCGTATCCGCATCGCTGACTCCGTGTCCCAATGCGCCATATTCCATTTTCTCCGTTACATACGTCAGCGTTCCAATTCCAGCCAGATCATCCCTGACCCACAGACCAATTTTATAGCCGCCTTCTTCGCTTTCGACCGGCTCCACTGCAACCTCTATCAGCTCACCTTCTCTTAAAATCTTTAAAATAATTCTTTTTCCCTCACAGTTGTCTACGCTCTCAATCAACTGTTCTTTGCTTTCAATCACGATTCCATTTACTTCCCGGATATAATCTCCGCTTTTCACTAAATTCTCAGACGGTGATACAACATCTCCATGAAGATTTGTCACATTTCCTGTACCGATTACCAAGACTCCATCCGTTTCCACATAAATTCCAACCGGAATGCCGCCAGGCAGGATACTTCTCTCCTCTACAACCTGTGCATTCACTTCCTTGATAGGAATGAAACCAAACAGCTTACAGCTATAGGTCAGACTGTTATTTTCAATCTGGACATCATCTCTTGAGCCATTTCGGTAAGAACTGATATTGCCGGAAGTCTCCCTCGTTTCTCCGCTGTTTTCCGTAAATACTACTGGCAGCGGAAGGTTAATCTCCTCCCCGCTCTGATTGATATATACCTTATCCGGAATGGACGAAACCAGAGTAATGTATGCAAATGCAATCACTCCCACCATTGCCGCTCCCATGAATCTCGGAGCTTTTTTTTGAAACCACCGGAATAAATGTATTTTCTTTTTCAAGCCCATACGCCTCCTTAGTTTTTTAATAATAATCGTGCATAACAAAAAAGAGATACAAACCGTATCTCCTTTTAGTATGTAACAATCTGCCATTTTCAATCTAAGAATTTTTAGTATTTTGTGCCAAAGATTTCATTTCTTTTGCGCTTTCTAATACAGTATCCGTTATTTTTACTCCGCCGAGCATTCTTGCAAGTTCTGTAATGCTCTCCTCTTCTGTAAGTCTGCGAATGGATGAAACGGTATTTTTGCCCACCACTTCTTTTGCAATTTGATAATGACTGTCTGCCATCGCCGCGATCTGAGGCAGATGCGTGATACAGATTACCTGATGCCCCTTTCCAATGACATTCATTTTCTCAGATACTGCCTGTGCTGTCCTTCCGCTGATTCCGGTATCAATTTCATCAAAAATTAAGGTTCCGATCTTGTCATTTTCTGCCAGTACCGTTTTCAATGCCAACATGATTCTGGACAGTTCTCCACCGGACGCCACTTTGCCCAAGGGCTTCGGCGGCTCACCCGGATTTGTCGAAATCAAAAACTCCGCATCGTCCCTGCCGTTTGCCGTATAGTCGGTAAGCGTTTCAAATTCCATTGTAAAATGTACGTCCAAGAAATTCAAGTCCACCAGAGCTGCTTCTACCTGCTCTGTCAGCTTTTTTGCATACTTTTTACGGATATTGGAAACTTTATCACAGAGCTTTTCCATTGTCTTTTGTATCTTCTCCATCCTATCATTTACTTCTTTCCGATAGGTATCATAGTCCTGCAGCTTCTCGATCCGTTTTTGCTTTGCGGTGCATTCCTCTAAGACCTTTTCGATTGTATTTCCATATTTTGCTTTTAAATGGTTGACTTCGTCCAGCCGTCTCTCTGTCTCCAAAAAAGTCTCTTCGTCAAATTCCGCATCTGTGATATAGTCCGCAAGCTCCCTGTTAAAATCATTTAAAAGATTATCAATCTCCGTTAATTCTCCGACAAGCGTCAAAACACGCTCGTCATAATCCGACACGCTGCCCAACTCCCTCAGCGCTCTTCCTATGCGCTCACTGGCACCCTCCGACATAGACGCTGTCAAATCCTGTGATATGCTCAGAGCTTCCATAATCTTCCTGCCGTGGGACATACGGCGGTAATCCGTTTCTAACCGCTCATCCTCACCGGGCTTTAAGGAGGCTTCCTCAATCTCGTGAACCTCATACTCTAATAAAGAAAGTTCCCGCATTCTTGCCTCTTCATCCAAGGAGAATTCTTCCAGTTCTTTTTTCAGCTTCTGATAGATGCTATAATTCTCCTTCAGCTTCTCCTTGTGTTCGTTCAAGGCTTCTTTGGCATAGTCATCCAGAATTTCCAAATGCTTCTTTTTCCTCAGCAGGGACTGGTGCTCATGCTGTCCATGAATATCAATCAACAGGGACGCCACTTCTTTCATCTTAGAAATAGGAACGCTCTCTCCGTTGATACGCGCTACACTTCTTCCCCCTGAAATCTTTCTGCTCATAATCACTTCGTTTTCTTCCGTAACAATCTCCATTGCCAGAAGCTGTTGCCGCACCTGCTCGTCTTCCACTTCAAAGATCAGCTCTACCAGTGCCGGCTTCTCGTTTTCCCGCACCATCTCTTTTACAATTTTCTCACCCAGCGCCAGATTAATGGAACCGATAATAATGGATTTACCGGCTCCCGTTTCGCCGGTCAGAATATTTAATCCTGATGAAAAATCTACCTCTGCCTCTTCAATCAACGCCAGATTTCTTACATGCAGATTTCGTAACATATACTCGCCTTTCCTTAACTTCTCAGGATTCGCTTGCGAATCGTGAGCTTTCCTTGTCTTCTCAGGATTCGCTTGCGAATCGTGAGCTTAAACTATTCTTCTACAATCTTCCGTAATCTTCCCATCAATGCAATCGTATCCTCTACCGTTCGGACTGCGCACATAATCGTATCGTCTCCCGCAATGCTCCCTACGATTTCATGGCAGTCCATTGCATCTAACGCCGCCGCAACTGCCATCGCCATCCCGGATACCGTTTTGATAACAAGAATATTCTGCGCCATATCCATAGAAATAAACCCGTCTCTAAATACCCGGACAAATTTCTGCGTCATGTCCTGATTCGTTTCCGGCAAGACCGCATACTTTTGCTTGCCATTATCCAACGCCACCTTCGTAAGCTTTAACTCCCGGATATCCCTCGAAACCGTTGCCTGCGTCACCTGATATCCTTCCTGCTCCAAACGCTCAGAAAGCTCTTCCTGCGTACCGATGTCATTCTTTTTTATCAATTCCAGAATCTTCGCATGTCTGCTCGTCTTCATACTTTTCTCCTCTCCTGCGCATCTTACGTATAGGTCTGCATCTTCTTTCTCAATATTTCCAAAAAACTGATTTTGCTGATTTTTAAAATTTTTGCGGAATCCTTTGCCTGATGCACTACAATCTTATCGCCTACTTCCAGCTTCACCTCATAATCCCCGTCAAAGCTGACTACGACCTGTTCGTCTTTCTCACTTCTTCTCATTCCCAGCTCAATTGTCACCTCATCCTCAGGATTGATTACAATGCTTCTGGAATTGAGGGTATGGGAATTGATCGGCGTCATCAAAATCATCCTTGCCTGCGGTTCCACAATCGGCCCTCCCGCCGACATATTATATCCGGTGGAGCCGGTAGGCGTAGCAAGAATAATACCGTCCGCCTTGAACGAGCAAAGATATTCTCCATTGACGGATACATTCAGATTTACGATCTGCAGCGCACCGGCTCTATGGATAACAATGTCATTCAATGCCGTATGCTCCTCTGTCGTATGCTGCTTTTTGAGCGCATATCCCCCAAGCATCATCCGGTCTTCTACCGTATAATGATTGGCAAATAATTCATCAATCGCCCAGGAAATCGTATTCTCCTCCAACTCGCACAGATATCCCAGCTTGCCGAGATTTACACCGATCAGCGGAATTCCCAAATCCCCCGTGTCCCTTGCTGCACGAATCAGTGTTCCGTCTCCTCCAATGACAAGGATACATTCCGTCCCCTTCGGCACATCCTTCTTTAAAATCATATGGCTGCCTTTTGCATCTACGCTGGCTGCATAGGAGGCTGCTCCGCCCTTTTCACTTATGTACGCAATTATTTTTTTCGTTACATGCAGTTCTTTATCTTTTAATGCATTCGTTATGATAAAAAAATGATTCATTCTTTATAGAGATGCATGCGCCGCTTCTACGACGGCAGTTACATCCACATCCTCCTCTTTCTTCCCTTCCAGCCCCTTCTGCAGGTGTATCAGATACTCGATGTTTCCCTCCGGACCCTTGATTGGGGAATATTCCAGATTCAACACCCGAAATCCTTCTGCCTTTGCAAAATCTATCACTTTTTCAATCACTTCCCGGTGTACCGACTTATCTCTGACTACGCCCTTTTTTCCAACCTTTTCTTTGCCTGCTTCAAATTGCGGTTTGATCAGACAGACCATTTCCCCTTTCTCGGAAAGCAGCTCCCTTGCGGGAATCAGGACTTTTGTAAGAGATATAAAGGAAACGTCTACGGAAGCGAAATCCAGTACGTCTTCGATATCCTCCGGCGTCACATAACGTATGTTGGTCTTCTCCATGCAGACTACCCGCCCGTCTGTGCGGAGCTTCCATGCAAACTGCCCATATCCAACATCTACCGCATAGACCTTCTTCGCTCCGTTCTGCAGCATACAGTCGGTAAAACCGCCCGTAGAAGCGCCGATATCCATGCAGATGAAATCCTTTAAATGAATATCAAAATGCGCCATAGCCTTCTCTAATTTCAGACCGCCGCGGCTGACATACTTTAAGGTATTGCCCTTTACTTCGATTTTTGCCTGTTCTCCAAAGGTGGAGCCTGCCTTATCCTCCCGTTGTCCATCTACAAATACATTCCCTTCCATAATCATGGCTTTTGCCTTCTCTCTGGAAGGAGCAAGTCCCCTTGAAACAAGAAGTACATCTAATCGTTCTTTCATATATTTTCTCCAATCACCTCAAGAATGGATTCTTCATCAATCCCCACTTCATGTCTTAAAATGTTTACATTTCCATGCTCCACGTACGTATCTGGTATGGCAATGACGACTACTTTTGCCGGTCTCTTCTCTCTCTGGTAAAAATCCTGTACCATTTCGCCAAATCCGCCGTGAAAAACATTCTCTTCCAAAGTGACAATCAAAGAATGCCGTCTGGTAAGATTTCTCAGCAATTCTCCATCCAGCGGTTTTGCAAAACGGGCATTTACCAATGTCACCTTATGTCCCTGCTCTTTCAGATGTTCCCGAACCGCTGCGGCTGTCTTTACCATGCTTCCTAACGCAACCAATGCGATTTCTTCTTCCTTATAAAGAATCTCACTCCTGCCATGCACAATTGGCTCACGGAATTCCTTCAATCCTTCGTATGCCTCGCCTCTTGGATAACGGACGGCTATCGGAGCATTGAAATTTACCGCATATTTAATCATATCTGAAAGCTCCCATTTATTCTTCGGAGCCAGAATCGTCATATTTGGAATAATCGAAAGATAGGAAATATCAAAGATTCCCTGATGCGTCTCTCCGTCACTGCCCACCAGTCCGGCACGGTCAACCGCAAATACGACCGGAAGATTCTGGATACAGACGTCGTGCAGTATCTGGTCATAGGCGCGCTGCAAAAAGGAGGAATAGACCGCCACAATCGGCTTTAAGCCTGCCGCTGCAAGTCCCGCCGCAAAGGTCACCGCATGTTCCTCCGCGATTCCCACGTCAAAGAAACGCTCCGGGAACATGTTACGGAAACGCTTCAATCCCGTCCCGTCCGCCATCGCAGCCGTCACCGCCACAACTTTTTCATCCCTGTCTCCCAACTTACGCATGACAGTGGAAAAAATATCTGTATAGTTCGCCTTCATACGTCTGGTTATAGGAAGTCCCGTATCAATACAAAAAGGCTCCGTTCCATGGAATCTTGCGGGATGGCGTTCCGCAGGCGCATAGCCCTTGCCCTTCTCTGTCATAACATGTACCAGTACCGCTCCCTCCACCTTAGACGCCTCTTTAAATACTTTTATCATAGAAGGAATATCATGTCCGTCTACCGGTCCTAAATAGATGATTCCCATGTTCTCAAAATACATCCCCGGTATCACAAGCTGCTTTAGACCGCTTTTTGTTCTCCGGATCCGCTCCACGATGCGATTTCCATAGACAGGAATATTACTGAGCGAATTGGTAATTCCGCTTTTCAGTTCCTGATAGGATTCTGCCGTGCGAAGTCCCGACAGATACCTTGATAACCCGCCCACATTTTCCGAAATAGACATATTATTGTCATTCAATACCATAATAAAATTCGAATCCAGCTTAGAGACATTATTCATTGCCTCAAACGCCATCCCACCTGTCAGCGCACCGTCACCGATGACCGATATCACCTTATAATCCTCCCCCGTAATCTGTCTTGCCATCGCATAGCCAAGGCCTGCCGATACGGAAGTAGAACTGTGCCCCGTGTCAAAGCTGTCGCAGTCGCTTTCATACCGCTTCGGAAAGCCGCTCATCCCACCGAATTTCCGCAGCTCCTCAAAGCCTGCTTTACGGCCGGTCAGTAATTTATGGGTATAGGACTGGTGTCCAACGTCCCAGATAATCTTATCTTTGGGCAAATCAAAAGAAAGGTGCAGCGCCATCGTAAGCTCCACCACTCCTAAGTTCGATGCAAGATGCCCGCCATTTACCGAAATTTTCTCAATCAGAAATTCACGGATTTCGTCTGCCAGAATGCCGTAATCCTCGGGTGCAATCTTCTTTATATCGTTTTCCCGTTCAATCTTTTCTAATACCATACAGGTACCTCTACTTCTCTCTATGTATTAAAGAAAGCAACAGCTCCGTCAGAAATTCATTCCTTACTACCAGTCCGTTCATCTTTTCAACCGCTTCTTTTGACAGGCGTTCCACGTCCGCCTTCGCCTTATCGATACCCTCATATGTCACATAGGTAGCTTTCTGGTTCTTCTCGTCACTGCCCACCGGCTTGCCCAGCGTCTCCGTGGTACTGGTCACATCCAAAATATCATCCTGTATCTGAAATGCCAATCCTATCTTTGTCGCAATCTGCTCCATTTCATTCTGCTCATTCTTTGTAGCGCCTGCAAGAATCGCCCCTATCAGCATAGACGCCTCGATTAATGCACTCGTCTTCAGCCGGTAAATAAAGTCCAGCTGCTCCCTTGTGACTTCTTTTGACTGATCCGTCTCAATATCCACCGTCTGTCCGCCGATCATACCGTAAATTCCCGCTTTCTTTGCAAGTACAGCCAGCGCTTTTGGGACATTCGCATTCTGCGGCTCCTTCTGTATGGCAAGTATAGCCGTCTCAAAAGCATAATTTAACAGACCGTCCCCTGCAAGAATTCCCATTGCCTCTCCATAGACCACATGCGTCGTTTTTCTTCCCCTGCGGTATTCATCATTGTCCATCGCCGGCAGATCGTCATGAATCAATGAATAAGTATGAATCATTTCGATTGCAGCTAAAAACGGCTCTATCACATCCGACTTCCCGCCAAACATCCGGTATGTCTCCTGCATCAGCATCGGACGCAGACGTTTTCCTCCCGCCAGTATGCTGTAATTCATTGCTTCAATGACTGTCTTCTGATATCCGCTCTCTTTCGGCAGATATTTTGCTATGATTGTCTCTATCTCCTTGGCCCTACGGGCAATTTCATCCTTTATCTCCATCCCAATCTCCTATAAAGTCTCCAATTCCCCTTGTTCATTTAACATAAGCATTTGTTTTTCAACCCGCTCTATTTTATCATTGCACTCTTTCAGCTTTTTCATTCCCTTTTCATAGATGTGAAAGGCGTCCTCCAAAGAAATATCCGTCTGCTCCAACTGTGCAATCATTGTCTCTATCTGTGCAAATCCTTCTTCTAAGGATTCTTCTTTTTTTGTATTTTTTTCACTCATGCCTAATCCTTTCCGCTTCCGATATTTCTTCTGCCACAGCCCGTATCGTACCGTTTATCACATGTACGTCAATCCTATCGCCGACCTGTATCTGATGTACATCCCGTATACTTTTCCCGCCGGAATCTGTTGCAAGGACATATCCCTGTCCAAGCCTTTTTGCCGGTGACAGACCATCCAATGTCCCTGCCAGCATGCTCAACTGATGCTTTTTGGACGAGTATATCTCCTGCATTCTCTGTTTCAGCCGCTCTTCAAGCTGTATACTGTACTGCCTTTTTTGATTCAGCTGATTGCCGGGACTCAAATATTTCAAACGCATTGCAAGCTGTTCCCTGCGATGCTCTGCCTCTTCGAACTGCCCCTGCATATTCCGGCTTAAAATCTGCCGATACCGAAAAATCCTCTCCTCAAAAGAGCGGATATCAAACACAGCTAATTCTGCCGCCGCCGATGGCGTAGGCGCCCTGCGGTCCGCCACATAATCAATAATCGTGGTATCCGTCTCATGCCCCACCGCAGAAATGACCGGCGTATCACATTCAAATACCGCCCTTGCCACTATTTCTTCGTTAAACGCCCAGAGATCTTCAATAGAACCACCGCCTCTTCCAACAATCAATACATCCAGTCCCATCGCATCCAGCGCACGAATCCCATTCACAATACTTTTTGCCGCTCCCTCTCCCTGTACCAGAGCGGGATATAGGATGATTTGCACGTAAGGGTTCCTTCTGGATGAAATATTGCGGATATCCTGAATTGCCGCTCCGGTTGCCGCCGTCACGACGCCGATACGCAGTGCATAAGCCGGAATGGGCTTCTTGTACTCTTCCGCGAACATCCCCATCTCTTCCAATTCCTGCTTCAATGCCTCATATTTCAGATATAAATCTCCTATTCCGGCTCTCGTGATCTCTCTGGCGTAAATCTGATAGCGTCCGTCCCTCTCATAGACCTCAATGGAACCTGTTACCACCACATGATCCCCGTTTTGCATCGGAAAAGCCAGCCCCCTGCGGTTTCCTGCAAACATAATTGCATTCAAAGCGCTGCCGCCGTCCTTAATTGTAAAATAAATATGCCCCGAAGTATGATATTTGCAATTGGAAACTTCTCCGCTGACGTTTATCTTGTGGAGCATGAAATCCTGAGCAAACATATTCTTTATATAATTATTAACCTGCGCTACACTATAAATATTCTTTGTCATGCAATCTTCGCCAATACACCGTTGATAAAGGACGGAGAATCATCTGAACCATATTTCTTTGCAAGCTCTACCGCTTCATTGATCGCAACGCCCACCGGTATGTCCTCTTCATATTTTATCTCATAAACGGCAAGCCGGATCAAGGTCAGATCTACTTTCCCCATTCTGCTGGTCTTCCAGCCGCGGGCTGCCGCATTGATGCTTTCATCAATCTCTTTTAATTTCGCCAGCACTTCCTCACACTTTCCTTCCATATAGCTCTGGTTCTCTTCCGTCGCCTTCTCTGTCTCTTTTAAAGACAAGTCAAACTGCTCTTTTATTGCCGCCTCCTCATGGAATTCAATGCGGAATAACATCTTAAAAATCTGTTCTCTGAGTTCTCTTCTATTCATACTGGTTCCTTTCTTCCCTCCGCCATGGGCGGTACGCATTATCTGCTGCGATTCCCATTCAAACGCAAAAAGGATGTCTTTACAGACACCCTTTATTATACATCATTTCCCATTATTAAAAAAGCCTTATTTCGTATTTTTCATGTCCACACTGGCAATCCTGATATTCACACATTCTACGCCAAGTCCGGTCATGGTCTCTATCGCAGTCTTAATCTTCTCCTGTACTTTTGCAGATACTTTTGGAATGGAATAACCGTATGCAATATTCAATGCCACAGCAACCGCAACGGATTCTTCTCCTACTTCTACCTTTACACCTTTGGATAAATTCTTCATTCCCAGCTTGCTCACCAGTTCATTTGTAATATTTCCTGCCATAGAAGCGACGCCTTCTACCTCTGTAGCTGCAAGTCCTGCAATGATTGCCACTACTTCATCCGCAATCCGAACCTCTCCCAAGGTATCTTCTTTTATCTTAAAAACTTTTCTGTCATCAGCCATCTTTCTGCCTCCTAAGTGATATTATATGTGTATTATAGCAGATAATTCATTATTTGAAAACAATTTTTATCGCTGCATGCGCATTCCTGATAACAGTTCAGCATTCGGCTTTCCTGTTACAAAATCCTGACAGCCGCTTTGAAATCAATCCCAACAATCCCCTTTACGCCCGTCTTTATACTTTTTTGTTAAATACAGGCTGTTCCTCTTGAGCCTCCATATTAAAAAAACTCTGCCTGTCATTATGCGGAAACAGCATTTCCATATAAAGATTTCCCAACAATTCCTTGACCGTATCCGCACTGACATCTTCTATTGGCAGTTCTTTCATTTCCATCTGCTTTATTCTAGACAGTATGGCCTCAATCTGCTCTTTATCCGGCAATCGTTTCTCAAACATCGGGGCAGGCTCCTGCGGCTGCTGTCTGTCCTCACACTCCGGCTGCAGAACGTCTTTCGTCGTCGGCATCTTATAAACAATATTCTTACAAGCTTTTTCAAAACACTCCGGATCATACTTCGATAAATACTTTAAATCATCCATCGTCAGCATATATTTGTTGTGAATTTTAATATAAATATTTGCAAGGCGCATGTCTTTCCCCATAGCAGCCTCCTTTCTCATTTTCAGGAAATTCTCAGGCAGATGTGAGCAGCATCCCCTAACATGAATCGCTGCAAGTTCAGCTGCACTCTGCATATTCATTTTCCGCCACTGCTTCTACATCCAGAAACGGCTCATGCTCTCCCGTTTCCTCCGCACCTTGTAACTGCCGGATTTTATCCAGTTGTTTCATATAATATTCTACCGCATCCCTTGAATTTTCGAACCGTTTCAAAGATGCAGGCGAATTCCAGTCCCTGAAATATACCATTTGATAATCAATGTAAGCCACTGTTGCAAAATCCCCATCTCCCGGATTTAAAAAGGTCTTCTGCATAGAGGCATGCATATCATATCCCCTTATCTTATCTTTGGATTCAACTGCTGTCCGCCGCTTTGGCGCTTTTTTCTCTTTCCCGTTCTTTGTTTCTTCTGTCATTCGGTCTACCGCAGCCGCTGCACGATCCATTGCTTCAAAAATATCTAACTGACCTTCTACCAGATTCCGGTCTGTTTTCATTGGAATTCACCTCCTGTTTTAACTGTCTCTTCATTTAATGAAATAACAATATTTATTGTATTCTCCGATATAATTCTTTTCGTGTCAATCCATTCGATTTTGCGCGCGGATACCACACCGAAAAGGACGATTGTATTTTCCATAACAGGCGAGGCCAATTTGGTGAAACAAGTATATCTTGTCCTGCACTTTTGCTTAATATATTCTTAGAAAGACATTTGAGCGCTGAACCGATGTTTTTGTTCGGTCCATGCCCCATTGGTATATCTTTCAGGAATGGCAGCATTTCACCCGCACCAATGCCAACTGCCTGTCCCCATATGAATCCACAGCTTCTGCACCAGTTCTTCATCTGTGTAATGGCTATGCGGTTTTGATGCCCTTCAAAAAATCCATTATTTATAACGCAGTATACTACAATATTTTTTGTAGCAAAATTCCGCTTTTCTAATTCAATCAGCAATTTCAATACATGAGACGGAACGCTGTCAACATATAAAGGAAATGCAAAAATAAGCACATCGCTATTTTGAACTTTTTCAAATTGCCTTTCTGTGAAAGTATCATTTTTGATATTATGTAATTCAATTTCATTGTTATCATTTATTTGTGAAATCAAGTATTCCATGAGCAGATCTGATGTACTCTTATCCCGTTTTGGACTTCCGTTGATTATGGTTATTTCCATTGCATTTTTACCTCTTCGCATAATTGACTTAAGGAACCAAAAAACGAAACCGCATATTCCGGTACATGAAAATTGATACTGTTTGCTTTGATTAAATTTCGAGCTGTTTCCATCTCCTGTTCCGAAATTTTCTCTCCATAAAAATATACAGAAAGCCGAAAAGTATTTTGATACCGCTGTCTATGATGTGTTTCATTTCTCTTTATTTTGAAAAACGGAAGCAGATAAGATATGCTTCGGTCGAACACATTTTTAACAAACGGGCTGTACCCGCCATAGCAGCATCTGCTGATAACAATAACGTTATCAGCTTGTGAAAGTATCCTGCCCATATTTTCATATCCGTCTTTGAGCACACATTCTCCCGGAGTTTTAATCCAGCAGCCAAAACAGCCGATACAATTCTTGATACTGCCCTCATCCGAAATAATCTGCACATCCTCACTTTCAAAAGAAAACGTTGAATGGAAAATATCTCTTTCTAAATCATGTATCATTACATTCATAGTCGCCTACTTCCCCAAAATAACAGCATTATTCAAAAACTCATATGGCGTCTGCTGATATACATAATAATTCAGCCAATTCGCATACAGCATATTTCCATGAGAACGCCACTGGAGATTCGGTTTATTCTCCGGATTATTCTCCGGATAATAATTTAACGGAAGCTCTATCGGAAGCCCTTTGTCTCTGTCACGCTTGTACTCCTTGTCCAACGTAATCCTGTCATACTCCGGATGACCCATGACAAATATTTTCCGTCCCTCGCTGTCCATAACAAGAAATACTCCCGCTTTCTCAGATTCCGCAAGAATTGTCAAATCCTCTGCCGCCTCAATATCAGCTTTGCGGATTTCGGTATGTCTGGAATGCGGCGCCATAAAATAATCGTCAAAGCCCCGCACCAATGGAACCTTCCGGTTCATCACATGATGCTCATATATTCCGAACATCTTCTTATCCAGCGGATGTTTTTGGATTCCATAATGGTAGTAAAGTCCCGCCTGAGCCCCCCAGCAAAGATGCAGGGTAGAAGTTACATGCGTCTTTGTCCACTCCATGATCTTCGTAATCTCATCCCAATAATCCACTTCTTCATATTCCATCTGTTCTACCGGCGCCCCGGTAATAATCAGACCGTCCAGATTCCGATGCGCGATCTCCTCAAAACCCTGATAAAACTTATTTAAATGGCTCTGCGAGGTATTCTTGGACTGGTGGGAGCTTACCGCTAAAAATGTCACATCCACCTGCAGCGGCGTATTCGATAACGAGCGCAAAAGCTGCAGCTCCGTCTCCTCTTTGAGCGGCATTAAATTCAGGATTCCGATTTCAATGGGACGGATATCCTGATGCTTTGCACGTCCTTCGTCCATAACAAATATATTCTCTTTTTCTAAAATTTCCTTTGCAGGAAGATCGCTCATAATTTTAATCGGCATATCTATAACCTCTTTTCTTTTCAATAAACATATTGTTACTTATCACTCCGGATGCGCAGCTAATGCGCATCTAAAGCCGTGTATAGCAGCAACATATTTACTATAGCATGCAATCCGCTTTTTGTCCAACAATGCCGCTTCACTGTTACTAATATCTATCCTTCCGCCATCCGTTTCATTTCTTCCTCGGATATCACAGCGATTCCAAGCTCCGCTGCCTTCGTCAGCTTACTTCCGGCATTCTCACCTGCCAACAGGTAATTTGTCTTTTTCGATACAGAGCCGGAAACCTTTCCCCCATGCTTTTCAATAAATTCTGCTGCTTCTTTCCTTCCCATAGTCGGAAGTGTTCCCGTCACTACAAAGGTAAGTCCTCCAAAGACGTCGTCTGTCCCCTCTTCCGCTATCATGGACATATTTACTCCTGCTGCTTTCAAACGGCTTAATATCTCACGATTTCTTTCATCCGCAAAAAACTGCAAGATACAGCCCGCACTTATTTCACCAATATCATTTACCGCAAGAAGCTTTTCCAGATCTGCTTCCATCAATGCTTCAATTGTCCCAAACTGCCGCATGATATTTTTTGCGGCCGCTTTCCCCACATTTGGAATGCCAAAGCCGCACAGAAGCTGATAGGCGTCATTCTCTTTCGCCTTTTCAATCGCATCTAAGAGCTTATCCGTATTCTTTTCTTTTCCGATGATCCCCTGTTCAATCAGCTCATCCCGATGTTCTTTCAGATAGAAAATGTCTGCGATATCCCTTAGGTAGGAAAGCCGTACCAGTTCTTCGATATATACGGTTCCGAATCCCTTGATATCCATAGCGTCCCTGCCCACAAAATTGATGATGTGACGCTCTAACTGTGCCGGACAATTTGGCGAGGTACACTTGATATCTGCAGTATCCTTTTCTCTCTGTGTCTTTGCGCCGCAGACCGGACAGACTCCCGGTATCTGAAAAACTTCTGTCCCTTTCAGACGTTTACCGGTTTTGACTTCCTTTATTTTTGGAATAATTTCTCCCGATTTATATACCACGACCGTATCTCCGATTCCAACGCCAAGCTCGTTAATATAGTCCTGATTGTGAAGCGTCGCACGGCTTACTGTCGTTCCGCAGAGACGAATCGGTTCAAATACCGCAGTCGGCGTAATTCTTCCGGTTCGTCCTACAGACAGTTCAATATCCAGTATTTTTGATTCCTTCTCCTCCGGCGGATATTTATAAGCCACCGCCCATCGCGGAACCTTAGAGGTGTTCCCAAGCAGTTCCCTATCCGCTATCCGATTGATTTTCACAACAGCCCCATCAATATCATAGGGAAGGTTTCCTCTGTTTTCTCCAATCTTAACGACTGCATCCCATACTTCCTCTGCCGAATGACAGACTTTATATCCATCGATTACCGGTATTCCCTGCTTCTTTAAAAATTCGTAACCCTCCGTATGTGTTTCAAATTCCCTCCCTCTCACCTGCTGGATATTGAAAATGAACATGGACAGATTACGCTCCTTTGTCACCTTGCTGTCTAACTGCCGCAACGTTCCCGCCGCACAGTTTCTGGGGTTGGCAAAGGTCTTCTTCCCAAGCAGCTCCTGATTTTCATTTACCTTGTCGAACGCTTCGTTGGTCATATATACCTCTCCCCGAATTTCCAGATATTCCGGCTTATCTTTCAACTTCTTTTTTACATCCCGAATCACTCTGGCATTTGCAGTCACATCTTCGCCAAAATTAATGCCGTCTCCTCTTGTTTCAGCCAGAACCAATTCGCCGTTCTCATATCGAAGCGCCATCGAAAGCCCGTCTATTTTATATTCCACTACAAACTCCGGCGAATCCAACTGAGCTATCATCTCTTCTACAAAAGCATCCACTTCTTCCTTTGAAAATACATCCTGCAGGCTTAGCATCGGTACATTATGGCGTACCTGCACGCCTGCTTCACGCTTTGTAGTTCCTCCAACCTTCTGTGTCGGAGAATCCGGCGTCACGAGTTCTGGATTTTCTTTTTCCAACCGCTTTAGTTCCTGCATCATTGTATCGTATTCATGATCGGTTATCTCCGGGTCATCCATATTGTAATAGCGATTGCTGTGATAATTTAGCAGCTCTCTTAATTGCTCGATTCTTTCCTTTGCTTCCATTTCGTCCTCCATCTTTTCAAATATGGCTCTCTTCAAATTCGATTCTGAGTTTTCGGAAGAACTGTTTCATTGGAGGAATCCCGTATCAGTTCATACAGTTCCTTTTGTTCTTCCTCTGTTACGTTTCGGTATTTTCCGCGCTTCAAATCCCCCAGACAAATATTCATAATCCGTACCCGTTCAAGTCCTACGACCCGATAACCAAAATATTCGCACATTCTGCGAATCTGTCGGTTTAAGCCTTGGGTCAAAACAATCCGAAATTTGTGCTTTCCCAGTTTTTCTACCCGGCATTTTCTTGTAGTCGTGTTCAATTCCGTTAATGGCACTCCATTTGCCATCCCATGCACGAAACGTTCTGTCACCTCCCGGTTCACCCGGACAATATACTCCTTCTCGTGCATATTTCCCGCACGCATCATCTTATTGACAATGTCGCCGTTATTTGTCATCAATATCAGTCCCTCGGAATCCTTGTCCAGCCTTCCCACCGGATAAATCCGTTTCGGATAATGTATAAAATCTACGATATTATTTCTTTCCCGTTTTTCTGCAGTACATACAATTCCAGCCGGTTTATTTACAGCAAGAAGTATCATTTCTTCCTCTTTTGATACAAGCCTTCCCATATAACAAACCTGCTGTCCTTCATAAATCCGATCTCCCGTTACGGCGGTCTTTCCATTGATTGTAACATTTCCCGCCTCTATCTGTCTGTCCGCTTCCCGTCTGGAACAAATCCCAGCTTCACTCAAATATTTGTTGATCCGTATTCCTGTGTCTTGCATCTTCCACCTGCCAAAAACGGAGGTCTTAAGACCTCCGTATTGTTTCACCTTTCTGCATGTTATTTTAAGAATTCCGTTTTGACATATCCGGTTGTTCCGTTCCAGTTGACCTTCGTCCAGCCTTCTGCGTAACTCATAATTACTGTAACCTTTTCACCGGCAAATGCAGTTCCTACCTTATCTGCCGTCTCACTCATAGATGCCCGGACATTCACAGTATTTGAAAGCAGAACCTCTGTACCCTCTGCAATTCCCGGTGCACTCTGCTGCGGCTCTTGCGATTCTTCCGGTACCTGCGGTGGCTCCGTAGATAAATAATCACTCTTCACATAGCATTCTTTATTATTGTAATCAAGCTTGCTCCATCCATCAGCCGTCGTGGCAATTCTAGTCAACGCCGTTCCCAGCGGAAGCGTGTCAATCAGCTCCGCATTCTCGTTTGGTTCCTTGCGCATATTTACAATATCTGTCGTATAGACAATCTCTGCCGGCTGTTCTGTCTCCTGAGGCTTTTCTGTCTCCTGAGGCTTTTCATCCTCCTTTGGCGTCTGCTCCGTTGATGGTTCCGTACTCTGCTCTGTATCCTGTTCCGGCACCTGCTGCGCTATCTCCTGCGCCCACGCAGCGCGGGCGTCTTTAATCGTGACATTGACCATATTGGCAAGCTTCTCATCCGAGTTCACCGCCTCATCATATTTCTGCTGTACTTCCTCCTGAAGATCCACAACATCCTCTTCCAATTCAAAATTATCAATCAATGCCTTAATAGTGGAATCCAACGGATTCTCTTCATTTTGAAGATTGAACTGACTATATATATTGTTGATATACAACTCTCCGTTTTCATTTGTCTCCACATAAAAGAAATCCAATCCCGGTGCAAGCGTATCCACATCTTTAAATTTTATCTCAATATAAGGCGACACCAGATAAGATTTATCATCCAATCCCGGCTTTGTATAGCACTTAATATTCTCATAACCGTCCACATACTCCGAAAACATATTGATGTAGCTTTCTTCATTCGCCGTAATCGGTGTGGCAATTTTCTTCAATTCTTCTATATTTCCATCTGCATATGCAGCATAATAACTCGAAATCAATTCATTTATCTTTGGAATTGCGTCCACCTGATATTCCTGTGTTACAGTGACTGGATCCGTTGATATTTCCGTCCCGTTCACATCATTCTCATGCGGCGCTCCCGTACAATTGGCAAGTATTAAAACCAGTGAAACGAACAATGCTCCTGCGGAAAAATACCGCACATTTTTCCTCACAAATTCCAATGCTTTTTCTATCGAAAAACCCTTTAAGGCTCCAGTAATCTTATCTTTTAACTCTGATGCGTTCATTCTGGTAATTCCTCCTGCTCATATTCAATTTTATCTATCATCAAACACAACGTAAATTTACTTAATCAAAAATACTCAAAAGACTAACCCTTATGATAATACATGGTTCATAAAAAGTCAAACAAATCTATCTTAATTTTTCTTGAAGTATTTTCCAATAATCAGGAAAGTACTTTCACATACTTGCGCGACAAACTTTTCTCTCAAAAGGAAAAAGCTCTTGAACACGCAAGAGCTTTTATGCACCCGGCGGGAATCGAACCCGCATTGCCGGAGTCGGAGTCCGGTGTTCTATCCATTAGACTACGGTTGCAATCACTTACATATAATAATACACAATATCCAAAAAGTCAAATGATTGCGAAAATTTCTTTTGCAATTTTTTGCGGAGACCTGCCATCCGTAATAATTTCCTTCGTTTTAGCCAATTCATAATACGGCATCCGCTCTTCCATCAAGCCCCTGATATACTCCACGTTCATATGCCCGTTTAACAGAGGACGGTTTCTTCCATTCTTTACCCGTTCAAAAATTGTCTCAGGTGCAGCGGATAGAAAGACTACTTCTCCGCTCTCCTTCATGATCTCCCTGTTCTCTTCCTTTAAAATTGTACCGCCTCCGCAGGAAACGATAATCCCCTGCTTTCCTGCAAGCTCCTTTAATACCTCTGTTTCTGCTTTTCGAAAATACGCTTCTCCTTTTTTTTCAAAAATATGGGGAATTGACATTCCTTCCTGCGATACGATTACCGCATCCATATCGACTTCTTCTAAGTCCGATAATTCAGCCATAGCGCGCGATACACTGCTCTTTCCCGCCCCCATAAATCCGATTAAGTAAATATTTTTATCCCTTTGCATGATTTCACCTGTTTCCCGTTTCGTGTAAATAATTTAAAATTTTATCCAATGTCTCCATCTGTAATTGTCCCGGAGCCGACGGCTGTTCATGAGAGCCAAAGGTAATGCAGGAACCAAAGGTCTCTCCACTGATTCTGCTTATTACCCCATACCTGCCCATAGACATAGTTACTACCGGAAGCTCCTTATGTCCTTCTTTAAATTTTGTAGTTGCCGCCAAGAGCGAAAGCACATCCAACGGATTCTTTGGCATTACGGCAAGCTTTACGATATCCGCTCCTCCCTCTGCCATCTGCTCTAAAATCATATGCATGACAAATTCTGACGGCGTTTCATCAAAATCATGGTGGGAACTGATGACCGCCACTCCCTGCGACTGAATGCTTCGGATAATCTTTCTTGGATTCTTTGTTTCAAAAAATTCTACGTCGATGAGGTCCACCACGCCGCTTTTTGCCGCAAGCTCATAAAGTTTTATCAGATATGGTGCTTCTGCCGTAAGCTCTCCGCCTTGTTTCTTGGAACGAAAAGTAAATAGAAGCATGACATTTTCCAAAAGAGGTCTAATTTCCTTCAGTACATCTTGTATTGCCTCTAAAGACATGGCATTTTCAAACCAATCTACGCGCCATTCTATCATCTGAACATGCTTTTCTACCAGTTTTTTTGCTTCTTTTACAATGTCCTCTTGGCTTTTTTTGATAATTGGAACACAGATGATGGGACGTCCATCATCTAATATGTAATTTTTTATTTTTAACTTCTGCATCATCTTTGCCTCGTATTTTGTTTTCTTATAGTATATCGAAAGTATTTCAATCCCGCAAGTCATTGACAGATATATTATTTTCCATTAAGATATGCTTGAGATATCTGGTCACTGCTCGTTCTATGACCAACAATGATATTTGAATTCGTATACAGGAAGTGAGAATATAGAAATGACACATGAAATCACCGGAACTACAAGGCTTACTGCCCTGTTGGGAAGTCCCGTTGCACACAGCATTTCTCCGCAGATGCATAACGAAGCCTTTCGGATTCTGAATCTGGACTATCGATATCTGGCTTTTGATGTGACACCGGCGGATTTGCCAAAGGCGGTCGCAGGACTTGCCTCCATCCATATCCGGGGTTTTAATCTTACGATGCCCCATAAAATTGCCATTCTTCCTCTTTTGGATGAACTGACCCCCGCCGCAAGGCTTGCAGGCGCAGTTAATACCGTTATCAATGAAAATGGGCATTTAATTGGACATACCACGGACGGAATCGGCTATATGCAGTCGGTAAAGGATGCCGGTCACGATATTATCGGTAAGACCATGACGCTTCTTGGCGCCGGCGGCGCTGCCACTGCCATCTGTGTGCAGGCAGCTTTAGACGGCGTGGCTGCCATTCATATGCTAAAGCGGAAAAACCTCTCTTGGGACGATACACAAAAATTCATAAATACGATTGCTAAAGAAACCGGCTGTCAGATTATGCTTCATGATATCACGGATAAGGATACTTTGAGAAGCTGTATACAGGAAAGTGCGATTTTGGTCAATGCCACCAATGTCGGCATGGCTCCGAATACAGAGGAAAGCGTTGTGCCCGCAGATTTGTTGTTTCCCGAACTGATCGTTTCCGATATTATCTATAATCCCAGAGAAACGTTGCTGCTGCGTCAGGCAAACGCCTGCGGATGTCCGACTTTTAACGGGTTATATATGCTGCTCTATCAGGGAGCGGCTTCCTTTGAATGCTGGACCGGCAAAAAGATGCCGGTTGATGCTATCAAAGATAAATATTTTTCACAATAGCTCTACTTATTATATAAGCAGAAAGAAAAGGAGATTTCTAAAATGAGTTTTACTTACTTGAACCAATTACCATCTCCAGAAGATTTCCGTAAAGAATATCCTCTGGCTGAAAAATTCCAAAAAATTAAAGTAGAACGGGATGAAATGATCCGCAAGGTATTAACCGGTGAGGACGATCGTTTCCTAGTAATCATCGGTCCCTGCTCTGCAGACAGTGAAGATCCTGTGTGTGACTATGTCAGCAGATTAACCGCCGTACAGGAAAAAGTTAAAGACCGCGTCATCATTATTCCACGCGTCTATACGAACAAGCCGCGCACCACCGGAGAAGGCTACAAGGGAATTGCTTCCCAGCCAAATCCTGAAAAAGCTCCAGATATGGTAGCAGGTCTGATTGCAATGCGTAAAATGCAGATTCGTGCGATTGAAGAAAGCGGGCTGACGCCGGCAGATGAAATGCTCTATCCTGAAAACTGGAGCTATATTGAAGATTTACTTTCCTATGTTGCAATCGGCGCACGTTCTGTAGAAGATCAGCAGCACCGCCTGACTGTCAGCGGATTTGATGTTGCCTCCGGCATGAAAAATCCTACCAGCGGTGACTTCTCTGTTATGCTGAACTCTGTTTATGCTGCACAGCACCCGCACCACTTTACTTACCGCGGATATGAGGTTGAAACCACCGGCAATGAACTGACCCATGTGGTGCTCCGCGGCGCTGTAAGCAAGCACGGAAACAGCACACAGAACTATCACTATGAAGATATCATGCGCTTGATTCATATGTATAATGAGCGCGATTTAAAAAACCCTGCCGCCATCATTGACGCAAACCATTCCAACTCAAACAAGCAATATGCAGAACAGGTTCGTATCGTCAAAGAGGTGATGCATAACCGCCAATTGTCTTCCGATATCAAGGACATGGTAAAAGGCGTTATGGTTGAGAGTTACATCGAGCCAGGCTGCCAGAAAATCGGCGACCATATCTATGGCAAATCCATTACTGACCCATGCTTAGGCTGGGAAGAATCTGAACAGTTGATTTACACAATTGCAGAAATGAATAAATAATCCCATTATAAAACCGGCAGGCACAGCAAAACTGTAACCTGCCGGTTTCCTATTATCTATTTCATCCTCTCGGATGTGCCTTCGTATACACTTCACGGATTCCAAGTTGATTCATCTGAGTATATATCTGCGTCGTGGAAATGTCGGAATGTCCCAGCATTTCCTGTACTGATTTCAAGTCCGCCCCATTGCTCACAAGATGAGCTGCAAAAGAATGTCTTAATGTATAGGGGGTAATATCCGTACGGATACCTGCTTTGCTCCCATAGTGCTTCACCAGCTTCCAAAACCCCTGACGGCTCATAGCGCCTCCCGAACAATTGGTAAACAAAAGCTCACTCTTTTCATCTGCAACCAGCTTTGGCCTTCCATTATCTATGTATTCATCTATTGCACGCTTCGCCATATTTCCAAACGGAATAATCCGTTCCTTATGGGCGTCTGTACATATAATATATTCCATTTTTAGATTCACATCCGAAATCTTTAGCGTAATCAATTCGGTCACACGGATTCCCGTTGCGTACAGCAATTCCAGCATTGCCTTATCCCGCAGCTCTTTTGGTGTAGAGCCGTTCGGCTGTTCTAAAAGCCGCTCCGTTTCTTCCGCTGTCAGAATTTCCGGCAGCTTCTTTTCTACTTTCGGCGCTTTTAATCCTGCCGCCACATTCCATTCTACCATTCCCTGTTTCTTAAGGTAGTCAAAGTACGCTTTAAAGGACGCCATATTTCTTGATATGGTAGACGGCTTTCTTCCCGCCTCCTTTAGCATCATAATGTAATCCAAAAGATGTTCTTCGGTTATCTCTTCTACATCAGAAACCTTTTTTCCCAAAAGATATTCTTTTAATTTTTTTAAGTCTCTTTCATAGGAGTCTTCTGTATTCTTTGACGTCTTCTTTACCTCATGCAGATATTCCATGAAGCTTTGTATATCCAAGTTCATATGCAATCCATCCTAGCGTATTGTAAAATTAAGTGTGCCAAAACCGGCATATTTCTTATTATACTGATTCAAAATCAGAAAATCAAATATTTCCTAAAATAATTTTATAATATTTTTCATGAGAAACGGATTGATATATGTTTCCGTCAAAATGCCAAAAACGGCAAACAGCAAAATTATGCCAAATCCTACCAGATATTTCCCTTTGTGCTTTATTTTCCCACCGGAAAAACCGTTTCCGGCTTCACCATGCTGCATCCCCTGCAGCTCAAACAGCAAAAGATACATGAGCACATAAAAAATGTACTGTGGAATCAGCGAAAGCACCACCAGCAGAATCCCTTTCACCCCAAGGTTGCTAAGTGCTGATACAAACAAAAAACCAATCGCCCCGCCATTCCAAGCCACAAAAAGAAGGTGCATCGGATACCAGAATTCTGTCATTCCAAACAGAACTAAAAATCCCAAAACCGGAAGACGTTCCCGTACAATATACAAAAACAAATCCGTCTCATCTATCTGGGCATATTCAAATTGCTGTAAATAATAGTTGTTGAAAATTCCAAACTGCGCAAGCTTCTCTTTTCCAAATAAATTGGCAATCAATATTCCAATGAAAAAGAAACCAAAGAACAGGTATTTCAATTTCTTTTTTTTCATGCATAAGCCTTGTCTAAAAACGTTTAATCCAATTTATGCTTTTTTCGATTGCAATATGCCAGTATCCCCGCTACGGTTTTTGAATCCTGCAGTTTTCCTGAATAAATCATTTCACAGAGTTCTTCCGGTTCATATGCCTCCACCGCAATATCCTCCGCATCATCCAAATGCTGTTTTCCTGATCTTAAATCCGTTGCAAGATATACATCAACAAATTCATCGCAAAATGCGACCGTCGTCCGCAGAGACAATAAAAACTCCAGCGAACCGCAATGATATCCTGTCTCCTCTTCCAACTCTCTTGCTGCGCAGACTTTTGTATCCTCTGTTACACTGTCCCTGGCTCCCGCAGGCAGTTCTAACGTCATACGCTCCAAAGCATTCCGGTACTGACGTACCAAAAGAATTTTCCCGTCCTCTCTCACCGCAACTACCGCTGCAGCTCCCTTCCGATGAGAAACAAAATCCCATTTTTCTACCTTTCCGTCCGGCAGTTCCATATAATCGGAATAGATATCCAGAATTGTTCCTTTATGCTCCAGCACCCTTTTGATTCGTTTGATTCTTTCTGACATAATATTTCTCCTTCCTATTCCTATTTCTCCTCTTGCCTATGATATACGTTTTTCCAACTGTCTGCAAGTCTCTCTTTTCCATTAAGTTTTCATTAACATTTATCAAATTTTTTTTAATTTTAAATTTTACTAATAGACACTTTTTTCATTCTGTACTATTATTATTTTGTCAGTTGATTTCTTTCCTACAAGGAATTTTCACTGATAATCTAAATAACAGAAAGATGATTGCTATGAATTACAGAAAAAGAAAACGACGTATTCGCAACTTAATCTGCGCTTTTATCTGCGCATTGATACTGCTTGTAACCGTCCTTATCATTCATTGGCTGACAAATGCTTTAATGGCTGATAATGACAAAGAACCGGAAACGCCTGCGACGGAACAGCTTTCCAACATATCATCCGATACCGAAACGGATGAACCTGTTTCTGCTGCATCCGCTCTTACCGTCTGCATTGATGCGGGACATGGCGGAAAAGATATCGGCACTGACTCCGATGGGCGCGAGGAAAAAGATGATACGTTAAAACTGGCATTAGAGGTGGAATCCTATCTCAAAAGCCAGAATGTTACGGTTGTTATGACACGTACCGAAGATATCTTCTGGAAATTGTCCAAACGATGCCGAATTGCCAACGAAGCAAACGCCGACTATATGATTTCACTCCACCGCAATTCGGGTGAAGGCTATGGTGTGGAAGCATGGATCGTACAAGATGCTGATGAAGAAACAACGGCGCTTACCAATAACATCTTGTCTGAACTTGAAAATGCCGGAATTTCCCGGAATCGAGGCATAAAAACCGGTTCATCGTCCAGTTCCACAGAAGATTATATTATCAACCGTGACTCCAATATGCCTTCTTGTATTATTGAACTTGGATTTATCAATGTGGAAGATGACAACAAGCTTTATGATGAACACCTCACCGACTATGCGAAAGCGATTGGCGACGCCATTATCAAGACTGCCGAAACCTATCGCGCCGATAAATTAACTTCCGGCGGACAGGCAGCAACGGAACCAAATAGTGAGACGGAGCAGCCTTCCAGCGAGCAGGGAAATGCTTCTTCTACATCGCATACGATAACAAACACTCAGATAGAGAATGTTTCTTCTTTGGACAACACTCTTTTGGAATGGGGACAGGGTTCCAATGTTGATGAACAGAACCGGCCGGTTGGCTCAATCTCCTATCAGGAAAAGTACGGAAAATACAATGCCTATTTTATCGGCGAGGGAGAAAAAACCATTTATCTTACTCTTGATGAAGGATATGAGTGCGGTTATACGCCATCTATTTTAGATACTCTTAAGGAAAAAGGCGTAAAAGCAACCTTCTTCATTACGGAACCGTATGCCAAGGATGAACCGGAACTCGTTCAGCGAATGATCGACGAAGGTCATATGGTAGGCAACCACAGTGTAACCCATCCTTCAAGCGGTTTACCCTCCCAGTCCATTGAGCAGCAGCAATTTGAAATTATGGACAACCACAATTACGTGAAGGAACATTTCAACTATGAAATGCACCTATTCCGTTATCCGGCAGGAAAATTCAGCGAACAGTCTCTTGCCATTATCAATAACTGCAATTATAAATCTGTTTTCTGGAGTTTTGCTTATTATGATTATGATGTAAATAACCAGCCGGATCAGGCTGAAAGCCTTCAGAAGCTTATGGACAAGCTGCATCCCGGAGCCCTCTATCTGCTCCATGCAGAGTCCGAAACCAATACCGCTATTCTTGGCGATTTTATTGACCAAGCGAGAGCTCTCGGATATGAATTTAAAGTATTTGATTAAGCCAAAAGGGCAAACTGTAGACAATGATTGTTTACAGTTTGCCCTTTTTCTTCTGCTCATCCTGCACCTTATTTAAAAAAATATAAATTTATAAGAACTTATGTAAACTTTGCTAAAGCGAAAAAAAAGCTGAATGCACGAAAACACCTCGTTTTCAATACATTCAGCACTTATTACCTACGCAACTCAGAATTATTTCGCATAATCCACTACTCTTGATTCCCGAATTACATTTACCTTAATCTGTCCCGGATATTCCAGCTCAGACTCAATCTGCTTAGAAATATCCCGAGCCAATAATACCATATCGGCATCACTAACCTGTTCTGGAACTACCATAATACGAATCTCTCTACCTGCTTGAATAGCAAAAGACTTATCTACTCCTTTGAAACCATTTGTAATATCTTCTAACTGTTTTAATCTGTTTGAATATGTTTCCATTGTTTCTCTTCTCGCACCCGGTCTTGCAGCGCTTATTGTATCGGCAGCCTGTACCAGACATGCAATCAGCGATTCCGGTTCTACATCACCGTGATGTGCCTCTACTGCATTGATAATCAATGCCGATTCTTTGTATTTTCTACATAAATCAACACCAATCTGAATATGCGAGCCCTCAATTTCATGATCTACGGACTTACCGATATCATGCAATAATCCGGCACGCTTTGCAGTTCTGACATCTACCCCGATTTCTGCTGCCAACAAACCGGCAAGCTGTGCAACTTCAATCGAATGCTTCAATGCATTCTGTCCATAGCTGGTACGGAATTTCATTCTTCCCAACAGCTTGAGCAGCTCTGGATGAATTCCGTGTACACCAACTTCTAAAGTAGCAGCTTCACCTTCTTCACGAATCATGGATTCTACTTCTTTTTGTGCTTTTTCTACCATTTCTTCGATTCTGGCAGGATGTATACGCCCATCTACAATCAATTTCTCCAATGCAATACGCGCAACCTCTCTACGGATAGGATCAAATCCGGAAAGAATTACTGCTTCCGGTGTATCATCAATGATTAAATCTACACCCGTCATGGTTTCTAAGGTACGAATATTCCGACCCTCTCTACCAATAATTCTTCCCTTCATTTCATCATTCGGAAGCTGTACAACAGAAATCGTTGTCTCAGAAACATGATCTGCAGCACATTTCTGAATTGCAGTAACTACATATTCCTTTGCTTTCTTTGCAGCTTCTTCTTTTGCTTGATTTTCCAATTCTTTTATCATCTTGGCAGTATCAAGCTTTACATCATCTTCAACAGTTTTTAATAGATATTCTTTTGCTTGTTCGGAGGTAAGACCTGAGATTCTTTCCAGTTCCCGTACACGCTCTTCGTGGAGCATCGTAACTTCTGCTTTTTGTCTGTTAATTTCTTCTTCCTTCGCTGCAAATCCCACTTCTCTCTTCTCGATAGCTTCCAGCTTCTTGTCGAGATTCGCTTCCTTCTGTTCTACACGGCGTTCATTACGCTGGATTTCAGATCTCCGCTCTTTCATCTCTTTGTCAAATTCATTCTTGGTACGAATGGATTCTTCCTTCACTTCGAGTAAAGATTCTCGCTTCTTTGCCTCTGCGGTCTTTACTGCTTCATCTATTATCTCTCTCGCTCTATCTTCCGCACTTCCGATCTTCGCAGCAGCTACCTTCTTCTGGTAAGAGACTGTAGCAAGATAAGTAATAGGCACAGCAATAATTAACGTAACGACTATTGCGATAATTACTGGCACAGGAGCACCTCCTTTATTTAATTTTCATTGTACATTTTATAACAAAAATACTGATTATCTGTCATAAATAACAACATATAAATTTTATACTTATTTGGACATTATGTCAAGTAGTCAGAACATTTCATTGCCTTTAAAATATCTTCGCTCCGAAATCCCTTTCTCATTAAAAAAGTATATATGCGCCGCTGCTCCTTAATATCTGCATTGTTTCCGTCATACCCACGCTTTTTCAAAAGCTGATAAATTAATTGTGTTTCCTCACCTTCATATTCTTCCTCAAAAGCCTGTTCCATCAATTCCTTGGAAATCCCCTTAGCCAGTAAATCCATTTGCAGTCTTTTTCTGCTTCTTGACTCCTGATAACTCCTGATAAAATTCTTGGCATATCGCAAATCATCTAAATAGTGGAAGCTTTTGACATACTCAATCGCTGCATCCACCGCCTCCGGCGGGTATTCATTCTGCCTTAGCTTTTCCCGCAGTACCGCTTCTGTACGATCCATCTTTTCCAGCAGATGCAAGGCACGCTTCTTTGCCCTCTTTCCTATCACTTCCACTTGTATCTCATCGTATAACACTTCTGAAATCTCCATTCCGGCTTTCAAGCGGTAAGTGCGCAACTCGCCCTTATACAGAATCCACACCGTACCATCTTCCAGACACACCTTGCTCTTTCCCTGCTTATAAGCCGCTATCTCTTCTATGTAAGTCATATGCTTTTATTTTTCGGCTTCCGGCTTCTCCGGTGCTTTCTTCTTATCCTCTGCCAAAGATTCTCCGTCTCCATTCATTCCATAGTGCTCGCGTACCTTTGCATCAACCTCTGCACAAATATCTGCATGTTCTCTCAAAAACTGCTTGGCATTCTCCCTTCCTTGTCCAATTTTATCACCATTATAAGCATACCATGCGCCAGATTTATTTATGACCCCAATCTCTGCAGCCAAATCAAGAATATCGCCTTCTTTGGAAATTCCCTGACCAAACATAATATCAAATTCTGCCTCTTTAAACGGCGGAGCAACCTTATTCTTCACCACTTTAATTCTGGTACGGTTGCCGACAACCTCTCCGCTCTGCTTTAAGGACTCTATTCTGCGCACGTCCAGTCTGACAGACGAATAAAACTTCAATGCCCGTCCGCCCGTAGTAGTCTCAGGATTGCCAAACATGACGCCTACCTTCTCGCGGAGCTGGTTAATAAATATTACAATACAGTTTGACTTACTGATTACTGCTGTCAGCTTCCGAAGCGCCTGCGACATCAGTCTCGCCTGCAATCCCACATGAGAATCTCCCATATCACCATCTATCTCTGCCTTCGGCACAAGAGCCGCTACGGAATCCACGATTACAATATCTACAGCCCCGGAACGCACCATCGTCTCTGTAATCTCCAATGCCTGTTCTCCGTTATCCGGCTGTGAAATGTATAGATTATCAATATCCACACCGATATTCCTTGCATATACCGGATCCAATGCATGTTCTGCATCAATAAATCCCGCTATACCGCCTCTTTTTTGTACTTCAGCCACTGCGTGAAGCGCAACTGTGGTCTTACCGCTGGATTCCGGTCCGTATATTTCCACGACTCTGCCTTTGGGAAGTCCTCCCAGTCCTAGTGCGATATCCAGACTCAACGCACCAGTCGGTATTGCTTCCACATTCATATTCGCCCTCTCATCGCCAAGCTTCATCACGGATCCTTTACCATACTGCTTCTCAATCTGTGAAATCGCTGCATCTAATGCTTTTAATTTATCTTCTCTTGTCTCTTTTGCCATCGTCTATCTCCTTCATGCGAACTTATGTTCGTTCTCTTAACCTAATAGTAGTACACTTTTCCAAAAAAGTCAACTACTTTTCCTGATTTCTTTTTCTGGGATTTGGGGACGCCCTTCAGACTGTACTGCGCACTTTTCTACGCAGTACGAAAGCCGACCGCAGCTTTTTGACAAAAATAAGAACAGCTAATAATCTAGCTGCCCTTAGTATAAAATGGTTCATCACCTACGTCAAGAACATTTTACAAATCTAACACCTTACGAATCTTATCCAAATACTTCTCTCCGGTACGTTCCCCATACATAATGTGATTGATGTACTGAGGACTTGTACCTACCTGCTCTGCCAATTCTTCCTGTTTCATTTCTAATTCTACCAGTCTTAGTTTTACTGATTTTCCAAATGGAGTAAGTTTTCTTTTTGCCATAGTATCTCCCCTTATTAAAATCGGCATTGAGAAAAACCACCGATTGTTATATAATAGGTATATCATATGTTTATATATCATATTATAATTCATATATGCGAATTTGTCAATTTTCAATAAATATTTGTGAATTTTTTATGAGCAAGTTTTTGCCCATTTATTTTGTAAGGAGAATAACATGACGATTAGCCAACGAATTTTTTCAATTTTAGAAAGTAAACATCTTTCCCAAAAGGATTTAGCAAAATATGCCGGTCTCTCACCGGCAGCTATCAGCGGATGGAAAAGCAAAAACACTTCGCCTTCTGCCGACAAACTGGTTAAAATAAGCGAATTTCTAGGTGTTTCCACTTACTATTTGCTGACAGGCATGGAAGAGACTGAGACAGCTTCCTTCGGGCTGATCCGAGATTCCGCTTCTGGATTCCAGACTGCCCCAAACGAAACAGAAGAAGAACTTCTGCGCTTGTTCCGTCTGCTGCCGGATATTGAAAAAGGACGCTACCTTGAGAAATTGGAACAAGCCGTTACCAATTTAAATACAATGGATTAAAACTTATTTTTTTTCGTCAGGATGATATAGTTTTATATCCTTTTTTTTCCAGTTTCCTTTTCTTTGCAGCATCATTTTGGTATATGATTTCTCCGTGCCAATTCACATTATCACGGAGAAATTTTCCCACAGACAGATTTGGCTGCTATCAAATTTATTCATATTTTTCACTTTTCTTTTCACCCGCATCTCTGACTTCAGATATATGTCACTATTTTCGTCATGCTTTGATTTTCAGTGTGATATTGAAAAAACCGAATCCTCTTTTCCTGCATATAATTTATCATGATGTGAATACATCATCACGCAAAATAAAATAACAATGAGGTGATTTCAATTGAATAATTATAATCTGAATGGGATGTTTTTTCCGCAAAATCTATTTGGTATGAGAAGAACTCCCAACAGAAACTATTACCAAAATACCTCCCAGACTTCACCAAATTCTAAGCCGGTTGAAAATAATGCTGTTCCCGACAGCGCCCCAGACACAAACGCTGTGGAACCTGAAGCAGAGAAACCTAAAGCAGAGAACTTTCAGGATTCAGAAATATTCTCTGATGAATTAAGAAATATGGAAGCAAGCAGACCTACCCCCTGCTTCTGCGAACCCGGGCCAATGGGACCAAGAGGGGAACCCGGCGCCCGTGGACCAGCGGGACCTCCGGGTTATCCGCAAAACAGCGTGTTTGCATCATTTGGAGATCAGGAACTCCTTTTACCGGGAAGCGCCAACCTTCCTCTTAAAATGGATATACCGGATACAACCGAAAATATCTCTCCCTGCGGCAGTCACACTGTAATCTTGAATCCCGGACACTATGCCATCTATTACTATATATCTACAAAAATGAAAACGTCCGGTTTCATAAAACTTACACCTGTTTTCAATGACTGTATGCAGTCCGAATATGCAGGATATGCGGAATCAAAAAAGCGGAAGGAGCTGCTTGAAATATCAAGATATTTTATGGTTGAAATACACAGCGTTTCCCCCCTGCTTTTTGTATGGCATTCTTCATCGGACACTTCTATCATTAACATGAATTTATGTATACAAAAACTCTGTAGATAGCCAATCCAGACAAGGAGGATCAAATATGGCAACAATCAGTCTTTGTATGATTGTCAAAAATGAAGAAAAGTATCTTGCACGCTGCCTCGACAGCGTCGCAAACCTCGTGGAGGAAATCATTATTGTCGATACCGGTTCAACTGACCGAACAACGGAAATAGCCTCCAATTATACCTCGAAAATCTATTCACACTTATGGACAGATGATTTCTCAGATGCCAGAAACTATTCTTTTTCCAAGGCATCTATGGATTACTGTATGTGGATGGATGCTGATGATGTTTTAGAAAAAACAGAAGAGGAAAAATTTTTGAAGTTAAAACATTCGCTTTCCCCGGACACCGATATTGTAATGATGAAATATAATACCGCCTTTGATGAAGCAGGTACGCCCTCCTTTTCCTATTTCCGAGAGCGATGGATTAAAAACTGTTCCAAATACCGTTGGATCGGCGCCGTCCATGAAGTAATTCCGCCTAACGGCAGCGTGATTTATTCCGATATTGCAATTTGCCACAAAAAAATCGACGCAGGAAATCCAGACAGAAATTTGAAGATATACCAAAAGATGCTTGCAGATGGGAAAACTCTGGATCTTAGACAGCAATATTATTACGGCCGAGAGTTGTATTATCATCAGAAATACGAAGAAGCGATTCCTGTCTTTGAACAATTTCTGGCTTCGCCTGAAGGATGGATTGAGAATAAAATAGAGGCATGCTCGATCTGTGCCGACTGCTATTACAAACTGGATCAAGAACATTCCGCTCTTATGACTCTTCTGCGCAGCCTAAGTTTTGATTTGCCAAGAGCAGAATTATGCTGCAAAATTGGCAAACATTTTTTGGAGCGTGGAAATTACCACTCCTCCATCTACTGGTATAAGACTGCGCTGCATACAGCCAAAAATGAATATTCGTGTGGTTTTATTTTGCCGGATTGCTACGATTATATTCCACTTTTACAGCTATGTGTATGTTATGACAAAATTGGAGACAGGCAGAAGGCAAAAGAATACAATGATAGAGCCGGAAAATGCAAACCCTATTCCAAAGCATATCTTTACAACAAACATTACTTCGAAAGCTTACAAATTTCCTGATAGCGTTTTTGTACAGTAAAAAAACTATTCTAACACATTTCTTTACCAAAAGTGAAAGACCTATACCTTGTAACAGATAAAGAAAACATCCATACTATATTTGTACAAAGGATATTTTTTGACTTGTCAATTTAGTATCTTTTTTAATCCTGAATTATTCACGACTATGCCGTGAAAGTGGTTGAAAACCACATAGTTACTGTATTTAAGCTGTTTATTACTTTTCATCTATTAAATGAATAAAAAAGAGCATCCAGTTGTGGTAAAATTAAGGTGTTCAATGTCTTAACAATCACACAAAAGGAGCCCTTTATGGATATTTTAAACACCTTATCACTTAAAAGCAATAGACAGATTA
>CAJTSH010000022.1 GCA_910578885.1 uncultured Lachnospiraceae bacterium
AGTAACTATGTGGTTTTCAACCACTTTCACGGCATAGTCGTGAATAATTCAGGATAAAGCATATTCAATTTTTCTCTCGGATGATGAAATACGAAGGAATGAAAGAAGCAAAAGATATAAACGACAGCTTATTTCTGAGACTATAGAGAAAATCAAGATTCGTTTCTATGGAAGTGTATATTTTAGGAAAAAGACGTTGATTCAAGGGGAAGAATTTCTATATTACCCTTTACCATATGAACTTTTTGTAATGTCAACTAAAATGAGTGAAATACTGATGGACGACCATATCCACAACTGCTATCAGCTTTATTATGGTGTAATATATAATAGCATTTCAGCGTTATCGCTTTTAGAGGATAATTTGCTTGGCACTGCGTATCCTTTGTGTCGGGGAGCGATTGAAATGTATTTCAAGCTTCTGATATTGGAATCACAGGCGGAACTTTATAACTGGTATGAAAAATTTAGAATGTTTGAGGTTGAATATTCTTGTAGCCAGACATATCCGAAAGAATTTAATGCATTGTATGAAAAACGTATTTATCAGATTTCAAAGGCCAAGGCGGATTATCTTCATTTTGGCTGGGTAGATTTTTTGAAAGGATATCATAATGTAGTAAAGAAATCTCCATACTCTGTTTATGGTATTATCACTTTTCTTAAAAATAAAAATGGGGATAAAATTTTTGAATTAGAGTGTCTTGAGAGCTTTTATAAGTCATGTCATGCGTATACTCATGGTAGCATACAGATAGCAAAATATCCGGTATTGCATTATTTTGAAATTTCGATAATGTTT
Organism: uncultured Lachnospiraceae bacterium; assembly: GCA_910578885.1. Classification (GTDB taxonomy): domain Bacteria; phylum Bacillota; class Clostridia; order Lachnospirales; family Lachnospiraceae; genus Roseburia_C. The sequence goes on from CAJTSH010000022.1 coordinate 803, forward strand.
TATTTTATTATTCGGGAAACATTTTTATTGCTGTGTGGGGAAAAGCAGATAGAAGCTATGGTAGATGTACATGATATTATTTCAATGGTAGATAGGGATTTTAATGTCTTGCATAATCAGTACAAAATTCGTTCAACCGAAAGGTTTGAAAGGTATTATAATTCTGGTTCATCAGGAAATTGAATAGACTGGTGAATAAAAAAGGATTCAATAGATTTAGCATGCTGAAAGGAGATGGTGATTGTGTACAGGCAGGGATGAAATAGTATTTAACAGAGAACTATATTCTTAATAAGGAATTGGAGGAGGTTGAGACATTATGAGTAAAAAGTTATCAGAAATGTCTCTTGAGGAATTATGGCAGTTGTTTCCCATTTTCCTTACGGAGCATCAAGCGTGTTGGAAAGAGTGGTACGAAGAGGAAGCTGCATCACTTCGGGCAGTTTTGCCGTTAGACAAGGTGAAGCGAATCAGCCATATCGGAAGTACCGCTGTGGAGACAATATGGGCGAAGCCAATCGTAGATATTCTTGTAGAGATATCTGAGGCTTGTGATATTCAGAGCATGAAGGAAATATTATGCAGCAATGGCTGGATTTGTATGAGTCAGAATGACAGCAGGATTTCTTTCAATAAAGGCTATACCGAACATGGTTTTGCCAAGCAGGTATATCATTTGCATTTGAGATATGAAGGCGATAACAGCGAGTTATATTTTAGGGATTATCTTATTGCTTATCCTGAAGCGGCGAAAGCCTATGAAAAGTTAAAACTGGATTTATGGAAAGAGTTTGAACATAATCGGGATGGTTATACGGAGGCAAAAACAGGTTTTGTTTCTGAATATACGAGGCAGGCAAAGCAGAAATATGGAGCCAGATATGATGTTCTGGAAAAAAGGGAGTTCCCATTTTGGAAAAAACATGATATCATAGATACATGACAAGGCAACAATAATGAAAAGGAAGTGATTTGCCCGATTATCGTACTATCGGTTACCGGTAGGAAAATAGACGGAAAGAGCAGAAAATCAGAAGTGAATAGAAAATAATAGACTGTGGCGCAGTTTTTATTTTGATGTCATGAATGATTTTTGCTCTGTATATAGTTTGAGGTTTGGCTGCAGAGTAATATCTGCAGCATTTTTTGTGCCTTGTCAAAACAAGAGGAGAGTTTAGGAGTAAAACTTTCAAATCTACTTAAATGGCGTGAAACTTATGCCAGAAGGAGGAAAGAATGATAACGATTAAGACAATAAAGAATCCAGATGAAAAAACGAGAGTTACCTTAGAAGTGATGAATGCGTTGCCGGAGTGGTTTTCCCCGCCGGAGGATATCAGCAATAAGTCAATCATTCATAGGGAATATCCGTTTATTGCGGCTTATGATGGAGATAGGGCAGTCGGATTTGCGGCAATAAAAATTCATAATCCATATACGGCAGATGTCTATAACTTTGGCGTACTGAAAGAATATCATAGAATGGGAATTGGACATCAAATGATGAAAACTTGTTTTCAGTATTGCGAAGAAAACAACTATAGATTTTTAACGGTTAAGACGTTGGATGAGTCGGCAAATTATGAACCTTACAATGGTACGAGGGAATTTTATAAGAGAGAGGGGTTTTATCCGTTGGAAGTTTTTACAACATTTTGGGATGAAGATAATCCATGTCTGTTCATGGCAAAAGTGGTAAGCGAGGTGAAGGAAAATGATTATTAGCGCGAGCAGACGCACAGATATACCGAATTACTATTCCGATTGGTTCTGCTATCGTATCAAGGAAGGATTCTTATATGTGCGCAATCCAATGAATTTTCATCAGATCAGCAGAATCAATTTATCGCCAGAGGTCGTTGACTGTATCGTTTTCTGGACGAAAAACCCGGAGCCGATGATGGAGAGGCTGGAGGAATTAAAAGATTATCGCTACTATTTTCAATTTACGCTGACCGGTTATGGGAGGGATATTGAGCCAAATGTCCCGCATAAAAAGGAAAAAATGATTCCGACATTTAAACAGCTATCGGATAAGCTTGGGGACAAACGGGTAATTTGGAGATATGATCCGATTATTTTTACAAATACCTATACAAGGGAATACCATGTAAAAGCATTTAAACAGATTGCAGAGGCTTTAAACGGGTATACCAGAAAATGTGTCATCAGTTTTGTGGATGCATATGCAAAAAACCGGAGAAATATGAATGCATTGCATGCCTATGAACTGAAAGAAGAAGAGTTAAAAAGTTTTGCGAAGCAATTAAGTGAAATTGCACATGACAATGGTATGGAAATAGCTGCCTGCGCTGAGTATATGAATTTATCTGATTGCGGAATTGTCCGTAACTGCTGCATTGATAAGAATTTGATTGAGGAAATCATTGGCTATAAGATAAAAGCCGGCAAAGACAAAAATCAGAGAGAAGAGTGCGGCTGTATCGAGAGCGTGGAAATCGGAAGCTATGATACATGCCGGAATGGGTGCAAATATTGTTATGCCAATTGTGGACAGGAATTTGTACATAGAAATTGTCTGCAATACGATGCGAATTCTCCGCTGCTGTGCGGAGGGGTGTTGGAAGGAGATCGTGTGACGGAGCGTAAGGTCCGGTCATTGAGGGAAGGACAATTGACGTTGTAATGTACGCATTAGGCGAGGGCTGAAGATGGACAGGCAATGCAGGAATTGCTATATATTGTGACAACGCCCAAAATCGCTGCATCCCAGTAAGTATAAGGGATGCAGCGGTTTTCTTTTGTTGGGTTATCTGTTGCATTTCATACTCTTCAGACGGAATACCTAACGTGTTCGTTCAACTTTTTTGCCCAAAACATTGACATGAATTCAATAATCAATATACAATAAAGATGTGAAAACAAAGAATGTATAAAATAATAACGAAGAAGCGGGCGTAAGCACTCTCTTGGGCAGGTTCATCAAAGAATTCATTGAATCTGTTGACCTCAAGGTAACTATTCCATATCTGAAATATATATAAGAGGAGGACGGCGGATGAAAAATATTAGAATAGCAACAGTGGCGGTATTTATTATGATGGCGTTATTTGTTCCATCAATGACTGCTTCAGCGGCGAGCTGCGGAGAAACGGTGAGCCAGAATACAACGGCGGATCTGCAGGCAGTCGACTACGAAAACAATGAAACAATAGGGCGGTTGCTGGCGCCATCCCGGTATTCTATGGTAGATAAGCTGAACAAAAAAATAGAGATTGCTAAGCGTGAGGGGAAGAGCCCTGCGGATATCAGTGATGAACAGGCTGTGAGGGAACTGAATCAGGATAATGTAAAGGTGATGTCTTTTGAAGAGGCATTTGCAGAGGTGCAGGCGGAAATTGGAGAGATCATCCAGAGAGTGGTTGACAGTACGGATGGCGCAGAAAGTAAAGGGGCAGCCTTTTTTACGAATAAGATACTGCAGAATAAAGAAAAACTGCTTCTGGGGCTTGCCTATCTTGAACGGCTGTATGACTTTGATATGGGAGAACATAATATTAAGGATGAACTCCTTTATGAGTCGAAACCGTATATGTACGGGGAGATAGAAAATGTTTTGGACTGGCTGATCTATATCGGAGGTATTGGGGGCGATAAATTAAAGATTTCTAATAATACGAATGTATTTGGATATGGAAAGATGTTTTGGCCGGTTACGGACTCTCCGACATTAGAGGCTTTTCTGGAAGAGAACAGACAGAAGTGGATACCAAATACATCAATGGACGAGTGGTTTTTGCAGGAGAGCCGTGCGTATATACTGGAGAAATCGTCCGCTTGGGACAGCAAGGATACCGGGCTATACAGAAGGCTGTATGATGACGGGACTTACCGTGCCCATATTTTGCCGCTGCTTACGGTGTCAGAAGACAGCGTTTACGTGATTGCCAACTCTGCTACGATCACATATGGAATCGTGGATTGTTATATAGACAGGAATTTAAGAGAATCGGATCCGGTACGTTATGCACAATTGCGTGAAAAATTCCGACAGCAGTTGGAACAGGCTGCAAAACAGCAGTGTGATTTTATTGATTTTTGGTATCGTATTGCAAAACCGGAAAAGAATGGGCAGCTCTCCTCTAACCGTATCGTTTTAGACAGCCTGCGGATCGATCCCGATACAACGATACAATGGTCGGATAAATTTGGAGAGAATGCCGCCCTTGGTGTTAAGGAATTTTTTGCTCCGCTGAACTTGTATGGTACATATATGTTTGCAGACGGCGTGGCGGAAGGTACGGGTATCCGTTATTATGCATCAAAGGCATTAACGGAACGGGGATTCGCAACGTATGCTCATGAGCTGACGCATTTGCTTGTTTCTGAGGTAATGCTGAATGGGTATGGTTCCCGGGACGGCATGCTGGCGGAAGTTTATACAAGGGGGATGTTTGAGCCTTATCAGTTGAATGACCCGCCTGCATTTAATCTGAATCTGATTTATGACCGTCTGGCAGTCAGTGACCGGTATCATAACGGTCAGCCTGAGCGGTTTCAGGATGAAACAGATCTGCAGAACTATATGAGCGGTATTCTGGATGTCGTTTATACACTGGATTATGCAGAAGCAGATATTATGCTTACGAAAAGCGCAGAAGAGAAAATGAAATGGTTCCATAAGCTTGAGCAGATCGAGGATCCGGAGAAAAGGGTGAATCAAGGAGAGGAAGGTTCGAAACATAATTTAGATTCGGTAAGGGAACTGACTCTGGACGAGGCGAAGGAACTGCATTCCATTGATGATTTAATCCGCAACAGCATTATCGTATCCCGCTACGAGGTAGATGGGACAAAGACAACAGGAACCATGGCGAGAAATGGCTATTATGTCGTGCCGCTCTTCAGCGCTAATTATGCGGGGGTACAGAATGACTATGGCGTCAGCGGTGATGTCATGATACGCCGTCAGGCGTTTGAACTGCTTGCCGAATACGGATATTACGCTGGCATGGTTCCTTACATATCCAACCAGTATAAAGAGTCCGCCAAATCGGATCAGACGGTTCTGTCAGATCAATATGTCCTGAAGAAAATATTTGGCGATGACTATGAGACGATGGCTGATTTTAAGAAAGCAATGTTTCAGAAGAGGATTGAAAAAATTGACGAATTAAAGCCGATTACTATTATGTGGAAAAACCAGCCTGTTGTCATTCACAATTTTGAAGAACTGCGTCTGCTGATGAAAGAGGCAGTTGAGAGTGATTTAATAAATGTTAATGTAATGCCGGGCGGCGCTAATAATATCCGTGCACAGGAGACAGAGGTTGAACGTCTGAAACAGGAAGTATTTAAAGCATATTTAATTCAGACAGAGGACTTCGGTGAATCCATTTATGGCGTTGGCTCGGAACCGGTAGATCCGCCAGAAACGGAAGAGCCAGAGGAGCCGGGGACGGAGAAACCGGAAGAACCCGGGACGGAGAATCCAGAGGAGCCGGAAACAGAAGAGCCGGAGGAGCCAGGGACGGAGAAACCGGAAGAACCGGGGACGGAGAATCCAGAGGAGCCGGGAACAGAAGAGCCGGAAGAGCCGGGGACGGAGAAACCAGAAGAACCGGGGACGGAGAATCCAGAGGAGCCGGGGACAGAGAATCCAGAGGAGCCGGAAACAGAGAATCCAGAAGAGCCGGGAACAGAAGAGCCGGAGGAGCCGGGGACGGAGAAGCCGGAAGAACCGGGGACGGAGAAGCCGGAAAAGCCGGGAGCGGAGAAACCGGAAAAACCAGGGAACATAGGAACGGAGAAGCCAGAAGAACCGGAAACGGAAGATCAAGAAAAGCCGAATACTGAAATTGATAAGAAAAAGATGACTCCCAAATTGCTTCTTTGCAGGGTGTCTTCTGCCGATACTTCACACACAATCCGCTGGAAGTCTGTGCGGTCAGCTGACGGATATGAAATATATGGGGCAAAATCTAACGGAAAATATAAACTCCTCAAGACGGTCAGCAAAAAGTCAAATAAGTGGACGCATAAAAAGTTAAAGAAGGGAAAGCAGTATAAATATTATGTGAAAGCTTATAAAATAATTGACGGGAAAAAGGTAATTCTCGCGAAGTCCCAGCCTGTCTATAGCACGACAAAAGGAGGGAAATACGGAAATCCTTCTAAGATAGAGGTAAAGAAGACACGCGTGAGCGTGAAGCTTGCCAAGAAAGTACGGCTTCGTGTGAAAGTGACAGGAAAAAATTTAAGCAAAGCCGGAAAAAAGGTGCGTTATTTCTCGTCTGATCCGTCTATTGCAAAGGTGTCAAATAAAGGAGTCATTACCGGAAAAAAACGTGGCAGTTGTACGATATACTGTATCGCTAAAAATGGCCTTTATAAAAAAGTAAAAGTAAAGGTAAATAGCAAATAGTGAATAGAAGAGATATTGATATACCCATTGTTAAGCGGGGCAAGTGAAATATTTAAAATCAAGCGCTGAAAATGACCACATAGTTTCAAGTGTGGTCATTTTCTACGTGCACTACAACCGAGATTTCAAACATCTCACACAAGTACAGGAACCTGTTTTTATAATAAAAATGGATAAAGTGATTTAGTTGAAATGAGTAGTAAGCTATATGCAAAACGGAGGTATGAGGGTGAGTTTCTATAAATTAGTAAATGCAGACGAAGTATCCGTTGATGAACAGTATTGGTTGATGAGTGATAGACGTAAGATTTATAATACACCTGAGAACAAAAAAGCTTGAACGTATGTTTGATGTGATGTATAATAAATGTGAAATAAGGGGGATAAAATATGTTTCAGGAATTAGTTGATTTAATACATAAAAAAACAGATTGTGATTTTAAAGAGGCTACAGTACAAATTCGAAAATATATTGATGGAATGGATGATTCTGATTTTAAGGAAATAATAAAAAATATTGGTATTATACCGGAAAATATAGAACATGATTCCTCGGAAGAAAAATTATATTCAAAGGCATCTGATGTTGTCTTAGCAAGGTGTTTTCGAATGCTGGGGCTTGACGCAAAGGCTTTAGATGAGAGAGCAGATAGTGCTGATATTATTGCAGAGAGTACAAATGGTTATAATTACAGCCTTGTTGCTGATGCAAAGTGTTTTAGATTAAGCAGGACTGCGAAAAATCAAAAAGATTATAAAGTGGGTAATCTGAGTAGCTGGAGAGGTTCGGAAAATGAGTATGCCGTATTAGTTGCACCGTATTTCCAATATCCGCAAACAAAGAGTCAGATTTATTCAACAGCATTAGAAAATAATGTGTGTTTACTTTCATGGGAACATATTTCTATTTTAGTTGAAAATGATGTGAGGGAATCAGATAAATTTTCATTAGAGTCTTTATGGAATGCGTCGCAAATGATTGCAAGAGACAAAACGTTGTCATTTGCCAATGCAAAATGTTGTTTTTTACCTAAAATGGATGATTATGTTGCCAGAAAAATGGGATTATCAGATGTAGAATATATAGAAGAGCTTTATAAATACAAGACATTTATAATGTATAGAGGAAAGCTTGAAATTGCATACTGGAAATCTCAAATTAATGAAATAGAGACATATACTAGGGAGCAGGCAATTAATGAATTGATAAAGGCTCGAAAATTACAAGAAAAAATTGTTGCAATTAAAGGATATATGGATAAACTGGAAAGACAAGGAAAGGTTTGAATGAGCAGGGTAGAATTAGGAGATTCGATTCAATTGATAAAGACTATAGAAGATGAATCAATACATCTGATTTTGTCTGATATACCATATGGAATAAATTATGAAAACTGGGATGTCCTACACAAAAATACAAATAGCGCTTTGTTAGGTAAAAGTCCAGCACAAGAAAGAAGTGGAACTGTTTTTAAAAATAGAGGAAAGCCATTAAATGGGTGGTCGCAGGCAGATAAGAATATTCCCATAGAATATTATCAATGGTGTCGTACATGGTCAGATGATTGGCTTAGGGTGTTGAAACCGGGTGCCAGTTGTTTTATCTTTGCTGGTAGAAGAATGGCGCATAGATGTATTTGTGCAATGGAAGATACAGGTTTTATTTTTAAGGATATGATTGCATGGGAGAAAGATTCGGCTGCATATCGGGCACAAAGACTTAGCTGTGTGTTTGATAGAAGAAATGATTTGGAGAATAGTGAGAGGTGGAAGGGATGGAAAATTGGTAATTTAAGACCTCTATTTGAGCCTATTTTATGGTTCATGAAGCCATATCCACAGGGAAGCACACTGACAGACAATATTTTAGAGAATGGAATAGGGGCTTTTAATGAAGAAAAATTAAAGGAATTGTCCATTTGGAATGAGGGCTTAGAGGTCTGTTCCAATATTTTAAAAGTACAATCGCAAAAGTCTGATAGAGGATTGCATCCGACACAAAAAGCGGTTAGATTGATGGAAATATTAATTTCTCTTGTGACTACAGAAAATCAGATTGTGTTAGATCCGTTTTGCGGCTGTGGAACAACACTTGTAGCGGCAGAAAAGCTGAATAGGCAATATATTGGTTTTGAAATTAATCCAGAGTATTATAAAAATATTAGTTTAAGACTTAGAAAAGGAGCTAATTGATGATGAGAAAAGAAAGCGGGATGCCAATGTTTTTCTGGCAGTGAGCGATTTGAAATAGTCGATAGCCTAGCACGAACGGTTGGTTTCTCCGAAAAAGAAGAACCCACGGTTGTACCACGAATACAACTGTGGGTTCATTCTTTTTGTGCTGCCTGAACACCGTTATCTTTTTACCTACTGGTATTATAGTATATATGGTCTTGATTTGCAATTTACTTTCAGAAGGATTGGGGATTAAGTAATCAACGGATAACAGCGCAAAATGCAGTAATCCTAAAATAATCACAACACTGTGACAATTGTTTCATTGCACCCCTCGCCTGATGGTGCTATCATAAGAGCAGATAAACATTCGGACAGAGGTGTGCAATGGCAAAGATACTGATTGTAGAGGATGACAAAGAATTAAACCAAGGCTTGGCGTATGCACTAAGACAGGAACAGTATGAGGTGTGTGCAGCCGGTTCGCTGCGTGAAGCGCGGGAAATCTATGAGAGGGAGCAAGTGAATCTGGTACTTTTGGATGTAAATCTGCCGGACGGAGAAGGCTTTGGATTCTGCCGCTGGATGAGGAAAAGAAGCGAGACGCCGGTGCTGTTTCTGACGGCGAGGGATTTGGAGGAGGACATGCTGAAAGGATACGAGCTGGGTGCAGAGGATTATGTGACAAAGCCGTTTTCCATCCAAGTCCTTTTAAAGAAAATCCAAGTGGTCTTAAAACGGTCGGAGGGCGTAAAAAGCAACCGGTATGATGATGGATTTTTAAAAATTGACTTTGATACGGCAAAGGTGGAGGTGGCAGGAGCGGATTGTCCGGTTACGCCTACAGAATTTCGGATGCTGGGATTGTTCCTTGAAAATGCGGGACAGCTCTTGACGTACTCTCTGTTGTTGGATAGATTATGGGACAGCGGCGGAAAATTTGTAGACAAGCATACGCTCGCAGTCAATGTGAACCGCCTGCGGGGCAAGATTGAAGACGAAGAACATAAATATATTTCAAATGTATATGGGATGGGATACCAATGGTTGAAAAAATAGTGATAAGCGCCTGTGCTGCGGCGCTTTTTCTAATGTGGCTGAAGATGAGACAGTTAAAGAGAGATATTTATACATTTACTGAGCAGTTGGAACAGTGCCTTGATGAAATGAGCTCCGGAAAGGATATAGGACATTTTTCCGAGTACAAAGATTCTCTTTGGGAAAAAATATATGAAAAACTATGGGATTTGGAGCGGATCTGGCAGAGACAGAACCGGAAAAACGGCGAAGAAAAGCAGCGGATAAAAGAGCTGATTTCCGATATTTCCCATCAGACAAAAACGCCGCTTGCAAATATCAAGATGTATCTGGAAATTCTTGAAAGAGAAGAGGGCAGTCAGGAAAAGAGAGAAGAGTTTTTGGAAAAATTGAAAGGGCAGACGGAGAAGCTTGATTTCCTATTGCAGAGTATGGTGAAAATGTCCCGTCTGGAGACAGGAATCATTGAAATTCATGTGCGGGAAGCGAATCTTTTCACGACGTTGGCAGGAGCTTTGGCGGCGATTGTGCCCAAGGCAGAGCAAAAACAGATTAGCTTGTATGTAGAGTGCCCGGAGCGGCTTATCGTGTGGCATGACCGGAAATGGACAGAGGAGGCGGTTTTTAACCTTCTTGACAACGCAGTAAAATATACAGAGCCGGGCGGAAAGATTCACGTTACAGCATCGAAACAGGAATTTTTTACGAAAATCAGTGTCAAGGATACCGGAAAGGGCATTGCAGTTGACAGACAGGCACAGATATTCGGCAGATTCTATCGGGAACCGGAAGTACATGACGCAGAGGGTGTTGGCGTCGGACTATATCTGGCAAGAAAGATTCTTACCATGCAAAAAGGTTATATAGAGGTCGTTTCGGAGAATGGGAAGGGAGCGGATTTCCAAATGTATCTCCCGAATGAGGAAACATAATCACGGTTTTGAGAAATTTTGCATTTGAGAGAGGTTTGTGATTATTATCCGATATGCTGAAATCATAAACAAGGAAAGGAATGAGAGTATGGAATCTTTAATTGTAAAAACACTGGCATTGAAGAAATATTACAGGCTTGGAGAGAATACGGTGCGCGCATTGGACGGAGTGGATTTTACGGTTTCGGAAGGGGAATTTGTTGCGATTGTCGGAAAATCGGGCAGCGGGAAAAGCACATTGCTGCATATGCTGGGCGGCCTGGATATACCGACGGCTGGAGAAGTATTTGTAGACGGAAAGCAGTTATCACAGATGAGCAGGGAACAGCTTGCCATTTTCCGAAGGAGAAAGGTGGGCTTCGTGTTCCAAAGCTATAACCTTGTGCCGGATATGAATGTCTATGAAAATGTGATATTTCCGATAGAGCTGGACGGAGGATATGTTGATACTGAATTTATAGAAAAAATCTTAAGCCTGCTGAAGCTGACAGAGAAAAAAGAGGCGCTTCCGAATATGTTATCCGGCGGGCAGCAGCAGAGGGTTGCAATTGCAAGAGCGCTTGCTGCAAAGCCGGCAATCCTTTTGGCAGATGAACCGACCGGAAATCTCGACACAGGAACCAGCCACGACGTCATGGGTCTGCTTAAGATGGCGGCAAAACAATACCAGCAGACGGTAATCCTGATTACCCACGATCAGGATGTTGCTCAGTTGGCAGACCGTATCGTCCGCATCGAGGACGGGAAAATCGTGAAGGGAAGTGAAGACCATGCTTAAGAATAACAATGGAGCTATACTTACCAGAATGGCAAAGCGTTCTCTTGCCGGCAATAAAAGCAGATATGGGATTATATTTTTTGCAATTCTGCTTTCCGCATTTATGTTGTTTACTGTTTTAACGGTTGGCGTTACTTGGTTTCAAATGCAGAAGATCCAGAACATCCGTATGCGGGGAGCGGATTATGATGTAATGTTGTATGGGGGCTTTACGGAGGAACAGTTAAAGGCTTGTGAAGAAAATAGGGACGTTGCGGCTGTGGGAGCGGAAGGTTTCGGCGCATGGGCTCTTAGCACAGATAGGGATACTAGCTTGCATTCCACTCTCGTGTGGGCGGATGAAAATAAGTGGGAGAAAATGCAGCAGGCGGCAAGAGAGTGGACAAGAGGCAGGTATCCGAAAAAGGATTATGAAGTTATGGCTACAAAGGCAGCGCTAAAGGACTGCGGATATGAGGAATTGGATATCGGTGATTCCTTCACGCTTACGTATGAGGATAATACGGGAAGCCACACGGCGGAATTTACGATATCCGGCATGTGGGACGGCTACGGAGATAAAAAGGTGTTCTATGTAGCAAAATCCTTCTTTGAGCATACCGGGTTCACATCAGAGGATTACGGGCGGGGATTTCTCTATATAAAATTTAAGCCGGCGCTTGTAACCGGGAAGATGAGACGGCAGTTAGAAGAGGATTTGATTTTGGGAGAAAGACAGGTATTGTTGTACGGGACAGAAACGGAAAGTTCGATGAGGATTCTGATTGGAATGACGGGGGTAATCGCTGTCACCTGCTTGTGCGCCTATCTGTTGATTTATAATATTATGTATCTGTCGGTTTCCGGTAATATCCGCTGCTATGGTTTGCTGCAGACGGTTGGCATGACCGGCAGGCAGATTTACCGTCTGGTGCAAAGACAAATGATGTTTGTGGGGACAATTGGAATTGGAGGCGGAATCCTGCTTGGAGCGGCAGCTTCCTTTTTCGTAATACCTGGTGTTGTAAAGACGTTTGGAATACGCGAGGAGGATGTACGGATTGTGTTCCACCCCATGATTTTTCTGTTCAGTATTTTGGTTGCAGCGCTTACCGTTTATCTGGGCAGCAGGAAGCCGGCAAGGATTGCCACAAAAATTTCGCCTGTGGAAGCGCTGGGATATCAGACAGTTTGGGGAAAACAGACGACACAAAAAAGCGGAAAAGGCAGCTTGGCAGGGAGGCTTGCCAGAAATCAGATCCGTAAGGATAAAAAGAAAACGATTGTTGTGGTTCTGTCATTGGGCGTTTGCCTTTCGGTCTTTTTGTGTCTCGTAACCCTCATTGAAAGTCAGGGGGCAAGAAGCATTGTATCCAATTACATGGAAGCTGATCTGGTCTTAAAAAACGATTCCATGACGATGGAGGAGCAGGACAAATGGAGGCCGCTGATGGATGCGTCATTTCTGCAGGAGCTTGAGGGGGAAGGCATAAAGGAAATTTATCCTATGTATCAAGCGCAGATTGTCATTCCCTGGGGTTCGGAGTTTATGGATATGTGGATGACCAAATTTTATGATACGTACATGGGAGAGAGCTATGAGGACATTGTGGACGACTATAGGGCGCATCCCGAAAACTATGGTTCTTTTCTGACCGGAATTACGCTGCAGGAATTTGAGTATCTGAATGCGGCGCTTGGAGAACCGCTGAATGGAGCGGAATTTCAGGAGGGAAAAGCATGTATCTTATATGGAAGCGATCTGAATCTGGAAACGGAAGAGGTAATTGGGCAGAACATAGAGTTTGCGCTGTTTGGTGAACCGAAGACAATTTATGATATACAGATTGCCGGAATTACGGACGACATCTACTACGGAAATATGCCTGGGGCTGCGCCGACCCTGCTGGTAAGCGATACGTTTTTAAAACGCATTGCAAAAGAGCCCGGTGTATCCAAAGTGAGCGTCATATATGACAAGGAATATGATAAAGAGCAGGAAGAGAGAATCAAAGCAATGATGCAAAAAACGGATGGAGGGAAAGATTTTTCCTATGATTCAAAGCTGGAGGAAATGGAGGATGTGAGGAAGTCTCAGGGAAATATGATGGGAATCGGAGCTGGCATTACACTGATACTTGCTGTGATAGGAATTTTAAACTATGTCAATACGGTGTCCGGAAATATCCAGAGCAGGCAGGTGGAAATTGCCGTAATGGAAAGTGTCGGCATGACCGGACGGCAGGTGAAAAAACTGCTTGTCTTAGAAGGGCTTCTCTATGCGGCATTCTCCCTGTTCATAGCGGCAACAGCGGGACTTGGGGTCACCTATTATCTCTATCAGTCCATGAATTATCGGGGGATTCCATTTAGAATACCGCTTGTGCCGTCTCTTTGTATGACTTTGTGTGTTTTACTTATTTGCGTATCAATACCGCTTCTTTCCTACCGGATCTTGGTGGGAAAGAAGTCGGTGATAGAGCGGATCCGAAGGAAGGAGTAAAGAAACATGAGAAAAATTTGTTTATTTATTGCAATGAGCCTTGACGGGTATATTGCGGATAGTAAAGGCGATGTCGATTGGCTGAAAGGACAAGGTAACGATAATGAGAATATTGATACCTATTCCGAGTTTGTAAAGAATATTGATACGATTTTGATGGGCTGGAATACCTATCATCAAATTGTAACTGAACTTTCTCCTGAGGAATGGATATATAATCAGTTTACAACTTATGTAATTACGCATAACGAGTATACTTCCTCTGAGAATATTCGATTAACAAATATAAATCCTGTTGATTTGATTAAAACGTTAAAGAAAGAAAACGGAAAAGATATTTGGATATGTGGTGGGGCTAACCTTGTTCAGCAGTTAGTAAATGAGGACTTAATTGACTGCTATTATATTACTATAATTCCAACACTTTTAGGCTCCGGTATTCGACTCTTTGAAAATGGCAAACAAGCGATTAAGCTAAGATTACTTAATACACAGTCATATAATGGTATGACAGATTTAATCTATACACGAAGGTAGAATCCAGCCAAAGAGGTTAGAAAGCTATCAATCCCAATTCCGGTTTGCAGGGACGAAATCCCAATTGCATAAATACAGTTTGTGCAATTGGTGTATTTCGCTCTCAAACGCCGAAGACTTATTGTTGATGTTCAATATTCCACTGTAAGATTTCCTTTTTCACCTATATTATATGCAAATTCTAGCTAGAGAATAACCTATTTTGCATTTTTGATTGTTGTATCATTGAAATTTTCCCTTGTAAATTGCCCATATATATAGAATCTTGGGACGGATGTATTACTTCAATTGCCTCTAAACCGTAATTCATAAGGTTTTTTATAGTTTATATCTCCAGCATTTTACATAAGTTCTACTTTAAGAACAATTGAAGCAGCTTCTCATTTATATTCCGATAGGGTTGATAGCGCATCGGCAGATCCAGCCACGTTTTCTTGTCCACGATGCTCTTGGTGTGGGAGAAGGTGAAAAAACCTTCCCTGCCGTGGTAAGCCCCCATTCCGCTCTCGCCAAAGCCACCGAAGCCCATTTCGCTGGTAGCAAGGTGGATGATGGTATCATTGATGCAGCCGCCGCCAAAACCGCAGGAGGAAGTCACCGTTTTTGCAATCCTCTTGTCTGACGTGAAGAGATAGAGGGCAAGCGGATGCGGCATGGAGTTAATTTTTTGGATGGCATTTGTGATGGAATCATACGTCAGTATCGGCAGCAGCGGTCCGAAAATTTCCTCCTGCATAACGGCGTCCGAAAAGGTGACATTGTCTAATACTGTCGGCTCTATCTGCAGAGTCTGGCTGTCAGAACTTCCGCCGATTACTGCCTTATTGCTGTCAATCAACCCTAAAATCCTTCTGAAATGCTTTTCGTTGATGATTTTTCCATAGTCCTTGTTGGCAAGTGGAGAATCGCCGAATTGAAGTATAATCTGACGCTTGATTTCTTCCACAAGCTTTGACTTGACGGAGCTGTCACAGAAAATGTAGTCGGGTGCGACGCAAGTCTGCCCGCAGTTTAAGAATTTACCGAATACAATCCGTTTTGCCGCCAGTTTGAGATTAGCGGTCTTTTCTACGATACAGGGGCTTTTTCCGCCTAACTCCAATGTGACGGGGGTCAGATAAGCAGCAGCGCTCTTCATGACTTCTCTGCCGACGGACTGGCTTCCGGTGAAGAAAATATAATCAAAATGTTCACCGAGCAGGCAGGCGTTTTCTGCGCGCCCTCCGGTAACTACCGCGACATGGGAATCGGAGAAGCATTCTGAAATCATCCTTTGGATAAGTGCGCTGGTATAAGGCGAGTAGGCGCTTGGCTTTAAGATTACAGTATTTCCCGCAGCAATTGCATCCACAAGCGGATCTATTGTCAGCAGGAAGGGATAATTCCAAGGGCTCATAATCAGCACGACCCCATAAGGAGAGGGCTTCTGATAGCTTTTAGAAGCGAACTGGGCAAGAGGCGTATGGACTCTTTTTTCTTTCGCATAGGAGCGGATATGTCTGAGCATATAGCTGATTTCACTGAGCACAAGCCCTGTTTCACACATGTAGCTTTCAAATCTGCTTTTTCCTAAATCTTTGCGGATAGCGGTTTCAATTTCCGATTCGTATTTTCGGATACAGGTCTTTAGTTTTTTCAGTGCCGCAATTCGGCGGTTGATATCCAGCGTAGCTCCAGAGCAGAAGCGGGAACGCTGTTTTTCTACAAGCTGTTTGATTTCTGTTTCGTTCATGGGTTCCTCCTTTTGACATGCTTTTCATGCCACCTGGGTAAAGTGGGAAGTTTAACAAGCAATAGCCTCGTTTTCGTTTGTCGCAGGCATTAAACGGTAATAGAATCGTTCTAATTCATTGGCATTCATAAGGACGGAGACAGGATAAAGCGGATTTAAGATTGAAAGATGCCTTTGGCGCCCAAATCAATAGTATGCTAATAACGAAGATTATTTTAGATGAATTAAGGTCAATATTCAAGGGGAAATTTGTCTTTTGCATGCAGTTTGACGGCTGAAATAAAACATATTATGATAGGTCGGAGAATGAAAAGGACAATCTGCAGAAAAATCATGCAAAACATGCAACCAATCCTGCTGATTTCCTACTATATAGGTGAAGGGATAAGAAGGGAGATGGCTGGATGGAGGACGAAAAAATCATAGATCTATATTGGAAGCGCTCGGAAGATGCTATTTCGGAGACGACCGGAAAATATGGGAAGTGTATCAGGCAGATTGCCTTTCGGATTCTAAATAATCACGAGGATGCCGGAGAATGTGAAAATGATACTTATGCGGCGGCATGGAATGCAATACCGCCGGCTTATCCGAAAAGCCTGCTTGCATTTTTGGGGCGGTTAGTGAGGAATATCGCATTAGACCGGTATGATTATAATCGGGCAAAAAAACGGAACGGCAAATTTGACGTCTTGCTTTCCGAGCTGGAGGAATGTCTGGCGTCTCCGGATACGGTGGAGACGGAGGTGGAGGCGGGCTATGTGGCGGGATTAATCAGTGATTTCCTGCGCGCATTGGACGCAGACAGCAGATGTATTTTTTTAAGACGTTACTGGTATTCGGATTCTATCCGGGACATTGCAGCAAGATTTGGTATGAGTGACAGTAAGGTGAAATCCAATCTGTTCCGTACCAGAAAAAAGCTGAAAGAGCATCTGGATAAGGAAGGAGTGATTGTATGAACAAACAGCAGCTTTATCGGGAAATCGGGCTTGTAGACGAGGATTTGATACAAGAAGCGGAAGCAAGGGGAAAGAGGTTTAGCCGCAGTCTGTGGGTGAAAGGGCTTGCAGCGGCAGCCTGCATAGCCTTGGGAGTTACAGGAATCGCATGGCAGCAAGGGATGATGCAGCCAAAGAAGCCGCAGGAATTTGTATACGAAAAAAAGCCGGATGCGGCAACGGAGTCAGCTAAAGGAAACGCAGGGGAAGAAACGGTATCGAATTCTGCCGGAGATGAATATGCGCTTATACTGAATCCGGCGTCAGGACAGATATCTGCTAGCCTGGCGATTCCGGGTCATTTCTGGGAAGAGCTGACGGAGGAGGAGACTGCGGCTATCTGTCCGGCGGCAAAGAATATAGAAGGGTACGGGAATTTGACGCTGACGGCGCATTACAACGGAGACGGTGTACCGGTGTTTGTGGAAGGTACTGCAGAAAAGGAGACGGGTGGGGATATCTACCTTCAGATAGCGCCCGGCGAAGTTGTACTGGACTGCGTTTTCGTTACCGATACGCAGGAAGTCTCAGAGATTAACGGGGTATCGGTAGTTGCAGGATGCTTTGACGATACCACAGACGGTAAAGCAGTTTATTTTGCTGAATTTATGATTGAGGATATCGGATATTACTTGAAATTAACAGGCGGAAAGGCAGAAATGGCTCTGCTGCCGGCATTGATTGATGAAATTATCTGCGGCGGAAAGGCGGATTTTTCAGCGCTCCATCCGCAGATTCCGGAGTGGAGGGAGGACAGCCTTACCTTAGAGGAAGCATATCAGGATGAAGAGTTCGGGAAATGGATGCCAAAGGAGATACCGGAGGGATTTGGTTTCGAGGAGGCAAGGCGTGTTTATTATGAGGGAACCCATGAGCGGACAGAAACGAATTACTTAAGCGTCTGCTGGTTCAAAGGGATGGAAGAAATATCGTGGGATGTTTCTTATCTGACGGAAGAGGAGCGGACAAGGATTACTGCCGTTTCTGATACCGCAAATTATGATTTATCGCTCTATCCGATACCTATGGCAGAGTCTGTACCGGAAGAATTGTGGGAAATCGTAGAAAATCCGATTTTTGAGATTGGAGATTTGACCGAGGAAGCGGTACGGGCAAGGGCATACCAAATAGAGGAACAGGGGGATACGGACGGATATCGGATGCGGTTTTCTGTCTTATATCCGGGGGATGTGCTTGTAGGTATTTCCGTAAAAGGAGTGGATCCTGAGCGGGTATATCAGATGTTGGCACAGCTTGGGGAGTGATAGCCGGGATAGGCGGCTATCATTCCTGCATAGCA
Source organism: uncultured Lachnospiraceae bacterium (assembly GCA_910578885.1). GTDB lineage: Bacteria > Bacillota > Clostridia > Lachnospirales > Lachnospiraceae > Roseburia_C. The sequence continues at coordinate 19,163 of CAJTSH010000022.1, forward strand.
GATTCGTTATCGTTTAACTTTTTCCTGCTTTTTATCATGGATTTAATCATTATAATTGTAAGCTTCCAGAATAATGTTCCGACTACGAATAGTATGGCTCCAATTAGGATGGAAAGCGGCAGAACTGTAAAGGCGCTGGCAGTATAAGAACCGATAATGATGGTAATTTCCGGAATTTCATATCCTATCAGATGCCCGGCGAATTTTATAATGCCTGCAATCGGACATAGTATGCCGCTTGCCATAAAAGTAATCCCGCAAATACTGGTAATCGGTAAAACGAACATACCGCAGGCTCCTGCAAGGCTGTAAAAAGCAATTACCGCACTCAATTTGCGCAAGCTAAAGCCGGTGCTTCTGGAAATGCTTTCTCCCAGATAAGCTTTTGCTAATTCTTTCGGATTACCCAGCCGTTCGATAATCTGCTCGGAAGATACGCCGTTGCCCTGCAATTCCAGTATTTCGCTTTTGATTTCCTTAACAATATCAATGCGCTCCGAAGCCGCCATTGGTTTTAGATACGTTTCAATCTTCTCAAGGTATTGGTTTAATATTTTTTCCATGTCCTTACTCTCCCTTCAGTTCATTGATTGTGTGTAACAGATTATCCCATTCAACAGTCATTGCAGACAGGTATTTTAGACCTTTATCCGTAATGGAATAATACTTTCTTGGCGGTAAACCTTCAGCGCTTTCCTGCCATGTAGAAGAAATAAATTCTTCTTTTAATAATCGCCTGAGAAGCGGATAAATCGTATTCTCTTTGGCAGCTATGATAGGATATTTTTCTAAAGTGCTGATAATTTCATATCCGTAAGTTGGCCGCTGCTTTATCAGTAACAGGATACAGAATTCGAGTGTTCCCCGCTTGATCTGTGATTTCCAGTCGTCAATATTCATATACAGTACCTCCTGCATATATATCGTAATACACAGTATATTAAATGTCAATAGTATATTCAATTATTATAGGTATGAATTTGAAGGGTTGTTCAAGTAAACATGTATTGACAGATTTGTCTATAGATGATAGACTATAGGTGTCTATAATGTATAGACACATAGATGAAATTGAAGGGCAGAGAAAATGGCTGCAAAAGCCGGAAGTATGTATAAAAGAGGTACAGAAAGGAGAACAGCAGATGGAGACATATACGTTAGGCAATATTGAAAGCAGGTTTGCGGACATTGTGTGGGAAAATGCACCGCTTACAACGGGAGAGCTGATTAAGCTGTGTGAGGAGAAATTGGACTGGAAGCGTACGACCACTTATACCGTGTTAAAGAAGCTGAGTGAGCGGGGGATTTTTGAGAATCAATCCGGTACGGTAGTGGTTTTGATCGGCAGGGAGGAATTTTATGCCAGACAGAGCGAGCGCTACATAGAGAATTCCTTTCATGGCTCATTGCCGGGATTTCTGGCGGCGTTTACTTCCCGAAGAAAGTTAAGCGAGAAGGAGATTGAAGAATTACAGCAGATTATCAACGAGAACAGATAGGAGGGGCGGACTATGGAAGGGTTTTTGATGCAATTATGGAATTTGAGTATCCAGGCAGGACTTATTATTTGTGTCGTGCTGGCAGTACGGCTGGTATTTTCCATTGGTAAGGTTCCCAGACGTTTCAGTTATGCACTATGGATTATCCCGTTCCTTCGAATGCTTCTGCCGTGGCAGTTGGAAAGTGAATTTAGCATGATGCCGGAGCGGGCGTTCGCCATCGGCAGCAATACCGTTCAAAGGGCTGTGGGATATGTAAGTCAGATTGAGGCTTCGGTGGGCACGCAGATTGCAGAAGGAAATAAAGCTGTAGCGGCAGAAGCGGGAAAAGGAACGCTCATGCAGCTTTTCGTATTGCTTGCAGGCGCGGTGTGGCTGGTCGGAGTTCTGTTGCTGTTCGCTTACAGCGCTGTCTCTTATTGGAAATTAAAGAAGAGGCTGGTGTGTTCCGTTCGTATGGAAAAGAATATTTTTCTGGCAGACGAAATAGCAACGCCTTTTGTGTTAGGACTTTTTAGACCGCAGATTTATCTGCCCTCCGATATACAGGAGAATGAGATGGCCTATGTGGTTGCGCATGAGCGGACGCATATCAGGAGAGGGGATCATATCATTAAGATTGCGGCATTTTTCCTTACCTGTATTTATTGGTTTTTCCCGCCGGCATGGCTTGCATTTTATCTTATGGGAAAAGATATGGAGCTGTCTTGTGACGAAGCGGTGATGAGACAGTTTGGGGAGGGATGCAGAAAAGAATACGCTTCCGTACTTCTGTCATTTGCTGGAGGAAGAGGGCGGATTACGGGTGTCCCGCTTGCTTTTAGCGAAGGAAATACAAAGAAACGGATTGTGAATATCATGAAATATAAAAAACCGATTTTTTTGGGCACAGCGGCTGGTATTGCGGCGCTTGCGGTTCTGGCGGTCAGTTTTTTGACAAGTCCGAAGGCGGAGTGCCTTTTGACGGAACTAAAGGAGGATTGGGTGGAAATACCTGCAGCAGATGAATTTGACCATGTTGAGGTATACCGGAATGGCGTTAATACGGCGTTTCCGCAGGAGTATAATGAGGTTATCATTGAGCATCTAAGCCGAATAAAGGTAAAGAGGCGGCCGCTTAGTCCGGACAGCAGCAGGGATAGGCATCAGGATATCCGAATTTCATTTACCGGAAATTCCCACTGCCTGTATTTGGACGCAGCATGCAGCGAAATCTGGTGTGACAATGGGACAAAATCTTCTTTATCTTATCAGCTCGCAGCAGAAGAAGAGGAATCGCTTGGGACATTTCTGGACAGACAGTTAGAAAGCGTGGTAGGAGAAGTGGAACAAGAACTGCAGAGAGATGTGTATGCCCTTCTGGATGCTGAAAAAAAAGCCGTAGAGAATACGCAAAAATTGTCTGCCGAGGAAATGGTAAGGGAGGATGATGCGGTGTTAGAGCAGCCTTGGAGATCCGACTTGTATGGAATGTCGGTGGAGCAGGAGACGTTGACTACATCCGGTGCGACAATTCATATTTCCAATCAGTCTGGACAGACGATTACATGCGGTGATGATTTTCATTTAGCCCGTCTGGAAGGAGACGACTGGGTGGATGTGCCTTATATCATTGACAACTGGGCATTTGATGTACTGGCATATTTAATAGAAAAAGACGGATTGTCTATGCAGGTGGATTGGGAATGGCTGTATGGAAAACTTTCCGCAGGAACTTATTTTATTACCAAGACAATTTCAATTTCGGAGGATAATGGCGCTTATAGTCAGATTGAGCTTGGGACGATGTTCGTGTTGGAGGAATGAAAAAGAATGTAAACTGTCACTAAAGAATCTCTGTTTTGCAGTTCTTGTATTGCAAAGCAGGGATTTTGTCGTATAATTAGGAGAGAAAATGGAAGAGCAGAGAGGAAAAGTTTGAAAGTATGAAAAAGAAACTGGTATGTATTCTGCTGGTATTGCTTCTTGGAGCAGCCGGCTGCGGAGATAGTAAAGAGAAACGGGAGAATCAGGAGGCCTATCGCCAGATCGGCATTAACTGCATGGCGGAAGGGGAATATGAGAAGGCAGTTGAGGCATTTCAGAAGGCATTGGATCAGTCTCTTGCAAGAATTGGAGAGATAGAAATTGATACCTGTTATTACAAGGCAGAAGCGCAGTATCTGGCAGGCAGGACAGAGGATGCAATTGCGACCTACGGGGCGCTGCTGGCATATGACGATAAGAATGCCGAGGCATATTATTTAAGAGGCAGCTTATATTTTTCGGAAGGTCAGAAGGAGGATGCGCTGAAGGACTTTGAAGATGCTGTGAAATACGGAGCCGATAGTTACGAAATCTATGTGGGAATTGCAGAGCTTTTGACGGCGCATGGAGAGAAGGAAAATGCAGCCTCCTATTTGGAGAAGGCGTTAAAAATCAGCGGGAAAAGTTCCGAGAACAATACTTGGCGGGGACGGATTTTCCTGATGCAGGAGGATTATGAGAATGCCCAAAAGGAGTTAGAGCAGGCGTTGGAGAAAGAGGAGCCGGATGTTTCACTGTATCTGGGCGAACTGTATGAGGCAACAGGTGAAAAGGATAAGGCAGAAGAATTTTTCAAAAGTTATGTGGAAAGTCATACTGGGGATACACAGGTCTTAGAGAGGCTTGCGGATCTTGCCCTTGGCAGGAATGATTACGCAAAAGCGGCTTCCTATCTGGAGCAGGCGCTTGAGACGGGGGAATCTGCAAATGAGCAGTCTCTGCGCAGAAAGCTGATACAGGCATATGAGTATTCCGGGAATTTTACATCTGCAAAGGAACAGATGGAGAGTTACGTGAAGGATTATCCGGAGGATGAGGAGGCGGTTCGGGAAAATTCATTTTTGCAGACAAGGTAAAGGGGGAATATCTTCGAAAAAATGTTGAAGATTAAGTGAAAAGTGATATAATGAATTTATAGTTTTTAAACTAAATGAATGGAGAGCCTGATTATTGGTAGAGGAGACAAAACGTCGTAATATTCAGACGATTCCGGGAAGAAAGGAGCCAGAAATCGAAAAGAAAAATAGCAGCAAGGAGGGTCAGTAATGCAGTTGCTTACATTTACACTAGGCGGGGTAAAGTATGGGATTCCGATTCAGGATGTACAGTCTATTGAACAGAAGGTTCAGGTAGTTGAGATTCCCAATGTGCTGCCTTACATCAGGGGAATCATGAACCTGCATGGCAATATTATACCGGTTTACAGTTTATCTACCAAGTTCGGTTATTCAGAACAGCTCATTGAGAACGTTGTGATAACGAATGTAAGAGGCATGTTGATTGGTTTTGAGGTATGCAAGGTACAGGAGATTCTTGAGGTAGAAGGGGGACATATTGCTCCAATGCCGGAGTTAATTAACTGCAGCCAGAGTTACATGAAGGATGTTGCGGATCATCATAAAAACCTGATTGTAATGCTGGATGTGGGAGAATTGGTTACGAAAGAGGAAGAGAGAGATCTTAGGGAGATGTTAGAAAAAGAGAAAGCTTAGCAGGGTACGCATATTACGGATAAAGGGGTACAAGGTATGGTAGATTTAAAGAAAATGCAGATCAAGAAAAGATTGACTACCGGATTTATAATGGTATCCGTAATAACAGCCGTTGCTGCAGTGATTGGCTGTATTGCAATGGTGGTTGTTGCGAATCAATATGCAAGAGCATTAGATGATTACGGTTTTGCACAGGGGGATATTGGGAAAGCGATGGTTGCCTTTTCGGATGTGAGGAGTGCGACCAGAGCTGCAGTAGGATATGACGAAGCTACATCTGTACAAGAGGCGGTCGCAGTCCATGACCAAAAGAAAGCCGAATTCAAAGAGTATATGGAAATCGTTGGGGGGGATTTGACGAATCAAAAGGAGCAGGAGCCATACGATAACGTTATGGCAATTCTGGAGCAATATTGGAATATAGATACAACGGCAATATCGCTTGGTAAATCTGTAGATATAGAGCAGAGTAAGGAAGCGCAGAAGATGACGGCAGGACAGTTGGATCCGATGTATGATGAAATTTATGGAAATCTTGCTGCGCTGATGGAGGTAAAGGTAAGCGAGGGTAATTCCTTAAGTAATAGCTTAAGAATGCTTTCCATTATATTGATAATAGCGATTGTTGTAATTATATTAGCTGCTATAGCAGTTTCTACAAAGCTGGGTGTAAATATTGCAAAGGGAATTGCAGGTCCGATGGGAGCGCTTTCAGACCGTTTCAAGATGTTTGCAAAAGGAGATTTAGGTTCTCCGTTCCCGGTAATTGAATCGGAGGATGAGGTTGCCGAGATGGTAAAAGAAGCCGAGAGCATGGCGGGTAATCTGAATCTGATTATCAAAGACGCCGGCGAGCTGCTTGGTGCAATGGCAGACGGAAACTATGCAGTGGATACCAAGATAGAAGAGAAATACGTGGGAGATTTTTCGGCACTGAAGGACGCCATGTATAAGATGAATCTCCGGATGAATGAGACGCTGCGTAACATTGATGATGCGGCAAATCAGGTATCAGCAGGTTCCGGTAATCTGGCAGATGCGGCGCAGGCATTGGCGGAGGGCGCAACAGATCAGGCGGGCTCTGTAGAAGAGCTTCAGGCAACGATAGCCAATATTACGGATGGTGTTCAAAAAACCGCAGAGAGCGTAGAGGAGTCCTACCAGCAGGCACAGCTTTATGCAGGGGAGGCAGACCGCAGCCGCGGTGAGATGAAGGCGATGGTAAGCGCAATGGAGCGTATCAATGAGACGTCACAGAAGATTGAAAACATCATTTCTGAGATTGAGGATATTGCAAGTCAGACGAATCTTTTATCTTTGAATGCGGCGATTGAGGCAGCAAGAGCAGGAGCGGCAGGAAAGGGATTTGCTGTTGTTGCGGATCAAATCCGTAAACTGGCTGAGCAGAGCGCACAATCTGCGGTAGATACCCGCCAATTGATTGAAGGTTCCCTTCAAGAGATTGCGGAAGGAAATAAGGCGGCAGAACGTGCCGCTGCGTCTATCGAAGAAGTCGTGCAGGGCGTAAAGAAGATTGCCGATTCTTCGAAGGCATTGAGCGTAATCTCCGGTGAGCAGGCATTGGCGATGGAGCAGGCGGAAGCAGGCGTGAGCCAGATTGCCGAGGTGGTTCAGAACAATTCTGCAACGGCGGAGGAATCTTCTGCAACCAGTGAAGAGTTATCTGCTCAGGCAATTTCTATGAGTGAACTGGTTGGACGATTTATCTTAAGGGAGGAGTAAATAGGAAAAATAAAAGAATCAAAGGGTGCCTTTTTAGACACCCTTTTTTGTCAAGTCAAATCGGTGGAGAAACTTCATTCTATTGTGGAGCGGTTCCAGATTTAACCAAAAGAGAGGTGTAGATGTCCAGTATCATTTTATTAGTAGCTGCAATTATTTTACTTTGTCTGTCCTTAAACAAAATTTCCGATAAACTTGGAATACCGACTTTGTTGGCATTTATCGTATTGGGTATGCTGTTTGGTACAGACGGAATTATAAAAATACCGTTTGATAATTTTCAGATTGCGGAGCAGGTATGTTCTGTTTCTCTCATATTCATTATGTTCTACGGTGGATTCGGAACCAACTGGAAGCAGGCGAAACCTGCGGCGGTAAAAGCGGTTCTTCTTTCTACTTTAGGGGTAATTTTGACAGCAGCAGCAGTCGGGGTGTTCTGTCATTTCGTTTTAAGATTTGGTTTTTGGGAAAGCATGTTGATTGGCGCTGTTATCAGTTCCACAGATGCAGCTTCCGTTTTTTCCATTCTTCGTTCCAAACGTTTGAATCTGAAGGATAATACAGCATCTTTGCTGGAGGTGGAAAGCGGAAGTAACGATCCTTGCTCCTATATGCTGACAGTCATTATCCTTGCCGTTATGAGCGGAGATTTCAGCGGCGGCGCATTGCTCTGGATGATTTTTTCACAGGTTGCATTTGGAATTCTGGTGGGAGTCCTGGTTGCATTTGCCTCTCTTTGGATATTAAGGAAGACGAACCATGTTACAGACGGGTTTGATACGATATTTGTTTTCAGTATGGCTCTGGTGGCATATGCGGGAGCTTCCATGATTGGCGGAAACGGATATTTAAGTACCTATATGGCGGGAATTATTCTGGGAAATCGTCCGATACATAACAAGAAGTCACTGGTGCATTTTTTCGATGGAATTACAGGTTTGATGCAGATGCTGATATTTTTCCTGTTAGGGCTTTTGGCATTTCCTTCACAGCTTCCGGCAATTCTTCCTTATGCGCTGGCAATTGTGTTGTTCTTAACGTTCGTTGCGCGTCCGATTTCCGTATTTGCATTGCTGACGCCTTTTGGGTGTTCCGTTAGACAGCAGATATTAGTGTCATGGTCGGGGCTGAGGGGTGCAGCTTCAATTGTGTTTGCAATTATGGCAACCGTAAGCCCAGCCTATACGAAGCATGATGTTTTCCATATTGTCATATTCATTGTCCTGTTTTCTATCAGCGTTCAGGGCTCTTTGCTGGGTCCCTTGTCGAAGAAGTTGGATATGATTGATGATAACAGCAACGTCATGAAGACATTCAGTGATTATTCGGATGAAATGCCGGTGGAATTCGTTAAGATATCCGTGAAGAAAAATCACCCGTGGGCGAATCAGCGCGTGAAACATATTTCATTGCCGCCCGGTCTTCTGCTGGTATTGGTATTGCGGGGGAAGGAGCGGATAATTCCCAATGGAGATACAATTGTGCAGGAGGGAGATAAGATTGTGCTGAGCGCACTTTCACCGGAGGAGAATCTTGGTATTGTCCTGTCTGAAATTTCCATTGAAAAGGACAGCAAGTGGATTGGAAAGACGCTTTCGAAAATCGAAATTGGAGAGTCTAAACTGGTGCTGGTGCTCAAGCGGGAGGATAAAGTGCTGATTCCAAATGGTGCGACAGTGATAAAAGAGAAAGATGTGCTGGTTGTCAGTCAGCTCTAAAAACAAAAAAGAGGGTTGTATGTCGGCAGAGATGTGTTGAAATATATGTCTCTGCCATTTTTATGCACACTTGGCGCAGCGGGCTGAGGAAAAAGACCTTCCCTATACATTCAACTGAAAAAATTATATTTTGATGCAACAGAATGGAATAAATTCGACACTGTATATATGAACACCAAAAAAGGGCGCGCACCAATAACAAGAGGTGAGATTATGGAGAACTATTTACTGCTGGTCAGGCAGGCAAAGAGCGGAGATACAAAAGCATTTGCCAAATTATATGAGACTGTATATGAGGACATGTATCGTTTTGCATTATATACGTTGGGGCACTCAGAGGATGCGAAGGATGTGGTAAGCGATACGGTACTAGATGCTTTTGCATCCATTGGGAAATTAAGAGCGGAAGAGTCCTTCCGGTATTGGATATTTAAAATATTGTCCAACAAGTGTAAAAGGATGCTGGGTACATATCAGAAGCGGACGCAGGAACTGACGGAAGAAATCATGGATGCGGCAGCATATACGGGGACAGATGGGAACGCCGCTATCGGGAATGCCGTTTTCCATAGGATGGATGAGGCAGAGAGCGCTGCAATCAGGAGCCTGTTCTTTACTCTGCCCGAGGAGGAGCGGATGATTATTTCGATGCATCTGTTTGGCGGATATACCAGCAGGGAGTTGTCAGCGTTTCTGGGGATGAACGAGAATACACTGCGCTCCAAAGAGAGCAGGGCGCTGAAAAAGCTGGCGTCAATGATTAAGACTTAAAGCTGTCTATATAGGGCATTGGTTGGGTGAGGAATAGGAAGTATTGGTAAAAGCAGGATGTCTGGGATAAGGAGGCGTTCACATGGATGAGAAAGATATCTTACGCAGATTGAAGGAAGAGGGAGAACGGATAGAGATTCCAGAGGAATTAAGACCGGAGCGGATAGAAAAAATGCTGGAATCTGTAAAAGAGATGCAAAAGACATGGGAAGGTGATGAAACAATTGAGCAGCAGACGTTGGCGCCAAAGAATCGGAAATGGCACAGATATACGAGACGGATTGCGGCTGCAGCAGCGGTTCTGATTTGTATCGGCGGGGCATATGGAACCAGTCAAATGGTTAATTCCGGCAATAAATCTTGGAAGTCAGATAGTGCGGCAGAGTCAGTGCAGGAGAACAACGGCAGTGATCCGACATTTGATGCAGTGGAACGGACGGAGGAAGACGGCGCATCCTTTGGTGCCGTTTCAGTTGCAAAGGTAGGGGATATGTATACCCGCGCGGAGGATTATGAGGAAATCTATGACAAATTAGATGAGGACAGGGAAAAATGGTATGAAAAAATCTGGAATAGTTTTGATATTGTAAAAGGTGAATCGGATGGCTCTAGTGCGGGAGCTGTAAAAGAAGATATGGCTGAGGAGGCTGCGCCGGAAGCGAGTAATGCCCCTAGTGAATTGGGTTCGGATTATTCCAGAACCAATCTGATGACTGCGGGTGTGGACGAAAGTGATATTGTAAAAACCGATGGAAAGTACATCTATATGCTGAGGGACAATCGGATAACGATTACGGATATCAGAAACGGAGTCTTAAAGGAAGCGGCTGCTTTCCGTCCGCCGATGAATTCGGCTTCCGGCAGGGTTCTGGAGATGTATGTGGACGAAGAACAGCTTATTGTCATTGCTCAGGAGGAAAAGACAAATATGAGCGCTTCCGATTCAGATTCTTCTGATGAAGACGCGTACAGTTCATATGATGTATATACGATGGACAGCGAATCCGGCACAACTGCGTATATTTATGACATATCAAATCCGGCAGAACCGAAGCTAAGGGATACCGTAGTGCAGGACGGAACATATCATACCTCCAGGAAAATCGGAAATATCCTTTATCTGTTTACAGACTATATTTTAGATTTGCCGGATGTGAGAAAACGGGATGCAATAACGGAAGATGGGGCGAAGGATTGGATACCTTCTATCAACGAAGAGACAGTTCCGGCTGACTGCATTTATCTGCCGGAATCAGGAAGGAACAGTCTGCTGGTCTCTTCCGCAGATGTGACGAAGCGGGGCAAAATAATCGATACGAAAATGATTGTCAGTAATTATGTAGATATTTATGTCAGCAACAGTTCGATTTTCTTATACGAGGCGGATTATAGTTCCAGTCAAAGTTATACCCGTATTGCAAAATTTGCATTGGAAAAAGGAATGATACAGGGAGTGGATGCAGCTTCCGTCCGCGGAGAAATCAACGATGCATTTGCAATCAATGAGTATCAGGGGTATCTTCGGGTATTGACGACAGACTGGCAGGACGGTAATGATATCAATGAAGTTTATGTACTGGATTCAGATATGAAACTGACAGGTGAAATCAGCGGCATTGCACCGGGAGAACGGATTTATTCGGCAAGGTTTTTAAAGGAGACCGGATATTTTGTGACCTACCGGAATACAGACCCGTTATTTACCGTAGATTTTTCAGACCCTGAGAATCCCCGGATAACCGGAGAATTGAAGGTTACAGGATTTTCGGAATACCTGCATTTCTGGGGAGAGGATAAGCTGCTTGGCATAGGTTATGAAACAGACCCCGATACCGGAAATCGGTTGGGCATAAAGTTGTCTATGTTTGATATTTCAGACCCGTCAAATGTGCGGGAGGAGAGTAAGAAGGTATTAAAGGGGGCGGATTATAGCCCGGCGCTTTACGATTACAAATGTGTACTGGCTGATAAGGAGAAAAATCTGATCGGCTTTGCCGTGGAGGTATATGATACGTCGTGGGATGAAGTCAGCTATCAGGTGTATTCCTATGAAAACGGCGGATTTGTCAGGAAAATGGTGCAGACTTTAGAGGATTATTATGATATTTCCGGATATCGCGGGCTTTATGCAGGAAGCCGTTTTTATCTGGCTGGAGCGCAGAAAATCCAAGTCTATGATATGGAGAATGAATTTAAGCAGGAAGAGCAGGCAACAGAATAAAAGGGCAATATGCACAAAAAGGAGACTGATTTTTTGTCAGGTCTCCTTTTTAAATGCACTTGAGAACAACCGGTTGCGCTGTTATAATGTATGTATTATATAAAATAGCGGTTTTATACCCATTGAATAGGACAATAAGACAGTTGGGGGTGTTGATGTGAGAAAGATTGCATTATTGATGGATGGATGGCAGCGTTACTTTACTTATGCGTGGCCTGCCGGAATCATGGCCCGGATACGTGAGACAAACGAAGATGTGAATCTGTATATTTTCAACAGCTCCGGGAACTGGAGCAGAGATGAAGAATACAACGAAGCAGAATATAATATTTATTCACTTCCAAATCTTGCGGATTTTGATGGAATTATTCTTGATCTGAATAATATTCTTCATTCCGGTATCATAGAGCATGTAGTAAATATGGTGAAAAAGGTGGATGTTCCGGTGATTGCTATTGGGCGGGAAATAGAAGATTTTTACTACGTAGGAATCAATAATCGGCGGGCGATCCGTGAGGTAATGGAACATCTGACCGAGGTTCATAACTGCAGGCGTTTCTGGTTTGTGATGGGACCGGAGGACAACTATGAGAATCAGAAAAGGGTGGAGGAAATCAATGCATTTCTAAAGGAAAAGGGAATTGCATTTTCGGCTTCTGATTTCTTTTTTGAGGCATTTGATTATGAGTGCGGAATGAACGGATTTCAATATTTTATGCGGCGGCATAAGACGGCGCCGGATGCGATTGTCTGCGCCAACGATAATATTGCGGTAGGGGTCTGTGAGGCGGCGAAATCTTTTGGATTTGAGATACCAAAAGATTTTTTAGTGACCGGTTTTGACAATTTTGACAAGGCGTCCTACTATAAGCCGGATATTTCCACGGTCAGCCATATCAGGGAGGACGTGGGCTATACCTGTGCGGATATCCTTTTGCGGCTGTGGAAGGGTGAGGTCTTGGAGCGGTTTCATTATACGAAGACGGAATGTATCTTCGGAGGGAGCTGCGGCTGCATTCGTCAGGAGAGAATTGATGAGAGAGAATATTTGCGTCAGCAGATGATTTATCAGATTGAAACGCAGGCTTTTGAGGAAGAGGTGCTTACTCTGGAGTATGAATTGATACAGTGCAGAAATTTTGGGGAAATGATTGCATGTTTAACGAAGTGTATGCCTTCTATGAAATGTGACGCGCTGTATCTGGTGGTAGATAGTGAGCTGAATAATTATCAGGAACGCTGTGGAAATCTTCTCAAGGAGGAAGAAGAGATATTTTGTATTACCGGATATCCGAATAAGATGAAGGTGGAATTTGCGTATCGGGACGGAAAGTCCGCAGAGCTTGAGCATACCAGCATAGAGGGTATTTTCCCGATGTTTGAAAGTGAATCCAGCGGCAGGAATTATCTGTTTCTTCCTATGCACTTCAGACGGCAGACGATTGGATATTTTGTTATCCGAAATGCAGTATATTTAATGGAGAAGCAATATCTGCATGAAATTATTACAACTTTGACCAATGCGATGGAAAATCTCCACAAGAAGGAAACTTTGGAGTATATGAATAAGCGTCTGGCAGAGTTATATGTCCGCGACGCTATGAGCGGCCTGTACAATCGTATGGGCGGCATGAACCTGTCATACCGGATGTTTGAGGAGGCAAGGCTGAAAAATGAGCGGCTTGTCATTATGTTTGTAGACCTTGACAGATTGAAGTATATCAATGATAATTTAGGGCATGAGAAGGGCGATTTTGCCATTCAGGCGGTTTCTGCCGCATTGCTTCATCATTATGGCTCACCGGCAATTGTTACCCGGTTGGGCGGGGATGAGTTCCTTGTGGTTGCTAAAGAGCAGCCAAAGGAAGAGATTGAAAAGAGACTTGCCCGACTTCGGGCAGATATTACGGCGCAGGGCGAGGAAGGCGGTCTTCCGATTCCCTTGAGCATCAGTACGGGGTATGTGATTACGGAGCCGGATTCGGACAAAGATTTGGACATGTATGTCAATGAGGCGGATAATACGATGTATGAGGAGAAGACGGCGAAGAAAGTTTCCAGAACAGATTAGAAAACAGGAGCACAACAGAATGAAATACTATCTTGCACCGTTAGAGGGCATTACCGGATACATCTACCGGAATGCTTATCATACATATTTTGAGGATTTTGATAAATACTTTCTGCCGTTTCTTGCACCGCATGAGAACCGCAGCTTCAATACAAAAGAGAAAAATGATCTGCTCCCAGAGCATAATGAGGGAATCTACGCCGTACCGCAGGTTCTGACGAATCATGCAGAAGCATTTCTTCGGATTGCAGGAGATTTACAGGCGATGGGGTATTCGGAAGTAAATCTGAATCTGGGCTGCCCTTCCGGTACGGTCGTAGCAAAGGGCAGAGGAAGCGGCTTCTTAAGAAATCCAAAGGAGCTGGATGATTTTTTTGCGCAGATTTTTGAGAAGATATCAATGAAGATATCCGTTAAGACAAGAGTGGGGATTGACAGCGCAGCGGAGTGGGAAGAGCTGCTTGCAATCTATAACCGTTATCCTTTGGAGGAACTGATTGTGCATCCGAGAATTCAGAAAGATTTCTATAAGAACGCCCCTCGGATGGAGTGCTTTCGGCTGGCGGCAGATGTGAGTGAAAATGTTCTCTGCTACAATGGTGATTTATTTACATTAGGGGAATATCAGAGTTTTCGGGAGGAATATCCGAAAATAGACCGTACAATGTATGGCAGAGGCATAATACGAAATCCGGGTCTGTTGGGAGAAATTAAGTCCGGGGCGAAGGTTTCAATGGAAGTTCTCAGAGATTTCCACGACAAATTATATCATGATTATGCGGAACTTTTCTCCGGTGATAAGAATGTGCTGTTTAAAATGAAGGAAATCTGGTCATATATGGCAGAGAGCTTTGCGGATTCGGATAAATATGCGAAGAAAATCCGCAAAGCACAGCGGTCTGCCGATTACGAGGCGGCGGTCAATGCGTTGTTCCGGGATTGTGAATTGCAATAAAGGGCTGCATGAGGAACTGCTTCATGTTACCTTTTATTCCTCTCTTTGTGATACTCAAGTAGTCCAAAGCCTGTTTTGTTATTTTAATGTGAACGAATAAAAATCAAATGCCCCTTCACCGGAGTATTTAAAATAAAGTGCGGTCACACCGTTCGGAAGGTTTATTTTTGCGGAGTATTCCTGCCATTTCCCGGATACGTTCTGCGGACTGTTTACCGGAATTTCTGCAGCAATACATTTGTCTGCTTCCCCGCCCAAACTGGTAGTTACAATGAAAGCGCCTTTTCCGCTGCCGCGTACGGATATAGATATGCTTTCGGTTCCTTCGATATGAAAGTATTTAAATCCGGCGATTGCGCCATCCCTTATATTGGCAATATACTGGTTAGGAGTGTCCTCCCGGTCTTCGCCTTCCTGAGTGAAATAGGGGTGGATCTCTTCCACCTGTCTGTCTCCCATGCTATACATTGTCACGCCGTTTTTGCTCATTAAGTTGCAGGCGATTCGGGCTTCATAAGTGCCTTTTCCGCACAGCGGTCCGTCGTTTAAGCCGCAGCTTGTAATCTCCGCCTGTGGGATGCTTCCGTCTTCCATGATTTCGATTCTCTCCGCACATGCCTGTCTGGAAAACTGTATCTTATTGGTATGTCTGTGATAAAATATGTAATATTTATTGTTTATTTCTGCAATACTGCCATGATTGTTTCCAAGGTAATTCAACGCCTGCCTGGGTTCGCGCCCGTTCAGATAAATATCTCCGTTCGAGATAATGGTTCCGCCATACCGGAATTCCTTATCAGGATAATCCGAAATCGCATAGCACAGTTCATGACCATTGATAGAGGAATAGATAAAGTAATATTTATCCCGAATCTTACGCATGGAAGATGCCTCGAAGAATTCGTGGCCTTCAAAATCGGTTCCTTTGCTGTTTATGATACAAGGTGTGATAACTTTTGGCTCTGTTCTGATTGTAAGCATATCTGTTTCCAATTCCATGACGACGGGACCTTTGATTCGGTCATTATCGGTTCCCTTTGGTTTCCAGCGTCCGGGAGGCGGGCAGAAGCCGGAGTACAGGTAGACATTGTCTCCTTCCCGGTATACGCCCGGGTCAAACTGGAAGATATCATCATCTTTTTTTCCCAGCAGGGTTCCGTCTGCATAATGAACATGTCCGTAGAATTCGTATTCGCCTGCGGGGGTATCGCAAACAGCTACAGACATGATACTCAATTCATCAAAGGCATAATAAAGGTAATATCTGCCGTCAGTTCCGAGCTGTACATCCGGCGCAAACAGCAGTCGTTTTTTCACATCATCACAGAGGGGATCTTTTTGTTTGTCGTAAATCACGCCCTCATATTTCCAGTCGCCTAAATGATCCACAGATGCAGACCAGCAGACATAATTATTGACACAGTAATCAGAGCCGTTAAATGCATCATGACTTCCGTAAATGTATATTCGGTTTCCGAATACATACGGTTCGCCGTCGGGTATGTATTCATAGCTTGGTAAAAATGGGTTAAATGCTTGCGTTTTCATAGTGTGCCTCCTTCCGGATGTTTCTGTGTTGGTTCGCTTTGCTTATTGGTAATACTGATTTTATGGAGTTGGTCTTTCTATTTCTATTATACGGCAATTGTGATAATACACAATGACCACATAGAAGAAACTTTAGAAAATCTAAAGGTTTTCATAGGAAATCATTTATCATATAGTTCTTGTTTTTGGCTTTGGCAAATGTCATAATGGCAGAAGAGGTGAATATTATGAGTTTATCAAATATTATTGATATGGGAAGCGGTTATCTCATGCTTGGAATTGCAGGAGTAATCGTGCTTGGCATTTTGTTTTGGATTGGTAATGGATTGATTTACCAGAAGCTGCTTGGAGGAGAGAAGCGTCTGAAAGGAACACAGATATTGCTCGGTGCAGTCTGCTTCTGTTATCTGATTGTAGTAGTGGGGGCGACTCTGCTGAGCAGGGGGGACGGATACCGGGAAGTTTGTCTGTCTCCTTTTTATTCTTACAGAGAGGCATGGCGCAGCCAGTCGGCGATAGAATGGCGGAATTTGATTTTAAATATTTGTCTGTTCATGCCTTGGGGATTTCTTCTGCCTTTGTGGGGCGGACGTTTCCGCAGGCTGTTCTGGACTGCTGGAAGCGGGCTGCTTGCATCGGTCTTGATTGAGGGGATACAGTTTGTGTGTAAACGGGGCGTTGTAGAGTTTGATGATGTATTCAACAATACGCTTGGCACGCTGATTGGTTATGGTCTGGCGATAGCGCTGCTGGAATTGTTTTTCACGAAAGAGAGGCATATCAGCCGTATCCTTCTGGGATTTGTTCCGTTGCTTTTGACACTGGGGGCATTTGGAATCATTCGGCAGGTCTATATCATGCAGCCTTACGGGAATCTGGCATGTGAGCCGAGTTACCGGATAAATATGCGCAAGGTAGATGTGTCCGGCAGGACCGAGTGGGAACAGGAACAATCCACTGTAGAGGTATATGAAACGACCGTAGCAGGGGAGGAAGAAACGCTGGATTTAGCACGGGAGATTTTTGCGAAATTTGGCACAGGCGTGGACGAAGGCCGGACGGATGCGTATGATGAAACGGTACTGTATTACTCTGAGGACTCGAATTACAGCGTGTGGATTGAGTACAAAGGACTCTCTTATGATTTGACGGATTATTCCATATTTGATGAGGATATGGAAAGGGTACTCCATGCTTCGGAGCGGGAGATAAGAAGCTTGCTTGAAAAGCTGGAGATTAGCGTGCCCAAGGAAGCGGTGTTTGAGGAAACAGGGGAAGGGCAGTATCGGTTCTCTGTTTCGAAATTGCATGAATCCGGGGACGAGATGCTTGACGGAGCCTTAACCTTGCAGCTATATGGGAAAGATACGATAGGGCAGCTCAGCAATCGGATTGTCCGTTACACAGTCTGCGGGAAAGAAGAGACTATTTCGGAAGAAGAAGCCTATCAAAAGTTGTTAGGCGGAAAGTTCCGGTATTCGTATCAGCAGGAGACGCCAAAGACGCTGGAAGCCAAATCAGTGTCTTTGGCATATCAGTTGGATACGAAAGGGTTTTATCAGCCGGTGTATGAGTTTGACTGCCGGATTGACGGGGAAGAGACTGTTATTTCTGTTCCGGCGTTGAAGTAAATCTTATTTGTTTTGTTTACTCAAAACGCCTTTTTCCATTTCATGAACCGTATCGCACAGTACGGAAATATCTTCTGTTGAATGAGAGGAAATCAGAATCGTCTTTCCCTGTGCTTTGTAACTCAGGAGATACTCCCTCATTTCTTTCACACCGTCTTTGTCAAGACCGTTAAAAGGTTCATCCATAATAAGTATCTTCGGATTCTCCATGATAGCCTGCGCCAGCCCTAATCTCTGGCGCATGCCCAGACTGTATTTGCGGACATGCCTTTTCAGTTTCGGGTCAAGCCCTGCCTGCTCCATTGATTTTTGGATTTCATCCTTACCGATTTTGCCGTTCAGTCCTGCAATCAGTTTCAGGTT
This sequence comes from uncultured Lachnospiraceae bacterium, assembly GCA_910578885.1. Taxonomy (GTDB): domain Bacteria; phylum Bacillota; class Clostridia; order Lachnospirales; family Lachnospiraceae; genus Roseburia_C. The sequence goes on from CAJTSH010000022.1 coordinate 37,201, forward strand.
CTTGTATCCGCTGTAGTATGGAATAAATCCGGGAACTTCAATAATCATTCCCATATTCTCTGGAAAGTCAACATCCTTGCCAACGCGTTTCCCGTCAACTATAATCTCGCCATCCGTTACGTTGATAAATCCACAGATACATTTCATAAGCATTGTCTTCCCGCTGCCGTTTCTGCCGATGAGACCGTGGATTTTGCCTTCCTCAAAACGGACAGAAATATTCTTTAGGATCTGATTCTTTGAAAGCGTGAGATTTACATTATTTACAGATATAATATCCATTCCAATCCTCCATATGTGCACCCGGTGCGCAGCTTTTAACTTACAATTTCTGTTACATTATCATAATTAAATCTTCTGATGGCAATAAAGCAGAACACCAGAAGCGCCGCTATCACTGTCAGCAGATAGCAGACGGAAAATGTAACGGAAACAACCGGCTGTCTAAAATATTTTGTGTAGTGAAGCCAGATGACAGAGTGTGCCATAGGCATTGTCCACATAAGTTCTGTATTTACGGAGCAGAAAGCCGTTCCAAGAGAAATGATAGCTCCGGTAAGTATGAAACCGGCATTTTTCTGTTTGACCAGTGAAAAAGCAAGCATAATCATCCCGATTATGATTAGATAGGCAAAGACCAGCAGATAAATCAGAAATCAGAGTCATAAAAACAAGTGGAATAATATTGGGAGATATCCTCTCTTCTGTGTCCGAAATCTCGTCAACCGATGTATCCTCATTCAAATCAGAACTTTCCTTAAGCACCGGACAATACACGAGTTCCATGCTCAGGACATCGTATTCCGCATACTCAGAAAGCTTTTCGGCAAGCAGACGCACTGCGCTGCCGGGAGTAATAATGCTGTCGTACGTTTCAACTGTCTCATAGTCTTCATAAGCATATTGCACTGTAAACGTGTTGATACAGTCCTTTTCATCGGAATAGGAAATGGCCGGTGAGAATATATACATATCAAAGTTAAGGTCTTCATAACAAGAAGGCATTGAGCAAATGGGAAGTCCTTTGTACATATTATTGAAGTGAACATCAATAACGGCATTTTCGGATTCATCCTGATATGCGACAGCGGCAACAGGGGAAAGCTCTTGCGGATAATCGGAAAGGCGTGTAAATTCAGAGGCAAATTCGAGCGCCGTCAAGACGCTGTCACTGATAGACACCTCCTCTCCTTTCAGGACGTATACATCATCGGTATAATCACTATTTAAGTAGTAACTTTTTTCACTCGTAAAATAATCGTACTCATATAAAGCAGAATTTACCGGTTCCGATGTTTTTTCAACATAGGTAAAAAATCCATTGTTGCCCACGGATACATACATGCCGGTATCCGTATCATCAAATTCCGGACCGGCTGGATAATGAAATTCATCATTTATTACTTTGTTCTCATCATAAATATCAGCCGGAATATATTTAGATGAAAGGGTATCCCATTTATTCTGGAAGTTGTCTATGCTTATTACTTGATATTTACCAATTTCATCGGGAACTTCAAAATTGAAGCTGTTGACAAAATGCAGGTTGTCACAACGGAATTTCATAACATTTTCGATTTCCTCTTGCTTATTATCATTAAGAGTGTCGATAGAAATTTTTTCAACTTCTGCTCCATTTATTGTCTCTTCTATGGAATCATTTGTGCCGGAATCATTTAAATCTGACACAGGATTATTTGAGCAGGAAGTAAATGTCATGAGTGATAATGCCATGTATGCAAATACGAATTTTCTTTTCATTCCAAAATAGGTTACACAATTGTTAAGCAATTTCATATATTATTTTTACTGTTATATGTGGAAAAATAAGTGGACTTTACGGTGATTTTGCTAGATCCAGACGAAGATATAGTTGAAGTACGGCTTGTAACATTGGTCGTAGATGACGCTCCGGCAGTATAATGCAGTTGATAAGATGCAGATGCAGCATTTACATTGATACTCATTATGCTCGCTGCCATAATCATTGTAACACCCATAGTTGCGATTTTCTTTTTAATGTTCATATTAAGTAATCCTTTCTTGCTTCATTTATAAGTTATACATACAAAAATTAGGCTTTCTATCAAAAAGTTTGGATTGATAGAAAGCCTGCTCAAATCGGTGGTGTATCTTCCATAAGCTCGACCTCCCTCTTTACCATAATAAAGTTATATAATGTTGAGTTATATTTGTCAAGTTTAAAATTGAGTTGGAATAGATGGAAAGTATCTATGCACTCAAAATTTAATTAGGTTTTCTAAATTTCTCCAATCGGTAATACTGCTCATCATCCAGCTCGGCTCTTCCATTTTTATAATCATACCCCTTTTTCCGATAGAATTCCACCGCGGTAACCTCAGTCCCGTTTGCTAATCTCATAAAAAACTCCTTTCCGCCTTCCAGACACCGAAAGGCGCCGGACTTCATATAGTATCTTAGGAAGGAGGCATTTCCATGAATGAAAAATTATTTTCCGGCAGCAGTGTCCTGTGGGTGTGTTTCATCCTTGCGGCAATGCTGCTGATTTTATTGATAACAGTATACTTTTACCGACGTCATAGAAAAATTGCACAGAAAAAAAAATGGTTAAAGAAAAGCACGCCGGGGGAGAGAGAAGCGTATGTTAACGAAGCGCTGGAAGGAAGCGGATTCCAATATGACGGGCGTCAGGACTTCTTCTATGCCGAGAAGGATCCGTGGCAGAAAAAGTACGGATATCACAGGCTTTACGATGAAGCGGCAGCTCTGACGGGGATGATTATTGATTGCGAGCCGATTTATTTTGAGTATGACGGCAGCAGGTGGATGTTAGAGCTGTGGAAGGGACAGTATGGCATGAGCCTGGGGGGAGAAATCGGATTATACCAAGCAATGAGGGAAGACGGCAGTTTCTTCAAAGGAGTGGAGGAAAAGGATTTTATCGGAATGCATATGGAAATCTATGTTTCCGGCAGGCGGCTGCTCGGAAGAAAAGAGGAGCACTGGTGGCTGACCGGTTTTGTGCTGGGAAAGAGCGCAAGTCCGAAGGACATGAAGATGGCGGTATCCCTTACCTTTTCGAACCGGCAGATGTGCCGGAGCTTTGTTGAAGGACTTCGGCGTGCCGGATACTTGGCCGGAGAGTATCAGGTATATGGGGAAAATGTCCGGTTCTGGTTTTACGTTCCCCACACGCATCAGCCGATGACAAGAGGTCCCATTATGGATAAAATACGGCTTTGGTGGTTTCGGATGCTGTGCAGATTGTATCAGCATTATACAAGGAAATACGAAACTTCGGCAGAAAAGCTGATCTTTTTGCAGACGAAAGCCCCCAGACTGTTTGAACTTGCAATCAGAATAGGAAAGAGCAGGACATTGTTTGAGAAGGGAAGAAAGTCTGGAAGTAAAATTTCCAAATCTTCCTAGATGGTGTGAAAAATTCTGATAAGGAGGAATGCATGAAAATTTCGCCGAGGATTGAAGAAGCCTATCAAAAGGCGCAGATTGTGCCGCTTCGGGAGGATGACAGCTATGTATTTTTTAGTGATTGCCACAGAGGATACGGAGGCTGGAATGATAATTTTGCAGGAAACCAGAATCTCTGCTTTCATGCGTTACAGTATTATTATGAACGTGGCTTTCACTATGTAGAAATCGGGGATGGAGACGAACTTTGGGAAAATGGGAATCCAGAGCGGATTACCGAAAATTACAGCAATATTTTCTGGATGATGCGTCAGTTTTACCGAAGGAATCGTTTGATTATGCTTTGGGGAAATCATGATAATAAAAAACGAAAGGGAAAATATGTAAAGAAGCACTATACCGAGTTTTACAATGAATATAGCAGAAAAAATGAGGAGCTGTTCCCGGATATCTGTTTCCGGGAGGCAGTACGCCTACAGTCCAGAGAGGGAATGGAGCTGTTTCTCATACATGGACATCAGGGAGATTTGCTGAATGACTATCTGCATCCATTGGCGCACTTTCTTGTTCGGTATCTGTGGAAGCCGTTGGAGAAATGGGGGATCAGGGATCCGACCAGACCCGCATATAATTATCGGAGCTGTGTTCGGGGAGAAAAGCGTTTTCGGAACTTTGCCAGGAAATATCCGGTTCTTGTTATCTGTGGGCATACGCACCGTCCGGTGTTTCCCGGTCCCGGAGATGGCAGATATTTTAATGACGGAAGCATGGTGCATCCAAGATGCATTACAGCAATTGAATTGGTAAGGGGAACGCTCAGTCTTGTAAAATGGTCTATATGCAGTAAACGGGACGGAACCTTGTATGTGTGCAGAGAGGTATTGGAGGGACCTCATTTGATAAAGGAATATTTTGATAAACAGGTATTCTTCTTCTGAACCGTGGAAATATTAAAGATAACAGCGGCTGGCGCGCTGTCTGTCAAAGCATACGTGACAGCACGCCGGAAGGAGGAACGTTTGGAAGTAAACCTTCCAAATCTACATGGATGGTGTGAAAAGCACACCAGAAAGAGGAAAATATGGGAAAAAGAAAGATAGCAGTGATATTGCTGCTGGCGTCATTGCTGGCTGCGGGATGTCAGCGGCAACAGTGGGAGGAAGCGACGGAGGCAGATGATACAGAGCAGGGAGCAGAGGTATCCTTGATGAAAAGTGAGGAAAATGAGGAAAATCTTTTGCAGGAATATTATGCATTGCTTATGACGACAAAAGAGAAAGAGGATGTATATCGTTTTTTGGAAAAGCATGCAGCCGGGGCAGAACCGAAAGATGCAGACCAGTTGGTAAACGGTCTGATTGGCTATCTGACGGATGCGGACGCAGTGGATTATAACCGATTGGTGAAGCAGAAAAATAATTTTACGGTAGAAATGCAGGAATTTATTGAGCTTATGAAACAGGAACAGAACACGCCTGCAGTTTTCGGTTCGAAAATAAATGTGCCGTTAAGCGAACTGCTGCTGCGGGTGGAACAAATGGAGGAGCATGCCAGAAAATACCCGGAAGGCATTACTTATCAATATATCTATGAGAAATATTGCCAACTTATGTGTGCGGGAATAACCGGATTTTATGACGGCGCTTCTGATTGGAGCAACTGCTATTTAGATACAGATCAGCTTCACATTGAGGAGGCGGCAGTTTTGGCATATACGGATTTTACTGCGGCTTATCCCGACAGTTACACGTCCGATATCCTTCAGGAATATTTAAATCTTTTATCTGAAAATGACAGGTTATTTACGAAGCAGGTGAAGAAATTTTACGGAAGGATTGAATCCGTAATAAAAGAAAATTTTCCGGTGGAATGAATAGACCGGAGTATGAAAAGATGCAGGGATTTCCTGCATTTTTTGCGGTCAGTTTTGTACCGGAGAATCTATAAATGGTTGTAGAAAACAGAAATATTTTATGATATAATATGGAAACGTATTACTTGTAATCAACCTAACGGTTGGTTACATAATATAATATGGAAACGTATTACTTGTAATCAACCTAACGGTTGGTTACATAATATAATATGGAAACGTATTACTTGTAATCAAACTAAATGGTTACATAATATACTATTGCAAAGCCATAGAAAGAAAGTTAAAGGAGGTAACATATGGCAGACGTACATAAGAAGGGCTTGAATGCCGAATTAATCGAGCGTGATCTGGAAAATTGCTGCAGGGGCGAAGGCTTATGCGGACAGTGTCAGGGAAAGCTGTGTACCATAGGTTTTGCGAAGCAATGTATACAGGACTATAAGGAGACTCCCAAAAAGGAAGTTTCCGGAGGCTCAAGCCATATTCCTACTACAGATTTCAAAGTATTTGACGAGGAGGAATTGGAAACAGCGATTGCGCATATTCTTAAGGAGTGCAAAGACTGTAAGGAGGATCATACAGAGGATTGTATTATTAATGTAATCCGTAATTGCTATGAGGTTGGTTTGCTGGGGGATATACATTCCTATGAGGGAAGCTCACTGGAATACTTGATGTATCTGAAAGCTCATTTTCCGGAGAAAGCAGGACATATTGCAGATATTTATGCAAGTCTGCCGTAGGACGCAGCCTCATTATAGCGGAAATGTTGATAAAAATTATAGTATAATAACTAAAAAAATCGTACAAAGGTGGAGAAAAAATGAAGTCAATGAAAAAAGGACAGGAAGAAGTATATGCTGTGCGGTTGGCAAAGGCAAACCGGACGGCAATGAACTGTCATCTGATTACAGTGACAGTGCTTGCAATAGCATATTTGCTGGAGGTTGTCAAAGGCTCTAAGACGATACCTTATTTTCTTTTAATTGCAGCTACAGGTTTTATACCCGTTGTATTGGAATTTTTGATTTATAAGCTCAGGTCGACCCATCCTATGGTGAAGCATGTTATTCCTTGGGGATTTGCCGCAATGTATATGACAATTTTGTTTACTACCGATAATGCGCTGGCATTTGTTTATGTCATCCCGATGCTGATTGCGATTACGGTATACAGTGACGTGCGTTACAGCCTTGAAATCGGGGCGGCGGTCGTACTGGTGAACATTGCGCATATTATTGTATTTTACGGACCGGGCGGATTTGAAGCGGTGGAGATTGCATCTGCGGAAATCCAGATTGCGGCGTTGATCATAATTGCGGCATTTTCTTATTATACGGCAAAAGTATCTTTCAAGATGAACCAGTTAGAGATTGATAAGGCGGAGCAGGAAAAGGAGAAATCAGAGGAGCTGCTGGAAAAGATTCTGCAGGTGTCTTCGGATATAACGGGAGTGATGGATATTGTTTACCGTGAGATGGGGAATTTAAGCGAGTCGATTCAGAGCACGAAGGGAGCAATGGGCGAATTGACCGGAGGGGCGAATGATACTGCGGAGGCGGTACAGCGTCAGTTGGAGCAGACGGAAGCAATTTCGGGAAAGGTTGAACTGGTCAAGGACGCTTCCGGTCAGATTGCTGACAACATGGTCGAAACACAGTCTGCCATTCAGACGGGAAATAAGCAGATCGGCCGTCTTGTGCAGCAAGTATCGCAGACGGAGCAGACGAATATGGAGGTTGCCTCCGAACTGGGACAGCTAAAAGAATATATGGAGCAGATGTTCTCGATTATTGAGATGATTAATAGTATTACGTCGCAGACCAGCCTGCTTTCATTGAATGCCTCTATTGAGGCGGCAAGGGCAGGCGAGGCCGGAAGAGGATTTGCAGTTGTTGCATCGGAGATATCCGGGCTTGCTTCACAGACGCAGGATGCCACTGTAAAGATTGAGAAACTGATTCAGAATGTTTCGGATGAAATCGGAAAGGTAGTAACGATTATTGAGAGCATGATTGAGCAGGTGAAAAAGCAGAATAAGGCGGTTGGAGAGACGGCGCAGAGCTTTGAGCATATTTCCGCAAATGCGAAAAATATTGAGCGTCATTCAGATGACCTTGCTCAAGTGGTGGGAGAACTGGAGGAGGCAAATCGTGTGATTTCAGAGAGTATTCAGACGATTTCTGCAATTTCCGAAGAGGTTGCGGCCCATACGAATACTACATATACCGCTTGCGTGGAAAATGAGGAGACGATTGAACGGCTGAATGTGCAGGCAGCGGATTTAAAGAGACTGGCGGATAATCTGAATCAATAGAGACGGAGAAAAAGAATAGCAGGAGGAAGTTTGGAAGTAGTCTTCCCAATCTACCTAGATGGCGTGACAAGCACGCCGGAAAGAGGAAAAAATGGCGGAATATCAGAATCTTTCGAAAGAATTGCAGGAACGGATTATAGCGGACAGAAAGCATCATATTGAGAATCCATATGCGTTTCGGGATGATGATATTATCCGCCGCGAGATGAATCATGACTGTGCCAATCTCTGGCGTCCTGCATTTGTCCGGGATGTGGAAAAGATTATGCATTTGCCTTATTACAACCGTTATGCAGATAAGACGCAGGTTTATTCCCTGTACCGGAATGATGATATTTCCAGACGGGCATTTCACGTACAGTTGGTTTCCAGAATTGCGAGGAATATTGGAAGTGTGCTGGGACTGAATCTGGATTTGATAGAGGCAATTTCACTGGGACATGATATCGGACATACGCCCTTTGGGCATGCCGGTGAGCGGATGCTCTCCGAGCTCTATTACGGAGAGACGGGGCGGTATTTCAACCACAATGTGCACAGTGTCCGGGTACTGGATGTGCTGACGGACCGGAATATCAGCTTACAGACTCTGGACGGAATACTCTGCCATAACGGCGAACTGGAGCAGAAGGAGTACCGGTCTATGGCGCTTTCCGGCTTTGCGGAGCTTGAAGAACGTATAGAGGACTGTTATATAGAAGAAAAAGGAATCTTAAAGCTGGTTCCGTCTACTTTAGAGGCGTGTGTGATGCGCATCTGTGATATTATCGCATATCTTGGCAAGGACAGGCAAGACGCCAAACGGCTGGGGATGCTGGCTGCGGAAGATGATTTCTATAGCGGAGCGGTGGGAACGACCAATGCAGAAATCATCAATAACTTTACGGTAAATATTCTGGAAAACAGCTATGGGAAACCTTATTTGAAAATGGATGATACATATTTTGATACATTAAAGAGAGCCAAACAGGAGAACTATAGACATATTTACCAAAATGAGAGGATAGAAGCATCTGTAAATGAGATGCTGCGCCCCATGTTCGAAAAGATGTATCATAGAGTTCTGCAGGATGCGAAGGAGAAAAATGCAAACTCTTGGCTGTACCGCCATCATATCGAATATGTTGCAGAGCTTAACCGGTATGCCAGACATTTTTCCGTTGAGAAATATCTGGAAACGGAACCGAATCAGCTTGTCGTGGACTACATGGCAAGTATGACCGACGACTATTTTGTGGATTTTTATCAGGAATTATTTCCGGGGGATTGCCATGAGCTGCATTATATCGGATATTTTGAGGAAAATCAGCCATAACACATTTGGAAAGCATGAGTGGGAAAACAGCGTGGCTTGGCCGGAATTATATCCAGCCGCCATCCAGCCGGATAATTTGACCTGTGAGGTAGGTGGTGGAATTTGCTAAGGAGAAGGCAAGTTCCGCCACCTCTTTTGTTGTTCCGTAGCGTCCGCTGGGAATCTCTTCTTCCAGAGCTGCGCGTTCCTCCGATGAAAAGCAGGCGTTCATCCGGGTGTCAATCGCACCGCAGGAGATTGCGTTGACTTGAATTCCGCTGGGGGCGAGCTCTTTTGCAAGCGCTTTGGTAAGCGCATTCACACCGCCTTTTGCAGCAGAATAGGCGGCTTCGCAGGAGGCGCCGGCTTCTCCCCAGACAGAGGAAATGTTGATGATTCTTCCCGATTTCTTTGCGAGCATGGAAGGAATGGCTTCTTTGCAGCAGTAGAAAACAGAAGAAAGATTTGTATTTAAAAGCGTCTGCCATTCCGTGGTTGTCATTTCATGAAAAAGTCCGATATGGGAAATGCCGGCATTATTTACAAGAATGTCTATTGTCCCAAAGGCGTCATGCGCTTTTTGAAACATTTCTGACACAAAATCCGGATTGCTTACATCACCGATGCAGGTAAAACAGGAGATGTGATATTCCTGTATTAGTTGTGAAGCAAGCGCATGAAGCGCATCTGCGGAGCGGGCACAATTTATCACAAGATGATAGGAGTGCCGGGCAAATTCTGTTGCAATGGCTTTCCCGATTCCGTGGGAGGCGCCGGTAATCAATGCAGTGGGCATAAGTTTCTCCTTTCGCAATCACTGAAATGAAATACGTTTTCTATGATTATAGCATAATCATGTAATAAGTTTCTAAATATTTTATTAAATTATGCAGATTGTACAAAAATGCTTGTACCTGTGTAAATATATGGTATAATTAAATAGAAATATGAGCATTGGGACACATATTTTGTCCCATAGACCCATAGCAACATGGTTACACAAAATAAAAGAAAAGGGGTTGGACATCATGCGTATTATAATTAGCGGAAGAAACATTGAACTAACAGACGGATTGAAAGCGGCAGTAGAGGATAAAATCGGCAAGCTGGAGAAGTATTTTACTCCTGACACGGATGTTTATGTAACGTTAAGTGTTGAAAAAGAACGGCAGAAGATAGAGGTTACAATACCTGTGAAGGGGAATATTATCCGTTCCGAACAGGTGAGCAATGATATGTATGTTTCCATTGATTTAGTAGAAGAGATTATTGAGCGTCAGTTGAAGAAATATAAGAATAAACTGATTGCACAGAAGCAGAGTGCGAGCAGCTTCCGTAAGGAGTTTATCGAGAAGGAAGTGGAAGCGGATGATGAGATTAAAATTATCCGTACCAAGAAGTTTGATATGAAGCCGATGTATCCGGAAGATGCGTGTGTGCAGATGGAGCTTTTGGGTCATGATTTCTTTGTATTCGTGAATGCTGAGAGTGACGAGGTCAATGTTGTCTATAAGAGAAAGGGCAGTACGTACGGTTTGATTGAGCCGGAGTTCTGAAACAGATAATTTATTCGGGTATTGAACAGGAGTATAGCAGGCGGCAGGCAATCCTTAGGGTTGCCTGCCGCTTCATTCGGAAATTGGGTATTTATCAGGTAATTGCAGGTCAAAAACTATTCCAAGGAAGAATTGTACCCATTACTTTACGCGGCTGAGCTTTGATTTGTACATCAAATTTAAGAGATGTTCTTGTTATTTTTGTGTCTGCATTATGTAATCTCATAGAAATGATCCATTGGTCAAAATAAATTTCTATTGTTGTCTTGCTCTTAGGCTTTATGCGTACTTCAACTATTTCTTCCGGCATAGTTATAGTTTTAGCTGCCTGTTCGTTTTTGTGTCCATGAAATGGTCTCATGAGGGAGCCGTGCATATTGTATGGGTATACTTTGGTTGCTTTTGCACCATCATCTTTGATAAACTTATAAAAATCCTGAGTCCCAAACATGTATTCAAAGAAGGCTTGGGTAAACTTCTTTGCGCTTTCTGTGTGCAGGATATCAGCATTTTCATCAGCAATGCCAAGATGCCTTATTTCTTTTACAAATGATTTTATGATAGGAAAATATATGGCATCCATTTTGTTATCCACAGAGGACCACTTTTCATATTTTTGTGCATATGAATCAATTTTCTGGAAAATGTCATTCATATCATTGATAAACTCAGTGCTGCAGTGAAATAGACCATTTGTCCATACTTTTGCAAAATCAGGGTCTTCTGTAATTCGAGGATGTTTTACAGCTTCGTGATTATTTTTACAGCTAATACCGATATTGTGAATCCTTTTTTTATGTTCCCGATCTGCAAAAATTGTGAAATCAATATCTCGAACGTCTCCTTTGGTTCCGGCAGTATCAGGCATTGCACGAAGTATGCCGAACATTTCTGTGTCTGGTTTTAATATTGGCTCTGCCATTCTTAAATATATTGCCGCTACACGTGCAGCTTTGTTATAATCATTAGATAATGTTTCGACATGAAGCAGCTCTAATCCATCTTCATCATCTGCATCTTCATCAGGGCCTTGAAAAACTTGATATGCTTTTTCAATATTTTGATAGTTTTTATCTTTTATGATTTCTAATTTGTCAGATTCCCAACCATTTTCGGTTAATTCACGGTACATTTCGATTAATGTAGCATATTCAAAAGCTTTGTCGCTGATAACTGTATTAGTGATTCGCTTGTCTGCAGAACTGCCTCTTATTTCTGCCTCAGGATTTTCAAAATTTAACAGTGGAGCAAGGTCTCTGGCAGTCAATATCCTGTTTACTTCTGTGGCGATTGCCTCTGCTAATTTTACAGGCACGGCATTTCCGATTTGCCGGTATTTACTGTCTAAATCGCCGCAAAATTCCATTCTGGCAGGGAAGGTCTGTATGGCAGCGGCTTCTTTGTAACTTAAACGTCTATTCTTGCCAATAAATCGAAACTTATCGACATCTTCAAATTCCATTCCGGCAGAATCGGGACTTAAGGGAACCTGCTTTGCCATTGCCGGAATAGTAAAAGAAACGTCTTCATAGCCTCTTTTTCTATTTCTGGACATGTATCTGGAGGAAAAGGGTGATTGGCACACATCATTCATGTCCACTTCGCCTAAATCAGCAAGGGCTTCTCTTAATGTTACTATTTTGGGGTCTCCTGACGGGAAGATATATGCGCCTCCATTACAGATATCATTACGTATACCAATAAATATTACACGCATTCTGTCTTGTGGAACGCCATAGTTTTTAGCATTTACAGTAGGCGCGGACATTGTATATCCAAGCTCAGAAAAGTCATCGATTATTTTATTAAATACAGCGCCATCACCAAGCGTTTTTATTCCGATAACGTTTTCTGCTACAATTACTTTTGGTGTTTTTATTTTGACGATTTCAACAAAGTGTCTATATAAAATGTTTCTTGAATCGTCAACTTGCCGCGGTCCGGCAAGGGAAAAACCCTGACAGGGAAAGCCTCCGAGTATAACGTCAATATCAATATCAGGCAATATGCCTTTTAGATCCAATTTTGAGATGTCTCCACATTCAATAATTGTACATTCTTCAGGGTTCTTTCTGGTTCCGTCAGAATTATAATTTGCCCATTTGTCATACGTTTCACATGCGTCTTTTGCGCAATCATTTGCCCATAATATTTGGAACCCTTTATTATGGAACCCCATGTCTAATCCGCCTGCGCCTGAAAACATAGATATAACTTTAAAATTCATTTGTAAAACCTCCATTATTTTATGATTCTCATGGGTCGATTGGACAAATGTTATCATGTAATGGCTGATTTTCCAAAAATAACACGCACTTTTTGGTTGATAAACTTATTCTCAAACATGTCTTTTATTAAATATACGTCTTCATATTTAAGTTTTGGGAAAAAATAAATATCATTCGCTCCTGTGTCAACGATTGGTCCATAGTACTTATTGATAACGCATAGCTCGGTTAAACTGTTTATCAGCTCTTGTTTATGATTAATTTCTGTATGAAATACTACCATCATGCTTTGTTGAATAAAATTAGTATATTTATGAATATCATGGATGTGCAAGGTGTATTGGGCAAATAATTTTTTTTTATGAAAAAAATATGTATTGCATAAAGAATTTTTTGTAGCTTCATTTACCATATGAATCATCTCCTTCCTGATTAAGTATAGAACATATATTCGAACTAATCAATAATTTTTTTATTTTTAACATGTCAGATTATTCTAACATAGTTATACCAGATTTTCATTAGCAAATTTCTACATAATATCCGAATACATATAGAACCCGCCATACGTTTATGCTATAATTTTCCGGGGTGTTTCATGAGGAAGGAAAAATTATATGGCAAAATATTCAGTTGGAGAATACATATATAATGTAAGGAAAAGAAAAGGATACACTCAGGAGGAGCTTGCAGAAGGAATTTGTACGACAGGAACCTTGTCGAAAATAGAGAATGGAAATAGGACGCCCTCCATTAGTATCTACGAAGCGTTGATGCAGAGGCTCGGAGAACCGGCTTCTCTTTTTTCTGTTTACATAGGAGAAAAGGAGCTTGCGGCAGACAATTTCTGTCGGAAGGTGATACGGATTCTGGCTCGGAATGAAGTGGAGCATCTGGATATGGTGATGGAGGAATATGGAGCGGCATTGGTGAAATATCATTTGAAGGAAAGTCCGATTATGTTGTGCATGAAAGCAATCTGCCATACGATGATGCAGTATCCGCCTCAAAAGGTGTTGGAAGAATTGCTTGATGCACTTCGGATGACTGCTCCGGAGAACTTTGAAACTTGGATGAGAGAGAAGCGAAAGCTGTTAACCTTTGATGAAATTGTAATATGGAACAACATTGCGATACAGTATAAATATATGAAACAGTCAGATAGAGCATTGGAAATTTGGAAGATGTTGCGGGAATATCTGTCTGTGAGGGAAGTGGACGAAGACGAAAAGGCGAAAATCTATCCCGTTATTTTATATAACTTATCGGGGATTTACGCCCAGAGAAATTTATATGCAGAAGCGGTTCAATACAGTGAGGAGGGAATCCGAAACTGTGTGGAATTTGGAAAGCTGTTTCCGCTGCCCTATCTTTTGCATCAAAAGAGCGAGGGGCTTTTGGCATTAGGAGAGGTTCATTCAGCGGAGGAATATCTGCGGAAATCAGAATTAGTTCTGGAAATCATAAAGAAAAAGCATGTAAAAATAATGGAAGAAATGACGGCTGCATTCTAAATGCGGAAATGACTACATGAAATAGTACAAAATAGAGAAAGCATGTGCACCCCGAGAAAGATGCTTCATGACAGTTTGGGTTAGGACTTTAACAGCAGATTTTGCAATAGACAAGGCAGGTTTTACAATACATCTTTACTTGTCATATGGAAGGAAAAGGTATACTATAAAATTAGTGTGTTGACGCGATTAGATTCCCAAAAGACGGGAATTTCTTTCAGAAAGGAATAAGAAAATGGATATAGTAGTATTGGCAGGCGGTCTTAGTACCGAGCGCGACGTGTCATTTACCACGGGAAATATGGTAAGCGAGGCATTGAGAAGAAAAGGACATCGGGTAATTTTACTGGATGTATTTATGGGATACAGTGACAGAGAAGAAAATCTGGAAGGAATATTCGGGCGTTCCGAAGAGGTCAGTGTAAAGGTGGAGGCTATCCCTGATGTGGCTCCGGATCTTGAGAAGGTGAAAAAGAGCAGAAAGGATCAATCGGACTGCTTCTTCGGACCGAATGTCATTGCGCTCTGCCAGATGGCGGATATTGTGTTTATGGCGTTGCATGGCGAGAATGGGGAGAACGGCAAGGTGCAGGCAGTGTTTGATCTGTTCGGTATTAAATATACCGGAAGCGGTCATCTGGGGAGCGCTATTGCAATGGATAAGGAAATTTCCAAACAGTTTTTCCGCACACATGGAATCCCGACGCCGCAGGGGATTTTCATGAAAAAATCAGGGCGGATAGATGATTTTGCTGCAACAGGCCTGACGCTTCCAAGTGTGGTAAAACCCTGTTGTGGGGGATCGAGCATCGGGATATCCATTGTGCGCACCGAGGAGGAATATCAGGCGGCATTGGATGAGGCGTTCCGTTGGGAAGAGGAGATTATTGTTGAGGATTATGTGAAGGGAAGAGAATTTTCCATAGGCGTTGTGGATGGGAAGGCTTATCCGGTGATAGAGATTGCGCCGTTGGAAGGCTTCTATAATTATAAGAACAAATATCAGGCGGGCAGTACGGTAGAGACATGTCCGGCAGAGCTTTCAGAGGAGATTACCAAAAAAATGCAGGATTATGCTGTGGCAGTAGCCGAGGCGATGGGATTGGACACCTATTCCCGCTCCGATTTTTTGCTGGATGAGGATGGAAATATTTTCTGTCTGGAAGTCAATACGCTTCCGGGGATGACGGCAACAAGCCTGCTGCCGCAGGAGGCAAAGGCAATCGGAATCAGTTATGAGGAGCTATGTGAGAAGCTCATTGAAATTTCTCTGAGGAAATACAATCGGTAGACGGACGCCTGTCTGCAGAATATGCTCACGAAGTATCAGATGCAGTCAGTCACCCGTAGAATGGAGGAAAAGATGAAAAATTTGACCTTGGAAAATATAGCAGCGGTCTGCAGCGGGACTTATATCGGGGCGGAAGGGAAAAAGAAACAAGAGGTTGCGGGCGTTGTCATTGACAGCCGTCTTGTGGAAAAAGATTACCTTTTCATTCCCATCCGTGGAGAAAAGGTAGACGGACATTCCTTTATTCCATCGGTATTTGAACAGGGGGCGGCGGCTGTTTTGTCGGAGGAGGAACTGACCAATCCTGCAGGACCTTATATTCGTGTAGAGTCCTGTCCGCTGGCACTGAAGAAGCTGGCGGCTTTCTATCGTCAGTGCCTTACCATTCCGGTGGTAGGTATTACCGGAAGCGTGGGCAAGACCAGTACGAAGGAAATGATTGCTTCGGTGCTGGAACAGAAATATTCGGTTCTTAAAACAGAGGGCAATTATAATAATGAAATCGGTCTGCCGCTGACGATATTTCGAATCAGGGAAGACCATCAGGCGGCAGTGCTGGAGATGGGAATTTCGGAATTTGGGGAAATGCACCGGCTGGCGGAGATGGCGAATCCAGAGATTTGCGTCATCACCAATATCGGTCTGTGCCATCTGGAGAATTTAAAGAGCAGGGACGGTATCCTTGCCGCAAAGACAGAGAGCTTTGACCACATCAGAGAAGGCGGAATCGCCGTATTGAATGGGGACGACGATAAGCTTTCCAGTATTTCTTCGGTAAATGGAACCGCACCTGTTTTCTACGGAATAGGAGCAGAAAAGAAGGAAGGCTGTAATGCCGGGAAGAATGTCTATGCCGATGTTCTGGAAAGTCTGGGACTGGACGGGACGAAAGTATGTATCCATTTAGATGGGGAAGTGTTTACCGCAGCCGTACCGATTCCGGGAGAGCATAATGTATACAATGCCCTTGCCGCTGCGTGTGTAGGCAGACAGTTAGGTCTGTCCGTCGAGGAAATTAAGGCGGGAATCGAGAGCGCCGGAACCATAAGCGGCAGGACGAACATGCTGCATGTGAAGGATATGCTTGTAATTGACGACTGTTATAATGCGAATCCAGTATCCATGAAAGCTTCTCTGGATGTGCTGAGTCAGGCGCCCGGAAGGAAGATAGCTGTCTTGGGCGATATGGGAGAGCTTGGGGATGAGGAGAAGGAGCTGCATTACGGCGTTGGAGAATACCTTGCAGGAAAGGCGGTTGACGTACTCTTTACGGCGGGGACGCTTGCAAAGGAAATTGTGAGAGGCGTGCAGGAGAATCAAGGTGGCTGCGAAATCTTTGCTTTTGACGACAGGGAGGCAATGACAAAGGAGCTGGCTGACTTTGTCAAGGCGGGAGACGCCGTTTTGGTGAAAGCGTCTCATTTTATGGAGTTCCCGAAGGTCGTAAAGACGCTTTGTGAATAGAAAATAATTATAATACGATTCTCAAGTGAAACCATCCGTTTTCCACTGTAAATGTGCAGAAGGCGTCATACTTTTTGCAGAAAGCCATAATCGAACGGGTACCGACGCCGTGTCCTTCTTCGCTTGACAGAGGAAGCCCGTCCTCTGAAAAAGCAACGGAATTGCTGCAGGGATTCGAAATCTCCAGCATCAGCTTCGGCTTGTAAATACATTTGCATATAATCTTTCTCTGTTCACTTGGGAGACTGCTGCAGGCCCTGATGGAATTTTCCAGCGCATTTGCAATGACGATGGAAAATTCGCCGGAATTCACAGGGAGCGTTTCGGGGATGGAAAGGCGTGTTTCCAACACAATGCCCGCTTCTTTTGCCTGCCCGAAATAGGAGGATAGAGTAGCATTTAAAATAACATCTTTACAAAACGACACAGGTTCCTTTGCCTGAAGCTGTGAGACAGACTGCCGGATATAGGCAAGCGCTTCTGGGGTATTCCCGCTCTCCAGAAGGGAAGAGACGGTCTGGAGCCTGTGGCGCATGTCATGCCTGTCAATCCGGGACTTCTCCGCTGACAGAGCGTCCTGTGTGATTTTTTCTCTCAGATGCCCCAACTGAACATTTAAAAGCTCCAAATCCTGCTTTGCCATCTGAAAACGGTACTGTGTAAACAGATACTGGAAGATGGAAAAATAGATGATTATGATGACCGCTCCAAGCAGATAAATAAAAATAATATTTGTCGGGTTTTCGGTGTATGGAACCGGATAGGCAGCTAGTGCGACGGAAAAAATCATAAAGGAGCAGGGAATCAGAGCCAGAATCAGCCAGCCGCTTTCGGCAATCGCAGAAAGGCGCAAAAACGGGCGGCGCAGGAAACGGTACTCCAACACAATAATCAGCCCATAGGAGGTGAGACGAATCAGAAAATCGGTAAGCTTAGTACCATGGACCGCAGTATTTATCAGCGTGATTGTTGCAGATACATACATGGAAAACAAAATCTGTGTGGCATAACTGAATACGGCTTTTGACGGATGGACTTCTGCCAGCCAAAAGACCAGACAGACAGCGGGGGCGGAAATAGTGAGCAGAAATACACGCAGAAAGAATGTATAGCCCAAAAGGATGATGAGGGAGGCGCTGGAAACGGCTACATAGCAAAGGTACAGAGATAAGATCAGGGTAATCCGCTTTGCACTATACTTGAATTTGGTGGTGGAACACATCATGCCGAGTGTCCCTATGACAATCAGCACTGTTTTCAATGTAGCATATGGGATATTATCTTCAAATAACATGGCATTCTCCTCCATTCAGCCAATAGTTTGACCATTTGGTCTTATATGCTTCGTACATTCCACGGGGAATTGCAATTTTGCGTTCGCCTAAGATAATCAGGTCATGTCTTGTGATTTCCAACACATAATGCAGGTTCACCGCAAAAGAGGAACCGACAAGGAGAAAATCCTTGTGTTCAAGCAGCGGGGCAACGGCATTTCGGAAAGTGCCGTTAAAAGTTGCGCTGTTTATTACAGAGCCGTCGCTCATATGATAACTGATCAGCCGCCGGATACGTTCTGCATAGCAGAGGTTTGACACTGGGATCATTCGGACTGAATTGGATGTCTTGATGGCAAATACATCTTTTTGGAGCTGCGCAAAACGGTCGGCCGCCTTGTCCATACAACGGAAAAACGATGCGGCGTCTATCGGTTTTAACAGATAATGAAAAGCCTCGACCGTATAAGAGTCCACGGCAAAATCGGGAGAGGTAGTCAGATACAAAATCATGCCTTCGTCTCCATGCCTGCGCAGGGCAGAACCTAATTGTATGCCGCTTATTTCCGGCATGATAATATCAAGTATATATAAATCAAATCCCCCATGCTCATAGGTAAAGTTCAAAAGTTCTTTTGCAGAAGAAAAGATGGACAACGTAAAAGACAAATCCTTCCTTGTCCGGCTATATTCGTGAAGCAGAGTCAGAATCTTTTCACGGTAAAATTTTTCATCATCACATACGGCAATTCGCATTTATGATTCCCTTTCGTAAATAAACATAATATATTCCAATCGTGTGAACCGATTTTTGGCTGCGGATTTTACAATCAAACCGACAAAATTTACAGTCCGGCACCAAAATCCTCTTATTTTAAGTAGAATGAACAGTATCAAAAAAACAGCCTGTTAAAATTATGCCCAAAGTTTACATATGCGTCAACATAAAAATCAAAGTATACCGAAAAAAATGCGAACTGTACCAGAGCGAAAGATATTTCTTTTATACTTTGTTACAATTAAGAAAGCTGTGAAGATGCGAAAGACAATAAGCAGGGAGGGTTTTATCATGGAATCACAATCGGATTTTTTTGAACAAAATGATGCAAAAGTATGTAAGAAATTGACAAAGGTGCTGCGATGGATGACGCTTGTTTTTCCCGTCTTGTTTTTGGCGACGGCAGCCGGGATATTCCAAATTAAATATGATGATTTAGCGCTGCTTTCCGCATTGGGATGTGTCTGTACGCTTGGACCGGGGCTTCTCCAGAAGATGGGAACGCCTGTCCAAGTCATGAAATATGTCAGTATCCTCTCGGTTGGCCTGGTCGTCATGCTTTTGGGCGGCAATTCGGCTGTTGGGATTTACATGACCTACGGACTGGCGATGCTGTTCAGCTGCATGTTTTTTGATACAAAATTCACCAAACAGATTTCCGTTATCAGTTACTTTTTTCTGCTGGTATCCCTGTTTCTAAGGTCGCAGAATGTCCAGCAGATTGAGTACCCGACAAATATGGAATGGTTTCTGACGCGTTCGGCCGGGTTTACGATAGAGCAGATTGTTATGAGCGTAGTGTTTGTCAATATTGCGGGCGCATCCAGAAAACTGTTGGAAAACTTACATAGTACGGAGCAGGTGGCTGCCGTTGTCTCCAAATGTGAGGAAGCATCCACAAAGCTCGTGGTGATGATGGATGAGCTGGCAGAGAATGTGCAGGAATCCAGAATGACAAATGAAACAATTGTATCTTCGGCACAGGATACATCTGAGGACTGCATGAAAAGCCTTTCCCATGTCAGTTCTATGCACAATATTGTTTCTGAAATGGTTCAGGCTTCCGGATCGATTGATGAGAGTACAAAGAATGTGCTGGTGATTTCGGATGAAATCTGTGAGCATATGGAACATTACGTCGATATCATGGACAATGCGGTGGCGGATATGAGAGTAATTGAACAGGCGGCAGACTCAACGGAGGAAGCGATTGGGAATCTTGAAAAGAGCATTATGGAAATTTCCGGATTTACCAACGAAATCTCCGAAATTACCGGACAGACCAATCTCCTTGCGCTCAATGCTTCTATTGAAGCGGCGCGCGCCGGTGAGCAGGGCAAAGGTTTTTCCGTTGTGGCAGACGAAGTCCGTGTGCTGGCAGAACGTTCCAAACAGTCAAACAGCTCCATCACTGCAATGGTTTCCAAAATGATTGAGATGCTCAATGATGTGAAGCTCTCCAATGAGAAAAATCTTGCTTCCGTGGATGCGGGTATTATGCAGATTTCCAATGCGAGACAGGAGGCGGTAAATTTAGGGCAGCTTCAGGCGGATTCCAGAACAAGGATAGAACAGATCGCAAAAGACTGTGACCAGACAAAGCAGTGCAGTCAGGATGTGCGTGGAATGTCGGATCAGATGGAGGAGCTTGTTAAAAATTCACAAGTCCGTGCAAGCTCCATTGTAGAAAAAGCGAATAATCAGAGCCGGATCACGGGAATGACAGAAGAAACTTTTTCACATGTTGAGCAAATTGCAAAAGAACTGTTGGAATTGAGCAAAATAGAGAAATAAAATTAGGAGGATACAAGATGTATCTTATATTAGAAGCTTTGATGTTACTATCACTGGGTGGATTAATTGCTGTATTCCAAAACGATCTTTTTGGATGGACGATTCTGTTAAAGTCCATTACCAGCCTTCTATTTGTTTTTGCCGGTATCTGCGGATACATAAAGAGGAAACAGAACAAAAAGATTTCCCGGACTATGATGATAGCGTTGCTTTGTTCGCTGGCAGGAGACGTATTCCTTGCCCTTGATAAAGAGGAAGGGATTTTATTTATTCTTGGCGTAGCGAGCTTTGCCCTTGCCCATGTGATGTTCTCTGTTTCATTTTGCAGGATATCTGCAGTTAAAAAAGTGGATTTTGCAGGAATGTTTGTGATATTTGGAGCGGAGATGCTTATTTTAGGATTAGGAGAATTTGATTTTCAGGGATTGTTTCCTGTTCTGGTGGTATATGCGGGGGTTATCTCTTTTATGGTCGTAAAGGCGCTGTCCCTCTTCAGATGCCGTCAGGGGAGAGAGAGAGCCACGTACCTGATAATGGCGGGCGGTGTTTTGTTTCTGATTTCAGACGTCCTGCTGCTTTTCTGGCTTTTTGGAATCGGGATGCCGAAAGAGATTCAGTCCGTCAACTGGATCCTTTACTATCTGGCGCAGGGCTGCCTGTCGGCTTCCCTGAGTGAAAAAATCTGCGGTCCGTTTACTAAAAAGTGAGAATCATACTGTGCGGCTTACTGATTGAGATGCGGCGAATGAAGCCGGAAGCGTGGTTCGCATTGGGAAGGGGGAAGAACAATGTATCGGATTGCACTCTGCGATGATGAAGCGGCGGAACTTGATAAGTTGGAACATATGCTTCGGTCCTGGCGCAGACAGCATGCAGAATGTGAATTTTCCGTAGAGCGGTTTCTTGATGCCGATGAAATGCTTTGCCGGATATTGGAAGAGGGATATTCCCCGGATTTGCTGCTGCTTGACATTTATATGCAGGGCAGGCAGGGGATGGAAGCGGCAAGAGAGATTCGGAAAATGGGAAGAAGATGCGGAATTCTTTTTATCACGTCATCGAAAGAGCATGCACTGGAGGCGTTTGGCGTAGACGCAGTCCAATATCTGGTAAAACCGGTTTCGGATCATGCGCTGTTTCCGGTGCTTGACCGGTTTATAGAGGACATGAAAACAAAGAAAAGGTACATTCTGCTGAAAGATAATGGAATGAAAAGGGTGGAGTTGCATGATATCGTATATTGCGAGGCGCAGAAAAAGTGCCAGTGTATCTGTCTGGCAGACGGTACCGAACTGCTCCAGAATATGACTCTGGCAAAGGTTTATGAGATGCTTTCAGTCTGTCGGGAATTTGTGAAGGTAGGAGTTTCTTATATCGTCAATTTGGAGCATATAGATAATCTGAATGCACGGGAAGTACGGATGGATAACGGTAAGACGATTTATCTGCCCAGAGGGGCTTACCGGGGTCTGCGGGAGCAATATTTTGATTATTACTGTAGAGAGGAAGAGGGCGAATCATGGACGCCGTAAGAAACGCATTGGTTACGAATGGGATTAACATTCTTTTTCATGTAATATGGTTTGTCTGTATGACCATAGAGCCGAAATACAGCCGGAAAAAGACTGTTTTCATTTTTGCTGCGACAGGTGTTTTATTTCAGATATTGGAAATCTGGCTGAGTTATACCGGTATTTTGAGTAGGAGGCTTTATTATGGTGTAAGTTATATTTTGGGTGCAATCACATTCGGCGCTGTTTATATCTTTTGTGTTAATATAAGACCGTCGAAATCTGTTTTTTTGATATCTGCCTATTATTGTCTATGGACTTTTATCTATAATATGACTTCTATTGTTACCAATTCCTTTGCGGGGGCGGGAAATGTGAGAATATGGCTGCTGCGTATCGGATTAAACCTGTTTTTCCTCATCCTGTACCAGTTCTATTATAAGAAACGCATCCGGCTTTTGTGCCATGATATCAAAAGCGGCGATAGAACCGTTACCGCATTGTCCTTTCTGACTTTTTATATGGTAACTATTTTAGTGTTCGTTGATAATAAGCAGCGTAGTCATAGTTCCCTTTATTTATACATATTGATATCCGTCTATATCTTTGTGGTGGTTGTGTATGTGGTATTGTTCCGGTTTATGGGGAGGTTAAACCATGAATGGGAGTTAAAGCAGATGCAGCTCCATGAGAGGCTTCTCCTTGAACAGATTGATTCTTATGAAGAGGGTGAACGGAATGCAAGGCAGACGAGACATGATTTCAGACACCATAATATTGTGGTGGCAGAGTTTGTCAGAAACAAGGACTATCAGGGTGCTTTGGACTATTTGCAGGAATATGAGAAAGAGGAAGAGGAAAAATATAACAGAACTTTTTGTTCCAACCATGCAGTGGATCACGTCTTGTCCGCTTATGTGAAGAGGGCAGAGCGAAGAGGGATAGAAGTAAAAACGGATATCCGCTTCTGGGACGCCTCTGGTATTTCCGATGTCGTTCTGGTATCCATACTTGCCAATATTATGGAAAATGCTATAAACGGCTGTATGCAGGCACGCGGGAAACGGTATCTTGAGCTTCTCATTACGCAAAAGGGGAAAAAGTTTGTGATTGTGTGCAAAAACACCTGTACTTCAGATATTCTATTTGAAAACGGAATTCCAAAGAACAAAAGCCGCGACAGCATAGGGGTAGAAAGCATTTTGCGGTCTGTTGGGAAATATTCAGGCAATGCGGACTTTTCTGCCGAAGACGGAATCTTTACCTGCCGGGTGGTACTTTGTAATTAAATGTTCCATATGTCCTTTTTGCGATCCAAAGGAGAAACATTATTTTCACTGCCGCAGGTTACAATCCGTACCCAAAAAACTGCGGATGATTCCCCTAATATAGAAAATAAGAGCCTAAATTATTACGATATGTGTAGGCAGAGCGCCAATTAATGACGTGCTTTGCCGCCTGAATTGGAACATGAAAGGAGTGGGAAAATGCTGGGAGGTTCATTCTGGATTTCTTTTTTGCGCAATGGGCTCAGCGCAGGTCTGATGATAACGGTTTTTATGTTATTGGAACATCCTGCGGCGTCCCTGCCAAAAAAGGTTATGGGCTGCATTCTGTTCTGGATGTTTGCCACAACCGGCTATAGTTTCTGGTATCTGTTGGATGATGGGAGCTTTGTCCGGTTTGCGGGGCTATTGTCCATTCCCGTAGTAGGAATATTTTGTATCCAAATGAGCAGAGATGGCCTGTATTTGTCATTGTATAAGCTGACACTGGGATTTTATCTGCTTACTGTAACGGTTTTTTGCGGCATCGATGGGTCGCGTCTGTGGTTTGGAGGAAGCATATGGGCGGATATTATGGTGCGTATCGTATTAGCGGCAGCCATTGTCCTGATACTTGTTGCAAAGATTCGGAAAAGTTTTCTGGATGGAGCGGATTATCTGCGGGAGGAGATGGATTGGTTCAGCGCCGTTACCCTGCTGCTATCTGTCCTGATTGCTTCTATGGTGGCATTCTGGCCCGGCAGCCATGATTTTTCCCTCCTGCATATCGGACGGACGGCGATCCTTTTGTTTATGACAGGGCTGATTCAGTATATGGTATTTCATTTGTATCTGCATCGGGGGAGGGAAAAACGTTACCGTACGGAGCATGAACTGATTGAGATGAACGAACAGCTGATACGGCATCAACTGGAGTTTATCAATCAGTCGAAGGAGGGTGGGGAGGACGTAAATAACGGGAGGAAGCGTTTCTGTGAAAATGAGACATTGAACAGTCTTTTGTTGGCTTATGAAAGTCTGGCGGAGAAGGAAAATATTCAGACGGATATCTATGTGAGAATGAAAGGAAATATTGCGGTGCGGGATATTGATCTTGCCACTGTGATTGTAAATACATTTGAAAATGCTATTCATGGCTGTATGGAATCGCAATCTTCTGGGATGCAGATTTATTTATCCATCGTCCGAAAGGGAAGGAAGCTTGCTATTCTATGCAGGAATACCTGTGTGCCGGAACGAAAGCTTAAGGATGGCGTGCAGGAATCGGGCATTGGCGGCGGAGCAGGCGTTTCTGGTATAATGAGGGTCGTATCATTCTATCATGGGGAAGCAGACTTTTCCGTGGAAAACGGCATGTTTACCGTCAGGATTCTTTTAAAGCTTACGGACAGTATACAGTCTGTTCCTTAAAAATTGCGAACCATGCCAAATGGATTGCCTTCTTAAATTTAACTGATATAGTTGAACTATATCAGTTAAATAAAAACGATTAAGGAGGTAATATGAATTGAGGACAGAATTAAAACAAAAAATAAGAAAGGTGAGAAGAAAGGCATTTAGCCTGCTTCTGGCAGTCGTACTTGCAGCGACAGGGATAGACTTGTCGTTATTTACTACGACAGTCATAGCGGCAGACGCTACTAGCGGATCGCTCGGTGATAACATGAGATGGTCTTATTCTGTGAGCAGTGATAATGCACGTGCCGTTTTGCATATTTCCGGAACGGGGGATACGTACAGCCAGAGTTATCAGTGGTATAATCCTTATTATCCCAAATCTATAATGGACAGAGTAGGGATTGAGATTGAGATTGATGAGGGCGTGACTGACATCGGGGATTTGGTACTTTATAAGTTAAAGATGAGGGAGATTCAGCTCCCAGAAAGCGTGACTAGAATCGGGAAGTATGCGTTTTCGCAGTGCGAATATCTGGAAAATGTGACGATTCCAAAAAACGTGACTAGCATTGGGCAATTTGCGTTTTCCGGCTGCAAAGTTCTGAAAAGTGTGGAGATTCCAGACAGCGTGACTAAACTCTACGGGTATTTTGTGTTTAGTGACTGCACGGCTTTAGAGAGTGTAACATTCCCGGAAAATATAGATTTAATAGGAATCGAATCTGAATCTATGTTTTCATACTGCGAATCTTTGAGAAGTGTGACAATTCCAGAAAGTGTAACTGTCATTGCGCCAACTATGTTTAATCACTGCACGTCTTTGGGGAGTGTGACGATTCCGGAAAATGTGACAGCGATTATGAGGTCGGCATTTTCCGGCTGCACGTCTTTGGGGAGTGTGACAATTCCGGAAAATGTGGAAACGATTGCGGGGTCGGCATTTTCCGGATGCACAGCTTTGAGTGAAGTCATTGTGAAAAGTGAGGAACCGGCACAGCTTTCGGATAAAGTTTTTTCTAATTGTAAGTTTGTTACTGATAACACGGAAGGCATTGCCGTTCCCGAAGCAGCGGTCGGAGATTACCTTATAGCCTGGGAAGCCTGGGCGCCTTACATCAAGAAGAAGGAATTGGGTGCAAAGCAGGTCATCGAGACGTTTTTAAAAGAATACGAGGCGGCAAAAGATACCACGGAAGAACAAATCAAGAATGCGGTTGAGCAAAAGCTGGCCAAAGTGGGAATTACTAATGCAACAATAACCATAGAAAGTTTTAGTAAGACGGATGCAAATATAAGCGGAACAGTGAAAGCTGTGTTTCCGGACGAAGTGGGTGTGGAGGAGATATCGGTACCGATTGACATGGAAATCAGAAGGACCGATAGTGAAAAGGTGGCAGCGGCGAAAGAAGCGGTAGAAGGAGCCCTGCGTGATTACACGGCAACGAACGATACGACAAAAGAAAAGATTGAGAGTGCGGTTGCCAAGGCGCTGGAAAACGTAGAGGGAATTGACGGCATATCTGTGACAGTAGAAATCACAAAGAACAATGCGCTTCATAATGAGGCGGGCTATGTCAAAGGAACCGTTACGATCACAAGCGGCAGCCAGACAGATACCGTGACGATTGATAAAGAAATCGCCAGACTGATACCTCTGGAAGGCGTGGGAACGGCGGAAGAACCTTATCAGATCGACGGCAAAGATGGGTTGGAAAAGCTGCGCGACCTTGTAAATGGCGGGGAGGATCTTACGGGAGTCCATTTTCTGATTACGGCGGATATTGATTTGGAAGGAAGCGAGGAGAACTTGTGGACGCCGATTGGCACGACAAAGAATCCGTTTCAGGGAACGCTGGACGGGAACAAACATACCATAAGCGGCCTGTATATCAATGACGGAACGAAGGACGACCAGGGGCTTTTCGGGGTCAATGCGGGAACGATTGGGAACCTGACCGTCGAGGGCAGCGTGGCCGGAAAAGGCAACGTCGGGGGAATCGCAGGAACCAATACAAAAGACGGGACAATCAAGGACTGTACCAGCAGCGCCACAGTTGCCGGGCAGAACAATGTCGGAGGAATCGCCGGCAAAAATGACGGAACCATTACGGGCTGCACGAATAACGGAACCGTGACCGGAACCGGAAATAATGTGGGCGGAATCACC
>CAJTSH010000023.1 GCA_910578885.1 uncultured Lachnospiraceae bacterium
AACCCCAACAAGATTCCCATAGAACAAAATGAGCCGGTAGGCGAAATTTGGTACTGTGGTAGAATCTTGCTCTAAGAAACTGCCGGACTGCCGTTCACTTCCTACTGCCACTTTTTCAGAAAATCGCAACCAACTTTTTTATAAAAGGCTACCGGATTGCCCTCACTTGCTACTGCCACTTTTTCGGGAAATCTATAACCAGCTTTTTTCATAAAAGGCTGCGGGCGGCGTTCTCCCCTTATTCCCTACAACACCGCAAAAAGCAAAAATGACGGACTTTCCGGCAAGAACTTTTCCAGCGGCTCGGTCTTTCCCGACAATAAGGCGTTTTGGAAACGGTGTTTTGCCCGCTGTTTGATAGAAAACGGAAAATTTCCTTGCTCACATACCAGTACCGACACTTTCCCGATTTGCCAAAAATGGGCGCAAAAAAAGCAGCAAATCTTTTTCGGATTTACTGCTTCATGTGCCGCTGCGGAGCGGCAGGATATTCAGTTTTTGCTATTCATTTGTCTACGGATTTTCTGTCAACAAATCAAGGAAAAGAATGAACGCTAATCGAAATCCATAGGCGAAATTAGCATAAGCGTCCATGCAATTTGATTCATGGAGAAGCTGGTTCCATTCCTTAAATTTTTCTCTATCTTCCGGCAACAGCTTTTCAGAAAAATAGCTTCTCATATCGCCTATTTTTTCATTAGTGGGGCGGTACGCCGGATTATGGGAAACAATGTTTTCAAGAGGATAAATCTTCCCACTGTATAAATCTTCTAACACACTCATGCCACTACTCCTTTAATGAAAGAAATTCATCTCTTTTTTCAATTACTTCCAACATCATCAAAGCACCCAGAGAGTAGCCCCGGACAAATCTGTCTGCGGCATAATATTGGCTTTCTGCGTTTAACGCTTCTACGATTTGGTCAAGAAGTTCTTTTTCATCGGAATTTAATTTTGCTTCTAATTCCTCTACCAGATTATAAGCGTGGTCGCAGACAGCCTTGTGTTCTTTTGACCGTTTTTCTGTAATCGGTTCTACAAGAAGATTTCCCTCAAAAAAAGTTTCTAAAATCTTTCCCATACCTTGTGCTGTCCTTTCGATTTTTTTATAAGCCGCTTGCAAGAGAGAACCGCACATTGTATAATATTTGTACGGCTCGCCGTCTTGCGGTGGGGCTGTATCGGGAAGTGGCGCAGTAAACACTTGCCAGTGAGCGCCACTTCCTTTACATATTTTCAAGGGCTTTTATCCCGTCCCGTAACCCTTGTGGGCGTTTTACGCCTTTCCGTTCGCAATAATCATCAAGTATCTTTAATTCCCCTTGTGTTACACGAATATCCAAACGAATATTTTTAGGATTTTCTTCAACGGGTCGCCCTCGTTTCTTTGGCGGCATATTCACCTCCTCCCACTTGCCAGTGTCTTTATTATAATTGATTACCGACAATAATAAAAGGACAGCTATCGTCTGTCCTTTTGTTTTACCTTTTTTGATTATTGGAAAGGGCGGCAGCACTTTTTGCTGTCGCCCCTTGATTACCTACCAGCAAGAACAGACAAGGCTGTCAACGGTGGGCGAAGCCCATTCACTTGCCGTTGACTGGCTCGGCTGGACTTGCTATCTGTTCGATAAACTGGAAGTTAGCGATTTCTTTTTCCGGTATTCTCTGTCCCACGGATTTCCTCATGATAGAAATAATCTACGATCACCGGATGTCCCTGCGGGACTCTGCCATAAGGCATTTCATTATCCACAAAGGCACAATCATACTTCTTAGCCATTTTCTCAGCTTTTACTTCAAGTGCTTCAAAGTAGCTGCGGTTATGCTTGTTATAGATCTCGTCGTAAAGTGGTACAAGATCAGGATATTTTCCGGCGATATAATCCATAATTGTCTTTTTGAAACCGCCTCGAAGATTGAGATTTTCGAGCCAGAACAGATCGCACTGATCCTTTACCCGCTCAAAGATTGCTTCAAAATCCGTGATACCGGGGAATACCGGGGATACGAAACAGACTGTACGGATACCTGCTTCATATACCTGCTTCATAGCAGAGATACGGCGCTCAATGCTCGAAGCAGAGTCCATATCGTTCTTGAAATTTTCATCTAGTGTGTTGATCGACCATGAAACGGTTACACGTCCAAGCTTCTTCAGTAGATCAATATCCCGTACCACAAGATCCGACTTTGTGCAAATCAGAATATCTGCATCACTGCCGATCAGCTGCTCCAGAAGTTTTCTGGTATTCCCGAATTGCTCCTCCTGTGGATTGTAGCCATCTGTCACAGAACCGATGACCACCCGCTGTCCGGCATATTTCTTCGGATTTTTAATTTCCGGCCAATGCTTCACATCAAGGAAAGTGCCCCATTCCTCCTTGTGCCCGGTAAAGCGCTTCATAAAAGAAGCATAGCAATACTTGCAGGCATGTGTACAGCCCACATAGGGATTGACCGAGTAACCGCCTACCGGCAGACTAGACTTAGTCATGATGTTCTTTGTTTCCACCTCACGAATGAGGATTCCATTTATTACTTCTTCCATGATTTCTGTACCTCTAACACTTTATTAAATTCTTCCGGCATTTCCTGAATCATATTTTCATCCCCTATGATAGGGACAAGGTCTTCCTTCATAAACACCGGAATGCCGAGCTTATGTGCCTGGTCCGTCAGAGACCATGCCCATTCCGTCTCCGTATGAATCTTCCTGCTCTGAGCTCCGGTCATGGTGCCGACAACGATCCAATTGATTCCGGAAAGGTCAACTGTGCCGGGATCGTCGAATAACGGCTCAAAGGTAACATGATAATGTTTTGCTCTGACGTTTTTCCGAAGGGCGTCGATACGCCACAGTTCTGCTTTCCTCGTCACCGTAACGCCAAACCATGCGTTTTCCAGATCGGTATCAAAATCCAGCAAATCAGGTCGCTTGGTAAGGAACAGGAACTGATGCTGTGGATTTTCACGGATCTTTGCAAATACCTCGCCTCTCCATTCCGGCTTCCATCCAGAGAGATCGCTCATGCCGGTAAGAAGAAAGTTCTGCGGACGTTTCTTTTCCATCATCTTGAGCTTACCCGGAAAGAATTCAGGGGCAGCGAAGTCATCAATCATATGCCAGCG
Organism: uncultured Lachnospiraceae bacterium; assembly: GCA_910578885.1. GTDB lineage: Bacteria > Bacillota > Clostridia > Lachnospirales > Lachnospiraceae > Roseburia_C. The sequence continues at coordinate 3,133 of CAJTSH010000023.1, forward strand.
TTTCACGTTGTTGCGGGCATAGCAATATGCACACCCCACTGTGCAGCCAATGACGATATTCATGTTCTGAATCTGATCTTTGATACAAATACTCATGACTTCTGCCACTCCTCAAGATTCTTTCTGATGCAGTCGAGGCATTCCTCAAACCGGGTAATTTCTTCCTCTGAAAAACCTTTGTAGTAAATACTGCCCATCTCATCAGATACAGAATCGTACTCGCCCTTTAAGGCATGTGCTTTCTCAGTCAGAAACAGGAGTGTTTTCCTTTTGTCCGTTTTAGACTGAACACGGCTTATCAGCCCTTGATTTTCCATTCTTTCCAGCATCGTAGTAAGAGATGTTATCGCTAATCCGCATTTAGTCGAGAGTGACCTGATTGAGATACCATCCTCCTGCCACAGCACATAAAGAATACGCCCCTGGGCTCCATTAAACGCATCAATATTCTTTTCGCTGAGAATCTTCTCGAAAATCCGGTCTCCAAGCTGTTTTATTTTGGTAACAAGAAATCCTCCATTCATTTCCATACAAAAGCTCCTATATAGTAGTTTATTAAAAACATACTATATAGGAGCTTTATTGTCAACAGTTTATATGTCCTAATAGGTAAATTCCGTTTTTTCAATTCTCCAAACTGGAATTGTTCAAGCTTTTCAAATACTAACGTCCTTAATTCTGTTCAATAATTGATTTATAGTAGTTACCAAAGTCAGCAAGTGAATTAACAATTGGAAGCATTTTTGTTCCGAGTTCCGTTAAGCCGTATTCAACTCTCGGTGGCTGCTCATGGTAATCGTGGCGATATGCCAGCCCATCACTCATCATTTGTCTTAAACTATCTGTCAAAACCTTTTGTGAAATACCATCTATACTTCGTTGTAGCTCATTGAATCTCCATGGACGCTCTTTCAAGTTACGCAAAATCAGCAGTTTCCATTTTCCTCCGATAAGAGATACTGCCGTTGCAACTGGGCATTCCGGTAATTCTTCTTTTGCTCGCATAATTCTCACCTCCGAGTCTATTGTAACACATTCATTTTTGAGTGTACAGTTACAAAAAGGTGCGTACTTGTTTTTGTATGTGTCTCACACTATACTAATACCAAGCAACCAGAAACTACAAATTAACTATGGAGGTATTATTATGGCAAATTACACAAAAACAACTATTGGAAAGGAAAACCGAATTGAGCTGCATGAAAAGTTGTCTTTAACAGGTGCAGAAATCAGTTTAAATGAACTACCTGCAGGAGCAAATGTCCCATTTGTTCATTCTCATAAAGAAAATGAAGAAATCTATGGAATTCTTTCAGGTAACGGCAAAGCCATAATTGATGGAGAAGAAATTAGCCTTTCAACTGGAGACTGGCTAAAAATCGCACCTGCTGCAAAGCGTCAGTTTTTTGCATCCGATATTTCTGGAATTACTTATATCTGCATTCAGGTAAAAGAAAATTCTCTGGAACATTTTACAGCAGAGGATGCCGTAATCGGCTAATTAAAAGTATTTATTTACAAAAATGCACAGTTCACGGTAAGCTAAGAACTGTGCATTTCTTTTTTGTTCAATATTACGTTTTCTCAATTTTTCAAACAAAAAGTTATCAGTGATTATCTTTTAGAAAACAGCCAACTACAGCGACGCCAAATCCAAGAACACCTAGGACATATCCCCAAAAATTATTTGTTGTCACAGCAATTACTAAAAGTATTATTGCAATCCCCAATAACTCAATCTTAATTCCTTTCATCGCAAATATCTTCGTTACAAACTACGATTTGTCGATTTTTTCATAATCATATTTTATCATACAGACTTTAAGAAATCTATTCATTTTCACTTGATTTTCGGAATAGTATGGGCTACTGTCTATCAAATTCTTGTGTGTTACTTTACCGCACATGAGCATTATTCTTAGGAATATACGGAAGTAATTCCATAAGCACAAGCTCACCATTCGCTATTAAAAAAGAATGGTCTGCATCAAACAATTCTTCTTCATAACAATAGACGTATTTTCCCTGACTCTTAATTTTGTTTTTCATCCAAAAAGAAATAAGTTTAATAGCACGCATCTCACATTGTTCCATCACAGATTTTACATCTATAAAAAGTTCTTGAGCCAAATCAGGATAATGCTCGTATAACAACATCCTCAACTCAAACATTTCTTCACTTTCTTCTGTAATACCGCGCCAAAAACATCTAATGAATTTTTTATCATCCTCTTCACTTTTCAAAATATACTTTTTAATAAACATAATATCTTCCATAGACAAATCTGGACTTAAACTTTGCAACAAATAAAAAACCTTTTCCTTTTTGTCTACGTCCTGATACCATCTATCTAATATCCCTTGATTCCTCAAAATAGAAACATATTGCTTTTTAGAGTAGATAACATTATTCAACAAATATTTTCCATAAACCTGATTTTCACAATTCTCTATTATAAATTGGATAATATTTTCATCTGGTTCCAGAATTTGTCCCAGAATTTCATAAAATACAAATTTTATATAATATCTTATACTATCAGAATGCAATATTGCTTCTCCTGCCCTAATGAAATCCGCACTATCATATTCCAAAATATTCTGTAAGAACATCTGTACCTGATATCTTCTTCCCGGATTTTGCTTTCTCTTTTCCCCTATGATATTTTCAATATTTTCATCCTCAAAATATCTTTCCATCATTTTTTTAGAAATGAAATAATCCAAAATGGATTGATGTGCAAACCCAATTTTATTTTTTTGATTTACAATCATTTCCGATGATATTAAATAATCAATTCCAGCCTCTCCTACATTTAAAATATTTCGCGGAACATACAAGCGGCCTATTTTATCCAACTTATCAACCATATCGGATGTTGTTTCAATAATAGTTCTCTCCTGCAAACCCTCAATAATACTTTTTCTGCAAATCTGCTGAAACCACTTTTCAATTAAGTGGCTTGTAGTTAGGCAATCGCTGTATGATTCTTCTTTATCTAAATGTTGCCAAATATAAATATTGCTCGGTATTCTTAATAGCATTTTTAACTTACACGATAAGTTATTATACTCCTCACCAATGATTCTCTTGACCGTATCTTCGTCAAAATTTTCTATATGAACAACTTCCCAATCACTATCTTCAGATTCTTCTTTTTTAAATAAGGAATTGATATTATTATCATTTTCAAAATCATAAGTTCTGCAGACAAATACCATAATTATTTTCTTTTCTCGCTCACGGTTCAGGTATTTTACCTGCCTGATTAATTCCATGCATACGGAAATGGCCTCACTTGAATTTGCCTGTGTCCACCTCAAAGCATCCAACTGATCCAATACTATTATGGCTTTTTCATTCTTTGAAATGCAATGAATTGCATAGGCGACTGAACTTGGCAAGCCCAACTCCTGCCCCCACCTTTCACAATTTCCTTTTGGTATCCTCCTATCAAGCTTTATAGCAATATAAGGCATTCTTTTTCTTTCACAGTAATTTAAAATTGCTTCTGTACATCCACTTTTTCCATATCCTGCACTACCACAAATAATAAATGATTTTTCATTTTCTATTGCATCTATACAACTGCCAAATTCTTTTCTATCTATCAATCCCTCTTGCAAGGGTTTAAAAGTTTCTCTGTATTCTTGATTAATTTCTTTTATCCTTGGAGCAATCCTATCATCATTATCTCTTAAACGTAACTTTATTTTCTGATTCTTAAAGTAATCATATAACATTGGCTGTGTTATTTCTTTTCCCAATATATCTTCTGTAACCACCAAAGATACCAGAGCATTATATACAATATCTTTTTCGCTTATAAACAAAAACTGTATACTTTGATTTATAAGTTCTCGAATCGTATATTCTGACATAGGTTTATAAGCAATTCTTCTTAGATAATCTATACTTTTTATTATATCCGTATCTTTCTCATAGTTTAAACCCATCTCCATACAAAAGTCTTTATAAAAACCCTGAAATTCCTTACTGCTTTTCATAATCTGAATTGCATAAAAATCTTCAGCTTTACCACTTGTGTTATGCGCCCGGTCGGTTAAATCAACTAAAAAAGAACATTCCATCGGGCTAACTAACGCAGCATTTCTATCATCATCTCGATTCAACTGTGTTTTCCATGCACTCAATATATTTCTTGCTTTTAAATCAGAAATCCTCCAACTTTTTTTACTGGCATTTCGTGCTTTACACTGCTGGTGTTCTTTTATACCCTCAAAAGTTGTTACAAGAATATCTGTTCCAATTTCATCTACGCCAAGCGCTTCCACCACAATACTATAATTTATCTCATCTAGAATTTTCAGAATCTCATAAATAATACAGTTTATTTCATATTGATTTCCCTTTTTATCTGCTCTGCCGCCTTTTTCTAATGGCATATTCTCCTCCCAAATAACAATAACTTTTATTATTCAAACAGTAATACTCTATTACAATCATCTGTATAACAAGAAGTATTTGCATAGGGCAGTCTTTCTTGTAAGATGTAAATAGAAAAACCACCCTCATGCAAAAACAACACAGTATAATTTCAGATTACCAAAATATATAACCACTTTTAAAAATAACTATTTCTTTGTATCCCCACACCCCACATCAACCACTGCCGAAACCTCAAAATAGTTCTCCATCCTCTTATTCCGGTTCCCTTCCTCATCTTCCTCAAACACAAAATGCTTATAAAACTGCTTAAAATAAAGGATTTCTAGATATGTTTCCTTTGTATCAACACCACACATTCTGTGTGCACCGTCATCCCAAACTGATCCACCCCCCTCACCTTCTTCACCTCATACCCCCTCCCGCAAAGATACTTCAAATCCCGCGCCAACGTCGCACTGTCACAACTGACATACACAATCCTCTCCGGCGCCATCTCCGCCATCGTCGCAAGCAGACAAACCTCGCAGCCCTTCCGCGGCGGATCCACAACAATCACCTCCGGATGCAGCATAGAATGATTCTGAGATAACGCTTTTCCACTTTCGCCTCCATCTCCCATCCTCATCTCCGCACTCTTTTGGCGATAAAACTCCGGCAGCACTTCCTCTGCCTTCCCCACGAAAAATTCTGCATTGGTAATTCCATTCAGCATTGCATTCGCCTTGGCATCCGCAATAGCCTGCGGTACGATTTCCACTCCATAGACCTTCTTCGCCTTCTGTGCAAGAAACAGTGAAATCGTTCCGATGCCGCAATACAAGTCCCAGACCGCTTCCTCTCCGGTCAGTCCGGCATACGAAAGCGCCGTCTGATAAAGCTTTGCCGTCTGTATCGGGTTTACCTGAAAAAAAGAAAGCGGTGAAATCCGATACTTAATATCACCGATATAATCCGTAACATAAGGACTTCCCCAAAGAGTCTCCACCTGCTCTCCAAGAATCACATTCGTCTGCTTCGTATTGAAATTCAAAGAAATGCTCGTCATGCCCGAAATCGCAGAAAGCCTCTCTATCAGCGCCTCTGAAAAAGGAAGCCGCTTTCCGTTTATCACAATGCAGACCATAATCTCACCTGTTGTAAATCCACAGCGGATCAAGACATGACGAATCAGTCCCCTACCTGATTTTTCATCATAGGCCGGAATCTTCTTTTCCTTCATGAAAGACTGAAGAATTTCTAAAATCTTTCTGTTTTCCTCCACTCCAAGATAGCAGTCCTCCACCGGAATAATACTATGGGTTCTTCCCGCATAAAATCCGGCAATCGGGTTGCCCTCCTTGTCCGTTCCAATCGGGAACTGTGCCTTATTACGGTAACGGTAGGGGTAGTCCATGCCCATCATCGGCTCCATCCAGGCATCCACCTGCTCCTCCTGAAATCCGCCGAGGCGAATCAGATTGTTCCTTATTTTATTCTGTTTAAAACGCAGCTGCTCCTCATAGGAAAGCGCTTGAATCTGGCAGCCGCCGCATTTTCGGCTGATGGGGCACAGCGGCAAAACGCGATGTGGTGACGGGGTCAGAATTTCAAGAAGCCTCGCATAACCGTAGGTCTTCTTTAACTTCATGACAACTGCCGTCACCACATCCTGCGGAAGAGCATCCTTAATAAAAAAGGTCATCCCCTCCGCCTTGCCGATACCCTCCCCGTCAACACCGATATCTTCAATATATACTGTTATAATATCATTTTTCTTCATCATTTCACCCTTATTTGCCGATACTTTATCGACCGGATGCCGTGCAGCGTAGTGCACGGCATCGTGTGTACAGTAATTATTTGCCCGTCATCCGAATGTTTGATTCAAACAGGCGGTTATAGCCCAGCCAATCCGTACTGCCCTCCGGCGCGCTTGCAAAAATTTCCCGTATGGTTTCCATCTTCGCATCAAAATTATCTGCAAAAGATAATGCGACCGCCTCTGCCAGAGCAGGCTTTTTCGGCGAACCAAATTCCAGTTCCCCATGATGCGCCAGAATGCAGTGAATCAGCTCATTCTCCAATCTCTTCGGAAAGTTCGGAATGGACGCAATCCTTTCCTTCACCTGCATAGCCCCTATCATAATATGACCTAACAGCTGTCCCTCATCCGTATAGTCATTTTCCGGAAACGTAGAAAGCTCACTCATCTTTCCAAGATCATGGAACATGGCGGCCGTTACCAACAGATCCCCATTCAAAATCGGATACGCTTTCGCAAAATACAAGCAAATTCTTGTCACTCCAAGCGTATGCTCCAACAGTCCGCCTACAAATCCATGATGCACGCTCTTTGCCGCAGAATGGAATTTGAAACCTTCCGCAAACGCATCATCCTCCAGAAAAAAGCTGAACAAGAGCCGGCGCAGAAACGGATTTGACAGTTGAGTGATATACCCTGTCAGCTCCCGATACATCTCGTCCACATCGTAGGCGCTGACCGGAAGATAATCCTTCGGCTCATATTCTCCCGGCTGCACCCTTCTGACACGTTTCACATTTAACTGCAAAGCCCCCTGAAAACTTGTCACATCGCCATATACGTTGATATAATCCATCTTGTCATAGTCATCGATGCCCTGAGAACCCGGCTCCCATATTTTGGCGTCCAAAGTCCCTGTTTTGTCCTGTAAAATCAGAGATTCATAAGGTTTACCATTCTTCGTTATGGCAATCTGCTTATTTTTGCAGAGATAAATCTCATTAACTCGTTCCCCTTCACGTAAAGTTTCAATGTAACGCATGTGTTTTCCTCTTTCTATTTCTGTTCTACCTTAAAATTCCAGCTTCCGCCTGACAGGTAATTTCCGTAAATCCATCCAGCCCCTGACGCATAATCACAATTCTGACAAGCGCTCCCGGCTCAAGCTTCCGTACATACTGCTCATACTGATCCACCGTTAAAATCTCCTGATCATTTATGGAAATAATAACATCTCCGTTCTGCAGACCCGCTGCGAGCGCCGGTGAATCCATTTCCACAGACTTGATATAGACGCCGCGCGGCAAACCATGATTCTCCTCTATCTCACGGGTTACGGTACTGACCTTAAGCCCCAGATACGTAATGTCCTGATTATTCGACAACCGCTCAATAATCTCCTTCAGCTCTGATATTGACAATGCCGTCAGCGTATTTTCATCTCCCTGACTGCTGTAATCCTGCATTACCAGTCCGACAATCTGACCCTGTAAATTCAAGAGTGCGCCGCTTCCTTTACTGCTGCCCACAATATCAGTGGTAAATACCGTAAAACTGCTGTCAATCGTGGAAACGGCATTATTGATAGACGTAATATTTCCTGTTAAAATGGAATAATTCGAACCAAGCGGACTGCCTACTGCAATCACCACGTCTCCTTGCGCCACGCGGTAGGAATTTCCAAGTTCCGCAGCCTGCACATTATTTGCCACCAATTCGTCCAGCCCTTGTAATGGAACGCTCAAAATTGCAATTCCCGTATTTCCGTCATACTTCTTTAACACAGCATCCGCCACAGAGCCGTTCTGAAATGTCACGCTGATTGCCTCCGCATCGGCAATGACCTTCTTTTCCGTCATTACAAGCAGTTCTTGTCCGTTCTTTGCAATAATAATACCGCTTGCAAGTCCTGCGGTCTCATATGACGAGTTAAACCAGTCCGTATCGCTCTTCACGCCAGTTACCGTCACAATCGACTTATTTGCCTGAATTCCAACCGCATACAGCTTATTCTGCAGCTCTTGGTAATCTTCGAGCTCCAGATCCCTTGGAACCTCTATAATCTGCGTATTCGGCTCCTGGGTATCCTCTCCCTCAGTCTCTGTTTCCATAGGCTGCTGTTCCGTTTCAGTTTCAGTCTCTGTATCCGGATCCTCATCATCTCTGGGAATGACAAACGCCTGATCCTCCGGTTCCTCAAGGGCGCTTTTTAACACAGGCTGCAGCAAGGTAAATGCAAGGCATGCCGTAACCCCAAAAATCACCCCAAGACCCGCCGTCTTGATGACTTGTTTGACAATCCTCTTCTTATTGATTGGTTTACTTTTGATTTTTTCTTTGATAAAATCAAATTCTTCCTTCTGCGTATCCGACATAGAACATCCTCTTTTCTATGGCATTCCAACACTCAACTACCCTTTATTATACTTTCTTCCTTGGTTTGTTGCAACTTTTTTCTATAGAACTGCTTTTCTTCCGAGGTATTTTGCGTTAAAATAAGAACAAATGCACAAACACACTTGCAATTATGAACACAAAATAAGAGGTATTCCATGAACAAAAAAGTATTTCACACTTTAGAATATAATAAGATTATTGATTTACTTGCCGCGCACGCATCCAGCGCGCGCGCAAAAGAGATGTGCCTTAATCTGTCGCCTTCCTGCGATATGGATGCGATTACTCACGCCCTGCAAGAAACCAACGACGCCTTGAGCCGCATCTACAAAAAGGGAAGCATGAACCTTTCCGGAATTCATGACGTGGGCGCTTCCATGAAGCGTCTGGAAATTGGCGGCAGCTTAAGTATTACGGAGTTTTTACGGCTGACCTCACTCTTAGAAGCCGCCAAACGTGCAAAGGCATATGGACGGAATGATAAAGATGATGCGCCTGCGGACTCCCTGACAGCCTACTTCAATCAGCTAGAGCCGCTGACTAAGCTTGCCGAGGAAATCAAACGCTGTATTATTTCCGAGGACGAAATCAGCGACGACGCCAGCAGCAATTTGAAATCTATCCGCCGCTCCATCGGAAATATCAACAACCGGATTCATGCGCAAATGAATTCCATGCTGAACAATTCCACCATCCGCGGATATTTACAGGACGCCGTCATAACCATGCGTGACGGCAGATACTGCCTTCCGGTCAAATCGGAAGCCAAGGGACAGGTAACGGGAATGGTTCATGACCAATCTTCCTCCGGTTCTACGCTTTTTATTGAGCCGATGGCAGTTGTTAACCTGAACAATGATTTACGCGAGATGTTCTTAAAGGAGCAGGAAGAAATCGAAGCGATTCTTGCAAATCTAAGCAATCTTACGGCTGAATATATTCCCGCTATTCAGGAAGACTATGAGCTCTTAACTACATTGGACTTTATTTTTGCTAAGGCAGGCTATGCTTTGGAATATAACGGCAGCGCTCCTCTCTTGAATGAAGAGGGCAGAATCAATATCAAAAAGGGACGCCACCCGCTTTTAGACAAGAAAAAAGTCGTTCCGATTGATATCCGTTTAGGCGGAGAATTCGATCAGTTAGTAATTACAGGTCCCAATACCGGAGGCAAGACCGTCTCCTTGAAGACAGTCGGTCTTCTGACTCTGATGGGGCAGTCCGGTATGCTGATTCCTGCGGGAGACCGCTCGGAGCTTGCCATTTTTCATGACGTGTTCGCAGATATCGGAGATGAGCAGAGCATCGAACAAAGTTTGAGTACCTTTTCCTCTCACATGACGAATATCGTAGACATCCTTGCACATGCCGATTCCCGTTCTCTGGTGCTATTTGATGAGCTTTGTGCCGGAACGGATCCGACAGAAGGAGCGGCGCTTGCAGTCTCGATCCTGACTTGGTTCCATAAGCGTCATATTCATACAATGGCAACTACACATTACAGTGAAATCAAGGTCTATGCCCTGACTACGGACGGCATCGAAAATGCCTGCTGCGAATTTGACGTTACGACCCTAAGCCCTACTTACCGGCTGTTAATCGGCATTCCGGGCAAGAGCAATGCTTTTGCGATTTCCCAAAAGCTTGGGCTTTCGACCGCTATCATTGAGGACGCCAAAGAACGGATTACGGAAAACGAACAGAACTTTGAAGATTTAATCGCAAACTTGGAAGAGAACCGCCGCACCATCGAAAAGGAACAGTTGGAAATCAGCCGCTATAAACAGGAAATTGAGGCGTTAAAGAAACAATTAGAGACAAAGCAGGAACGTCTGGACAGCCGCCGGGAAGAGATTCTGCGCAAGGCAAATGAAGAAGCAAACGCAATTTTAAAAGAAGCAAAGGATACCGCAGATGAAGCCATCCGCAATTTCAACCGCTACGGAAGCACCAAACCGGATATCAGCGAAATGGAGCGTGAGCGTACCAAACTCCGCCAGAAAATGTCCGACAATGAAAAGAAACTGGCTTCCGCCAAGAAGGCAGCTCCAGAAAATCACAAGGCTCCTAAGAAATTGAAAATCGGAGACAGCGTAAAGGTCTTAAGCATGAATTTAAAAGGAACGATCCACACCTTACCCGATGCGAAAGGCAATCTGTTTGTACAGATGGGAATTCTCCGTTCCCAAGTAAATATACGGGATTTGATCCTCTTGGAAGACGAAACCTCTCCAAACAGCAAACAGTACAAAAAGACCGGCGCCGGAAAAATAAAGATGTCAAAATCTGCTTCTATTTCCACAGAAATCAACCTAATTGGCAAAACAGTCGACGAGGCGATTGCCGTATTAGATAAATATTTAGACGACGCCTATCTCGCCCATCTGCCCTCTGTACGAATCGTACACGGCAAAGGAACCGGCGCACTGCGGAATGCAGTACACTCACATTTGAAAAGACAAAAATATGTGAAATCCTATCACTTAGGCGAATACGGAGAAGGAGACGCCGGCGTCACAATTGCAGACTTTAAATAAACAGCCCAACAAGGAGGACACGAAATGGCAGCCAAACAAAAAATTCTCATTGTAGACGATGATGTAAATATTGCAGAACTGATTTCACTCTATCTGACAAAGGAGTGCTTTGACACCCATATGGTACACGACGGAGAAGCCGCATTAAAGGAGTTCGACTCTTACCAGCCGAATCTGATTCTTCTGGATCTGATGCTTCCGGGAATTGACGGATATCAGGTCTGCCGTGAAATTCGGGCAAAGGCGAACGTTCCGATTATCATGCTCTCTGCAAAAGGCGAGATTTTTGACAAGGTACTCGGACTGGAGCTCGGCGCTGACGACTACATCATGAAACCCTTTGACTCCAAAGAACTTGTTGCAAGAGTGAAGGCAGTTCTCAGACGCTACCAGCCCGCAAAACCGGAAGGTCCTGCTATTGATATCAAGCGTGTCACCTACCCGGATTTAGTTATCAATCTTTCCAACTACTCCGTAGAATACTATGGAAAATCTATTGACATGCCGCCAAAAGAGCTTGAGCTTTTATATTTTCTTGCCGCCTCGCCTAACCAAGTATTTACCAGAGAGCAGTTATTGGATCACATCTGGGGCTATGAATATATCGGAGATACCAGAACCGTAGATGTTCATGTCAAACGTCTCCGGGAAAAAATTAATGATCATACCGCTTGGGGTATTGCAACTGTATGGGGCATTGGATATAAGTTCGAGGTTAAAGTTTGAAAGTAACACTTCCAAATCTGCCTAAATGGCGTGAAACTTATGCCATGAGGAGGAAATAATGAAACGGACACTCTACTTAAAGATACTGCTTGGCTATCTACTGTTTGGCATTCTCGGTTTTCTGACGATTGCAACCTTTACCTCCCATCAGTCAATGAAGTATATGGAGCAAAAGGAAGCAAATGATTTATACCGGGAATCCACGCTGATTGCCACTACCTATGCAACCAATTACTACAACAAAAACATTACCCTTGAGGATCTTCAGCAGCAATTGAATGCCTTAGATTCCTATCTGTCGGCACAGATTTGGATTGTAAATACACAGGGAGATATTCTGGTAAATTCCAGAGAAAATGTAGATATGAATCATCTGGCCCGGATTGAAGGACTGGACATTACCGATTTTGGAAGCCGCTATTATGGGCGGGGAACATTTTATGATTTCTTCTCTCAAGAACAGCTAAGCGTTTTTTCCCAGATTACCATCAACTACAAGGTCAACGGTTATGTCTTTATTCACAAGCCCATGAGCCAGATTCTTTCCTATCATGACGGACTTTTGAATATTTCCTATCTGACATTGCTGATTCTGTTTTTTGCCGCCCTTATTTTACTGGCACTATTTACGTTTACCATTTATCTGCCTGTGCGCCGGATTACCAAAGGCGCCGACGCCTATGCAGAAGGGGACTTTAACTACAAGATAAAGATACATAGCAACGATGAAATCGGATACCTTGCCGCCTCTTTCAATTATATGGCGAACGAATTGAATACCTTAGAGGACGATCAACGGAAATTTGTCTCTAATGTATCCCACGACTTTCGTTCTCCTTTAACCTCCATCAAAGGCTATATTGAGGCAATGTTAGACGGAACGATTCCTGTAGAAATGCAGGAAAAATACTTAAACATTATTCTGTTTGAAACAGAACGCCTCACAAAGCTGACAAGAAGCATTCTGGAGCTCAACAAATACGGCGCTCATGGCGCTATGCTAGACCGGAGTGATTTTGATATCAACCATACCATCAAAATGACAGCCCTGACCTTTGAGGGAATCTGCAAGGAAAAGCGCATTTCTTTCCATCTGATTCTGACCGGGCAGAAGCTTTTTGTCACCGCAGATATGACAAAAATACAGCAGGTAATTTACAATCTGATTGATAATGCAATCAAATTCTCCCGTCACGATTCGGAGATTACGATTGAGACAACAGCGAAAAACGAAAAAGTTTTTATCTCTGTGAAGGATACCGGGATCGGCATTCCCAAAGACAGCCTGAATAAAATCTGGGAACGTTTCTACAAAACAGACCTCTCCCGCGGAAAAGATAAGAAAGGCACCGGGCTTGGACTTGCCATTGTAAAAGAAATCATTCAGGCACATGACGAAAACATCAATGTGATTAGCACGGAAGGCGTAGGAACGGAATTTATCTTTACGCTCCCACTCAGCCAAAACGGTTCTGACCTATAAAAATACTTCAAAATTAAAAGGGACACTCCACTCTGATTAGATATTGTCCCGCAAAATCTGCCGGAACAATATCTGAATCCAGAGCGGAGATTCCCTTTTTACATCTGACTCCATCTATGAAATAAAAGCTTACTTTATTTCGACGGGATGAACGGACGGATACTTCCTGCCATCTGACAGACTGGCATTGTCTGGAGATACACGCGTCCAGGTCCTTTGACCACGGTATTAAATACGCCTTCACCGCCGAACATCATATTCTTAAGTCCCGGAACAGACTGGATTTCCAAACTGCAGGTTGCGTCCATTGCCGCAAGGTATCCGGTATCTACGATGATAGATTGTCCTGCTTCCAGATTGTACTCTTTGATAGACCCGTCAAATTCTACGAATACAACTCCGTTTCCGGAAAGCTTCTGCATAATAAATCCTTCGCCGCCAAAAAGAGCGCTTCCGACACGCTTCTGGAAAAATACGGACAGCTCTATCCCTGCAGTAGAGGCAAGGAATGCGGATTTCTGACATACCATCGGCTTATCCGGTGTAATTTCCATTGCAACGATATCTCCCGGAAAGCTGGAAGCGAATGCAATTAAGCCCTTGCCGCCCATCGCCGTATAATTATTTACGAACATGCTCTCACCGCTTAACATTCTTCCGAACATCTTACCAACACCGCCGCCATGTGTCTCCATTTTCATATTCGGTGACATCCAGGACATTGCGCCCTTCTCTGTAATCATCATCTCATTCTCTTCCAAATTACAAATGACAACCGGTAACGGCGCACCTTCAATTGAATACTGCATTTTCATTTCCTCCTATCGTATAATTTCTCTATTTTCTATATTATGCGAAGCAGAATCAGCTTCACATAATCAGATTGACGGCGCCAAAACAGCGCCTTTTATGAGAATCCAAAAACGGGATTCTCATAAGTTATGTTATCACATCTTATAAGGAATGGAAAGTGATTTTTATGTGTTCAATTCTATCCTTTATTATAAATTGAGCAGGCAATGTTTATTCCCTACTCGCTGTGCGGGGTGCGTGCAGCAAAGCTGCTAATTTTCTTACGCGTCGCTGTGCATAAAAAGACGAAATACCTGTGCATACACAAATATTTCGTCTCTTTCTATAGAATATACGGATTCCTACTAAACCAACTCAATCAGAACTTCTAACGCACCGTCACCCTTACGCTGGCCAATCTTTACTATTCTTGTGTAACCACCGTTACGATCCACATACTTCGGTGCAATTTCATCAAATAATTTTGCCGGTAAATCAACCTGCTTTGTATTTCTCTTTCTTCCTGCTGCTTCCGTCGGAACTTCCTTTACCGGATAGAGAACTTTTAACATCTCTCTTCTTGCATGAAGACGGGATGGCTTATCTTTCTTGATAGTCTTCTCTACTTCTTCGTATACAGTAACTTTCTTACCGTCTACTACTTCTTTGACTCTCTTACCGTCCTTGTCTTTCTTAGCAACTTTTGCTTTTACGGTAACTTCTTCGAAATTATCCTTCTCTCTGACAGCCATTGCAATCAAGCCTTCCGCAATCTTACGAATCTCTTTTGCTTTTGCCTCTGTCGTAACAATCTTTCCCCTGTATAACAATGCTGTTACCTGATTTCTAAGTAATGCTTTTCTCTGAGAAGATGTTCTTCCTAATTTTCTATACTTTGCCATTTTAATATCCTCCATTTGTGGTACATCCGGCCACGCTCTTTGGTCTTACTTACCGAATGTCTGTTTTCTGCCACTCCTGTGATAACACAGCCACGCTCTTTGGTCTTACTGACTCTGCTCCACCTTCCTGCGCCATTTCGCAGGGAGCTTATCTATGAATTAATCCTCACACTGATTAAGCTGAAGACCTAATTCCTTTAATTTTGCAAGTACTTCTTCCAAAGACTTACGTCCAAGGTTACGTACTTTCATCATGTCTTCCGGTGTTCTGTTTGTCAACTCTTCTACAGTGTTGATGCCTGCTCTTTTCAAACAGTTATAAGAACGAACGGACAACTCAAGCTCATCAATATTCATCTCAAGAACTTTTTCTTTCGCATTATCTTCCTTCTCAATCATGATTTCTGCTGTTTTTGCATTTTCAGAAAGATCAATGAAAAGGTTCAAATGCTCACTGAGAACCTTTGCTGCCAAGCTTACCGCCTCATCCGGAGCAAGTGTTCCATTCGTGAAAACATTCAATGTGAGTTTATCATAATCCGTAATCTGACCAACACGGGTATTCTCAATTGTAAGGTTGACACGCTCAACTGGCGTATATATAGAATCTACTGCAATTACACCAATCGGAAGATCCGGATTCTTGTTCTTGTCTGCGCTTACATAGCCTCTTCCCTTTGTAATAGTCAGCTCCATGTAAAGTTTGGAATCAACGCCGCCATTCAAATGTGCGATTACTAATTCTGGATTTAAAATCTCAATGTCCTGATCCACCTGAATATCTGCTGCGGTCACAACGCCTTCACCAGAAAATTCAATGTATGCGATCTTGGATTCATTGGTACTGCTGTTATTTCTGATAGCAAGATTCTTGATGTTCATGATAATCTCAGTTACATCTTCTTTTACACCCGGGATTGAACTGAATTCGTGTAAAACACCGTCAATTTTTACCTGGCTGACTGCTGCTCCCGGCAACGAAGAAAGCATGATTCTTCTTAGGGAGTTACCAAGAGTCGTACCATATCCTCTTTCGAGTGGTTCAACAACAAATCTGCCATATCTTTTGTCGTCTGAAATCTCAGAAATTTCAATTCTTGGTTTTTCAAAATCGAACAATACAAAGTCCCTCCTTTTCGGGTAATATGCCTGTATGCTACGGACTCTCCGAAAGCAGAGCTTCCGGAGACCTGACCATGCGATGGTCTTTGGCACCGTACGCGGACTCTCCGAAAGCAGAGCTTCCGGAGGTACATGACCATGCGATGGTCTTTGGCACCGTACGCGGACTCTCCGAAAGCAAAGCTTCCGGAGGCGCGTTGCGCCTTCAAAAAGAAGCAGGTATAGCTTCTAATGCAAGCATATACGCTATGCCTGCTTCTTTTCTCAGTCCGCTGAATCGCGACTATTTCGAGTACAACTCGACGATAAGCATTTCGTCTACTGGTACATCAATAACCTCTCTGGAAGGCAACTCTTTTACAACACCCTGTAATTTCTCGGTATCAACATCAAGCCACTCAGGAACTAATCTTCCGCCAGTTACTTCCATGATATCTTTCATTCTCTGGATGTTTTTGTGTTTTTCGTTGATTTCAATTACATCCCCTGCTTTTACTAAGTAAGATGGGATGTTTACCAGCTTGCCATTTACGGTAACAAACTTGTGGTCAACAACCTGTCTTGCTTCTCTTCTGGTTCTTGCAAAACCTAAACGGAAGATAACATTGTCCAATCTGGACTCTAAAATCGTCATGAGGTTCGAACCTGTCATACCTCTCATACGGTCTGCTTTCTCATAATAATTACGGAAAGGTTTCTCTAAAACTCCGTAAATGAATTTTGCTTTCTGTTTCTCTCTAAGCTGAAGTCCGTACTCGGACACCTTCTTATTTGCTCTTTTTAATTCTCTGTTAGACTTCTTGTCATATCCCAAATAGCTTGGCTCTAAACCAAGAGATCTACATCTTTTTAAAACAGGAACTTTATTAACTGCCATCTTAGCTTACCCTCCTAATTAGACTCTTCTGCGTTTTGGTGGACGACATCCATTATGAGGTACTGGCGTCACGTCTCTGATGGAAACTACTTCCAGACCACATGCGGAAAGTGCACGAATTGCTGCTTCTCTTCCTGAACCTGGTCCCTTTACCATAACGTCTACTGTTTTTAATCCATGTACAAGAGCTGCCTTCGTAGCAGTTTCAGCCGCCATCTGTGCAGCATAAGGAGTAGATTTCTTTGAACCTCTAAATCCAAGACCGCCGGCACTTGCCCACGATAAAGCGTTACCCTGAGCATCTGTCAGTGTTACAATTGTATTGTTAAAAGATGACTGAATATGTGCCTGTCCATGTTCAACGTTTTTCTTAACACGCTTTTTGGTCACTTTTTTGGTAACTTTATTAGCCATATCTAAACTAACCTACTTTCTATACTATTTTAATTGTGCCAATATATTACTGGCTGAGAACTTTTATAAGGAAGTTCTGTTCGCTAACCTCAGTCTGCGCCAAAAACGGGCTTGACTTCGCCAATCTCCCAGAACGCCCTCGCAACTATACCATTGACCATTAGCAGCTCAATGGTCTTAAGCTCTGACTTCGCCAAATTCAGGCTCGTCAATCACTAAGTTGCTTTCGGGCTACTTTTTCTTATTCGCAACAGTTCTCTTCGGTCCTTTTCTTGTTCTTGCGTTGGTCTTTGTCTTCTGACCACGAACAGGAAGTCCTTTTCTGTGACGGATTCCGCGATAGCAGCCGATTTCCTGTAATCTCTTGATATTCAGAGCAATCTCACGTCTCAAATCACCCTCTACAGTCTGAGTCTCATCAATAACAGCGCTGATTCTCTTTACCTCATCGTCTGTTAAATCTCTGACACGGGTATCCGGGTTAACATTTGCTTCTTTCAAAATGCGATTGGAACTTACTCTGCCGATTCCGTAGATATAAGTCAGGCCAATCTCAACACGTTTTTCTCTTGGTAAATCTACACCTGCGATACGAGCCATGTGTGTTTACACCTCCATAAAATTTTAATCATGATTGCATAAAGAAGTAAGTGATACAGCTACGGCTAACCGTCCTGAAATGTGTGTATGCATTCACTTCTTTGCAAGTTCGCCGCCGATTCCAGCGACACAACATCTTACAAATATTTCAACTCTGCAAGTTGAACTGACACTATCCTCTTGGGGATAATATCTGCATACCCCCGGTATGTGGGGTAACGTAGAACTGCATAGATCATTTACGCAGTATAAAGTATAATCCTATGAACAACACCGATAAATGGTGCTGCAGCCGCCATATTCTATACTTTGCTCACAGACAACAGAATTAACCCTGTCTCTGTTTGTGCTTCGGGTTCTCACAGATTACTCTGATGCTTCCCTTTCTTTTAATCACTTTGCACTTCTCGCAAATAGGTTTAACTGATGATCTTACCTTCACAGTAAATCCTCCTTTCTTTCTGCGAATATACGCAAATTTCTGGACTTTTCCAAAAGCGTCCAATTAGCATTGTAACATACACTTTTCTAAAAAGCAACTTGTTTTTAAAGATTTTCAGCTATGAAGAATAAAATTATTACCATTCACAGCTCGACATGAGTATCACCACCAATATTTTCTTCTTGCTTACCAGCTTCCAATGCCTGATATTCTTGATTTAACTCTCTCAATAATTCCTCTTCGCTTGGCAAGTATAATTTATATTTTGAAGCAAAAATATGTGTTTCATTTTCTGGCAAAGTATATTTAACTACAGATTCACTTTTATCCGCACATAATACAATACCAATCGGTGGATTATCTCCTTCATTCATAAGCTCTCGTTCATAATAATGAACATACATCTGCATTTGTCCCAAATCCTGATGCGTTAAATCTCCAACTTTCAAATCAATCAAGACGAAACATTTTAAGATATAATTATAAAATACAAGGTCAATTCTAAAATGGCGTCCATCGAACGTTATTCTTTTCTGTCTTGCGACAAATGAAAATCCTCTGCCAAGTTCCAAAAGAAATTTTTGCAAATGTGTAATCAACGCTTGCTCTAAATCACTTTCGTAAAAATCATCATTAGGTGTCAACCCAAGAAATTCTAACACATATGGGTCTCGAATAACATCTTCCGGTTTCTTCGCCGGCTCCAGTGTCTGAATTTCCGCTGCGACTTGTTCTTTATTTTTACTGGATAATAATCTTTCATAGAAGAAGGAATTTATCTGACGCTCAAGTTGTCTGGTACTCCATTGAGATTTTACAGCCTCTTGTGTATAAAATTCTCGTGCATTTTCATTCTCTACCCGCATCAAAAATCGATAATGTGTCCAACTCAATTCGCTACGCAGTGCGTAGCTATTTGGAAACGTCAAGTAAAACTGCCGCATATTTTTCAAATTGGCAACAGTAAATCCCTTCCCAAAATCCTGCGTCATTTGCTTTGATAATTCTTTCAATAAACCTGTCCCATACTCTGCCTTTTCATTACCACCCTGTTCTTCAATGATTGATTTCCCTATATTCCAATAGGCTTCAACCATTGCAAAATTAGCTGTTTGATAGACTTTATTTCTTGCCGAAATTAAAATTTCTTTGATTTCATTATAAAAAGATGCGTTCATCTTACAAAACCATCCCTTTCACTTACAAATTATTTATTAACCCTTCTTATGAATTAGCAAGGAATATATTCTCTGTGAAAACGGTCCCTTAATAGACAAATATTGCTTTAATTACATCTGAAAGCTGATAATTTCCAATTCCCCGTCCGCAGACAGCCTCGGGTAATCCCTTCCACAGCCTTCCTCAAAACCTTTTCAAACATCAACTATTCTGCCACCTGACATGGCTTCCGCTTTCATCCCTTCTGACAATCAACTGATCTTCTATTTCCTGTTTTAACTCCGTCACATGGGAAATAATACCTATCAGCTTAGATCCTCCCGCCATCTGTTGCAATACCTTCACAGCCTGATTTCTGGAATGATTATCAAGTGAACCGAATCCCTCGTCAATAAACATAACATCCAAATTGATTGCGGCAGAGTGTTCCTGAATCTGATCTGCCATTCCAAGCGCCAGTGACAAAGCTGCCATAAAAGATTCACCGCCAGAAAGTGTCCGAACTTCTCTTTCTTTTCCTGTCACGGTAGAATAAACCATTAAATCAAGCCCATGATTTCTTCCCTCACCAGCTTTGTCAATATCATACATGCGGAGTTCAAATTGTCCGGCTGACATGTCCAGAAAACGGCTGTTTGCTGCATATAAAATCTTTTCCAGATAATAGCGCTGCACAAATGTTTCAATATCCATGCGTGCACCTGTGACTTTTCCTGCAAGAAGGTTATATAACCTATTCATTCTATCAAATTCTTCCATAATCCTGCCTCGCTCTTCCATTTTAGGAGCCAGCGCATGGTAAGCACTGTGATTAGCCTTATAATCTTCTTTATACTTTTCCCAAATACATTGTGTATTTGCAAGCTCCTGTTCTGATTCACTCTTCGCTTTTTCAAGTTCTTCAAGATGTGGCCGTTCTTGACCTCCAATTGCTTTTTTCGTAGAAATACAGGCGCTGTCTGCAGCCGCTTTTTTCTTATTATACACATCTATTTTCGATTGAATGTCCGCTATTTCTGTTTTTCGGTGCTTTTCTGTCAAATCTTTCCATTCAAACTCTGATATATCGTTTTCTTCCATGATTTTATGATATGCAGCTTCATGCATTTTTTGTTTCTTTGTCTGCTCTACAATATCTTCTTTATATTGTTCAAGTGATTTTTCTGCCTGATCTTTCTCCTGCTTCGCTTTCTTTGCATTTCTATTTGCAAACGTATATTCTTTATCTTTCTCTTCTTTGGCTTTCGTTGCAGACATAAGCACAGCATTTGCTTCTTCTACCGTCGAATAATCTTTAGATAATTCCAGACTTTCCAGATTTGCCCGGCTTTCAGCAAGCACTTCTTTTGCTTCTACTGCTTTCTCTGACGCCCGATCTACTTCTGCGTTTAATTCACTCTTTCTTTCATCCACGCTGCGCAGAGATTTCTGCACATTTGCCAGCGTTTTTGCATCTTTTTTAAGCTGTATTCCCTCTGATCGGATTTCTTCTTTCCACTTATCTAATAATTCATCTGCTAATTTCACGTTAAATTCTTCCGGTACATCCTGAATATTATTTGACATATGTTTATGAAGTTTGTCCATGATTTCCTTAAAATTATTTTCTTTCTCTTTCAGCAATTCTATATTTGTGCATGCTACCTTTGATTTCTCTTCCTGTTCCTCCCGGAGCACTCCAACCTCTTCACGTAACTCGTCAATTACTTCACGCGTCAAGTCCTGATGTTCTTCTGACAATTCACAGGGATGCGGATGTTCCATAGAACCACAAACAGGACATGGTTTCCCTTCTTTCAATTCTTCCTTTGCAAGAAATCCGGCTTGCGCATCAAGAAAGGATGTTCTTCTGACAATATACACTTCATTTTTCTCTGTAAATGCTTCGCGCGCTTTCTCGTATTCTGTCTTTGCCTTTTCTGCTTTCTTACGTTGACTTTCTACATCTTGTTTCGCTGTTTTGACAGAATTAACCTCGTCCGTCATGTCATCCGCTTCCCGGCTCCTGACCTTCCAAAGCGCTAAACATTTATCGGCTTCCGCTAATTTTTCAGACTGTTCCCGCCATTTCTGTTCCTGCACTTCCAATACCGTCAGTTTCTTCTTTGCAGCCGCATATGCGGACTCACTTTGTTTACATGCTTCTTCTTTCTTCTTAAAATCTGTCTTTGCTGTCTCTATTCTCTTTAGAGTTTCTAAGGCAGCCTTTACGCGCTCGGATACTTTCGCAAATTTTTGCAGTTCTGCCTCCTGCTGTTTTTTGGCTTCTGCTTCCCATTTTGACGATTCCTCAAATGACTTTTGCAATTTAGGAAGCTTTTCCTCCAAATCAGCAATTTTCTGCCTTGTATCCGCAACCGTTTTCTTTATGTCATCATATCCTTGGAAAACTGCATAAATTTCATATGCAGCCTCAATTTGTACCTTCAATCTGCGCGCTTCCTGCATGTCTTTTTCTGATACTGAACACTCTACCTGATCTTTTTCCGCTTCTTCCAACTGCTTAAAAAGTTCCAATAGGTGACCGGCATTGACATATGCATCTCTTTTTGTATCACGAATCTTTTTTACATCTTCATATTTTTTTTGCGCCGCATCTTTCTTTTCTCTTAATGCTTCCACCACAATCTTTAATTCTTCCAACAACTCTTCCATATCCGTAACAGACACTTTATCCGAACGAATAATCTTTTCCTTTTGTTCCGACAATAATTCCGTTCTATCATAATTGTTTGGAACAACAATATGACCTGCTTCTGTCTGGTAAGAAGTACGGATTTGCGCAATTTCCGTCCATTTTTCTTTACGTCGTCTTTCCAACTCATTTACAATTTTCGGAAATAGTTCTGTGTTAAACAACTTTCGGAAAATCACTTTTCTATCATCGGTCTTTGCACGAAGTATCTCCATAAATTCACCTTGTGCAATCATTGCAATCTGCATGAATTGTCCTTTTGTCAGACCAACAATCTCTTCTATTTTTTTATCAGTCTCTTTCTGCGGATACTCACTGCCATCTGGCATTCTCAGGGATACCGTTTCACTTTTTTCTGTATACCCGCTCTTCCTTTTTAAAGGTTCCATATGTCTTGGAATGCGACGAACCGTATAGATTCCGCATTCTTCTCCTCTTTTTTCGGAAAATGTCAATTCCACATATGGTTTCGTATCATATCCCACAAACTGACTCTGCAATTCCATTCCATCTTTTTTATTATTAATAGAACTTGCTTCCCCATAAAGCGCAAATACAATCGCATCAAAAATCGTTGTTTTTCCCGCACCGGTGTCGCCTGAAATCAAAAACAAATTCTGGCTTGTCTGAGTAAAATCAATTGTTGTCTTTTCTCCATAAGAACCAAATGATTGCATCTCTAATTTTATTGGCCGCATCCTGTATTACACCTCCTGTACAGTATTAATAATATCCTGCAGCAGTTCCTTCTCCTCATCATCCATATCTTTTAAATTTAAAAAGGAACAGCAAAGATCAAATGGATCCAGATTTTTTTCTGCTGAAAATTTTTTACTGTAATCTGTTTTCCGCAGCACATCTCTGCGAATTTCAAGCAAATTGGGAAATGCATTTCGAATCCGATCCTGCATATCAATCACATTGAAATCCACTTTATCTGTCAGAATTACTGTCACATAATCATTGCAAGACTGCTTTAACACTTCTTCCAGTTCTCCCTTAACGACACGAACCTGACGCAAGGGCACAAGCGGAATAACGTCTGTCAAAATATTTCCCTTTTCCTGCATTTCTACCACAATGATACCCTTCTGCTGTCCTGCTTCACTGACAGAACATGCCAAGGGCGTTCCACAATAGCGGTAATATTCACTCCCGACTTTCATAGGCTTATGAATATGCCCAAGCGCCGCATAGTCAAATTTATCCAAAATATCTGCTGAAACCTCATCAATATTTCCAACTGTGCGTATCTCTGAATCCATACGCTCTACGCTGTCTGTCTCTATGCCAACCGGAAGATAAAATTGATGGCTCACCAGTACATTTCTTTCACCATTGTCAATCGCTTCCCTTTCGATTAGCTTATGTACCGTATCGTGATAAGAAAAATTATTTCCATTTTCATCTACGCCGACAACCGATTTAACCATCGAGGGTTTCACAAATGGGAGCAGGTAAAAGTTTACATCTCCATAAGCATCCTGCATCGTCACTTTTTCAATATATTCCTCAGGCTTTTGCGGTGCAATACCAACCATATAAATTTTCTGCTTCGACAACACACTCCTGAATACATTGACACGCGGCGCACTGTCATGGTTACCGCTAATCATCATAATCACCGCTTCCTGAGCGGCAGTCGTCAGATTTGCAATAAATTCATCAAACAACGCAACAGCTTCCGCTGATGGAATTGCTTTATCGTAAATATCTCCGGCAATGACAATTGCATCTGGCTGTTCCTTTGCAGCAATTTCAGTGATTTGCTTTAAAATATATTGCTGATCCTCCAGCAAATCCCGGTTTAATAATTTCAGTCCAATGTGCAAATCAGATAGATGAAAAAATTTCATGAATACTCCTCCTCTTTAACATGGGTGAATCATATCATAATTATCCTCTCGTTTCAATTGAAATGCTTTAGCTCCAACAGTAAAAAATATAATTCTCAAAAATAAAATTCATGGGTATGCCAGTCTTCTGCAGCTTACTGACAAACCCATGAATAATAACCTCTTATTTATCTCTCCAGATAATCCGTCCTTTTGACAGATCATACGGCGACATCTCAATCGTCACTTTATCACCCGGTAATATACGGATAAAGTTCATGCGGAGTTTTCCGCTGATATGCGCCAGTACCTGATGTCCATTCTCAAGCTCTACCTGAAACATTGCATTCGGGAGCTTCTCAAGTACTGTTCCTTCTACTTCAATTACATCTGCTTTAGACATTTTTTAATCCTCCTGCTTTGGTTCTCATTTTATTTGGGATTTGATTATATATATGTGTATTCAGGCTCATAATTGCCTTCTTCAGCCGCTGGTCTTTGGGTATTGCCTCTGCCATGATAAGCGCGGTTTCCTTTGGAATGTTTGTAATAATCTGAATATGCTTTCTGTTTTTCTTTTTCGGTTTCCCAAATGGCTTTGTTCCGCCATTTACCAGATAAGCATACTCTCCGTTGGTTTCCGCTATCAGATAAATCTGCCCCTTGTCATGTCCGGCTTTTACGATTGCAAACTCCATAACTGTTTCCTCCGCTTTACCATTCACCGTTTTCCATTGCTGCCGCTTCTTCTTCCGTCAGCGTCAATATTTCAGGCTCACCTTCGGTAATCAGTATGGTATTTTCATAATGCGCCGACAAAGACCCATCCCTAGAAACGACTGTCCATTCATCGTCCATCCACACAACATCCGGTGTTCCGGCATTTATCATAGGCTCAATGGCCAGTGTCATTCCGCTTTTCAGCCGGATGCCTCTGCGCCCTGTCCTAAAATTCGGCACTTCCGGTTCTTCATGCAAATGTGTTCCGATTCCATGTCCGACCAAGTCGTAGACTACGCCGTATCCGAAGCTCTCCGCATAGTCTTCGATTGCTCCGGATATAGAGCTTAAACGATTCCCTTCCTTGGCATAACGGATTCCCTCAAAAAAGCTCTGTCTGGTGCGCTTCATTAAATTTGCCGCTTCCTCGGAAACCGCTCCCACACCGTGGGTTCTGGCAGCATCTGAATGATAGCCTTTGTAAATCAGCCCCATATCCAGACTGACAATATCGCCCTCTTTTAAGATATGCTTCTTATTCGGAATTCCGTGAACAACTTCTTCATTTACCGATACACAGACCGATGCCGGATAACCATTATAATTCAGGAAATTCGGAATACAGCCATAATCACGAATCATCTCATCTCCAAGCCGGTTGATGTCCCAAGTGGACATCCCCGGCTTAATTTCGTGTCCCAGATTCTGATGAACCTTCGCAAGAATCTTTCCTGCCGCTCTCATTAGCTCAATTTCTCTGGCAGATTTTATTGTTACTGACATATTTTATGCTCCCAAGATTTTCACGATAGCTGCAAATACGTCTTCCATCGGCTGTGTTCCGTCAACAGATTTTAAAATACCCTGTTTTGTATAGTAGTCGATTAACGGCTGTGTCTGCTCATGATATACATCCAGACGCTTCTGAACCGTTTCCGGCTTGTCATCGTCTCTTAATACGAGTTCGTTTCCACAGGTATCGCAGACTCCCTCTTTTTTCGGCGGAATAGAAACGATATGATAAGTCGCACCGCAGTTAATGCAGGCGCGTCTGCCGCCCATGCGGTTTACGATATTCTCATCCGGAACATCTACATCAATCGCATAATCCATCTTCTGTCCCAGCTTCGTCAAAGCTGCATCTAATGCTTCCGCCTGTGGAATGGTTCTTGGGAATCCATCCAGCACAAAGCCATTCTTGCAGTCTTCCTGATTGATTCTGTCTACAACCAGATCGCAGGTCAGTTCATCCGGAACCAACAGTCCCTGATCCATATACTCTTTTGCTTTCTTGCCCAATTCTGTTCCCTCTTTGATATTCGCACGGAAAATATCTCCTGTGGAAATGTGAGGGATGCCGTATTTGCCTGCAATCTGCTTCGCCTGTGTTCCTTTACCTGCCCCTGGAGCGCCTAACATAATAATCTTCATAAATAAAACCTCCTTTTTATTTGTATGAGTTATACTGTTTTCTGCCATTTTCTCTATAAACAACTTTAGTGTACCACGGGAGATACGGCAAATGCCGCACCCCCTGGGTACACATTAATTATTCAGAAATCCCTTATAGTAACGAACTAACATCTGTGATTCTATCTGTTTGATTGTCTCAATTACAACACCTACGATAATGATGATAGATGTTCCGCCGAAAGACACGTCCGCATTAAATACACCATTGAATACGATTGGAATTACCGCTACAATAGTCAGTCCTGCCGCTCCGATGAAAACAATGTAATTTAAAATTTTGTTCAAATAATCACTGGTTGGCTTGCCCGGTCTGATACCCGGAATAAATCCACCTTGTTTCTTCATGTTATTTGCAATTTCCAACGGATTAAATGTAATGGATGTATAGAAATATGCAAATGCAATAATCAATACAATATATATCACCAATCCGATACTATATATCGGTTCACTCGGATCACACCAGTTTGCCTGATTCAATCCTTTCAATATTTTGCTGCCGACTCCGGTTCCATTGCCTTTTCCTAAAATCTGTGCAATCACAACCGGAAACTGAAGTAATGACTGTGCAAAAATGACCGGGATTACGCCGCCGGTATTTACCTTCAGCGGAATGTGCGTTGACTGTCCGCCAACCGTTTTTCTTCCCTGTATCTTTTTGGAATATTGTACCGGAATTCTTCTTTCAGCGCCCTGTAAAAGAATTACGAATACAACCGTCACTAAAATTACTGCAAGAATAATTACGATTGCAAGCGTAGCTTTTGCAATATTCTTGCCTGTTACAAACTGCTCAAATAATGTTGCGAAGTCCTGCGGAATCCGTGAAATAATATTGACAACCAAGACAATGGAAATACCGTTTCCAACACCTTTTTCTGTAATTCTTTCACCGATCCACATCAATACTGCAGAACCGGCAGTTAATGTAAC
This sequence comes from uncultured Lachnospiraceae bacterium, assembly GCA_910578885.1. Lineage (GTDB taxonomy): Bacteria > Bacillota > Clostridia > Lachnospirales > Lachnospiraceae > Roseburia_C. The sequence goes on from CAJTSH010000023.1 coordinate 30,412, forward strand.
AACTACCTGTAATACGTTAATAAAATCATATTGTACCAGATATCCGCTCCTGCCGAATCCGATTCCCATTGCTATGGACTCGATCAGTGCAAGCACTACAGTTACATAACGCGTGATTTCCGCAATTTTCTTTCTTCCTTCTTCGCCGTCACGCTGCATCTCCTCTAACTTCGGAATTGCAATTGTAAGAAGCTGCATAATAATGGAAGATGTAATATATGGCGTAATATTTAATGCAAAGATGGACATCTGTAAGAAGGAACCACCCGTAATTGCATCAAAGAAACTAAATGCATCGCTGCTCTGGTTAGCAAACCAGTCGGCAAACACCTCCCTGTTTACGCCCGGAACCGGAAGCTGTGAGCCTAACCTGATTACAATCAGCATGAAAAATGTAAAAATAAGCCTGTTACGTATATCTTTGATTTTAAACGCATTGCGGACTGTATCAAACATTAGATCACCTCAGCTTTTCCACCAAGAGCCTCAATTTTTTCTTTTGCGCTTGCGCTGAATGCATTAGCCTGAACTGTGAGCTTCTTAGTAAATTCTCCATTTCCAAGAATCTTTACACCATCTCTTGGATTCTTAACGATTCCTCTTTCTAGTAATGTTTCAACAGATACTACTGCATCATTGTCAAAGACTTCCAATGCGGATAAGTTGATTCCAACGATTGTCTTGGAATTTCTGCACGTAAATCCTCTCTTTGGTAATCTTCTATATAATGGCATCTGACCGCCTTCAAAGCCTGGTCTTGGCGCTCCTGAACGAGCTTTCTGTCCCTTATGGCCTTTACCTGCTGTCTTACCATTTCCTGAACCGTGTCCACGGCCTCTTCTGAAATTATCACTATGCTTTGAGCCAACTGCTGGCTGTAAATTGGATAAGTCCATTATGGCACCTCCTTTTTGTCTTATACTTCCTCTACTTTTACTAAATGTCTTACGTTCTGAATCATACCTCTGGTAGCTTTGTTATCAGGCATCTCAACTGTCTTTCCAATCTTATTTAAGCCCATAGCCTCTACCGTCTTCCTATTCTTCGGAACTGCTCCAATAGTAGATTTTATAAGTGTAATTTTTAATTTCTCTGCCATTTTAAGTTCCTCCTTAACCCACTACTTCTTCAACGGATAAACCGCGAAGTTTCGCAACTTCTTCCGGGGATTTCAACTGACTTAAAGCATTGATCGTAGCAAGTACAACGTTCTGCTTATTGTTGGAACCCAGAGATTTTGTACGGATATTCTGGATGCCGGCAAGCTCACATACGTTACGCGCAGGACCGCCTGCAATAACGCCAGTACCTTCCGGAGCTCTCTTTAATAATACGGAAGCGCCTGTATGCTTTCCGGAAATATCATGCGTAATACTATGATTATCATCTAACTTAACAGTAATCAGTTTTTTCATGGCGTCTTCTTTTCCTTTACGGATTGCTTCAGGAATTTCAGATGCTTTACCTAAACCTGCACCAACATGACCGTTGCCGTCGCCAACAACAACCAAAGCTGTAAAACGGAAGTTACGTCCACCTTTAACAACCTTTGTTACACGTTTAATTGATACCACTTTTTCTGTTAATTCTAATTGACTAGCATCAATAATTGTACGTTTCATGTACTGTTTCCTCCTTATTAGAACTCTAATCCAGCTTCTCTTGCTGCGTCAGCTAAAGCTTTTACTTTTCCTGCATATAAGAAACCGCCTCTGTCAAAGACAACCGTTGTAATACCTTTTTCTAATGCTTTCTTTGCGATTGCAGTACCAACCTGTGCTGCTGCATCTACGTTATTCGTCTTTTCGCAAGCTGCCTTTACATCCTTATCAAGTGTTGATGCGGCTGCAAGTGTATTTCCAACTGTATCGTCAATAATCTGAGCGTACATATGATTATTACTTCTAAACACAGCCAAACGCGGTCTTTCCGTTGTTCCAGACAAACGGTAGCGCATTCTTCTATGCTTCTTTTCACGAACTTCTGTTCTGGATACTTTATTAACCATCTCTTGTCACACTCCTTTATTATTTCTTACCAGTCTTACCAACTTTACGTCTAATAACTTCATCAGCATATTTGATACCTTTTCCTTTGTAAGGCTCAGGTCTTCTCTTATCTCTGATTTCTGCTGCGTACTGGCCGACTTTTTCTTTATCGATACCTTTGATGATAATCTTGTTACCCTCTACTGTAGACTCCAATCCTTCCGGATCTTCCATCTCCACCGGATGGGAATATCCAAGGTTTAATGTCAATTTCTTTCCAGCCTTTGATGCTTTATAACCAACACCATTTACTTCAAGCTGTTTTGTGAAACCATCTGTTACGCCAACAACCATGTTATTTACCAGGGTTCTTGTCAAACCATGTAAGGATTTCATTTTCTTTAAATCATTTGGTCTTGTAACGGTTACTTCAGAACCCTCTACTTTGATTTCCATCTCAGATGGTAATACTCTGCTTAATGTTCCTTTCGGACCTTTTACAGTCACCTGATTATTTTCTGCAACTTCTACAGTTACTCCTGCAGGAATTGCGATTGGCATTCTTCCTATACGTGACATGCCCGTACCTCCTGTTATTTGTTGGATGGCTGTGCCATCATTTTTATTGCTTGTTATATTTATGAGTATGTCCGTCCTCATTGGGCGGGTTATACTTTTGGATAATTTGTTGCGGGTGTGCCTTACTGAATTGTGTAAAGGGGCTGAATGGTCAGCTCATGTGGGAATCAATAAGGTACGATGGTGGATGTTCAACTTACTTGTGTAGGTTGTCATCCTGCTGAATAAGGAAGTTCTCTTCGCTAAGCTCAAGCTGCGCCAAATACGGGCTTGCTTTCACTAATCTCAGAGAACGCCCTCGCACTAAGTTCAGCCTACGCCAAAGGCGGGCTTGGCTTCACTAAGTTGCTTTCGGGCCGGTCACCACACAAACGCAAGAACTTCGCCGCCGACTTGAAGTTTGCGGGCTTCTTTGTCTGTAACGATTCCCTGGTTCGTGGAGAGAATTGCAATTCCCAATCCGCCGAGAACCTTTGGAAGGTTATCCTTGCCTGCGTATACACGGAGACCCGGTTTTGAAATTCTCTTTAAGCCTGTGATAATCTTCTCATTTTTATCTGCACCGTATTTTAATGTAACACGGATTGTCTTTACGATACCATCTTCAATGAGTTCATATTTTACGATGTATCCCTCTTTTACCAAAATATCTGCGATTGCCACTTTGATTTTGGAAGCCGGAATATCAACTGTATCATGTTTCGCAGTATTTGCATTACGGATTCTTGTAAGCATATCTGCAATTGGATCACTTGTCATTGTCATGATTGTGTTTTCCTCCTATAATTTTCCTTTTACCTCTGCTTGAAATATGTCATTTGAAGGATGACTACCAGCTTGCCTTCTTCACACCCGGAATCTGACCTTTATAAGCCAGTTCACGGAAGCAAACTCTACAAATGCCATATTTTCTTAAATATGCGTGTGGACGACCACAGATTTTGCAACGGTTATATTCTCTAGAAGAGAATTTCTGTTTGCGCTGCTGCTTTATTTTCATAGAAGTCTTTGCCATTTTAATTCCCTCCTGTCTTATTTAGCGAATGGCATATTGAACTGTGTCAATAATTCGCGTGCTTCTTCGTCTGTCTTTGCAGTTGTTACGAAAATAACATCCATTCCTCTAACTTTGTCTACCTTATCGTACTCAATCTCAGGGAAAATCAACTGCTCTTTGATACCGAGCGCATAGTTGCCTCTTCCGTCAAATGCGTTCGGGTTTACGCCTCTAAAGTCACGTACACGGGGCAGCGCTAAGTTTATAAGACGATCAACGAACTCATACATTTTCTCGCCTCTTAAGGTTACTTTACATCCGATTGGCATGCCTTCACGGATTTTGAAGTTTGCTACAGAATTTTTTGCCTTAGTTGTTACCGGCTTCTGACCTGCGATGATTTCCATATCTTTCATTGCTGTCTCAAGAATTTTAGCGTTTTCTTTTGCTTCGCCTACACCCATATTGATAACAACTTTTGAAAGCTTCGGAACTTCCATTGTGTTCTTATATCCAAATTTTTTGACCATAGCGTCTACGATCTCATTCTGATACTGTTCTCTCAATCTACTCAACTTCTTGGACCTCCTCTCTTACGATTAATCAATTATGTCGCCTGTTGATTTTGCATAACGTACTTTTTTATCTCCGTCCATTTTAAAACCAACTCTGGTCGCTTTGCCCTTATGAAGATACATTACATTAGAAGCATGAATTGGTCCTTCCTGATGAACAATACCGCCCTGTTGGTTTGCCATGCTTGGTTTGGTATGTTTCGTTATCATGTTGATGCCCTCAACCAAAAGCGTATTATTCTTTTTATTTACGGCAATTACCTTGCCCTCTTTGTCTTTATCTCTACCTGCAATTACCTTTACGGTATCGCCTTTTTTAATTTTTAAACTTGCCATCTTCGATCCCTCCTACAATACTTCCGGAGCCAGAGAAACAATTTTCATAAACTGTTTTTCACGAAGCTCTCTTGCTACTGGTCCAAAAATACGTGTACCTCTTGGAGTCTTGTCGTCTTTAATGATGACTGCAGCATTCTCGTCAAACTTAATATAAGAGCCGTCCTTACGGCGCGCACCCTTTACTGTACGGACAACTACAGCCTTTACTACGTCACCCTTTTTTACAACGCCGCCTGGTGTTGCATCTTTAACAGTAGCAGTGATTATATCACCGATATTAGCATATCTTCTGGTTGAACCGCCCATAACACGGATGCAAAGCAACTCTTTTGCGCCGGTGTTGTCGGCAACCTTAAGTCTGGTTTCCTGTTGTACCATGTCGGTAGCCTCCTTCTATTATTTCGCTCTTTCCATGATTTCTACAAGTCTCCATCTCTTATCCTTGGAGAGTGGTCTTGTTTCCATTACTTTGACGGTATCACCGATTTTGCACTCGTTGTTTTCATCATGAGCCTTTAATTTATAAGTTTTCTTAACGATTTTGTTGTATAATGCATGTCTTACGTTGTTTTTTACAGCAACTACTATGGTCTTATCCATCTTATCGCTCACTACAACACCAACACGCGTTTTTCTAAGATTTCTTTCTTCCACGATTCTTTGCTCCTTTCTAAGAGGATAATTTATTCTGCAACGCTTTCTTTCTGAGTAATGATTGTCTGGATTCTGGCAATATTCTTTCTCACTTCTTTGATTCTGCTGGTGTTATCCAACTGATTGGTTGCATTCTGGAATCTCAAATTGAAAAGTTCTTTTTTCGCTTCTACCAACTGCTGCTTTAATTCTGCAGCGGACTGTGATTTTAATTCTTCTAAATATTTATTAGTTTTCATTTGATTCACCGCCTTCTAAGTCTGCACGTGAAACTACTTTACATTTACAAGGTAATTTATGTGTAGCAAGACGCAATGCTTCTCTTGCAATTTCATCGGATACTCCGGAAATCTCGAACAATACACGTCCTGGTTTTACTACAGCTACCCAGTATTCCAATGTTCCTTTTCCGGAACCCATACGTGTTTCAGCTGGTTTTGCAGTTACTGGTTTGTCAGGGAAAATTTTAATCCAAACTTTACCGCCACGCTTAATGTAACGCGTCATAGCAATACGGGCAGCCTCAATCTGATTGGATTTGATCCAGCATGGTTCTGTTGCAATGATACCATATGAACCATTTGTGATTTTATTTCCTCTTAAAGCTTTTCCGGTCATAGACCCACGGAACTGCTTACGATGTTTTACTCTCTTTGGCATTAACATATTACTGAGCTCCTCCTTCCTTATTTCCCTTCGTAGGAAGTACCTCGCCTTTGTAGATCCATACCTTTACGCCAACCTTGCCGTAAGTTGTATCTGCCTCTGCGAATCCATAATCAATATCAGCTCTTAATGTCTGAAGCGGAATAGTTCCCTCTGAATAGAACTCTGTACGAGCCATATCAGCTCCGCCAAGACGTCCGGAACAGGATGTTTTGATACCCTTTGCTCCTGCTTTCATACATCTTCCCATGCAGGATTTCATTGCTCTACGGAAGGAGACACGGTTCTCTAACTGTAATGCAATATTCTCAGCTACTAACTGAGCATCTTTATCCGGTCTCTTTACTTCTTTGATATCTACGATTAATTTCTTGTCTGTGAACTTCTGCAATTCACCTTTAATCTTCTCGATTTCAGCTCCGCCCTTACCGATTACAACACCCGGCTTTGCTGTGTAAAGGATTACCTTTACTCTGTCTGATGCTCTTTCAATCTCAATTCTGGAAACACCTGCTGCATATAATTTTTTCTTCAGAAATGATCTGATATTATAATCTTCTACTAATAAGTCTGCAAAGTCTGCTTCCGCATACCATTTAGAGTCCCAGTCTTTGATTACGCCGACTCTTAAGCCATGAGGATTAACCTTCTGTCCCATGTTTGCCCTCCTATCTCTCATTCAGCACAATTGTTAAATGGCTTGTTCTCTTCTCAATTCTATAAGCCCTGCCCTGTGCTCTTGGTCTGATTCTCTTCATTGTTGGTCCTTTATTTGCGTAGCACTCTTCTACATAAAGATTTGCTGCATTCATTCCGTTATTGTTCTCAGCATTTGCGATTGCTGATTTTAATAATTTCTCTATTACGCTTGATGCATATCTTGGATTGTAAGTTACAATCGCAAGCGCTGTTTCAACGTCTTTTCCGCGGATAGCGTCTAATACGAAGCAAGCTTTCTGAACTGACATTCTAGCATAAGATAACTTTGCTGAAGGTCTGGTATCTTTTACTGCGTTTCTCTCTCTCTTGATCTGACTTCTATGTCCCTTAGCCATGAGTAGTGAAACCTCCTTTCCTTATTTGCGCCCTGTTTTTTGGCATTCAGGTATGCCCAATGGGTATTTCAAATAAAATCCTATTATCTAACGCCTGATTTCTTCTCGTCTTTGCCATGACCTCTGTAAGTTCTTGTTGCAACGAACTCACCGAGCTTATGTCCAACCATATCCTCTGTCACATATACAGGTACGTGTTTTCTTCCGTCATGAACAGCAATTGTGTGTCCAACGAAGGATGGGAAAATCGTAGAACGACGTGACCATGTTTTAATAACTGATTTCTCACCAGAAGCATTCATAGCGTCTACTTTTTTCAGTAAGCTCTCATCTGCAAATGGTCCTTTTTTAAGTGATCTAGCCATTATTTTTCCTCCTATCTACTATTTAATAGCTCTGCCGTCTCTTCTTCTTACAATCAACTTGTTAGAAGCCTTTTTCTTCTTACGTGTCTTAAGTCCAAGAGCAGGTTTGCCCCAAGGTGTACATGGACCCGGACGTCCAACCGGCGCCTTACCTTCACCACCACCATGTGGATGGTCATTCGGGTTCATAACAGAACCACGTACCGTCGGGCGGATACCCATATGGCGCTTACGTCCTGCTTTACCGATATTGATAAGGTTATGGTCTCCGTTTCCGATCACACCGATGGTTGCACGGCAGTTGATAGGAACCATTCTCATTTCGCCTGAAGGAAGTCTTAACGTTGCGTATTTGCCTTCCTTAGCCATTAACTGTGCGCTCATACCTGCAGAACGTACTAACTGTCCGCCCTTACCAGCATATAACTCAATGTTGTGCACTTGTGTACCTACCGGGATATTCTCAAGCGGCAGGCAATTACCAACACGCACTTCTGCTTCCGGTCCATTCATAACCTTCATTCCGTCTGTCAATCCTTCCGGAGCAAGGATATATGCTTTCTGACCGTCTGCATAACAAATCAATGCAATATTAGCTGTTCTGTTCGGATCGTACTCGATTCCGATTACAGTTGCCTCGATACCATCTTTTCTTCTCTTGAAGTCGATGAGTCTGTATTTTCTTCTATTTCCACCACCCTGGTGTCTAACTGTAATTTTACCCTGATTATTTCGACCAGAATGCTTCTTTAAAGAAGTTGTCAATGATTTCTCTGGTGTTTTCTTTGTGATTTCAGAAAAATCAGAACCGGTCATATTTCTTCTGGAAGGTGTATATGGGTTATATGTCTTAATTCCCATTGTTGTTCTCCTTTCGGTTTTGATTAAGTTTATTATCGCACTTTACTGTGCTTAGTTATTAGGATATCACACTCGTTCTCATCGAGTGTTCCAATCCTACAGTCCTGCAAAGATTTCGATATCTGCGGAATCCTCTGTCAACTGAACGATTGCCTTTTTTCTCTTAGCAGTTTTGCCGTATACGTTTCCACGTCTCTTTGTTTTTCCGTCCATGTTCATGGTATTTACTTTTGCTACCTTTGTACCTTCGAACATTTTCTCAACTGCTTCTTTGATCATTGTCTTGTTTGCTTCCGGATGAACTAAGAATGTATATTTCTTCTCTGCCATTGCGTTCATGCTCTTCTCTGTCACTACCGGTTTGAGGATCACGTCATAGTACTGTACGTTTGCCATTATGCATACACCTCCTCGATTTTCTGGACAGCAGCCTTTGTTACAACTACTGTGTCATATTTTAACACGTCAAATACGTTTACTTCGTTTGTCTGAGCTGTCTTAACGGTTGGAATGTTCTTTGCAGAAGCAATTACGTTTGTATCCATATCGTTTAATACAACCAATGCTTTCTGAACCTTTAAGTTATTCATAACCTCAACAAATTTCTTTGTCTTGATTTCATCCAGTTTCAAATCATCCAATACGATGAATTTGTTTTCCTGAACTCTCGTTGTTAAAGCAGACTTTAATGCCGCCTTCTTCTCTTTCCTATTTAATTTGAAAGAGTAATCTCTCGGAACCGGAGCGAATACTGTACCGCCGCCTGTCCACTGCGGAGCTCTTGTTGAACCCTGTCTTGCATGACCGGTTCCCTTCTGTCTCCAAGGTTTTCTTCCGCCGCCGCGAACTTCAGAACGCGTTTTTGCTTTCTGTGTTCCCTGACGATTATTTGCGAGCTGCTGAACGACTGCCATGTGTACCAAGTGTTCATTCACTTCTACACCAAAGATAGCGTCGTTTAAATCCATGCTGCCCACTTCATTGCCTTCCATATTATAAACAGATACTGTAGCCATCTGTGTGTTCCTCCTTTCTTAATCTAGCGCTATTTCGCTGCTTTTACCGTCTCTTTGATTGTTACTAAAGCTTTCTTAGGTCCTGGAACCGCACCCTTGATTAAAAGCAGGTTGTTCTCAGCGTCAACTCTTACCACTTCAAGATTCTGAGTCGTTACTTTCACGCATCCCATATGTCCCGGCATTCCTTTTCCCTTGAACACACGGCTAGGTGTAGAACAGGAACCATTGGAACCCTGATGACGATGGAACTTGGAACCGTGAGCCATTGGTCCTCTGTGCTGACCATGTCTCTTAATAGCGCCCTGAAATCCTTTACCTTTTGAAATTGCAGTAGCGTCGATCTTGTCGCCTTCTGCAAAGATATCAGCCTTAATTTCGTCTGCTAATTTGTACTCCTCTGCGTTCTCAAAACGGAATTCTCTGACAAATCTCTTGCCGGATACGCCAGCTTTGTTGAAATGTCCCATTTCTGCTTTGTTTACGCCATGTCTGTTTCTGATTTCTTTTTTGCCGTTAGCGTCTTTGTTTACAACCTTTTCTTTCTTGTCAACAAATCCAACCTGTACTGCGCTGTAACCGTCATTCTCTACGGTCTTAACCTGTGTTACTACACATGGTCCAGCCTGTAATACAGTAACCGGTACTAAAACGCCGTCTGCATTGAAGATTTGAGTCATTCCGACTTTTGTTGCTAAAATTGCTTTCTTCATTATTTTTCCTCCTGTTTTTTCTACAGCGGAACGGGTTTTCCCGTTCATCCTAGAAAGCCCTGCGGCTCTTCAGGATAGTTGCTTTCTTTGACTTATTTCATTTTGATATCAATGTACACACCTGCCGGCATCTCTAATCTTGATAATGCATCAACCGTCTTCTGTGTCGGTGAAATGATATCAATCAGTCTCTTATGAGTTCTCTGCTCGAACTGCTCTCTGGAATCTTTGTACTTGTGTACAGCTCTAAGAATGGTAACTACCTCTTTCTTAGTCGGAAGCGGTACTGGTCCGCTCACCTGTGATCCGTTCTTCTTTACAGTCTCGATAATTTTCTTTGCTGATGAATCTACCAATTCGTGATCATAAGCCTTCAATGTGATTCTCATTACTTGACTTGCCATAAAAAAAGTCGCCTCCTTTTCGCACTTTACTTCAGTACGACAAGCGGTGACTGTACACTCTCCCGTGTGTGTCATATGCTCACACGTTGTTTCTACTTCATATTTGTAGACAGTTATTCGTGATACAGTGACTTGTCGCCAGTTTCCTAACTTGACATTCGCTCCACGGAAAACCTACCACATGGGCAGCAACCTCACGCTTCACAGCTATCAATGCCACAGCAAGACATAGTATACACGAAGATTTCCAATATTGCAAGTGTTTTTTTTCGTGCAAGCTACGAGACGGGTGAAAAACCAGTCGTAAATTCCGGCGCAAATTTATTTGCAGAGGAATTTACGGCTGGTTTTTTATGTGGCGACAGCCACGACCGACACATTGAACACTTGATGAGGTCTTTTCGAATCTAGTGTGAAAGCGTGCTGTGCAGATGGAGCCATGCGGAATCAAGGTTCCCGTCTCGCACCGCATCTACCTTGTAGCCTTCCAAAGCATAATTTCCATTTGCTGTTACAAATACTACAAATATCCCTTTACTGATTTCGCGTATTTTTCTAGCAATGTCAATTCCATCATGTTTGCTCATTTTGACATCCAAAAATACAACCGTATACTGCGCCATCCCAATCCCCAAAGCCGCAAATCTTTCTCCTTGGTTAAATGTGTCGATATGATAAGAAATACCATCATTCTTCATATAGTTTGATATATATCTTTCTAACCTCTGACAAAAACCATGTTCTTCATCACAAATTGCAATACGGATCATACTCTCCCTCCCCAAAATCGCAAAATTCTTTTTTCTTAGTCTAAATGATACTTTTTTCTTAGTCAACCCATTTTATCGAATTAGACTCATAGGATGACGCCCCGTCATCCTACAGCTCTCTCTTATCTTTTACTTACTACCATTTACATGATAAAACACTTTAGATCTTGAACCATAATAATAAGTCAAAGAAGCATTTAAACGATTCGTTGTATGGGCACATACAAGCAAATCATTTCTTCCGTTTGCGCCCTGCACCACCCCTGTAATAACCAAGGCATGCGTGGCAATACCCGAACTATTTGTCAAATGGATCATATCCCCCGGCACAACGCTATTGAAACTGCTTAATGTTACATCAATTTTCGACACACTGCCTGTCACATATCTTTGAAATTCCTTCACTCCTGCCCAAGTTGATGAACGGTTATCACTATTTTTATAAAACCAACAGTCTTCATTACCTGTAATTCCTGCATGCTGCTTTATCCCGCCAGCATATAAACATTGAGATGAAAAATTTGTACAATCCGCTGAGAAAGTGGTATAAGACGAATTGGGGGTCATCGCATATTTCTGTGCATATGATACTGCCGCAGTATTATTGTAACCACTCGCTGCCCGCACAACAGTCCCCATATCGGAAACAGCCATATACCGTCCCGTTTCTTTATGCGCCTTTTCTTCAAAGTTCTGACTCTCCAAATCAACAGCATATTCCTCCTCGAGCGCATTTATGTACTCTTCTCTTTCCCGGCAAGTAATTTCATCGCCCAACTCAATCAGCTCTTCATCCATAACCACATTAGACAAACCGGATATCTTAGAAATTTTCCACTCCTCGCTTTCCTTTGACAAGCTTATTTCAAAATAATCCTCCGCAGCAGACTCAACCTCTGGCGAAAATGCGTAATTCCACTTTTTCACCACCCTTACATCTACATCTGCCGTATTTCCTTTGATATCAGCAGATTCTATTGTGATATCCAATGTCTTCTGATATTCTTTCAAATCTACATCCGCAGCTCTTTCTATAATCTCCCTTCGTTGGAGCAGCAATTTAACCATTTCCAGAAACGTCGCATCGTCTGTTGATTGTGCGCTCACTCGCTTTCGTTCCACAGCTTGATTCATTTCATATTTTTGAATCTCACCGCAAGCGGATATATTCACCATATCTATCATCATCTCATTTACTTCAGCATTATTATCCATATTTTCAAATGAACAAAAAAAATCCTCTATACATGATTTGACTGCAAGCTCTTCACAAACTCCATGTATTTCATCAATCGTTCCCGCTCCAACAGATGTTGGCATGAATGACAAACATCCTACCAGCAGCAATGCTAACACTTTTTTCATTCTGCCTCTCCTTTCATTTTTCCATCAACTCACTATAGTAACTTTAAGACTGCCCTTCCTTCGCTTTTATTTATAAATCGCATACTCTTCCAGCACGCCATTCCCATTTACCACCAGACGTAAATTAGAATAATTTATTTTCTCCTCATTTTCTGAATGCTTGAGCGCCATGTAGCAATAACCGTTCTCTTCATATTTAAATATCTGTCCCATACTGTACGCCCTGCTTGTTTTGTCAATATCCCCTTCATATATTTCAGGCTCTGACACGGACTGTTCAAACTGCTCATCATAACTATCCACTTGCTTAAATACATCTTTTGAAACGTCATAAAGATATTTTTCCTCTCTCCACTCGTCAAGTGTATGCACATATTTCCCGTCAGCCGGATACCCTTCGGAAAACACATATACAAACTTACCATCCCGGGAAACCTGCACGAATGTGGGATCATCCCCCTGCAAGACCGGAGCAGGATCAATTTCCTCAAATGAAGCATACCCGGTAATTTTCCGCTCTTTCAGATTGTATACGACAATTCCGTGATGGTCATATAAAATCGCGATTTGGGAATCTGCGTAACAAAGCCTTGGCATAACCGAATCAAAATCATACTGTGCAAATTGATGCGCTATATCATCATAATTTCTAGTTTTAGAACACGCACACAATAATACCATTATCATAAGAAGAAAAGACTTGTTTACTTTATAATGTTTCCCTGCATTTTTTAATTTTTTCATTCGAGCTTCCCCCTAAATATTATCATTCTTACTTTATACTTTTCTTTTAAATCAAGCAACATACATTGCAGAAAACGAACACTTTATGCAGAAAACGGACACATTTGATATATTGTAACAAAATTTTGATACCGGGAAGCTAAAGTCTGCAATCCTGTCAAACATGCCGCTGACCAAGTCCAGCTTTCACATCAGGCACAGCAAGATACATACACTGGAAATTTCCATTGAAGATATCCGTAATATCATATCTGACAAAGTGTCATTAACAGAAATTATAGAAAAGCAAACTAAAATAATCCAAACACAAATTGAGGGCTTAAATAAAGCAAAAATCATGTGTGAAAGAATGCTTAAAGCCGGAAATGTTAGCTTTGATGAATTACAAGTTGAAAAATATGTAAAAGATCTGGAAACCTATTGGAACGATAACAAACCTATTTTCAAACTGGATTACGTTAGCTTCTTGTATATATGGGGCAGCCTTATTACATGAACAATTATCACATCACTATGTTTAATAATCGGAATATTATCATATACGAAATTGCCATCCGAACTGCCAGTTCAATGGAATAATGGAATCGCAATTTCTGTAGTGACTGTTCTGTTTGCAGGAACAGCCGCACTTCTTGGAATATTGATTGCAGGAATTGCGAAAATAAGCTTGATGCATAATCCAACGTCAAAAAAGTGACTGGTTACCTCATCCTTAAATCCCGTTTTTTAAATCCAGCTCCAAGCTCCAGCAGCACACTCTTTTTCTTTTACATTTTCATAGAAATAGCCGCCTTGCCGCCCAGATGCTGTCAGGGCGTCCTGTGTTCCTCAAGTGTCTGCGCGCGGTATTCTTTCGGCGTCATTCCCATCTGTCTCATAAAATCTCTGAAGAAACGCTGCCTGTACAGGCTATTGATGTTTACATCTTTATAATGTTTATATCTTTATAAAATAAGAAGAGTTCAATCAGAAAATAATACCAGATTTGTTTTTTTCAGCGCGTTACAGTTCATAACAATAGTCAAAAGCAGGATGGGGCATTTCTGCCCCTCCTGCTTTTCGTTCCGTCCATTCGTTTAACGTTTCTTCACGGTTACCTTTTTCACCTTGCTGTATGCGCCGCTGAGCCGCTTTTTGCCCACCTTCTTGTAAGAACAAATTCTTACATAATAGGTTTTGCCTGCTGAAAGCTTTTTCAGCGTTGTTTTTACAGTCGAATTCTTTTTAATGATTGCAGTTTTTGCTTTCTTAAATTTCTTACTTGTGGAATAACTGATAATATATCCGCTTGCCTTACTATCCTTCTTCCATTTCAGGGTAATCTGCCCTTTCTTTGTACTCTTTGCGGAAGAAATAGTTGCTTTCTTCGGTTTTACAGTAATTTTGATCTTCTGGTTCGCTGCCGCATTATAATTTGCGGATGCCGCAGATTTTACAGTCACTGTTACCGTACCGCAGCCGATAATTTTAGCTTTTCCGTTTGTGACCTTAATAACCGTCTTGTTGCTGAGAGAATAGGTCAGATTTTCATTACCTGTTACGGTTGCGCCAAGCGCAAATGCCTTATTTCCATACACCTTCGTATAAGACTTCTTCGCCAGCTTAATTTGCTTGGCCGCTTTACCGATAGTAAATGTCTTCACTGTTCTTCCGTTATAGTCGCCTTTTCCAACAATGGTTACGGTTGCAGTTCCGGCATTTATATTATTTGCGTAGTTTACTGTATAACCTGATGCCGGTACTATCTTTCCTGCCAAAGCTACAGTTACCTTCGGCGTATTTGCCAAACCGGTATACGTGCAGCTAGTATATTGCAATGCAACAGTTGCTTTGCTCAAATCACCTTTTTCAGTTCCTGAAGGCGTCGAAGCGATAATCTCAAAGTTTTTCGTTATGCTTCCTGTATAACTCTCACTGCCTGAAACCGCCTTAATTGTTACACTCGCCGTTCCGACATTTATATTATTCGCATAAATTACTTCATATTCACTTGCCGGTACTGTTGTTCCGTCCAACGTTACGGTTACCCGCGGTTCTTTTGCAGCTCCAGTATAAATGCAGCTTTCATACTCTAACGTAACTGTGGCTTTGCCCAAATCACTCTTTTCAGTTCCCGGATCTGCAGGATCTTTAATCACAAAGGTCTTGGTTACGCTTCCGGTATAATTGCCGCTGTCTTCCGCCGCCTCAATGATTACACTTGCCGTTCCGACATTTACGTTATTCCCATAGCTTACTACATAATCGCCAATCGGTACGGTTACTCCATCCAGCGTTACGATTACCTGCGGTTCTTTTGCCTCGCCTGTATAAATGCAGCTTTCATATTCTAATGTAACCGTGGCATTGTTTAAGTCACCCTTGGCAATCTCAAAGTTCTTCGATATGCTTCCGGTATAATAAGCACTGTCTGCCAATGCTGCTATTGTTACCTTTGCCGTTCCGGCATTTACGTTGTCCGCATAGGTTACTGTGTATTCACTTTCCGAAATTGTCTTTCCGTCCAACCTCACGGTTACCTGCGGTTCTTTTGCAGTTCCGGTATAAACATAACTGTTTTTCTCTAATGTAACTATTGCATTGCCAAGGTCGCCCTTGGTAATCTCAAAGTCCTCTGTTATGGTTCCGGTATATTTGCCGATTCCCTCTATCGTTATGGTTGCAGTTCCTATCTCCACATTATTACTGTAGGTCACCGTATAATCCAAAATCGACAGTGTCTTTCCATCTAATTCAACCGTTACTCCAGGCTGTTTTGCTGTTCCGGTATACTGAAAACTATTTTCTTCCAGAATTACAGCCGCATCACTTATGTCAATCACGCTCAAAGTCAGCGCACATACAACATCATAGGATATATTGTCTATCGTAACCGTTCCATGAACCTGATACTCGCCCGCCGCTTCTGCCGCGATAACTTTTTGCAGATCAAGCTCATTCCATGTTACATCTACTGTTTGAGTTGTACCGTCACTCAGTGTCACGGATATCGTCTGCGGTAAACTGTCTATTGCCAATTCCGCATCTGCACCCAAGGAAATCGGTTCACAGGTCACACTCTGCGGAACCTTTACTTCAGACAGATATGCGCCGTTTACCTGCATGGTGTTAACTCCGATCCAGCCCGTTCCTCCATTTTCTAAAACATTTATTCTGAGGTAACGCGACTGTGTATCTGCCGGAAACTCATCGGTATAATAGCCGTTGTTATCCAAGACCGCACCTACTGCCGTTTCCGAATGATCAATGACTGTCGTCCAGTTTTCTCCATCATCAGATATATCCAATGTATATTTCAGCAGTGACCAGAAGACCGTCTTTACATTATCAATTCTTGCTTTCTCACCGAAATCTATAACAATACTTCCTGTCGTTGTAGCTGATCCTGTTGTCCAAACATTACCCGTTTCCCAGCTTGACTGATCCGTTGTACGGGCATTTATGAACGTATTCTTCACATCCCTATTTGCAGCCGTATTGTTGCCTGTAATGGTCACTCCGTTTTCATCAAAATAAGAGGTCAGATCGGAGCTAACCGTAATCGTTTTCTCAACCTTAACACCACCGCTTTCAGTCTGTGCTGTAATCTTTGCCGTGCCTTCACCTACCGGAATCAAGGTTCCGTTCAGCTTATCCACTACTGCAACGCTTGTATCGCTTGAGAACCAGTGTATTTCTTCCGTTGCCCCTGCCGGCGTAACAGCCGCCTTCAGCTCTACCGTCTTCCCAATCGAAAGATGCTCATTGCATCCGCTTACTTCCAGACTCTCTACCGGGATATAATCTACTAGCTTCAAGCCTTCTGTCGCAAGCTTCAGCGCTTCTACAACCGCATCAATCACGGACTGCTTATGTGCCTCCCATTTTTCTTCCACTGCTGCCGCAAAATCACTCTCAGCCCTTGTCAACGCTTTTGTATAAGCTGCAAGGCTGTCCGGCGTATACCAGCTGTCACCCTTATCCTTTGCCGCCTTTGCTGCTGCAATAGCATCCTCTAAGTCGGTTGTGTCTACAATTGCATCTCCGGTTACCTCTACATCCATTTGTGCAATCTGCGGATTTCCTTCATAAAGCGTTACCGTCAATGTAATCGTTGCCGTTCCCGGAGCTTTCGCAATTAAGTTTCCGGCGCCGTCTACGCCTACAATCTTTGAATCGCCGGACTCCCATTTGATTCCCGCAATATCCGTATCTCCGTCGCCGCCGGTCAATATCGGGAACAGCTGCTTTCTGCCCGCCGTTTCCATAGAAATTAATTCTGATTCTCCTCCGCCGTAGACTGTTTCACCGTTTTCATCCTTCACAGCGAAGAATTCAGATGCATTCGGACTATTGGTAACGGTTACAGGTATCTCCTTGTAAACCGATGCATCCAATGCCGACGCCACTTTAATCGTACAGGTTGCGGGTTCTATTTCATCCAGACTCTGATATACGTTTACCGGCGTTACCAGTCCGTCTGCACTGACTGTTGCAACGGATTTATCCGAAGACGTCCATACGACCTTTTGATCTACACTTGCCGGATTGATACTTGCCTCTAACTGGCAGCTTGCCATCAGAGTTCCTTCTATCGGAATCAGCCTTACGTTCTCTTTGTTAATGTTAACGCCCTTCGCTACCGGAGCAGCTTCATAAATGTTAAAATTGTCAATGGCCGGATTCCACGATAAGTTGCTTTTGTCCGTTCGTGTTCCATAGAACTGTATCGCCGCAACATCCCCTGCATAACTTGTAGATTTATCAAACGCCACCTCATGCGTTGCCGTAAGCTCTGCATTGGCAAGGCTTGTAATCGTAAATATGGTTTTTCCCGCTTCCACATCAATCGCAGCATGAATATGATACCACACACCGCCCTGATTAAATCCTGTACCAACCTGCTGCGTATTTGTGAGCGCCGTATTTGCCACAAGCTTTCCGCCCACACTGTATACCAGCTCCTGATTAGCATTTGTCTGGATACTCAAATATCGGTTATTTTCGCTATCTGTAATTGCCATATAGCAACCGTTACTTCCTGCGACCGTTCCAACATTCCAATCATAATCCAAGATAATCTTATTATTGGATATGCTCTTAGCCAGCCTCTTCTGTATACTTCTTGCGCCGCTTCCACCGCCGGAAATCTGCAATATATTTCCGCTATCCGATGCCGTAACTGCACCTGTAAGCGCACCGCCGCCTGTGGAACTCACGCCCGTTCCCCATGAATCACCAGTATTAAGATTATCAAAACTCTCGCTCACGCTCGGAACATATACCTTTACCGACGCAGTATAACCGCCGTCCTCTGCCG
This sequence comes from uncultured Lachnospiraceae bacterium, assembly GCA_910578885.1. Classification (GTDB taxonomy): domain Bacteria; phylum Bacillota; class Clostridia; order Lachnospirales; family Lachnospiraceae; genus Roseburia_C. The sequence continues at coordinate 48,802 of CAJTSH010000023.1, forward strand.
TCGCCGTAATCTCTGCAACTCCAGGGCTTACCGCCGTCACGCGTCCAAAAGCATCCACGGCCGCCACTTCCGGAGTATCGGAAGTCCATTGAACATTTGTATTGGTTGCCATCTCCGGTTCTATTGATGCATGCAGACGATATACCGGCTTATCCTCAGCCTGACTTGTTTCCGAAAAATAATCGGAAGCGAAAAAGTATTCCTGCTCGCTCATTGTAATTCCTGTTACAGGAATTGCGTCCTGCTGTACGGTCACCAGACAGGAAGCCTGATACCCGCCGTTTACGGTTGTGGCAGTAATCGTTACCGGTCCGCCAACCTTTACGCCCGTCACTTCGCCTTTTTCATTTACCGTTGCGATTGTCTCGTCACTTGAACTCCAAGTTACGTTTTTATTGTATGCATCATCCGGTGTAATCAGCGTATTCAATACCTTGGTGGAACCAATCTGAACCGCCATCACTTCTCTGTCTAATGTGATGCCCTCTACCTGTACCTCAAGCACATGAACTGTACAAGAGCCATACACTTCCGAATTATCATCCGATACTGCTTTGATAACCACATCGCCAATGCCGACGCCCTTTACCAATCCGTTATCGTCTACCGTTGCAATCGACGTATCCTCAGATACCCAGTTGACTTTATAACGGCTTGTATCTGCCGGAAGCACCGTTGCTTTTAGCTGCACGGTTCTGCCATAGCTGACCGATGCCTCTGACTTATTAAGCGTTACGCTCTGTACTGCCGTCTTGCTGACTGTCAGCGTAAAGCTGGCGGAAGCTGCGCCGTCTGCGGATGAAACGGTAATAATTGTTGTCCCTGCATCCTTTGCATTCAACTGCACCTTCGTATCCTTCTCTGTTTCCTGACGCATTTCTCCTGCCGGCGTCTGCCATGTCTCTCCAAAGAAAGAGGCTACTTCAGGATTAGAGGAAGTATACACAACAGCGGTATCCGTCGGTGTTCCCGCCAGTGCAGCGCTAAGCTGAAGCTTATCAAAAATTTCAGCAGCTTTTGTTCCTTTATCTGCAATTTCACTTCCATCCAAGGTCAATGTAATTCCAGCAGCTTTTGTTCCTGCGGTTACCGTTACATTTGCCGTTGCCTTAACATTTGTTCCATTTACCGTCGCAGTAATTGTCGTTGTTCCAGCTTTCTTTGCACACACAAATCCATCTGTTGTTACCGTCGCAACTGTCGGATCTGCCGAGGTATAAATTACATCACTGTTTTTTACCACCTTGTCTGTCGGCGCAATCGTCGGCTGTAAACGCGTCTTCTTTCCTTCTGCAAGCGTAATGCTTGACTGTGCAAGCGTAATATTTGTTGCATCCGCAAGCTCAACTGCATATTCGCCGATACCGTCATTGACTGGCGTCTGCATGTCAGAGCTCTTTGCCTTCGGACAGCCGCGCATCAGATAAGCATACATACTGTCCATCATATCTCCGGCGCGTCCCGGCTGGCTGCTTCCCATCTCCTTGATGGAAATATCTCCATTATTGAACATGGTTCTCTGGTTTATATCAGAGGTACTTCCATGTGCACTTCCGGCTCCCGGCGTTGGAATCCAGTCAGTCTCCCAGTAATAGAAACCTCTGGTCTGCGCATATGGATTCGGTGCATCCAATGCCGCCTGCATATAATCCAACAGCCAGTTATACTGCCCGTTCGGTGACTTCACACGGTAATAAGACGCCATTCCCATAGATGAATTAGCAGTGTGAATCGTCGGACTATAACTTGTAAATGTAAATCCCGTCTCCACATTGACATAATCCATGTATTTCATTGCTTCAACCTTCTGCTGAGCAATTTCTCCTGCATATGTATTACCGGACGAACGTCCGCCGTATAAGGAAAATGTAATACCATCCATCTTTGCACCGTTATTCATCAGCGCTTGGAAGAAAGACGTAATCTGACTTGGAGTATATCCATTATTGGAATGTACCCAGCCGCTCACTCCAGGCATTGCATCTTCTGCCGCTTCATAGGAAGCTGCAATAATTTTTGCATGGCCTACGGAAGTCATACCGTTTCCAACAGGCCATACCAGACCGCCGTTCTGTTCATTCCCGTGTTTTACCGCAGCCACATTTACATTTTCATCCGCCAGTGCTTTCATAAAATCATACACATAGTTGTACACAATGGATTGCATATGCGCAAGATCCGTATTGCTGTAATTCCCTTCGTAATCCACATCCAGCCATTCCTCCGGAGTATGCGCTTTCGCATTGCTCATCCATTTATCACTGTAATGGAAACTCGGAACATAGCTCATGCCAAGGGCAGTCGCACGCTTTCCAAGCTCCACGCTGTGTTCCTTGTCAAAATATCCACCCTCAATCATTTTTTCTATATAAGGATTTCCATCTTCATCGAAACACCAGTCACTATAAATGACTTCCAGCGTCTTCGTGTCGTGCACCGGATTTCCCGCATGTACCATAATCATCGTCAATATGGAATTTACACCGTGATTCGACAAGATTCTCAAGCAGTCCTGCTGCACACCGTTTGCAAAATATTTTCCTCCAAAATCCTCTATTGCAGGCAGGAAAGAAACATCTGCGCCCCTCAAGTAATTCTCATCTTCAATACGAAACAGGTCAAAATTGTCAACATATGCACTGTCGCTTCCGTTTCCCTGCCATTCATCGGCAAGCTTCCCTGTTCCTGCCTGATAGGAATCCGTGTCATAGACTGTAACGGAATCCTTATAAGCCTGATCATAGACCGTGTTTGCATAGACCTCTACTTCTTTCGTATCTGCACCAGTCTCAAAGGTAATAGACACAAGAGAATATCCTTCCGTTCCCGACGGAGCCTGACGCAAAACTGCGCCGTCTGCTCCACGCACACCTAGATTCACTCTGTCTCCGAGGGAAGTACGGTTCTGCGTCTCACCTGTCTTTCCGCGGCGGTCCGAGTGATAAATCGTCTCAAATTCATCCTGATTATCTACTTTTGCACGCATGGTCACAGAATATCTTGTATTCGGCTCTACCGTAACCTTCTGAGAAATCTCACTGCCTGCCGCAAGGCGGATTGCCTTCGCTCCGGTATCTGCATTTGCAGTATCCACTGCTGCGTTACCGGTCGTTGTCCAAGAATCCAGCCCATCTTCAAAATCCCAGTTTGCAATGGTATTTGCGTCCTCAGAATCCAATACCAACTCCAGATTATCAATATCCAAAGTCGACTGACCGGCTTCTATGGTGATTTTCATTTGTCCATTATAAACGAGCACGTTTCGGTTTCCCATTTGTTTCCAGTCCGTGCCAAGATATGTATCTAACAGAGAAACCGTATCCGGTCCACCTGTTTCTGTCACTGTTAGCTGTGATGCGTTCTTGTTTGCCGTTCCTTTTACCCATGCCGACAAGGTATAACTTCCTTGCGCAACATTTGTTATTGTCATGGCAATCTTAGACCCCGCCTCCATATGCAGATATTTACTGCCTGACTGCGCTCCGCTCTCCATTACCGTAACCGTTCCAGTCGTCTCCCAGTCGTCTGTCCCGTTTTCAAAATCAAAGTTTGCATTATTACTGTCAGATATTGTTCCCGCATTTGCAGTGATTGTCTGACCCATTCCCCAGTCGCTCATTGTAAAAACAAGTGCGGCTGCCAGAAATGTCGAGAATATTCGTTTCAGTTTTCCTCTTCTCATATTGATCCCCCACACTTCTTCTTTTCACACATTGCCAGTTTATTCTCCGGTCCATAACTGCACCCCCTTCCTTTCCCCTCCTTTCGCTCAAATTTGCGGCAGATTTTCAGAATTTTGCGCAACCGCAATTGCGCAACCGGTTATTCTTTTTTCATTATATTCTTAAAAAATGTGAAAGACAATACATGAATTAAACAAACAATTTTCCCAAAAACTGTACATTTTAGATAAATTCCTTTTCTTTTTGATGCGCAACTTTGCGCAATTTCGAACCAAGAAAGCCTTGCCCCATTTACCAATACCGCTTTTTCTTAAAAACTACCAGACTGACCACTACAATTAAAATACTAATCCCAATCACCACGGGATAAGCATACTTCATGGTAAGCTCCGGCATATAAGCAAAGTTCATCCCATACCATCCGGCTATCAACGTTAACGGAAGGAATATTGTTGTGACAACGGTCAGCATTTTCATGATATCATTCTGGCGGATACTGATTTCCGACTGGTAGACGTCCTGCACCTGCATAGCATAGTCCCGTAAGATCTGCGTCTCCCCGGCAAGACGCACCACTTTATCGCGGTAACGGTCAAACATCCTCAGTTCTTCTTTTCCGAAGAACTCCATCTCGTTATCCAGCAGCTCCTGCCCTACATCTGCAAGCTGCGTATAATACCGATAGAATTTCGCAACCCGCTTCTTTAGGTTCAGCATCCTTCCGTTAAAGCCCGGACAGCTCCCCTTTAAGACCATTTCTTCAATTACAGCAATTTCCCGCTCAAGCTTCTGCAAAAAAAGCAAATCCTCTTCCAACAAGCCCGACAGGAAATCATAAAGGAATCGCTCAAGCGTATAGCCATTCCGAATTTTCTTTTGGGCAATCTTTTCCATCTGCGTTTCGACTGTTTTTCCATTGTCGAGAAATACCATTTTCCCGGGCAGGAGATACATGCTAAATGCAAGGCTTACTTCATTTTCCTGCTTTGGCGGTATACGGAAAGTCGCAGCCAAATATCCCGGCTGATTTTCCAGCTTGCAGAAATGAATGACAGTATTCTCACAAGGCAGCCCCAAGGACGAGCGCAGCGCTTCCCGCTCCTCCCATTCCTGTTCTGTCATCACGCAGATTGTTTCGTCTTTTTCCAAAAATTCCGTCTCTTTGCTTGGACAAATCTGGTCATTTTCTATTCTTGCATACATGAATCTTCCTTCTTTCCGGTTGATTTCTCTTGACTATATAGTGTGTCCTGATTTTCTTGAAATATAACTTATGGGAATCCCAGTTCTGGATTCTCATAAAAGGCGCCGCATTTGCGCCGTCCATCCGATTATGTGATTAGCGGTAAAAACAAGCAGAAAATACGGAATCGAATTAAGAACAGATATTTTAGGGATTACCGTAATGAATCCGTATTTGGATAGCTTGAAACAAGAGGCAAAGAAACGGCTTAGGAGTGAAGCGAGCAGAAAGCTTATTTTTCAGACTATTGAAGAAAAATCCGCAGTATCATTATAGTATGCGCAGCAGAATACAGCTACAAGGTGTATCATCCTATTTTGCGGTGCGAAAATTAACATGTAAGAGGAAATTGTATGAGAACAGATATTATTAGTTATTTGGAAAAAGAAATATTGAGAAGAAGTGAAAGTGAGACAGATAAATTGGGGATGGGAGTATATAACCATATCCGTCTTGTGGTATGCAATGCGGCATGTATGGCTGATAAATATAATGCGGATTTAGAAATCGTACTAATATCAGCATGGTTGCATGACGTTGCGTCAATTACTGATTATTCTTTATATAAGGAGCATCATATTCATGGTGCGCATATAGCAGAAGATATTCTATCCAGATTTAATTATGGGCAGGATAAGACAGATATGGTAAAACAATGCATTTTGCACCATAGAGGCAGCGTGCCACTGGAAAAAATATGAAGAAACAATGCGAGTATTATCGGGACATAAATTGGACAAATTCCTTTACAACGAAACTTCTTAAAATATAAATCCATTTATCCGTTTCGATTAAAAGAAGTCAGCAATTTTCCGTATACCTACACGCCGGATAACCGCTGCAGCCTAAGAATGTACCAAATCTGCCCCTTCTCTTTGTCAATTCACCGCCGCATCTTGGGCAGATTTTCGGCGGGTTCTTCACCTGCTCCTTCGCCAGAAGTTCAAAGCATTTCTGATTCATGATGCAATCGTTGAGCGCTCTGTGCGCACCTTCTGTACTAATTTTGTAATAAGATGAAATATCCACCAATTTGTGGTGTGAAAGCTGCGGAAGACGCTGCCTTGCCATCGACAATGTATCAATGTAATCATTAGCGACTGTCTCTCCAAACAATGTCTCCGTCTTATTCCAGAGAAATTTCATGTCAAAGGTATGTATATTATGACCTACCAGAATGTCGTCTCCGATAAAATCCAGAAACTTTTGAAGTGCAGTCTCTATGGTCGGTTCTTCCGCCACCATTTCATTGGTAATCCCATTTACCTGCGTGGCACCATATGGAATCGGCATCTGAGGATTCACCAAACTGCTGAATACAGCTATTATCTCCCCTTTTTTCACCTTCACTGCCGAAATTTCTATAATCGCATCCCGGTTCGGATTGATTCCGGTCGTCTCAAAGTCAAATACTACATAATCCGGCACATACGTATTTTGTTTTATTCCTCGCTTGTTTCCTAACATTTTGTCCTCATTTCTTTCTCAATGGATATCTTTTCTGCAGTACCAGCTAAATGCCGCTGCAATTCCTATAATACCATATAACATCCCAAGTAAAACCAAGCCTTCCTCTAGTCTTCCGTTTGTAACAATGTCCGCCCCTTCTGCATATCCAAAAGGCGTAATGTATTTTAAGAATTCCGCCGTTTCTGAAATATTTGCAATCAGATTCAAAAAGTACAGCACCGCCGCAATCCCCAAGCCAGCTCCAAGACTTCCCCGCTTTAAAAATGCAGAAATCCCAAAGCAAATCCCTGCAATTTCTATTTGGAGCAGGAAATAAGCAAGATGCAAAAGCACGATTTCCTTCCACGGGATTTCCTCTCCGATTGCGGCAACCGAAGCAATCGAAACAGCAAAAACAAGCAGATTCATAAGAACAATCTGCAAAATCACAGCACAGAGCTTTTCCGTTACAATCCGGCTTCTCCTCACCGGATGCGTGAAAAGGAACTCCGCTGTATGTTCCTTTTCTTCCTTTGCCAGAATTGACACCGCAGATAAGGCGGCGAAGAATGCGCCCCCCAGACCAAGTATATTTCCACACTCAACAGCATAAAAGCCTGTCAGCGTCCCGAAATTGATTCTGTCCATGCCGAAAGCTTCCGTGAAACTGCCCATAGAAGAGAACATATCGCCAACGCCTTCCATTTCCCCCTTCATCTCCGGGAACATGAACACGCAGACTGCCAAGAGGAAAGCAATGGCAGCCGTCCATATGGCAAGAGAACGTATCCCTTGCTTTACTTCATGCTTTACCATTGTCATCAATTTCACCTCGTTTCATATAATAGTGCATAAAAATTTCTTCCAAATCCGGCTCCGCTACTGTCAAATCACGGATACTGCTGCCGGAAAGAAAATGTATCAGCTCATTGATATCGCCGGCATACAGAAAACTGCTACCGTCTCCCACGGTCTGCAAATCACGCACACCCGGCAAACTCTTAAGTTTCACTTCTCCGCGGATTGTCACACGCTTTGCACTGGTCTTAGACAGAGCTTCCACACTGTCACAGGCAATCAACCGCCCCTCCCTGATGATTGCCGCTCTGGTGCAATTGCGCTGAACCTCCGAAAGTACATGCGAAGACAGAAATATCGTAGTTCCCTCCTCGTTCCGCTCCTGCAAGATTGCGAAGAACTCCCGCTGCATCAACGGATCAAGCCCGCTGGTGGGCTCGTCAAGAATCAGGAGTCTCGGCTTATGCATCAGTGCACAGACAATCGCAACCTTCTTTCGGTTGCCCAAAGACAGTTCCTCCGCTTTTCTTGAAGTATCCAGCTGCAGACGTTCGCATAGCCGTGCAGTTTCCTTTCTGCAATCCCGCTTCCTTAAATCGGCTGAAAGCTTTAAGATTTCCCGGACGCGCATACCGGAATAGAATACCGCCTCGGAAGGCAGGTATCCAATGTCTTCTAATATTTTCTGCTTCTCTTTGAGCGTATCCATCCCGAATATTTCCGCCTTGCCGCTGTTTTGCTTAATCAATCCCAGCAGTGTGCGGATCGTGGTACTTTTCCCCGCGCCGTTGGGACCGATAAATCCAAAGAATTCTCCTTCTTCGACACTTAGATCCAAGTCGATAATCCCTCTGGCTTTTCCATAATATTTTGTCAGGCCTGACGTTCTTACAGTTTCCAATCGCTCGCTCCTTTCTCATCAGATTTTCTTTTCCTAACATTATAACATATTTCTTTTTATTTTTCATCCCGATTCTGCCGTTTCTTATTTTTGAGGTTTAACCAGCCTTGTGCCCCCAAAAACCTCCGAAATATCCATCCGATCCTGAGCCCCGTCAATTTCTTAGCGCATCTCCCACCATCTCTTCGTTGTAGGATATCGTTCCATCCAAATTCACTCCCGTATAGCATTCTGCGGTGTCAAAAAAGGTATATCCCATATCTACCGCCTGATGAATCAGTTTGACCGCTTCCTTTTTCTCAGTCGGGGCGCCGTAAGCATGGCTCAATCCCATACATCCAAGTCCGGACTGCAAATACTTTTAAATCTTTTCCAACTGTACGATACTTCATATTCTATCTCCAACTTCTCTGCCGTTTTCTTACATTCTAATAAAAAAGAGACTTCTTTCGAAGTCTCAAAAAGTTTATTGTCCCAACCTATAGGTTTAGGCTATTTTATTGCGAAAGCTTACTAACGGCTTTCAGAAATCTTTTAACCAAAGGAGAAGGATTTGGCGAATGCAAAAGCCCATAGGGAATCGTATAATCCCACTCCACCGGAATCAGCTTCAGCAAAGGATGCGCCGTATCCCAAGGGTCGACTGCCATAAGAAGGTTGTTGCTGTTCTCACAGCGGTTAAATGCATCTAGGCTGTAAAAATCAAAATCTACAATCTGTATTTCGGGATGATTCTGCCGCAAATCATCTCTCAGCTCATCCACATTTCCAAAACTGCCGCGTTTTAGCAGCATCAGACTTTCTCCTTCCATATCTTCCAGAGAGAGTTTTTCTTTTTTCGCCAGCTCATGATAGACGGAAACCGCCACCCGGATCGGCTCCTTTTTCATCATCAGCCCTGCGCACTGCCGATATTCCAACAATGTCGCATCAAAAATACCCGCAACGATATCAATATTCTGTCCCAGATTTTTTAAGATTTCCCTTGCATTTTCGGGCGTATTTTCAAATGGTACAAGCTCAAACCTGATATCCGGACACATTTCATGTATCTTAGGCCAAAGCTCTACCAGAAACTGCCCCGGCGTCATCTGCGATGTTCCGATGCGGATAATATTTTTCGTCCTCTCCATCGCATTTTTTGCTCTGGTAATGGAATCCTTGGAATACTGAATCAGGTATTTTGCATCCTGATAAAGCGATTTTCCTGATTCCGTAATCATTAGCCCCCTGTTTGTCCTCACAAAAAGCTGCAGCTCCAATGATTGTTCTAACAGATTAATCTGCTTAATCACCGCAGTCGGCGAAATATACAATTCTTCCGACGCTTTGCTGAAACTCCCTGCATCTGCCACCGCAATAAATGTCTCTAACTGTCTGTTATACATATACGCTCCCTCTTTATATTTCTGTAACGAACCCCATGCCGCTATCTGTTTTTTATTTTAACAGTCTTTTTTTATATCTCAATTCTTCTCTGTAAACTTTTTCCATTACGTTTTACCATAATTGTAACAGACGGTTGTTACTATCGGTCAATACCTTTTTTATAAATAAATATATAATCGGATAATTTGCGGGAAAAGGGTTGACAAAGACCATTGGTAAGATTACAATGTGCCTTGTCATTAATCTTTGTTTAAACAATATGAACTGATGTCATCGGAGGACCCTTGGCCGCAGCCAACGGGTCGGAGAAGATGTCGGGTGCGCCCGGTTATTTCAGCAGGAGAATCTGAGAAATCTTTTTCTCCCCTTGGTAACCGGGCGCATTTTTTATATTTGCACAGACAGGAGGAACAAACCGTGAGAATTCAATTATCTGACCATTTTACTTTTAAACGTCTGCTTCGATTTGTAATCTCACCGATTTTAATGATGATCTGTACATCCTTGTACAGTATTGTAGACGGATTTTTTGTGTCAAACTATCTAGGCAAAACGCCATTTGCAGCAGTCAACCTGATCATGCCGGTCTGCATGGCGCTTGGCACTATCGGAATTATGATCGGAACCGGCGGAAGCGCCGTCGTTTCCCAGACATTGGGCGAAGGTAAAAGAGAGCAGGCAAATCGTTATTTTTCTATGCTTGTCTACTTTTCCATTATTTTGAGCGTTATTTTATCGGTCGCCGGTATACTTTTCGCACGTCCGATTGCTGCTGCGCTCGGAGCTACGGACGAGCTGCTGGAAAATTGCGTTATTTACAGCAGGCTTTTATTTCTTGCCCTGACGCCTTTTGTTTTACAGAACATCTTCCAGAGTTTCTTTATTACTGCTGAGAAACCAACCTTAAGCCTGAAAATATCGCTTTGTGCCGGTCTTACAAATGTTGCTCTGGACTTTCTTTTTATTAGCGTTTTCCATTGGGGGATTGCAGGCGCTGCGATTGCAACGGGTATCGGGCAGCTTGTGGGCGGCTTTCTTCCTATGATTTATTTTGCAAGAAAAAACGACAGCCTTCTGCAGCTTACGAAAACAGAATTCAACAAAAAAATTCTATTAAAAACTTTTGGAAACGGTTCCTCTGAAATGGTTACGAACCTTTCCACTTCACTGGTAAATATTTTATATAATTTTCAGCTTATGAAGCTGGCAGGCGAAAACGGTGTGGCCGCTTACGGAATTATCATGTATGTCAATTTTGTTTTTATGGCAATTTTCTTCGGGTATTCTATCGGAAGCGCACCGATTATCGGATACCATTACGGAGCCGGCAATCATGACGAATTAAAAAACTTGTTTGGAAAGAGCATTTTTCTTATGGGGTTTGCAGGTATTTTACTGACGATTCTCGCCGAACTTCTGACCGTCCCGCTTGTCAATATTTTTGCAAGTTACGACGCCAAGCTCTTTAACATGACCTGTCACGGCTTCCGGCTGTACGCCCTCGCCTTCGCCATTATGGGAATCAATGTCTGGGGCTCGTCCTTCTTTACAGCCCTTGGAAACGGTATGATTTCCGCTGCGATTTCGTTTCTTCGGACACTTTTATTTCAGATTGCCGCAGTTTTCGTTTTGCCAATTCTCTTAGGAATTGACGGTATCTGGCTGGCAATTGTTGCGGCGGAGCTGTTGGCGTTGGTTTTCACGGTGGTCTTTTTGGCGAGGAATGGTAAGAAGTATCATTATGTGTAGGTTTTAAGGCTGGCTTAACAGAATGTTGGCGCAGACTTAGTCTGCGCTTGTCCTCAAGTCTCTTCTTTATAGCCAAACAATGCACTAGACGATATTACTTCTTTCCCACAAAACATATTATTTTTACTGCCTACCAAACAGCCAATTATGCCACTCCGTTACAACCTGACTTTTCCTATGGTCTAAGCAAACAAAAACTTAATCTGACTCCTTTTTCTTTTCATGGTTCCTAAACTCATCCGCTATATCCAAATTAAACTTCGACAAAATTCTACTCAAATGATTGTCAGTATATCCAAAAATGTATGAATTCAATTCATCATCATTTAAATTAAATTTTTGCTCTAATTGTTTTTGATATATCACATCATATGCTTTAGACTTTATAATAATTTCTTGTACATTTTGCTTCAATTGCTTATATCTATTTTCTATATCAAATAATCTTATTTCTTCTTCATCTTCTTGGGTAAGTTGTTCTTCATCAATTACAATATTAAAATTTTGTGATTTTCCTTGTAAATAATCTAAATCAAACTTATCATCAAACACTGTTTTAAATTTAATATAACTCTTTTCTTTATAATTATAGGGATTAACAATTGCTTTTTCTTGAGATGATTTTAACTGATTGCATACTTTACAAACTGGAATCATATTATATAAACAAATTGCCAACTCAGGGTATGTTTTTTTATTATAGAAATGATCCAAATCCCCCCAGTACCTGATTTTTCCTCCTTTATATACTATATTTAAATGATTTTGATTACAATAAGGACAAACTGTAATGCCAATTGCATTAACAACCTTTGCAGCCTGAGATTCTCTGTAGTTTTCATACCTCGCCTTCAGATAATATTTTGTTGTTATATTTATATACTGATTTTTAGTTCTCATTTTATCAATTTTTAATCTCAGTTGTTCCAATTCATCATAATTCGATAAAAGATATTTTTTCAATGCAATAGCTATATCTTCTTCACCATTCTTTATTAACTCTTTAAATACAGCATCTCTTTCAATTATAGCTAGTAATTTCTTCAAATGCCATGTATTTAACCAATTCCAATATATCTTTTCGACTTCTTCTTTTTGCTTATTTGAGATAGGTATCTTAATCATGATTTTCTAGTATTTCCTTTATTTTTCTAATCTTAGTCTCATTAGTTTCACTTAACAACTGTTCTACTAATCCTTCCTTAAAAGTATCTTTCTTTTTATATAATTGCAATAGCTTCTTTTTAACCGTTTTCTCGCCAATTCTATCAATAATTTTTTTTATCCATTCCAATTCTTCTCTTTCAACTTCGTTTGTGGTACTTAAAAGTTCTACTATATTTTTTAACTTCTTATATGAATGCTCTCCAAAAGTATTTTCGAGCATAAATGAATCCATTAACAAATAATAAATGTTAGTAGCATAGGTATCATTATTATTTCTAATTCTTCTCTTACCGCTATCCATATCTATGGCATATACATTTTCCGGAAGAATATCGGTAACGACAAATGGTGAATGACTAGTTAACACTACTTGAATATTCCTATTCTCACACTTTACAACACTATCTAATAAGGTATCCAAAAATTTTCTTGCTAATTCAGGGTGCAAAGCTCTATCTGGTTCATCAATTAACAAAACAAGACTATCTTCTGGCTTTATTGCATATATAGCGCTTACTGCTTTTGAAATTATATCCAGAAATACTCTCTGTCCTTCCGACATTTTAGGCAATTCAACATTTAATAACCTAAAAATATTATTACCTCCAACTTCTTCATTTCTTATTCTGTAATAGTAATCGTACCATTGCAACAATTCTATTATTCTTCTATCTGGTTTCTTTACATCACAATGAATATCAATTCTTCTCTTACTTTTAAAATAATGCTTAGGAAGCCCCTCCAGCAGAACTATTATTTTTAGCATTGCTTCCTTGTCCAAAATATCTATTGTATTTTTTGCAGCATTTTGTACTCTATTCAAAACATATTGAAGAACCTTTTTCATATTAATATTTCCATCTACCTCTGTATTCTTCTGTATTACATACAATAAATGAGCATATTCATTCTGAAAATTCATAATATCCATCAAACGTAACCGCCAAATAATAATGCGGTCAGATAAAAAATTACCCCAGCCCTTTGCGAG
>CAJTSH010000024.1 GCA_910578885.1 uncultured Lachnospiraceae bacterium
AGCATGAAAAAAAGGTTATCTATGCCTGTTGCAATCCGAAACCTTTTGCTCATAATGACTTATATTTTGATGCAGATATTTTGATTATAAGCATGGTTTCTGATGATGGAATATTAAATGATGGAACGAAGCTTATGGATACGCCTTTGAAAGATGAAATATTCACTTTGGATGAGGTTATAGAACTGAAAAACTATTATAGAATCAAGAAGATTATAGTTACACATATTGATGAAATATGGGGGAAATCATATGGCTATTACAAGGAACTTGAAAAAGAACTTGATAATATCTTATTCGCTTATGATGGCATGGAAATCATGGTTTGAAAAATTAAATTTTATAAAGTGGAGGAATGAATGATGGCATATGAAGAAATACGGCTTGTAAAGCCAAGTTTAGGATTGAAAGATAAAGCGCTTGAATATCGGCAGGAGCATTTTGATTTTGGAGAACAGATAATCAATGGGAGTGAATTATTTGATAAGATTACTTCTTATGAGGAATGGTTTAAGAAAGTCATTGCCAATTCAAGTACGGAGACTGCTGACCCTAATTGGGTTTTAACAGATACATTTTTTGCAGTTAGGGTGGCAGATAATAAAATTGTTGGCATTGCTGATTTGAGGTATCAATTAAATGATTTCCTAAAAGATTTTGGTAATTGTGGATATAGCGTAAGACCGTCAGAAAGAAGAAAAGGGTATGCTACTGAAATATTAAGACAAATATGTTTTGTTGCGAGAAAATACGGTCTGAAACAGTTGCAGTTATCAGTTGAAAAGGATAATGCTGCTTCGATAAAAACAATCGAGAAAAATGGTGGAAATTATTGTAGGAGCTTTACTTTTGATAATGAGGAAGCATATGTATATTTGATAAATCTTTGAGTAGGATATATGCCGTGTTACATAAAATAGAATGGGTATATTGTCCTATATGCGGAAACAAAACCCGTAATAAAATCAGAGAGGACACTATTTTAAAAAATTATCCTCTTTATTGTCCGAAGTGCAGACAGGAAACATCGATTGAAGTAACAAATCTAAAAATGACAGTCATCGTAGAGCCAGACGCAAAGACGCAGAGCCGATGAACTTGTGAAATAAATCACAGTTCGTTGGCTCTATTTTATTTCATAAGGTTTTAAGGCAAACGCCCACCATATAAAAAAACGGTGTTATGGTGGGCGGTATTGCTATGCCCGAAAAGACTTAACAGACACTCTCCAGACCTGTTTTAAAGTTTGGAGGGATTTTTTATGTTCTTTTTCGGGCAGTAATCTATCTGCTCATGCAACGCAGATTTGACTTATACATAGCGGAAGTCGAAACAAAGGGCGGATGGATAGGGTAGATATATGCCCGATATAAACGCTTCTGTTTGTGATAAGACAGAATGAACCGAATTTATCAGGAAATTCTGACACTGAATCCATACAATCTGGAACTGTTTGAAAATATGCTTTGAGATTGGCTGCAGTGTGTCTGTGGAGCGCTATCAGAATAAGCTGGCCACTTGAAAGATTAAGGGAGAAAAATTCCGGGAGACAGGTCCTTCGCTTATTGTAATTTGCCGAAAGGCTGTGTATAATAAGAATAGATAGCAAAGCTTTGGGAATCCTGTTTGGAAAAGTTATGCAGGATGCCGAGCTTTGTAAAGAATTGTTACAGAGAATCCTGCCGCAAATGTCTGTAAAGAAGATTCGGAGATTATACTAAATGACGGGGCAAAGAAAATTTTCCTGAATGCAGATGGACGGTTATCTGATATTCTCAGAGATTCACAGGATAAAGAATACTGTCAGGAACTTTATGAGGAGTACCATATTAGTTAAGAGAGAAGTAACAGGCAGAGCATACCGAAATGTTCTGCCTTATTGCATTTCATATTTATATTAGATGACAATGTTTTAAAAAGATTTATTTTTAAGCTTTTAATGCCTCTTAAGCAATTAGGGTTCTTATAGAGAACCACATCATAAATAAGCGAAAAGCACAGATTGGAGGACAAATGACAAAGAATCAATTAGCGTTAGAAATAATTGAGCGATTGAAAAGCGAATACCCCGGTGCAAATTGCACTCTTGATTACGATCAGGCATGGAAGCTGCTTGTAAGTGTACGTCTGGCGGCTCAATGCACTGATGCGAGAGTGAATGTTGTGGTTGAGAAACTGTATGAAAAATTCCCGGATGTAAATACGCTTGCCGAAGCGTCGGTAGAAGAGCTGGAAGAAATTGTCCGTCCCTGCGGGCTTGGAAAAAGTAAGGCAAGAGATATCAGCGCCTGCATGAAAATACTGCGTGATGAATACGGGGGAAAGGTGCCGGATGATTTTGACAAACTGCTGGCATTGCCCGGCGTAGGAAGAAAGAGCGCCAATTTGATTATGGGAGATGTATTTGGCAAGCCGGCTATCGTGACTGATACACATTGCATCCGTCTGGTCAATAGAATGGGATTGGTCGACGGTGTGAAGGAACCTGCCAAGGTGGAAAAGGAGCTGTGGAAAATTATACCGCCCGAAGAGGGGAGCGATTTCTGCCATCGTCTGGTACATCATGGAAGAGAAATCTGCACTGCCCGTACAAAGCCGTATTGTGAGAAGTGCTGTCTTTCTGATATCTGCAAAAAAGCCGGTGTGTAATATGCGAAATACTAAGACTTTCTTAAAGAAACAAAGTTTTATTGATTTGTAGATGGAGCGGCAGTATAATAGAACAAAAGAAATATTTGATTCTTTATTCATGAAAACTTAGATTACTTGAAGGGGAAATCGCTTAATTGGGAGGCAATTTTGATGAAGAACAGAAAGAAATCAATACAGGAAATCGGGTTAGTGCTGGTTCTTCTATCCGCCATTACTATTTTATTTTTTTGGTATACTACGCAAAACAGCGAACGCATGGAGGAACGAAACAAAAGTTACGCAGCAGATTCTGCTCGGCAGACAGCAGTCCGGATAGATGAAGAATTAAATAATGCATTGAATTTAATTAACACTTATACATACTTTATTGGGGAAAGTCTGACCGTTCCGGTGATTAGTCCTCAAATGCTCAAAGAAATGGAAGATAACTCGATGTTCGATGCATTGTTGTTTACAGATCTTGGCGGAACGAATCACATTTCTGACGGACGGGTTTCCGATGCGGCAGGACGGGACTACTATCTGAAGGGCATAAATGGAGAAAGCGGTATATCCGTTGTATTTGATTCTCAATTCTTTAATGAAACCATGGTATGTTTTTATGCGCCTCTTCGCTGCAAAGGGGAAATTATAGGGGTACTGCGAGGGGCATATCTGGCAGAAGAATATCTGCGGGATATGCTTACAGCCACTTATTTTGGTGAGAGAGCCTCCGTTCATCTGTGTATGCAGGACGGAAGGGTCGTCGCATGTTCTGACACCAAGGTACATGAAGGAGACCTGATAGATATGCTGGTGGAAACCGGAATGATAGACCAAAATGCGGCCAATGATGCAAGGGAAGTATTTAAGAATGGCGGGGAAGGTTCTTTTCTTTGTGATTCCAGCAGCAATACAGATAATATCTGCGTGATGTATCTTCCGGAGAATGAATATGTTCTTGTACAGACTTTTCCTAAGAGTGTTACGCAGCGCATGATAAGGGATGAAAATTTTGTAGGAATCCAGTTAGAGGTCATGCTGATTGGATTATTTATCATATATATTATTATCCTGCTTGTCCGGGCAAGACGGGAAAAGAAATTGTTAGAGCTGGAAAATCGGGAAATGGGTTATATTATTAATGGCGTCAATATCTTGTTTTCCCGTTTTACGATGGTGGATTTAGAAAAAGATACGTATCAATATCTGGCGGGGACAAGGCCGCCTGCTGACAGCGGAATTGCAGTCAGCGGCAGATATGGCGACTTGACGAGACATCTGTGCTCTATCATGGTAGATGAAAACGAACGGCAGGAATTTGCCAGAGTTATTGATAAGAATTCAATCGTTGCAGCCTTAAAAGAGCAAAGTGATTTACGTTATGAATGCCATGTGCAGCGGGAGGGTCATGCAGAATGGGAACACGTAAATATCGTCTGTCTGGAGAGAGTGGACGGCAGGGCAAGCAAGATTCTGTTCATTCGTCAGAATATTACGGAATTGAAAGAACAAGAACTGCGCATTCAGGCTGAGATGTCGCTTGCCAGCCGCAAGGAAAGACAGTACCAGATTGCGATTACGTCTAATGCTCTTTATACTTTTGAGCTTAATCTGACCAAGGATCTTATCGCGCAGGATATTGTCTGCGTGATAGACGGGCGGCAGATATCTATGTTGGAAAAGGTCGGACTGCAAGCGCCTTGCAAAGCTTCTGAATGGTTCGAAAAATGGAAACGGTTTGTTTTCAAGGAATCTATGGAAAATTATTGCGCTACAGTGGATGTTACGCATTTAAAAAAGTGTTTTGAACTTGGCAATGCAGAAGTAGATGCCGAATATTGGAGCAAAAATTTATCTGGAGAGGAAATTTGTATTCGTCAGTCGTTTCTTATGACGAGAGACGATGATACGGATGACATCATGGTCATGGTTGTGGCAAAAGAGATTACAGATAGTGTCAAGAAACAAAAAGAACAGACACAGGCATTGCAGGATGCACTTATGCAGGCGCAGCATGCCAACAGGGCAAAAACCACGTTCCTGTCCAATATGTCCCATGATATCCGTACACCGATGAATGCGATTATCGGATTTACAACGATTGCAGTCAGCCATATTGACAACAAAGATCAAGTAAGGGATTGCCTGCAGAAGGTTCTTTCTTCCAGTAACCATCTGCTCAGTCTGATTAACGATATTCTTGATATGAGCAGGATTGAAAGCGGAAAGGTGCAGATCAAGGAGCAGGAATGCAATATTTCCGAATTGATGCACAATCTTGTAAATATTATCCAGCCGCAGGTAAAAGCCAAGCAGCTTGAACTATTCATTGATACCTTTGATGTTGTCAATGAAGATGTAATTGCGGATGCCCTAAAGCTGAATCAGGTATTTATTAACCTGTTGAGCAATGCTGTAAAGTATACGCCGGCAGGCGGAACTATCACATTCCGAATTATACAAAAGACAACATTCCGTCATGGATATGGTGATTATATCTTTATCATTAAGGACAATGGTACCGGTATGTCTCCTGAGTTTGTAAAACATATCTTTGAACCGTTTGAGCGGGAAGTGACGGCGACTCAATCAGGAATCCAAGGTACGGGACTTGGCATGGCAATCACGAGAAATATCGTGGAAATGATGAATGGTACGATTTCCGTTGAGAGCGAAATTAACAAAGGGAGTATGTTTACCGTAGAACTCACCTTAAAGCTGCAGGATATCGAAAAGAATGCGGCGCAGATTAAAGAATTAGATGGTCTGCGGGCGTTGGTTGTAGATGATGATTTCAATACATGTGACAGTGTGAGCAAAATGCTCAAACAAATCGGTATGCGCTCCGAGTGGACAACGTCTGGCAGAGAAGCTGTATATCGTGCAAAACTTGCCTGCGAAGAGGGGGATGCGTTTCATACCTATATCGTTGACTGGCAGATGCCGGAAACCAGCGGTTTGGAAACGGCAAGAAGAATCCGCAGCGTAGTCGGACCAGATGCGCCTATCATTATTCTGACGGCATATGATTGGTCGGATATTGAGGAAGAGGCAAAGACAGCAGGTATTACCGCTTTTTGTGCAAAACCGCTCTTTATGTCCGATTTGAAATCCGCACTGCTCGCTGCCAATAATCTTATTGATAAAGAGCCGGATGCCGCTGCATGGACAAAGGCTGATTTCAGTGGAAAACGAGTCCTTCTCGTAGAAGATATTGAACTGAACCGTGAGATTGCGGAAGTAATCTTAACAGAAGCGGGCTTCGTTGTTGAATCCGCACCGGACGGAACGGATGCAGTAGCAATGGTGAAGAAATCAGAAGAGAACTATTATGATGTGATCTTGATGGATGTGCAGATGCCGATTATGAATGGTTATGAAGCAACCAGAACCATCAGGACTTTGCCGAGAAAGGATGTAACTACCTTGCCGATTATTGCTATGACAGCCAATGCTTTAGAAGAAGATAAAGAAGCTGCATTAAAGAATGGAATGAATGCTCACATTGCAAAACCGATTGACATGGAGATTTTCATTTCGGTACTCCATCAGTTTCTTGATTAAATGCACTGCTGTAATATTTCATTTGAGTTAAAACAGAGCAGACCGTTTGAAGGATGGTCTGCTCTTTACCCTTTTTTATATACAGAAGAATTGCATTTAGCGCAATTCGCAAAACGATAGAATGGAGAATAAAATGGAACAACAGCACAAACGCAGGGTTCGTTATAAGGGAACCCATCCGAAAAATTATCATGAAAAATATAAGGAGCTTCAGCCAGAGAAATATCAGGATACGGTTGAGAAGGTAATCAGCAAGGGTAGTACTCCGGCGGGAATGCACCTATCCATCTGTGTAAAGGAAGTTTTGGATTTTTTGCAGATACAGCCGGGGCAGCAAGGCTTGGACGCAACCTTGGGATATGGAGGGCATACTGCTAAGATGCTGGAATGCTTACAGGGAAAAGGTCATATCTGCGCATTGGACGTAGATCCGATTGAAATGGAAAAGACGAAGAACCGTCTGGAAAAAATGGGGTTCGGAGCCGAAATCCTCACAATTATGCAAGAGAATTTTGCAAATATTGATCTTGTGGCCAAAGAGCATGGAAAGTTTGATTTTGTTTTAGCCGATTTAGGGGTATCATCTATGCAGATTGACAATCCTGAGCGGGGTTTTTCTTATAAGGCGGAGGGACCGCTTGATCTGCGTCTGAACCCTGAGCAGGGTATTTCGGCAGCCGAACGTCTGAAAGAATTGACCGAAGAAGAGCTCGAGGGAATGTTGATTGAAAATGCCGATGAACCCTATGCCGCTGAAATCGCAAAAGCAGTCATTTCCTGCCGGAGAAAAGGGAAAGAAATTGAAACCACGACGCAGCTAAAAGAAGTCATTGAAGAAGCGCTTGTGTTTCTGCCTATGAATCAATATAAGGAGTTGGTGAAAAAGTCTTGTGCCAGAACATTTCAGGCGCTGCGCATAGATGTAAACAGCGAATACGAGGTTCTGGAAGCATTTTTAGGAAAACTGCCGGAAGTATTGGCGCCGGGCGGCCGTGCAGCGATATTGACGTTCCATTCCGGCGAGGACAGGCTTGTCAAAAAATCATTTAAGCAACTGCGAAAAGCCGGAGCTTACAGTGAGATTTCAAATGAGGTGATTAGACCGTCGAAAGAGGAATGCCGGAGAAACAGCCGTGCCCATTCCACGAAGATGCGCTGGGCAATAAAAGCATAAATGAAATAAATAAGAGACGAAATATCAAAAGGAACAGAAAGCAGGAGGAAAAATGGGAGAAGATTTTCGTTTTAAAGTGAATTTAGGTGGGATGATCGAGATATTATCGGATCATCTTTACAGCAGTCCAGACGTTTACATCCGGGAATTATTGCAGAATGCAGTGGATGCAATTACCGGACGCAGGAACTGGATGAACGAACAGGAAGAAGTGGGGAGCTTTGAGGGTGCAGTTACGCTGGAAATTGATGAAGGCAGCGGGCTGGTTTTTTCGGATAACGGACAGGGATTGACCGAGGAAGAAATCCATCAATTCTTAGCGATTATTGGTGAGTCCTCAAAACGCAGCCTCGAAACCGGCAGAATTCAGTCCGACTATATCGGACGCTTCGGAATCGGTCTGCTTTCCTGTTTTATGGTTTCCGATGAAATCAGGATGCTTACAAAATCATGCAAGTTCAAAGATTCCTCTGTTTTGGAATGGTGTGGAAAACCTGACGGTACTTATACCATACGGGAAGTATCAAACAGCGAAGCAATGGATTTAGCGGGAACAAAGGTGATTTTGCGCCCAAAGCCCGGAATGGAGGATTATTTTACCAAAGAGAGAATCGAACGACTGATCAACTACTATGGAATGCTGCTTCCGTTTCCGATTGTCATCAAACAGCATGGCAAGTCAAAACAGCTCAACCCTACCTATCTTCCGTGGGAGGGAAGGAAAACGAATAAGCAGGAATTGTTGTTGTTCGGACAGATGATGTTTGAAGAACAATTCTTTGACTGTATAACCTTTCATTCCGAAGCGGGAAATGTATCGGGCGTAGCATTCATTTTAAACTATGCGGTTCTACCGTCTGCGAAACTTAGCCACCGGATTTATCTGAAAAATATGCTGCTGACTGAAAACGGGAACAATCTGATCCCCGATTGGGCAGTATTCACAAAATGTATTGTCAATGCAACGGAACTTCGTCCGACGGCGTCCAGAGAAGGCTTTTATGCTGACGAAATGTTAGAGGCGGCAAAGGATGCGATCGAGGATGCGATGATTGATTATATCGCAGATATGGCAGAGCGTGATTCGGATCAATTCGGGAGATTTTTCCGGATTCATCACTTGACCTTGATGTCGCTTGCACTCGCTTCTCCCAAGTTATTTCAGACTTTGATTGACTATTTTGAGTTTGAGACGACAAGGGGACATATGACGGGGTATGATCTGCGCATGAGCGGGGAGCCGTTAGTTTATGCGCCGACCGAAGCGAAATATAAGCAGCTCTCTCAGTTGTTTTTTGCACAGGATCAGCTTTTGATCAATGTTTCCTATGTACATTCCCTAGACCTTTTGCTCCGTCTTGGAAAGGTCTATGAGCTTACAGTCAGTGCGGTAGAGGATTGGGCGATTGAGGATCTGATGCGCGACTTGTCGCCGGAAGATGCGGACGAGGGCTTTGAGTTCTTAAAACGAGCCGACCGGATTTTAAAAAATTATGACTGCAAGGCAGAGCTGAAATACTTTTCGCCATATAATCAGCCCACTTTTTATCTTATGGATGAGCAGACGCTGTTAAAGCGTCAGATCGCGGCGTCTAAAGCAACGGCAGACTCTATGTTTCACAATATGCTCGACGCCTTTGCCGCAGATATTTCCAATGAGATGGCGGCGACCCTTTATTTTAATTACAACAATCCCATTGTCAAAAAACTGGTCGAAGTTGAGCAGACAGATTTGCTGAAAACATTTATTGAGATTCTCTATGTGCAGGCGTTGCAGATTGGAGGATTCTCGCTTCACAACAATGAGATGAGCATGTTGAACCGCAACATCCTGACGTTGATGGAAAGGGGGCTTTCTGATGTATGACCCAGAGAAAATGAAGGAAGAGTATGACCAATTGGAGCATGGAAAAACGAGAATGTCAGGAATCCGGTGTGCGATAGAGGCGGCAGACAGACAAAATGACCTGCCGTTTCAGTTGTATTTCAGGCTTGAGCTGTGTCGGGAATCTACATTTTATGACGATGCGCTGGATTTATTTGTCATATTTCCGGAAGCGCTTGCTCTTGTAGATAAGCATCCGGACATCCCGTCAACATATTTTGACAGTTATCATAAGAACGGTATGACTCACGTACTATGGGTCTATAAATGGGTAATTGAGAACTGCATTGAATATTATCAGATTCCGCTTGCGGATTGTAAAAAGTTTTTTGAGGATTATAAAAAGCGCAGCCTTGCGTTCGGGTACAATCTGAAACCCTATTACCTGTGTCTTTATGATTTTTATAAGCATATTGATGAGGAGTATGCAAAGCAATGCTTCCATAAAGCGGAAGCGCTTCCGAGAGACAGGAATGCGAATTGCCGCGCCTGCGAGAGAAATGGAGAGGTAGAATATTATCTGACCTATGGGAATCTGGAGAAAGCGAATAACCTGTCGCGGGAAATTGACGATTTCACGCTTACCTGCGGCTCGGATAAGAGTGCATGGCTCCGGCTGAAATCAAATTATATGACTTACTATCTGGATCGGGGAGAATTTGAGCAGGCAGAAGCTTACTGCCGAATGATGGAGCGTAATCTTGGAAAGAATTACGGTACGGAGTATGAGCAGTGGGAGTACTTTCTCTACTGCTATACCCATACAAATATCGGGAAGGCATTGAAAATCTATAAGGAGCACTGGAAGGAATGGCTGTGTCAGCGTTGCCCGCAGAATTCCTTTGATGCAGATAAATATATCTGTGCTTTTTTTCAGGAATTGGAACGAGTTCGGAAAGGCACGACGGTGAAACTGAATCTTGGTCATACATTTCCACTGTATCAGGAAAATGGGCAGTATAAAATTGCGGAGCTGTTTGATTTTTACTATAAGAGAGCGCTAAATACCGCTGAAAAGTTTGACGAAAGAAACGGGACAGATTATTATAAAACAGAACTAAAGAGGCTGTTGAGCCGCAAAGGAAATACGATTGATTAGAATTTCCGAAAAAAGACAACGGATAGTATAGCAGGAAAGGATTATGGTATGGGCAAGGAAACCTCAAACACATTACAGACAGAAGAGTTAAGAGCGAAAGAGGAACGAAAGAAAAGAATCAGGAAGTTAAATGAGCCGCCCAAGCTTTCACTGCTGGAAGAGGTCGGGAATTCTATTACCCACGGAATTGGTGCGGGACTTGCAATTGCGGGCATGATTTTGCTTTTAGTAAAATCCGATACCGGCTTAAAGGTAATGGCGGCATTGTTTTACGGCATCAGTCTGTTTCTCATGATGCTGATGAGCTGTCTTTATCATGCATTTAAAGGAGGTTCTACCGTAAAGTATGTGTTCCGCCGGTTCGACTATTCCTCTATTTATCTTTTGATCGGCGGAACCTTTGCCCCGTTTTACCTGGTATATCTGGGAAATGTATTGGGCATTGTTTTGTTCTGCGTCCAGTGGGCGTTGATTGTATTCGGGATTACGATGGTCGGTGTGTTTGGACCGGGAAGATGGCGGCCGCTGCACTACACCTTATATTTTGTGATCGGATGGAGCGGACTGATGTTCCTGCCGATGTGGTACCGCAATGATCCGCCGCTGATGTGGCTGGTTCTGATAGGAGGCGCTATCTATACAATCGGAATGGTTCCTTTTACGATGCGTGTAAAATGCAGTCATTTTATCTGGCATTGGTTTGTGATTTTCGGTGCAATTCTGCACTGGTTCGGAATATTTTTATATGTATATTAAGGTAACGGTTCAGCCCTGTCTGAACTGTTATAAATTAAGAGGTACGAGAATGCTTTATGATAAAGATATCCGGGAACCGCTGTTTGAGTATCTGGAACTCACTTACGGCAAAATACGGATTTTAGAAGAAAAACAGATGGGAAGATCAAGGGCGGATGTAGTGATGGTGCTTCCTGACGCTTTAGTAGGAATCGAAATAAAAAGCGATGCGGATACCTATGCCAGACTGAAACGTCAGGTAAGGGACTATAATCAATATTACGACAGAAATTATGTAGTGGTTGGTTCCACCCATGCGATGCATGTAAAGGAACATGTCCCCGATTGGTGGGGAATCATCAGTGTGGAAGAGATGGAAGGGGGCATAGACTTTTATCCGCTGCGGAAAGCCGGCGAGAATCCAAAGGTAGACTGGAAGAGGAAGCTCGGCATACTCTGGCGGCCGGAGCTGGCGCATATACAGGAAATCAACCATCTTCCCAAATACAAAGAAAAAAGCAAGGCATTTGTGATAGAAAAGTTATTGCAGAAGCTGCCGAAGGATGTATTGAAAATGCAAGTGAGCGAAGAATTGTTTGAGCGGGATTATACGACGATTGCGAAGCGGATCCGGGATTATAAGGTTGGGCGGCTATAAAAGTAGATTTAATAAAACAATGGAAGGAGAATAAAAACCATGCGAATGTACGACTTAATTGAAAAGAAAAAAAACGGATTTCCTTTATCCACAGACGAAATCCAATGGATGATAAACGGTTATACGAAAGAGCAGATACCAGACTACCAGATGTCCGCAATGCTGATGGCAATCTGCTTTCAGGGCATGAATGAGCAGGAAACCTTGGATTTAACGCTTGCAATGCGGGATTCCGGAGAAGTGTTGGATTTATCTGCGGTACATGGGATCAAGGTCGATAAACACAGCACCGGAGGCGTGGGAGATAAGACTACTTTGGTACTGACGCCGATTGTGGCGGCGCTTGGCGTACCGGTGGCAAAAATGTCCGGCAGGGGACTTGGACATACTGGAGGAACCATTGACAAGCTGGAATGCTTCACGGGATTTCGGACGGATATTTCCAGAAAGCAGTTTTTTGAAAATGTCAATGCAATCGGAATAGCCGTTGCCGGACAGACCGCAAGCCTTGCACCGGCGGATAAGAAGCTGTATGCCCTTCGGGATGTGACGGCGACGGTTGCCCAGATGTCTTTGATTGCAAGCAGTATTATGAGCAAAAAATTAGCAAGCGGGAGCGACGCCATCGTTTTGGACGTAAAGACTGGAAACGGCGCGTTTATGCAGAAGAAAGAGGACGCCGTCCGGCTCGCAGAAACAATGGTAAAGATCGGAACGATGGCGGGGAAAAAGATGGCGGCTCTCGTGACGGATATGTCGCAGCCTCTGGGAAATATGGTGGGAAATTCTCTGGAGGTGATAGAGGCAATCGAAGCCCTGCGGGGAAACGGTTCTAAAGATTTGATGGATGACGTCTATGCTCTGGGCGCTCAGATGCTTCTTTTGGCAGGATGTGCGGGCAATGAAAAAGAAGCATATGACAGTATGCAGTCCGTTGTCAAAGACAAAAGGGCATTGGATAAATTTGCTGAAATGGTAGAAGCGCAGGGCGGCGATAAGCGACAAGTTTATGACACAGATCTGCTTGCGAAGGCAAAATTAAAACTTCCGGTCAACGCCAAAGAGGACGGTTATATCAGCAGTATGGATACCGCAGACATTGGAATTGCCTGTATGACCTTAGGCGGAGGAAGGGAAACAAAAGAGAGCGCCATTGATTTATCCGTCGGCATCGAATTAAAAAAGAAGGTCGGAGACCAAGTAAAGCGTGGGGAGGTTCTTGCATACCTCTATGCGAATGACGAAAAAAAGGCGGAAACTGCAAGAGATATCGTAGCAAATGCGTATCATTACGGAGCTTCGGAAGTGATGAAGCCCCAGACTATTCATGCGGTGATAACGGCAGATGGGCATTTAGGGAAACGCTGATTAAAGCGTTTCCCGCACCGGTTCATGAGATATTTTTGAACAGTTCCTGAGATAGGCTTGCATAGTTTTTCAAAAATCCACATATAGTACAATATGAAGAAAATCAGTTTCAGTCATTTCAAAGAAAATGTGGTAGAGACCTTAGAGCTGCCCAAGGATTTGATGTATGGGGCAGTTATGATTACGGCAACCGGACGGAGGGAAATTTTAATTGAAAACTATCGCGGAATTTTAGAGTATTCCACAGAATGTATCCGGTTACAGGCAAAGGACTGCAGGGTGTGCATCGGTGGGAAATCCCTGAATATACAGTATTATACGAATGAGGAGATGAAAATCACTGGAATCATCAAAAGTATTGTGTATGAATAGGAGTCCTTATGTTCTTATCATTTGTAAAATACATATCCGGTTACTTAAAAGTACAGGTTACGGGATATGCCCCGGAACGTTTTTTGAATTTGTGCAGCAACCACAATATTTTAATGTGGAACCTGCACCGTATTCCTGACGGTTACGAGTTTTTTATCAGCGTCAAAGGATTTCGGGAGCTAAAACCTTTTTTGAAAAAGACAAAGACAAAGGTACGGATTGTAGAGCGGTTGGGGCTGCCCTTTCAAATGTTCCGTTACCGGAAGCGGAAACTTTACTTTGGCGGCGTCCTAATTTTTTTCGGCTTTCTGTTCCTGCTTTCCAGATATATCTGGAATATTGAAATCATAGGCAACACCAGCGTGACAGATTCGGCTATGATTACTTATCTGACTTCGCAGGGCTGCGGATTCGGCTCCAGAAAGGCGGGAATTGACTGTTCTGCCTTGGAGGAACAGATTCGGATGGATTACTCCAACATTATTTGGACGTCTGCCCAGATTTCAGGTACAAAGCTGACGATACAGATCAAAGAAAATCTTGTGACGAATGAGACGACGGAAGAGGAAGATGACGATACGCCTCAGGATATTGTTGCAGACAAGGATGCGAAGATTGAACATATCATCACCAGAAACGGAGTCCCGCAGGTGTCGGCAGGAGACGAGGTAAAGAAGGGGGATCTCTTAGTCAGCGGCAGAATTGATATTTTGGATGACGCCGGAACCGTGATAAATTACCAATATACAAAATCAGATGCAGATATTTACGGTTATACGTCTTATACCTATTCCGATCGTTTTCCCCTCACCTATGAAAAGAAAGAGCCGACAGGGAATTCCACAAAACGTTACGGGGTAGAACTGGCGGGAAAAAGAATACAGGTTCCGTGGATAAAGCCAGACTATGCGTCATCCGATAAATCGACGGATTACAGGCAGTTGAATCTGTTTTCCGACTTTTACCTTCCAATTACACTCTGTGTAGATACTTATACGGAATATAAAACAAGTAAAGTCAAATATACAAAATCAGAAGCTGAAAATGAGGCAAAAAAACATTTGGAGGCTTATTTAAAAAAATTTATCGAAAAAGATATTCAAATTTTAGAAAAAAATGTTATTATAGATATAAACGAAGAATATTGTAGCTGCAGCGGCGTCATACAGACCTGTGAAAAGATTGGAAAAAGCGTCAGAACGGAACAGTTATCCGTACCTGCAGATGAGGGGCAAAATACAGATGAGCTTGAATGAAATTGCAATGAACATACCAATGGAATACATGTCGAATGTATTTGGACAATTTGATAAGCATTTAAAGAAAATTGAACGCGCTCTTAATGTCACAGTGGTAACCCGGAATGATTCTGTAAAGATTCTTGGAAGGGAAACGGATATTAAGAGCGCATGTAATGTGTTTGAACAGCTTACAAAGCTTGCAGAACGCGGAAATGAGATTACGGAGCAGAATATCAATTATATTTTAGAGCTGCATCAGGAATCAAAGGAAAGCGCAATCGTCGAAATCGATCAGGATATCATTTGCCATTCGATAAACGGAAAGCCGATAAAGCCAAAGACCTTGGGGCAGAAAAATTATGCAGACGAAATCCGAAACAAGATGATTGTTTTTGGGATCGGACCTGCGGGAACGGGTAAGACGTATCTCGCAATGGCAATGGCGATTACTGCTTTTAAGAATGAAGAGGTAAGCAGAATTATTTTGACCAGACCTGCCATTGAAGCGGGAGAGAAGCTTGGTTTTTTACCGGGAGATCTGCAGTCAAAGGTAGACCCGTATTTAAGACCGCTTTATGACGCCCTGTATCAGATTATGGGAGCGGAAAGTTTCCAGAAGAATATGGAGAAGGGGCTGATTGAGGTAGCGCCGTTGGCCTATATGCGCGGACGGACGTTGGACAATGCATTTATTATATTGGATGAGGCGCAAAATACCACTCCGGCACAGATGAAGATGTTTTTAACAAGAATCGGATTTGGCTCTAAGGTCGTGGTGACCGGAGATGCGACCCAGAAGGACTTGGCGCCCGGAGCAGCTTCGGGACTTGATGTGGCGTTAAAGGTGCTGCGGAAAGTGGACGAGATTGCAGTCTGCCGACTGACCAGTGCAGACGTCGTGCGGCATCCTTTAGTCCAAAAGATTGTAAAAGCATATGATGATTATGAAAATAAACTGGAGGCGAAACAGAAAAAACAGGAAAAGAAGGAA
Source organism: uncultured Lachnospiraceae bacterium (assembly GCA_910578885.1). Lineage (GTDB taxonomy): Bacteria > Bacillota > Clostridia > Lachnospirales > Lachnospiraceae > Roseburia_C. The sequence continues at coordinate 15,722 of CAJTSH010000024.1, forward strand.
AACGGGAATCAGGACTTTCCGCGAAGACGAAGGGAGCGGCGTTAAATGACGATATCGATAGAGAACGAAACAGGGACAGATTTCCCGTTTGATTATGATTTGCTTGCAAATCAAGTGATTATGTATACAATAGAAAGGGAAGACTTTCCCTATGAGGCGGAAATCAATCTGACCTTAGTGGACGATGAAGCGATTCGTGCCATTAATCAAGAGTACCGTCAAATCGACCGGGCAACGGATGTATTATCTTTTCCAATGATTTCATATATAGAGGCGGGAGATTTTTCGGGACTGGAAGATGAAGAAGCAGATAATTTTAATCCTGATACCGGAGAGATTCTGTTGGGAGATATTATCATCAGTGTACCGAAGGTCTATGCTCAGGCAGAAGAATTTGGGCATAGCCTGAAGCGGGAGTTTGCTTTTCTGATTGTACATAGTATGCTGCATTTGTTCGGATATGACCATCTGGAACCGGAAGAGGCGGCATTCATGGAAAATAAACAAAGAGAAATCTTAAACGAGATGAACATCTTAAGATGAATGGAGGAAAGAATATGAAACGATTGACAGTAACCTGTCTGATGATATGTACATGTCTTGGGCTGATGTTTACAGGATGTAAAAACAGTGAGACGGAAGAGAACACGGAGACGGAAATTGTGGAAATGACTAAAGTGCCGGAAACCGAGACAGAAGAACTGCCCAAGCGGCTGGAGGGAAGGAATCTTTTGACGGGTGAGCCGATGGAAGAGGAGAAGGCGTGTATGCGTCCTTTGGCTGTTATGCTTGGAAATACGGTAGATGCGCTTCCGCAGCATGGTATCGGACAGGCAGATGTATTATATGAGGTTCCGGTAGAAGGCGGATTGACCCGTTTGATGGCGATTTTCCAAGATTATTCTAATCTTAAAGCGTTAGGCTCCATCAGAAGCTGCCGTCACTATTTTGCATACTACGCAATGGAATTTGACGCTATTTATATGCATTATGGACAGGCGCCGTATGCAGAACCGCTTTTAGAGAGCGGAAAGATTTCAGATTTAAACGGTCTGGACGCAAAAGTAGACAGCATCGCATTTTATCGGGATTCCAGCAGAAAACAGCCGCACAATGCATTTTCTACCAGCGAGGGAATCGCAAAAGGCATTGAATATAAAGATTTTGAGACAAAATATCAGGACACATTTACCGGACATTATTTATTTGCGGCAGACGGAGAGACGGTAGATTTGAAAAACGGCGAAGACGCCAAGGTTGCATGTCCGGGATTTCCAATCAGTAAACCGTGGTTTGTTTACAACGAAGAGGATGGACTGTATTACCGCTATCAGTATAAGGATAAGCATGTAGACGGAGATGATTCGGAACAGCTTGCATTTAAAAATCTGATCTTCCAATACTCCAACTACGGGGCGGCTGTAGACGCAAACGGCAACAAAGATACGAACGGATATCTGGATGTCAAGACGATCGGTGAAGGAAACGGTAAATATATTACCAACGGAAAAGCGATTGATATCACATGGAAAAAAGCAGATGAGGATTCTCCGGCACGTTATTATGATGCTGATGGAAATGAGATTATGCTGAATCAGGGAAAGACAAGTGTGAGCATCGTATTGAATGATACCGTGAAACGTGTTGGAATCTATGCTTCCGAGGCGGAATATGAAGAGGCGAAAGCAGCAAATTAGTTTTGAGGTTTAACTTTTATGGGTAATTCAAAGAAAAGAACAGAATCGAATGTCCTCGTACAGGGTTCCATTCTGGCGGCTGCATCCTTAATCAGCCGGGTCATTGGGCTGTTATACAATTTTCCGCTGACAAATATTATAGGTAACAAAGGAAATGATTATTACAGTACGGCATACGAGATTTACAATATTCTGCTGTTGATTTCCTCCTACAGCCTGCCTCTTGCGGTATCCAAGCTGGTATCGGCAAGGGTTTCTAAGGGGCAGAGAAAGAATGCATACCGCGTGTTAAAGGGAGCGCTGTTGTTAGCGGTATTGTCCGGCGGAATGGCATCGCTTATTTTGTATTTTGGTGCGGAATATTTTACCAGCAAGGTACTGCTGACGCCTCTTAGTATATTTGCATTAAAGGTACTTGCGCCAACGATTCTGGTTGTGGCAGTGCTCGGCGTTATCCGTGGATTTTTCCAAGGGCTTGGAACAATGATGCCGAGTGCGGTATCACAGATTGTCGAACAAATATTTAACGCCGTTGTCAGTGTGGCGGCGGCATTTATCCTCTATGGATACGGCTCCCGGATCGGTGCAGTCTTGGGAAATGAAGAGGAATATTCTGCGGCATATGGAGCGGCAGGAGGAACGCTTGGAACGAATATCGGCGCCGTCATGGGGCTTTTATTCGTTGGCTTTTTGTTTTTGTCATACAAGTCGATTTTTAAGCGCCAGATGCGCCGGGATAAGAGCCGGAATCAGGAAAGCTACGGAACCATTATGCGTATCCTTCTCATTACGATTGTACCGGTACTGTTGAGCACAACGGTATATAATCTCAGTTCAATTTTGGATAACGGAATCTTTAAGCACGTTGCGGTTCTGCAAGGCTATGATGGTAACGACATCAGTATTTGGTGGGGTATTTTTGCAAGAAAATACAAGACGATTATCAATATTCCGATTTCAATTGCTTCCGCAATGGCGGCGTCCTGTGTGCCGAGCCTGACTGCTGCTTATGCGATAAGGGACAAAAAAGCGGTGAAGGATCAGATTAATTCCTCCATCCGCTTTATCATGGTAATCGCCTTCCCCTGCGCAGTGGGTCTGGGCGTATTGGCTTCTCCTGTAATGCAGCTTCTATTCAACGACAGTTCGGAAGTTTCCGCCGGTATTTTAAGGGGAGGGGCGATTGCAATCATTTTTTATTCCATGTCAACGCTCTCTAACGGGCTGCTGCAGGGAATCAACCGCATGAAGGAACCCGTGAAGAATGCAGTCATTGCATTGGTATTACATATTGCAATTCTTCTGCTTTTGATGTTTGGATTCCATATGGATATTTATGCGGTAGTTTATGCAAATGCCTTTTTTGCATTGATCATGTGTATTTTAAATGCCTTTTCCTTAAGAAAGTCCGTCGGTTACAGGCAGGAAATTGTCAAGACATTTTTAGTTCCGCTTGCATCCTCGGCTGTCATGGGCGTGATTGTATTCCTGATTTATCAAGGGGTAGATATACTGCTTATGAAGGTTGTTTCCGATAAAATCAGCAACGGAGCGGCAACGCTGGTATCTATTATAATCGGGATTATTGCATACTTTATTTCCCTGTTGCTTATGAAAGGACTGACGGAAGACGAACTGCTGCGGTTCCCGAAGGGAAGGCTGTTAGTGCGTTTTGCCGAGAAAATGCATCTGATGAGATTGAAATAAGAAGGATAGATAATTTGAATAAAAATCATAAAAAATGCGAATACTGTTTGTGGGTGATTAGAATGAATAGAACAAATAGTATCCGCATTTTTTATGCCGCAACCTTTCTGTCCGCCGGTCTCTGTTTTTATATGGGATATCAGATGATTCAGGATTATCAGGAACAAGAAAAAACAAGGGAGTATCTTGTTTCCGAGGAGACCGAACAGGAAGAGAAGGTTACAGAAGAAGAGACAGAGCTTGCAATTACCAATATGAATATTCCCTATGAATATGTGATTGTAGAGGAGGAGGGATATCTTCTGGTATATATGCAGGACTTGGAAACAATTTATATGTATACGAATATCAGGCTGGCAGAATTATCGGAAAGCCTGCAGGAAGAAATCCGTATCGGAAAACCTTTTAAAGATTTAAAGGAGCTGTACGATTTTCTGGAAAACTATTCCAGTTGACAAGGAACGGAATTTCCCATTGAATGTTAAATTTTGTTATGATAAAATAAAAAACATATTGGTGGGAATCGGAGGGATTTTATGTCTAAAAATACAAAAGAAAAGTTTTTTATGAAAGAAAAAAGTATTGGATTAGGCGGAGTATTTACTGTCTCCGCTGCTTTCATATTGCTTGGCTTGCTGCTGCTTTTCATTCCGCAGATAAAACCGCTCTATCTAGCTTATATACTGAGCATCGCATTTATTGTCGTGGGAATCATGTGGATCGTGCAGTATTTTTTGACGGAATCCTACCGAAATATCAACCGTTATGGATTTTCCGCCGGAACCCTCCTTGTGGTTCTTGGCATCTGCGCCATGTTGAAGGCGGAGGAGATATCAACCTATTTTCTGCTATGTATGGGATTTCTGATTATGGTCATGGGAATTGTCCAATTACAGAATGCTCTGGATTTAATGGCATTGAATGACCCTATGTGGAAGATTGTGCTTGGTCTGTCCTTGGCTGTGATTCTCTGTGCCATCATAATTGTTATGAATCCGTTTCAGACAACGGAAAATCTGGCGCGTTTTACTTATATTATCATGGTGATAGACGGAATATTTGGCATTGCCAGCATGATTTTTCTTGCAATCAGCCTGAAAAATTATGAAAAGAACCAAGGTATAAAAGCAGATGAAATCCAAATACCCGTGGAAGATATAGAGGTGGTTGATATCCCGCCGGAATCGGAAGAGGAAGAAAAGTCACATGAAATATAGCAGTGATATCATTGTAGCAGGCGCTGGGGCAGCCGGAATGGCGGCTGCAATTACGGCCGCAAGATGCGGAGCCACAGTCATGATTTTAGAACATATGGATATGGCTGGGAAGAAGATTCTTGCAACTGGAAATGGAAAATGTAATTATACCAATAGCAGGCAGGGTGTCGAATGTTATTATGGAGACGACCCTGCATTTGTATTGCCGGTTTTTGCGCAGTTTGGCTTTCGGGAGACTATTGCATTTTTTGAAGAGCTGGGAGTTCTGCCGAAGGAAAGACGCGGATATTATTATCCGGCAAGCGGGCAGGCGTCATCTATCCGCGAAGTCTTATTGATGGAATTAAAACGTTTAAACGTCAAAATAATTTACAATTGCGGAATCCGTTCCATTCAAAAGGAGCAGAAGGGATTTCGTTTTGACACAAAAACAGGCGGGTATTACAGCAAACTTTGTCTGCTTGCAACCGGAGGCTGTGCTTCGAAAAAGACAGGAAGTGACGGAAGCGGATTTCTTTATCTGAAACATTTTTCACATCATATCATAGACACTGTACCTGCTCTTGTAGGACTGATAGGAAGACAGTCATTTTTTAAAGAGCTTGCAGGAGTTCGTGCAGAAGTCAGGATAAATCTGTACATAGAAAATGAATGGAAAATTTCCGAAGAAGGCGAGCTTCAGTTAACCGATTACGGCATTTCAGGAATCCCGGTATTTCAGGTCAGCCGTTTTGCATCAAAGGCGTTGGTCAAGGGGGAGTCCGTCCATGCCCTGCTGAATTTTTTACCGCATGTGGAAGCGGAGGAACTCGAAAAGTATCTTGGCAAATGCTTTTTGCAGAGGGAAAAAACGGCGAAGCAGGCGCTTATCGGCACGTTCCAGAGCAAGCTGATACCAGTATTTTTACGCCTTTCTGGGATTGATGAAAAACAAATGGCGGATAAGGTTGGGCAAATTCGCTTGAAAAGACTTGCAGACGTTATCCGAAACTTCCGGGTAGATATCATAGGAACGAAGAAATTCGACCATGCGCAGGTAACTGCCGGCGGAGTGGATACATCGGAAATCGTGAATGAGACGCTTGAATCCAAGCTGGTGCAAGGTCTTTTTTTCGCCGGTGAGATGATAGATATTGACGGAAAGTGCGGCGGTTATAATCTGCAGTGGGCATGGTCCAGCGGATATGTTGCAGGACTGCATGCTGCAAAAAGGGGAAAGGAGATTGTATGATCCGCATACAGCAGGTAAAAGTTCCGCTTGCCCACAAGGAAGCGGATATCATAAAAAAAGCATGTAAAATGCTCCGTCAGAAAGAGACGGATGTATTGGAATATCGAATCGTAAAACAGTCCATTGATGCGAGAAAGAGAGAGCAGGTCTCCTATGTCTATACGGTGGATCTGCGATTCCCGAATGAAGAGAGCCTGATTCAGAAATTGCGTGTACCGGGCGTATCACTTGCAAAGAATGTGCCATATCAATTCCCGGAGTGTGGAGAAATGCAGCTTAAGAATCCTCCGGTGATTGCAGGGAGCGGTCCGGCGGGATTGTTTGCAGCCTACGAGCTTGCCGCTCACGGATATAAGCCTCTTGTACTTGAGCGCGGAAAGGACGTGGAGCGAAGGACAAGGGATGTAGAAGAATTCTGGGCTTTTGGCAAATTACAGAAGAATTCCAATGTACAGTTCGGAGAGGGAGGAGCTGGAACGTTTTCCGACGGAAAATTAAACACGCTGGTGAAGGATGTGGCGGGCAGGAACCGCCGTGTGCTGGAACTGTTTGTAAGCGCCGGCGCACCGGAAGAGATTCTCTATGTAAATAAGCCGCATATTGGAACCGATTTGTTAAAGCAAGTGGTAAAATCTCTTAGGGAAGAGATTATTCGTATGGGTGGAACCTTTGCATTCGAGACACAGATGACCGGGATTCGGACGAAGAATGGGAGTTTAGAGGCAATCGAGGTCAATGGAAACCGATGGATCGACACGGAACTTCTTGTGCTTGCCATCGGACACAGCGCGAGGGATACTTTTGAAATGTTGGAGAAAACGGGAATCTGTATGGAAGCAAAATCCTTTGCAGTAGGAATGCGGGTAGAGCATCCTCAGAAAATGATTGATGAATGCCAGTATAAGGGAACAGATATGCGCTATCTGCCCACAGCCTCCTATAAATTGACTGCCAATCTGGACAATGGAAGAGGCGTCTATTCCTTCTGCATGTGTCCAGGCGGCTATGTGGTAAATGCCTCCTCGGAAGAGGAGCTGCTTGCAGTCAACGGCATGAGCTATCATGGCAGAGACGGTGAAAATGCCAACAGTGCGATTATCGTATCGGTTACGCCTGAGGACTATCCGGGGGAAGGTCCGTTAAAAGGGGTGGCGTTCCAGCGTGAATTAGAACGCAGGGCATACCGTATCGGCGGTGGGAAAATACCGCAGCAGCTTTTTGGGGATTTTGAGAATAATAAAAGTTCTGATTCCTACGGCGCATTTGCGAGCGCTGTCAAGGGAGAGACTGCTTTTGCAAATCTTAGGGAAATTTTTCCGAAAGAGATTTCCGAGAGCTTTATCAAAGGCATGCATCAATTTGCAAAATATATTCCGGAGTATGACAGAGCAGATACGATTTTATCCGGTGTAGAGAGCAGAACCTCTTCTCCGGTTCGGATATCGAGAGATGAAAAGTTTGAAAGCAATATTGCAGGCATTTACCCCTGCGGAGAGGGCGCAGGATATGCCGGAGGAATCATGTCAGCCGCAATGGACGGTTTAAAAATAGCAGAGGCATTAGCCCGAAAATATGCTCCGATGCCGTAAGCTAGTAAATATGACAGAAGCGAAATGAAACACCCAAAAGAAAAGGAGAATGAAAGTGGCAGAATTTACACCGATGATGCAGCATTATTTAAAGACAAAGGAGGAAAATAAAGACTGTATTTTATTCTATCGTCTGGGAGACTTCTATGAAATGTTTTTCGATGATGCGGTTACGGTATCAAGAGAACTGGAATTAACACTGACAGGCAAAAGCTGCGGAATGGAAGAACGGGCGCCAATGTGCGGAATACCCTATCATGCCGCAGACACTTATCTGAATAAACTGGTAGACCGGGGCTATAAAGTTGCCATCTGCGAACAGGTCGAGGATCCGAAGCTGGCAAAAGGAATGGTGAAGCGTGAAGTGACCAGAATCGTCACGCCGGGCACCAATATCAATATGCAGGCTTTGGATGAAACAAGGAATAACTATATCATGAGCATTGCCTATTTAGGAGACTACTACGGCATTTCTGCGGCGGACATTTCTACCGGGGATTACTATGTGACGGAAGTGGAATCTGAGCGGAAACTGCTGGACGAGATAAATAAATATTCCCCTTCCGAAATTATCTGTAATGAGGCATTTTATATCAGCGGAATTGATCTGACAGATATGAAACACCGGCTGGGCATCGCAGTGTATTCTCTGGAAGCTTGGTATTTTTCGGATGAGACGGCGGAAAATACATTAAAAGAGCATTTCAAGGTTCGGGATTTAAGCGGTCTTGGTCTGCTTGATTATGCCGGCGGAATCATTGCGGCGGGGGCGCTTCTTCGCTATCTCTATGAGACACAGAAGAACAGCCTGAGCCAGATGACCTCTATCCACCCTTACCGGACGGGAAAATTCATGATTATCGACAGCTCTACCAGAAGAAATTTAGAGCTGGTTGAAACCTTGCGGGAAAAGCAAAAACGCGGCTCCCTGCTCTGGGTGCTGGATAAGACGAAGACGGCTATGGGCGCCAGAATGCTTCGTTCCTATGTCGAGCAGCCCTTGATTGAAAAGGCGGATATCGAAAAACGCTATGATGCGATTGCGGAACTGAACTCTAATGCGATTATCAGAGAAGAAATCCGGGAATATTTAAATCCCGTTTACGATTTGGAGCGTCTGATTTCCAGAGTGACCTACCAGTCGGCGAATCCGAGAGATTTGATTGCTTTCCGAAATTCCATACATATGCTGCCTCCTGTGAAAATGCTGCTGAGCGATTTTCATTGTGAGCTATTGACTGATATCTACAGCCGGCTGGACACGTTAGACGAGCTGTATGAATTGATTGCAAAATCTATTGATGAAGAGCCGCCGATTACGGTTCATGACGGCGGAATCATAAAGGAAGGTTATCATGAAGAGGTTGACCGCCTGCGGAAAGCGAAGACCGAAGGAAAGAGCTGGCTGGCGGAACTGGAAGCCAAGGAACGGGATAAGACAGGAATTAAGAATTTGAAAATTAAATTCAACAAAGTATTCGGCTATTATCTGGAGGTGACAAATTCCTACAAGAATCTCGTGCCGGATTACTTTACGAGAAAACAGACGCTAGCCAATGCCGAACGGTATATCACACCGGAATTAAAGGAATTGGAAGATATTATTCTTGGTGCGGAAGACAAGCTGATTTCTTTAGAATATGAATTGTTCCGCGAAGTGCGGGAGAAAATTGCAGAAGAAGTGGTGCGGATACAGACTACGGCAAAAGCCGTTGCCCAGTTGGATGTATTTGCTTCCCTTGCAGTAGTAGCAGAACAGAATAATTACTGCCGTCCGAAGCTGAATGAAAAGGGAATCATTGACGTCAAAGAGGGAAGGCATCCGGTGGTGGAAAAGATGACCGCAAACGAGATGTTTGTCGCAAATGACACTTATCTGGATAATGGGAGCAACCGCATTTCCATTATAACCGGACCGAATATGGCTGGAAAATCCACTTATATGCGTCAAAGCGCACTGATTGTCCTGATGGCGCAGATTGGCAGCTTTGTCCCTGCCAAATCCGCTAAAATCGGATTGGTAGACCGGATTTTTACAAGGGTCGGCGCATCTGACGACCTTGCAAGCGGGCAGAGTACATTTATGGTAGAAATGTCGGAGGTTGCCAATATCCTGCGGAATGCAACTGCGAACAGCCTGTTGATATTGGATGAAATCGGAAGGGGAACCAGCACCTTTGACGGGCTCAGTATCGCATGGGCAGTGGTAGAGCACATCAGCAATCCCAGACTTCTGGGCGCAAAGACACTGTTTGCGACTCATTACCATGAGCTGACAGAACTGGAAGGAAAGATAAGCAGTGTCAATAATTACTGTATCGCTGTAAAAGAAAAGGGAGACGATATCGTATTCCTCCGAAAAATCGTACCGGGCGGAGCAGATAAGAGCTACGGTATCCAAGTGGCAAAGCTCGCCGGCGTGCCGGACAATGTCATTGAGCGCGCGAAAGAAATCGTGCAGGAATTGAGTGAAAACGATATCACGATAACGACAAAAAGCCTTTCCAATGATGCGGGAAAGAAAAAGCCGAAATTGGACGAGGTGGATTTGGAACAGATGTCTTTGATGGATACCCTTGGGGATGATACGATTATCAAGGAATTGCGGGAACTGGATCTGGGGAATCTGACGCCGATTGAGGCGATGAATAAATTATATGAATTGCAGAATAAGGTGAAAAACCGTTGGTAAATATTTTATGAAGATTAATTAATCTCTCAATTACCTAATTTAGAGGAGGAAGGAGTGCGCTATGCCGCAGATAGAATTATTAAGTCAGGAGACTATTGATAAGATAGCAGCAGGCGAAGTGATTGAGCGGCCCAGTTCGGTGGTCAAGGAGCTGGTAGAAAATGCAATGGATGCGGGAGCTAATGCGGTTACAGTGGAGATAAAGGAGGGGGGAATTTCCTTTATCCGTATTACCGATAATGGCTGCGGCATTGAGAAGGATCAGATTCCGCTTGCATTTCTGCGGCATTCCACGAGCAAAATCCACTCTGTGGAGGATTTGCTGACGGTAACTTCGCTGGGGTTCCGCGGCGAGGCTCTGTCGAGTATTGCAGCAGTTGCACAGATAGAGCTGATCACAAAAACGCCGGAGGAATTTACCGGAATACGTTATGTGATAGAGGGTTCAAAGGAAGTATCTATGGAGGAAATCGGGGCTCCAGAGGGGACGACCTTTCTGGTTCGCAACCTTTTTTACAATACTCCTGCAAGAAAAAAATTTTTAAAGTCCCCGCAGACAGAGGGCGGTTATATTCAGGATTTGATGCAGCGGATGATTTTGTCCCATCCGGATATCTCATTTAAATTTATTCTAAACGGACAGGTGAAGCTTCAATCTTCCGGAAATTCCAATGTCAAGGATATCATCTACCATATCTACGGCAGGGATATTACCGGGGCGCTGCTTGAGCTTGAGGAGGAAAACGAGCTGTTTTCAGTTAAGGGATATATCGGAAAACCGCAGATATCCCGCGGAAACCGAAATTTTGAGACATATTTCATTAACGGGCGATACATTAAGAGCAGTCTTTTGTCAAGGGCAATCGAAGAGGCATATAAGCCTTATCTGATGCAGCATCAGTACCCTTTCGTGGTACTCTATTTTACAATTGATTCGACATTACTGGACATCAATGTACATCCAACCAAGATGGAACTTCGTTTTTCCAACCAGCCTATGATTTTTGAAAAACTGGTGGAAAATTTGCGCAGTAAATTGAGCCATAGGGAATTGATTCCGCAGGTTCCTGTAGTCGAAGAAAAGAAAAAAACAGAGGCTAAGATTTTAAACCCGATTCCGGAACCCTTCGAGAAGAAGCGTTTGGAGGCTGTCCGCCAAGCTGTCCAAAAGGACAGTCCTTATGAGCCGAAATACGAAAAGACTTTGGAAAAAAGAGCGGCTGCATCCTACAAGACAGAGGAACAGATTCCCGAAGCAAAGGAAATTCCAAGTAAGACGCAAGAAGATACTGTTTCACAGGTGCAGGAAACTATCACATATGAACAGGCGTCTTTTTTGGATGTGAAATCCGTAAAGCAGCATAGGATTATCGGTCAGGTTTTCGACACTTACTGGCTTGTGGAGTTCGATGAGAAGCTTTATATTATCGACCAGCACGCTGCGCATGAGAAGGTTCTCTATGAGCGGACAATGAAACAGCTTGCCAGAAAAGAACATACCTCCCAGCGCATCAGCCCGCCGGTCATTTTAACGCTTTCTCTGCTGGAAGAGGAAACCTTACAGAAATTTCGTGCACAGTTTGAAAAAATCGGCTATGAAATCGAGCATTTCGGGGGAAATGAATATGCGGTAAGCGCAGTTCCGGGAAATATGTTCCGGCTGGATACAAGAGAATTGATGATACAGATGTTAGATGAACTGGAGCATATACCGGAAAACGGAGCGCCGGATATGATTTTAGAGCGGGTAGCGTCCATGTCCTGTAAGGCGGCAGTCAAGGGAAATCACCATTTGTCCTATCAGGAAGCAGAGCATTTGATCGGAGAACTTTTGACCTTAGAAAATCCTTATCACTGTCCGCACGGAAGACCGACCATTATTGCCATGACAAAATATGAGCTGGAAAAGAAATTTAAGAGGATTGTATGATTCCCGCGAGCAACGAGCCAAGTGACTGCTTGCAGACATTTGGCGACTGCCGCGAGGGTCAAATCCCCCGCCCCTTGGGGCATTTCAATATTTATGCCCCGCTGCTTGCGGCGGGGTCTTTGACTGGAGGATACCATGAAAAAGCCGATTATAATACTGACCGGACCAACGGCAGTCGGAAAGACAGCCCTGTCCATCGAGCTGGCAAAACGGATAGACGGAGCTATCATTTCAGCCGATTCCATGCAGGTATACCGATATATGGATATCGGTTCCGCTAAGGTGACTAGAGAAGAAATGCAGGGAATACCCCATTATCTTATTGATGAATTTTTACCGGAGGAAGAATTCCATGTGGTAAAGTTTCAGGAATATGCCAAGCGCTATCTTGAAAAAATCTATGCAGACGGACAGATTCCCATCATTGCCGGCGGCACCGGATTCTATATACAGGCGCTTTTGTATGATATTGATTTTACTAAGCAGGAATGCGACAGCGCATATCGAAAGGCGTTGGAGAAGCTGGCAGCGGAAAAGGGCAGCGTATTTCTTCACGAAATGCTAAAGGAACGTGACGCAAAAGCGGCGGAGGCGATTCATCCCAATAATATCAAGCGTATCATCCGCGCATTAGAATTCTATGAAGAGTCCGGTGGAAAGCTGATTTCCGAGCACAATGAAAAAGAGCGCGCCAAAGAGTCACCTTATAATTTTGCCTATTTTGTTCTGAATGATAAACGTGAAAAATTGTATGAAAGAATTAATTTTCGGGTAGATTTGATGTTAGAGCAAGGGCTTGTGGAAGAGGTGCGGCGGCTTTCTGAAATGGGATATACAAAGGATATGGTATCCATGCAGGGCTTGGGCTATAAAGAAATTCTGCGCTATCTGGAAGGAGAGCTCACCTTAGAAGAAGCGGTCTACATTTTAAAACGAGACACCAGACATTTTGCAAAGCGCCAGCTTACATGGTTCAAACGGGAACGGGATGTAATCTGGTTAGAGAAAGATAAATTTTCTTACCAAGAAAATGCAATACTTTCTTCTATCTTGGAAACACTGAAAGAGAGACATATCATTTCTTCAGAAAGATTTAAAAAAGAATGTCTGTAATATACTAAAAATCAAATATTATGTGCAGTAAAATGTAATGGAGGAAATCATGGATTCACAGAAGATTGAAAAGGAATATGAAAGGCTTGGAATCTGTAAAGAGGTATACCGGTTTGGCTCAAAAATAGAAGAAGAACTAAAAGGACGTTTTGCAAAGATTGATGAAACGGCGGAATACAATCAGATGAAGGTTATCCTGGCAATGCAGAAAAATAAGGTATGCGCCGAATGCTTCTCCATGTCGAACGGCTACGGCTACAACGATCTTGGGCGGGATACCTTGGAAAAGGTCTATGCAGACTGTTTTCACGGAGAAGACGCATTGGTGCGGCCGCAGATTACCTGTGGAACACATGCGCTTGCATTGGCATTGATGTCTAATCTCAGACCGGGAGACGAACTGCTTTCCCCTGTAGGAAAACCCTATGATACCTTAGAAGAAGTCATCGGCATCCGTCCGTCTAAGGGGTCTCTTGCAGAGTATGGGATTACATACCGTCAGGTGGATTTGCTTGCCGACGGCAGTTTTGACTATGAAAATATCAAAAAGGCGCTAAATGATAAAACAAGGCTTGTCACGATACAGCGTTCCAAAGGATATCAGACAAGACCGACCCTTTCTGTCGAGCGTATCGGCGAGCTGATTTCCTTTATCAAATCAATCAAGCCTGATACATTGTGCATGGTAGATAACTGCTATGGCGAATTTGTCGAAGAGCGGGAACCTTTGGATGTGGGAGCGGATATGATCGTAGGTTCACTGATAAAAAATGCGGGAGGCGGGCTGGCGCCCATCGGGGGATATATTGTCGGAAAGAAAGAATGCGTGGAAAACGCCGCATACCGTCTGACCTCTCCGGGACTTGGAAAAGAAGTCGGGGCGTCCTTAAATGTCGTCCAGTCCTTCTATCAGGGATTGTTTCAAGCGCCAGTCGTAGTGAGCGGAGCGTTAAAAGGAGCTATATTTGCGGCAAATATCTATGAGCGTTTGGGATTTCCTGTCATACCGAACGGTACGGAGAGCCGGCATGACATTATTCAGGCCGTAACGCTGAATTCTCCGGAAGGTCTGATTGCATTCTGCAAAGGAATTCAGGCGGCTGCACCGGTAGACAGCTATGTAACGCCGGAGCCTTGGGCTATGCCGGGGTATGACAGCGACGTCATCATGGCAGCCGGGGCTTTTGTACAGGGCTCATCTATTGAACTGTCCGCAGACGGTCCGCTGAAGCCTCCCTATGCCGTATATTTTCAAGGCGGGCTGACATGGTATCATGCAAAATTAGGAATCCTGATGTCTCTTCAAAAACTTTATGAACAGAAACTTGTTAATATAGATATGATGTGTTAATATTATATATGCCTAAATTTGGCATTGGTTTACATAATTTCAACCACAGTGAGAGAGTGGAAAGGATAATTATGTTAAAAAATAACAGACAGACAACTAACAGACAGACCATCAACAGACAAATACCGGATGGTGAGCTTCCATATGAGAAGTGCGAAAACCGAGGTGCAGCGAATCTCTCAGACGCAGAATTGCTTGCAGTCATTCTCCGAACAGGAACAAGCGGCAAGACTGCAGTAGAGCTGGCAAGGGACATTCTTGCAAAAGAACCTGGCGGATTATTGAATCTGTACCGGATGAACAGAGAAGACTTGCAGCTGCTTCCGGGAATCGGAAGAGTGAAGGCAATTCAGTTAAAATGTATCGGTGAGATATCCAAACGTATCTCTATGGCAAGGCATTTTCAGGGAATTACCTTAAATGATGCAAAAGCGGTAGCGGATTATTATATGGAGCAGCTTCGGTATGAGGAAAGAGAAGTCCTGCTGGTCAGTATGTATGATACGAAATGCAGGCTGATCGGGGACGAAATGATATCCGTTGGAACGGTAAACGCATCCCTTGTTTCTCCAAGGGAAATATTTCTGCGGGCAGTGGACCGCCATGCAGTAACCATTATTTTGCTGCATAACCATCCAAGCGGAGAGCCGGAACCAAGTCCGGCAGACAAAAGAGTGACAGAACAGGTAAAGCTATGCGGGGAACTGCTGGGAATCCGTCTGTCCGACCATATTATCATTGGCGACAATCGATATTACAGCTTTAAGGAACAAGGGTTAGTTTGACCCGAAGGGAGATAAAAATGTCAAACAATATTTATGGAATTGATTTAGGAACCTCGAATTTAAAAGTATATTGCAAGGCATCCGGGAAAATACTCAATGAAAAGAATACCATTGCAATCGTGAATAAAAACCAGATGTATGCATACGGAGACACTGCATATGCCATGTATGAAAAAGCGCCGGAGAGTATTCAGGTGACATTCCCGATTGTCAATGGAGTCATTGCGGATTTTGCCAATATGCAGACCATGATCAGTGAGTTCATCGAGAAACATGCAAAAGGAAAGGTTCGGGGCGCCGATTTTATTGTTGCAGTACCTACCGATATAACAGAGGTAGAAAAAAAGGCGTTCTTTGACATCTTTGCCCAGAGCAGGATGAAGCCGCGTTCCGTCCTGCTCTGCGAGAAGTCCATTGCAGACGCGGTCGGGCTGGGACTGGATGTAAACGAGCCGACCGGTACGATGATTGTAGATATTGGCGCTGACACGACTGAAATATCCGTTATTTCACTGGGCGGACTTGTGTTAAGCGATCTTCTTCATTTCGGCGGCAACCGGATTGACGAATCTATCATCAGTTATATCAAACGGAATTTTAATCTGGTCATCGGACAGAAAACAGCGAAATCCTTAAAGGAGCAATTAGGCTCCGGCATCGAGGAAAATCTGGATAAAAGCATGGTAATCGTAGGCCGCGATGTGGTAAGCGGTCTGCCGATCGAGATGGAAATTACGGCAAAGGTCATCTACGACGCCATTAAGGACAACCTGAATTCCATTTGCAATTCTATCAAGATGATACTGGAGAAGACCCCGCCAGAGCTTGCCAAGGATATTATTCATTCGGGAATTTATATTACGGGAGGAGCCTCCATGATTTCCAATCTGGATACTTTGTTCACGCAGATTACAAATATCCGGGTAAACCGGTGTGAAAACCCGGAAGAAAGTGCCGTAAGAGGATTGCTAAAGATTGTATCAGATGAGAAATTCAAGCATCTGAGCTATAGCCTGAGAGCGAAAATGTATAGATAACAGATAGAGGCAGAATATGAGACGTAAATCCAAATTTACTATTCCTACCCGATATATACTGATGGTCTTGACAATCTTATGTATCGGAACGATGTATGTGAGTTTTACCATGAATCTTGGCGGCGGTCCGTTAAATACCATTGCCGGAACGGTGTTCGGTCCAATGCAGCGCGGGCTTAACAGTGTCGGAACCTGGATTATGGATAAAGCAGATAATTTGAAGAACTTAAAAGATGTCATGGCGGAGAACGAACAGTTAAAGCAGCAGGTGGACGAGCTTACCTTAGAATTGAATACGGTAAAGCTGAACCAGTATGAGCTTGAGAATCTGCGGGAGCTTTTGGAACTGGATAAAAGATATCCCGAATATGAAAAAGCGGCAGCCCATGTCATCGGAAAAGATACCGGAAACTGGTTTTCCATCTTTATTATTGATAAGGGCTCCCAAGACGGCATCGAGAAGGATATGAACGTCATTGCAGGAAGCGGATTAGTCGGAATCGTAATTGACGTGGGACCGCATTATGCCAAGGTTCGGTCGATTATCGACGACATCAGCAGTGTCAGCAGTATGGTAACTTCCACATCGGACAATTGTGTAGTAAACGGCGATTTACAGATGATGACGGAGAATCAGACCATTGAGCTGAAATCCTTAAATGACAGTGACGACAAAGTACAGCCGGGCGATCAGCTCGTAACCTCCTCGGTCAGCAGTAAATTTTTGCCGGGAATCCTGATCGGCTACATCAGCGAACTTACGATAGATTCCAATAACCTGACCAAATCCGGTCGCGTAACGCCGGCAGTAGATTTTGAACATATTCAGGAAGTATTGGTTATTTTAGAAAAAAAAGAGAACGGAGTGACGGAATGAGACGAAAAATAAGTGTTGCAGTCATCATCATTATCTGTTTTCTATTACAGAGCACATTGTTTCGGGCGCTTTCCTTTGCAAATATTGCACCGAATCTTTTGCTGGTCGTGACTGCGGCGTTCGGTTTCATGCGCGGAAAAAAGGAAGGTCTGTTCATTGGTTTCTTTTGCGGTATGCTGATGGATATTTTCTTCGGCGGAATCCTTGGATTTTATGCGTTGGAATACATGTATATCGGATATTTTAACGGTTTCTTCCGGAAGCAGTTTTTCCCGGATGATATCAAGCTTCCACTATTTTTGATTGGAATTAGCGACATCCTCTACAATCTGGGAGTTTATGTGCTGCGTTTTTTCTTCCGGGGCAATTTTCAAATTGGCTATTTTATGATTCATATCATAATCCCGGAATTAGTTTATACTCTCTTAGTAACAATCGTACTATACTTTATCATACTGAAAATCAATCAACGGCTAGAATATATTGAAAAAAGGAGTGCAAAGAAATTTGTTTAAGTCTATAAAAGTCTTTTTCAAAAACTTATTTAATTCCAGAACACTGATTCTTGCGCTGATATTGATTCTTATGTTTGGCGTATTGATCTGGCGTATTTTTACTTTACAGATTGTAAATGGAGCAAGTTATCAGGAGAATTACAGTTTAAAGATACAGAAAAACAGAACCTTGACCAGTACGCGCGGCAATATCTACGACAGAAACGGAGAAGTGCTCGCCTACAATGAGCTTGCTTACAGCATTCACATTGAGGATAACGGAAGCTATTCCGGCACCAGAGATAAAAATGAGAAGTTAAATCAGGAACTGGCGCGTATTTTAAAAGTTTTAGACAAGAACGGGGATAAGATTGACAATAATTTCAATATCGCATTGAACGAGGATGGTACATATTCCTTTCAGGTGGAAGGGAATGCGAGGCTCCGTTTTCTGGCAGATGTATACGGACGGAAAACCATCTCGGACGAGAAGTTTTTGACTACAAACTCAAAACTTGGCTATATTGAAGCCGAAGCAACTGCCGAGCAGGTGGTTGAGTATCTGTGCGAGAAGCGGGACAACTATGGCTACGGTCTGACAACGGAGGATTATCCGCAAGAGGATCTGTACCGGATACTGGTCATCCGTTACGCCATTTCACAGAATAGTTATCAGAAATATATTACAACGCCGGTCGCACTCGATGTAAGCGAAGAAACAATGGCGTATATCAATGAAAATCTTGCAGAATTACAAGGGATTTCTGTGGAAGAAGATACCACACGTAAATATGTTGACAGTAAGTATTTTGCGCATCTGATCGGGCATACCGGAAAGATTTCGCAGGAAGAATATGAAGAGCTTTCAGAAAAAAACGATTCTTATTCACTTACGGATGTTGTCGGTAAATCCGGTATTGAACAAGTCATGGACGAGCAGCTTCAGGGTACGAAAGGCTCTGAAACCGTCTATGTAGACAGTGTGGGGCGGGTATTAGAAACAAGCAGCCGCATAGAACCCTCTGTTGGAAACGACGTTTATTTGTCTATTGATAAGGAGCTGCAGGAAGCAGTCTATAAACTAATAGAACAGGAAATTGCAGGAATTGTCTATTCTAAGATTGAAAATATAAAGGAATACGTTACTGCTTCGGGAAGCAGCGCTTCCGATATTAAGATTCCGATTTATGATGTTTATTATGCACTGATAAACAATAATGTAATTGATATTAATCATTTTGAGGCGGAGGATGCTTCTGAAACAGAACGGGCTGTGCATCAGGCATTTGTGAGCAAGCGTGAACAGGTGCTGAACATTCTGCAGGGACAGCTTACTGCATCTTCTCCAACGGTTTACGAGGACTTGGAAGAGGAGCAGCAGGTGTATATGACTTACATTGTCACCGCGCTGACAGATCAGGAAATTCTACTGAAAGACAGTATTAATACCTCGGACCAAGTTTATCTGGACTGGAAGAATGATAAAATCAGTCTCTCAGAATATTTAAATCATGCGATTGCACAGAATTGGATTGACATTACAAGATTTTCTGTGGATGGAAAGTATGCAGATTCCACTGAGATTTACAGCGCACTGGTAGAATACATTCTGAGCGATTTAAGAACTGACCGTAAATTTGCCAAAAAAATTTACAAGTATCTGATACTGGATGATTTGGTAAGCGGCACTCAGCTATGCCTTGTGCTCTACGATCAGGGAGTCTTGAAATATAATGAAGAGGAAGCCGCAGCCTTGCGCCAAGGGACAGAGAACTCTTTTGATTTTTTAAAGAAAAAGATAAAGAATCTGGAAATCACCCCGGCACAGCTTGCCTTAGACCCGTGTTCCGGCTCATGTGTCATTACCGATGTGAATACCGGAGAGCTGCTTGCCTGCGTCACTTATCCGGGATATGACAATAACCGGCTTGCCAATTCCGTGGATGCAGAATATTTTCGGCTGCTGAACGAGGACTTATCACTGCCGCAGTACAATTATGCAACCCAGCAGCGGACGGCTCCCGGATCTACCTTTAAGATGATTACCTCGGCGGCAGGACTGACAGAAGGATATCTTTCTTCTACCGAAGAGGAAATTGAAGATAAAGGACAGTTTGAAGAGGTGGTTGACGGACCGAAATGCTGGATATTCCCAAGAAACCACGGCAAAATAAATGTTTCCGAGGCAATACGGGACTCCTGCAACTATTTCTTCTATGAAGTCGGTTTTCGAATGAGCCGTTCCAGCGGCGTTTACAATGAATCGCAGGGTATCGCCGTTCTGGAAAAGTATGCTTCATTGTTTGGCTTGGACGAGACAACCGGAATTGAAATACCGGAGAGTGCGCCTCAGATGGCAGATTCCTTCCCTCTAACGGCAGCAATCGGGCAGAGTAACAGCAACTTCACTACGGTACAGTTGGCGCGTTATGTAACGGCAGTCGCCAATAAAGGTACTGTTTATGAATATACACTGCTGGATAAAGTGACGGATTCTGATGGAAATATAATAACGGATTATAAACCGGGCGTCCGCAATACCGTGGATACCGTAAGTGATGTGACATGGGACGCCATCCACACCGGAATGCGCATGGTGGTAGAGACGCACGAACAATTCGATGAATTCGGCGTGAGCGCAGCAGGCAAGACCGGTACGGCACAGCAGATTCTTACCCGTCCAAACCATGCACTGTTCGTAGGATATGCCCCTTATGAGAATCCGCAGATATCCATTGCGACCAGAATTGCCTATGGATATAGTTCAGCAAATGCTACTTATTTGGCGTCAAATGTGTTAAAATATTATTTTAATCTGGAAAGTGCGGAAACCTTAATTGACGGACAGGCAGAAGATGTCGGTGCAACGACCAACTCAATTAACGATTAGGAGGAATGACATGCCACAACCTGTGATTTTAAAAAGCAATCCTCATGGAATCAATCTGATTCTGGATAAGAATCTGCCATTTGGGGAATTAAAGCAGGAGATACTAAAAAAATTCAAAGAATCCGATAAATTTTTTAAAAATGCAAGAATTGGGCTATCCTTTGAAGGTAGAGATTTATCTCAGGCAGAAGAGTGTGAGATTTTAGAACTGATATCGGCCAATACTTCGATTGAGATTGTGTGTATCATCGACAAGGATGAATCAAAAGATGCTTTTTATGTTGACAAAATAAAAGAATTTGACGAAATCCAGTCAGGCAGGACCGGTGAATTTTATAAGGGAACCCTGCGTTCCGGTCAGGTGCTTGAATGCGAGACCAGCCTGATTGTTTTAGGCGATGTAAATCCGGGCGCCAAAATTATTGCAAAGGGCAATATTGTTGTACTTGGTTCCCTAAAGGGCAATGCATATGCCGGCGCCTCAGGAGATGAAAATACTTTCGTGGCGGCGCTGGATATGGATCCAGTTCAGATAAAAATTGGAAATGTAATAGGCCGAAGTGCAGACAAAGGTCCGCTGTTAGCCATCAAGAACCGTAAGAAAGCCATGGAACCACAGATGGCAGTAGTATCAGGAGATGCCATTTTAATTGAGCCGATTACCAAAGGATTTTTCGGTAAAAACCGGATACGATGACGTATCATAGGTTGCAAATATATTTAGGAGGAAACTAAAATGAGCGAAGTAATTGTTGTTACATCAGGAAAGGGCGGCGTTGGTAAAACGACAACAACTGCCAATGTCGGTACCGGACTTGCACAACTGGATAAAAAGGTAGTATTGATAGATACAGATATCGGACTTCGTAACTTAGACGTGGTAATGGGCTTGGAGAACCGCATTGTCTATAACTTGGTTGATGTAGTAGAGGGGAATTGCAGAATTAAGCAGGCTTTAATCAAAGATAAAAAATACCCGAATCTCTGTTTGCTGCCGTCTGCACAGACCAGAGATAAATCCTCCGTCAATCCGGAGCAGATGAAAAAGCTGGTAGATGAGCTAAGGGAGGAATATGACTACATACTTCTTGACTGTCCGGCCGGTATCGAGCAGGGATTCCAAAATGCGATTGCCGCTGCGGATCGCGCATTGATAGTTACTACGCCGGAGGTTTCCGCTATTCGCGATGCGGACCGTATCATCGGGCTTTTAGAGGCGAATGAAATCAGTAAAATAGAACTGATTGTCAATCGTTTGAGAATGGATATGGTAAAACGCGGAGATATGATGTCAATTGAAGATGTCCATGAAATCCTTGCAATTGATTTAATCGGCGCTGTTCCGGATGATGAACAGATCGTTATTTCTACGAATCAGGGAGAACCGCTCGTAGGTTCGGATTCTCTCGCTGGACAGGCATATTTAAATATCTGTCATCGTATTCTAGGAGAGGAAGTACCGCTTCTTGATTTGGATAATAAAAACGGCGTGTGGTCCAAGTTTGTCGGTTTGTTCAAGAAAAACTAGGGAGGAAATCATAAGATGGGATTTATGGATTTTTTTAAGAAAAAAAATTCCGGTGATGTTGCAAAAGACAGATTGAAATTATTGTTGATTTCTGACCGGGCAGACTGTTCCCCTGACGTAATGGAGCAGATAAAAAACGATATTATTCAGGTAATATCAAAGTACATGGAAATAGATGCGGAAGGACTGGATATCCAGATTACCCAGACAGAGTCTGACGGTAATAACGGAACTGTTCCGGCACTGTTTGCAAATATTCCTATTAAGGATTTAAAGCATTCTGCAAAATAGAACAGATTGGATGGCGTTATGTTAAAACAATATCGGTTAAAGAATTATCGTATACGACTGGTGATCTATGTGGTGCTGCTGACATTGCTCGGCATTGCCGTAATCGGAAGCGCGGAGAAATCCGTACAGAATAAACAGATATTAGGAATGTGTTTAGGACTGGCTGCAATGCTTGTAGTGTCCCTGATTGATTATTCTTTTATATTGAAATTTAGTTGGTTGATCTATCTTTTTAATATTGGTCTTTTACTGCTTATATTTGTAATCGGTGATAACAGTAAAGGCGCTACCCGCTGGATTGAGATCGCAGGAATTCGATTCCAGCCTTCCGAGTTGTCTAAGATATGCCTGATTTTGTTTTTTGCATACTTTTTTGCAAAATATCAGGAAAATTTAAATACCATAAAAATTTTGGGGATATCCGTTGTATTAGGAGGAATCCCGCTGGCTCTAATTTATAAGCAGCCGGATTTATCTACTACGATTGTTACGGCATTAATTTTTATTGCCCTCTTGTTTATTGCGGGATTAAGTTATAAAATAATTTTGGGTGTCCTTGGAATCACGGTTCCAGCTGCGCTTGTACTGATTAGTTTGATTTTGCAGCCGGATCAAAAGATTCTGAACGGATATCAATACGAACGTATTATGGGATGGCTGGAGCCTGAGAAATATCCTGATACCGTTTATCAGCAGCAGAACTCAATTATGGCGATTGGTTCCGGTCAGCTTTGGGGAAAGGGATTAAATAATACGGACGTCGCATCCGTAAAAAACGGGGATTTTATTTCTGAATCCCAAACAGACTTTATATTTTCTGTTGCCGGTGAAGAACTTGGGTTTGTAGGCGGTGTTCTGATTATCTTTTTATTACTGGCAATTGCATTGGAATGCATTTTGATTTCAAGAAAAGCGAAAGACTTATCCGGGAAATTAATTTGCTGCGGAGTTGCGGCAATGCTTGGGTTCCAAGGATTTGTGAATATATGTGTAGTTACGGGCATGATGCCAAATACCGGTTTGACGTTACCGTTTGTAAGCTATGGTCTTACGTCTCTGGTGTCCTGTTTTATCGGAATAGGACTTGTATTAAATGTCGGTCTTCAGCCCAGAAAATATGGATAGGAGGAGTATCATGAATATTGGATTGATTGCGCATGATTCCAAGAAGAAGCTGATGCAGAATTTCTGTATTGCTTATCGAGGGATTCTTTGCAAAAATGAGTTGTTCGCGACAGGAACAACAGGTAGGCTGATAGAGGAGGTGGCAAATCTTTCCGTTCATAAATATCTTGCGGGACATCTGGGCGGAGCACAGCAGCTTGGGGCACAGATTGAACATAATGAAATTGACCTTGTCATTTTCCTTCGTGATCCCTTGACGCAGAAGTCACACGAGCCGGACGTCAACAGTGTGGTACGGCTTTGTGACACACACAATATTCCATTAGCAACGAATCTTGCTACTGCTGAATTATTGATTAAGTCATTAGACAGAGGAGATTTAGAGTGGCGTGAAATGTATAAATAAAATTCTTGCGGTACTGCTCGTTCCGGCGCTCGCATTAACAATTGCCGGCTGCGGCGGAGAGGAAACGGAGCTTGCTAACCGCTACAATGTACAGCAGACCGCTTATCAGACAAAGCATACAGATAGTTCCAATTCTTTTTTTGCAGAAGAGCTTTGTGTGGGTGGATCAGAGAATCTGGGAACGGATACAACGGATTCGCAGGTCGCAGCAGGCGCCGGTGTTTTTCATACCGCAACTGGTGAGATTACTTATGCACAAAATATCTATGATAAGCTATATCCGGCAAGTACGACTAAGATTCTGACCGCATATCTTGCATTGAAGGAAGGAAATCTGAATGATGTTATCACTGTCAGCGAGAATGCTGTGGATTTAGACAGCGACTCATCTACCTGCGGACTCTTAGCCGGGGACAAAATGACGCTTCAAGATTTACTTTATGGACTGATAATGCGCAGCGGAAATGACGCTGCAATTGCAATTGCGGAATATCTGAGCGGAGATACCGAAAGCTTCGCAGTAAAAATGAACGAAGAGGCACGGATGCTTGGAGCGACAAATTCTCATTTTGTAAATCCGCATGGGTTACCGGATGAGGATCACTATACTTCGGTATATGACTTATACCTGTTATTTAATGCCGCCATAAAAGACGATACCTTCTGTGATTTAATAAATACCACTTCTTATACCGTCAATTATACGCATGCAGACGGAAGTGAAGCTACACAGGAGTGGAGCTCTACGAACCGGTATTTCAGCGGTGAAGCGGATGCACCGGATAATTTTACCGTAATCGGAGGGAAAACCGGTACAACCGGAGACGCCGGCTTTTGTCTGGTTCTTCTGACCGAGAATGCTGCCGGAGAGCAGATTATATCAATCGTTTTAAAGGCAGACGGCAGAAGCAATTTGTATCTTTTGATGAATCAGATACTGTCGGGTTATGGAAATTGAATATTGTTTTTATCATGCAGATAGGATATAATAAAGGAAACGTATTACTTGTAATCAATCTGACGGTTGGTTACATAATATAATATTATGAAACACTACAAAATACTACTCTTAGAGTAAGCAGACTGGAGGATATATCTATGATAGAGATTATTGCTGGTGAAAAAGGTAAAGGAAAGACAAAACATCTGTTAGACAAGGTAAATGAAGAAGTAAAATCGGCAAATGGCAGTATCGTATATCTCGATAAGAGCCATAAGCATATGTATGAACTCTCAAACAAAGTCCGATTAATCAATGTAAAGGACTATCCGATCAACAATTGCGATGAATTTTTAGGATTCATCTGCGGTGTTGTTTCACAGGACAATGATCTTGAATCCATGTACTTAGATAGTTTTCTGACAATCTCTTGTATGAAAGATGAGGAAATCCGTCATGCCATAGAGAAATTGGATGTTATCAGCGAAACCTATAATATGAAATTTGTTTTAAGCGTATCCAAATCAGAACAGGAACTTCCAGACTGTGCAAAGGCAAAAATAATTCTTTCATTATAAGAATAAGAATATAACACGCTTGATGTGTAAACGGTGTCTTAAGTTTTGGCTTAAGACACCGTTCTTTGGTATATCCGATGTCGCTTATGCCTGATCAACTGAGCGGATGCGTCCGTAAGTGCTGATAATATAGAGTCCGCTGATTCCGACTACTGCATAGATAATACGGGAAAGCCAGCTCATATCTCCAAATAAAAATGCTACAAGGTCAAAGCGAAAGAAGCCGATAAGCCCCCAGTTAATCGCACCTATAATAACCAGAGTAAGCAACGTATAATCTAATCCTTTTGAATTCATCGTACAATCCTCCTTTTCCATAGTATGTTCTAAAAAAAACTTCTTATTCAAAAATCATAAGATGTTTTCGTAATTGTTTGTATTCTGTCTGAAAACATGCTAAAATAATAATATTTGAAAAGGTGGTTGATATGGCAGAACGAAAAAAGGTTGTAAAATACCGAAAACCCTTTCATATAAACATTGGTGTGGTGGTTTTTGGATTTATATTTATTTATATTGTTTTTTATATTTTTTCTTATTTTACGTCAGAGCACATTGCTGTATACGAAGTAGGTCAAGGTACAATCGCAGAGAACAATACATATTATGGACTGGTTTTGAGAGAGGAAAAAATTATCTCTTCTAATTATAGCGGCTATATTAATTACTATCTCCGGGATGCAGCAAAGACAAGCTATAACAACCTAGTCTATTCCGTGGATGAAACAGGAAATGTCGCCGAAAAGATAAGTTCTTCGGCAAGTCAAGAAGCAGAACTGGATAGTGAAGATTATCTGGCTTTAAAGGATAAGATTTCCGGTTTCAGTAACGCCTATCAATCTACCAGTTTTTATCAGGTCTATACCTTTAAGGAAGAACTGGAGGCGCTGTTGATGGAGACCATGAATCAGAAAGCGTTAAATTCGTTGGGCGATTATACTTCCTATGCACAGACGAATCAGACTTTTCATCTGGTAAATGCTACCGAACCCGGCATTGTGGTTTATTACACGGATGGATATGAGAATGTTACGATGGATTCCTTTTCACCAGAAATGATGAATGCATTAAATTATAATAAAGTAAGTTTAAAACAGAATGCGGAAGTGCAGGCAGGTGAACCGGCATACAAGCTGATTACCAGCGAAAACTGGAACATTGTATTTCCTGTATCGGATTCAACCTATGAACGTCTGGCTGCCAAGAACGTTGTAAATATTCAGTTTAAAAAAGACGGCATTAGCTGCTGGGTAAATTATGAATTTCAAAAAATAGGGGACAATTATTATATGATTCTTTCCTTGAAGGATCACATGGTTCGATTTTGCGGCGACCGTTTTGTTGAAATTGAGCTTTTGATTGATGAGGAAAGCGGGTTAAAGCTGCCAAACAGCGCAATAACAGAAAAAGAATTTTTTA
This sequence comes from uncultured Lachnospiraceae bacterium, assembly GCA_910578885.1. Lineage (GTDB taxonomy): Bacteria > Bacillota > Clostridia > Lachnospirales > Lachnospiraceae > Roseburia_C. The sequence continues at coordinate 42,619 of CAJTSH010000024.1, forward strand.
CAGTGCCAAAGGAGTATTTCTCCAAGGGAGGAAATTCCAACAGTAATGGTCTGCTGGTGGAACAACCTGCCGAATCTGCTTCGGCTGCAATGGTATTTGTGGAGACGACATTATATTATGAGACAGACGACGTTTATTATATTGAAAAAGATGAGTTGATTCAGGCAGGAACTGTTATACGAAAGCCTGACTCCAATGAGACGTATACGATTCGCGACACGGAAACACTTTCCGGCGTTTACAACGTGAATAAAGGTTTTGCCGTATTTAAGCAGATTGATGTTCTCTATCAAAATGATGAGTATACCATTGTTCGAATGGGTACGAGCTATGGAATATCCCTGTATGACCACATTGCATTAGAAGGAAATAAAGTAGAGGAAGATGATTTGATTTATTAACATAGAAAGGTGATAGAAATGTTAAAAGAGAATCTGAAGGAAGTTGAAAAAAACATCTTACAGGCTTGTGAAAAAGCCGGAAGAAACAGAGAAGACATCACATTGATTGCAGTCAGCAAGACCAAACCTGTGTCAATGCTTCTGGAAATCTACGAAGAGGGAATTCGTGATTTCGGAGAGAATAAGGTGCAGGAACTGGCATCCAAATACGAAGAAATGCCAAAGGATATCCGTTGGCATATGATTGGACATTTGCAGCGTAATAAAGTAAAACAAGTCATTGATAAAGCATGTTTGATACATTCTGTCGATTCTTACCGGCTTGCAGAGGAAATCAACATTCAGGCTAAGAAAAAAAATATTGTCGTACCAATTCTGGTGGAAGTGAATATTGCAGAAGAGGAAAGCAAGTTCGGCATCCATAGAGAAGATGCGATTCAACTGGTGGAAGAAATCGCAGAATTAGAAAATATTAGAATCGAAGGGCTGATGACAATTGCGCCATATGTCGAAGATCCGGAGGAAAACCGCCAATATTTTCGCAATATAAAGCAATTATCTGTTGACATAACAAGGAAAAACATTGATAATGTAACTATGCATGTGCTTTCTATGGGTATGACCGGAGATTATACCGTTGCGATTGAAGAAGGCGCCACATTAGTTCGTGTGGGAACCGGAATCTTCGGGGCACGTAATTATAAATAGATAGAGTAGGAGATTAAATAATGGGTTTATTTGATAAATTTATGGATGTCATGCGTCTGAGTCCGGATGATGAGGACGATTTTTATGATGATGACTATTATGACGAGGAGGAAGAAGAACCGGTAAGGAAAAAATCTTCCCGTAAAGAGAAAGAGGCAGAGACCTATAAGGAAGAAGAGAAGAAACAACCCAAGCCGGTTCCTAACAAAATCACTCCAATGCGCACCACGAAACGTCAGAACAGCAATAATATGTCAGTATGCGTCATCAAACCGACATCCTTTGAGGATTCCAGGGAGATTACAGAGACGCTTCTTATGAACCGCACGGTTGTACTCAATGTGGAAGGTCTGGATGTGGAGATTGCGCAGCGGATTATTGACTTTTCTTCCGGTTCCTGTTTTGCCATGAATGGCAATCTGCAGAAAATTTCCAATTACATATTTATCATTACACCGGAGATTGTTGATATTTCAGGAGACTTCCAGAATATTTTAGATTCTTTTGATACCTCTGGGATACAGACAGATTTCCGGTAAGCATTCGCTTAATAACAATAGTAATTACAAGATTTCGGTTTTATGATTAGACAGGGAAAGAGATGAGTGAAAATTTACTGACAGAAAAACGTTTTATGGATTTATCCAATCAGGCAGACAGAAGAGACATTGTTACGTTCAGTGACTTTTTAACTCTAAATGAATTAAATATATTCCATCAGAATGAGAAAAAATATGTGACAGCCTATGAATTATCGGGTGGATATGAATTTGCAGAGCGTCAGATAGCAGCATTTATTCCTGATGCTCTTTATTATGTCTGGGAATATCCCATAGACTGTCTGATGATTACCCCTTCGCATCCCAGATTTGCAGAAGAATTATCACATAGGGATATCTTAGGAGCTGTGATGAATCTTGGGATTGAACGTGGAAAAATCGGTGACATTCTGGTAAAAGACGGATGTTATTACCTATTCTGCAAGCAGGAGATTACCGGTTATATTTGTGAAAATCTAGGACAGATTCGTCATACGGCAGTGACTATTGCATTGACAGAGGCAAAGGATTTGAAATTATCTCCAGATTTAAAAGAAATGGAGGCAGTTATTGCGTCCAATCGTCTGGACAATGTGGTAAGTGCAATGACAAAAACTTCACGAAGTGAAGCAGTTCAATTGATTCAGAGTGGAAAAGTTTTTATACAAGGGAAAGAGTGTTTACATAACAATTACTTATGTAAACCCATGGACGTTTTATCCATCCGTTCCTTTGGCAAATTCATTTTTGTAGGGGAAAGAGGCGTAACAAAGAAAAACAGAGTCAAGATTACTTATAAAAAATATGTTTAGGAGAGGATTACCTATGGCTAAAACAATTCCAGTTACCTGCAACGGAAAATTTTCTTATTCTATTGAAATCCGTCAAAGCTTTTCTGATTTGACCGCATCGCTTGCGCGGCTTGGATATGATAATTCTAGGCGTGTCTGCATTGTATCAGATTCTAATGTTGGAAAAATCTATTGCAAAGAGCTGCAAAGTCTGCTGAATCAATCATTTGATACGGTTACAAGCTATATCTTTGAAGCGGGAGAGTCCTCCAAAAATATAGATACCGTACAAATGCTTTATGAACACTTAATCCAAAACGGTTTCGACCGGCATGATTTTTTGATTGCGTTAGGCGGTGGAGTAGTAGGCGATTTAACCGGATTTGCAGCGTCTACCTATCTGCGGGGAATTGATTTTGTGCAGATACCGACGTCTCTTCTGGCACAGGTAGACAGCAGTATCGGCGGCAAGACCGGTATCGACTTTAAACAATATAAGAACATGGTGGGAGCATTCTATCAGCCGAAACTGGTCTACATGAATCTGTCTGTTTTGCAGACGCTTCCCAAACGTCAGTTATCTTCCGGAGCCGCTGAGATTCTAAAACATGGTTTGATTAAGGACAAGACATATTTCAATTGGATGAACAGCAGACAGAAAAAGATATATGAGCTTGACATGAATACCTTGGAAGAAATGATTTTCCGAAGCTGCAACATCAAGCGAGAAGTAGTGGAAAACGACCCGACAGAAAAGGGCGAACGTGCGCTTTTGAATTTTGGGCATACGATTGGACATGCCGTAGAAAAGCTTTCTGATTTTCAGCTTTATCATGGGGAATGTGTATCTATCGGTATCGTGGCTGCATCCTATTTATCCATGAGGCATGGTAATATTTCTAAATCGGAATTTGCCCATATACTGGATACTTTAAGCAGCTTTGAGCTTCCGACCTCTGTAGCGGAAGTGAGAGCAGAAGATATTTTAAAGACTTCTAAGTCTGATAAAAAAATGAAGGCGGGAAAGATTAATTTTATTTTACTTCACACACTTGGAAATGCCTATATCTATTCTGATTTATCAGATGAAGAAATACTTGACGCCATTTGTTTTATTGCAAAGGAGGGATAGGAATGGAGCAGAACGTATCCAGAGTCAGACATATCCTTCTGGCATTGCTGGCAATCATATTTTTGATTGGTATTGATCAGATAACGAAATATTTGGCGGTTCTTAAATTAAAAGATCAGGAACCTTTGGTTATTATCCGCAATGTCTTCGAATTGCTGTATTTAGAGAATCAGGGCGCTGCTTTTGGCTTGCTGCAGGGAAAAAAGGTATTGTTTCTGACGCTGACTGCAGCATTCCTTATATTTATAGTTTACATTTACTTTCGCATGATAAATATACGGAAATTCCGATCTTTGCGCATATTAATCGTATTTTTAACTGCGGGTGCTATCGGAAATATGATTGACAGAATCTGGCACAACTATGTCATTGATTTTTTCTACTTTTCCCTGATTGATTTTCCGGTTTTTAATGTGGCTGATATTTATGTTACTTTGTCCTGCATTATCTTTCTGATTCTGTTTTTGTTCTATTATAAAGAGGAAGATTTTGAGCAGATTTTTCCAAAAAAGGGTAAGAAAAGATGAATATAGAATATTTTGAAGTAGATGATAAATATGACGGTGAGAGGCTGGATAAGTTTCTTGCCGTTATTTATCCTTCCCAATCCAGAACTTTTTTTCAAAAGCTGATAAAGGAAGACCACGTTTTTGTAAACGATTCCGTAGAAAAGGCAAATTACCGGGTTCATTTAGATGATGTGGTCCGTATAGAGATTCCGCCTGCCGTTCCGGTAACGATTCTGCCTGAGGAGATTCCTCTAGACATCCTCTATGAAGATGAGGATGTCCTTGTCGTAAACAAGCCAAAAGGAATGGTGGTGCATCCTTGCCCCGGACACTACACAGGAACCTTGGTGAATGCAGTTATGTACTATTGTAGGGATCGGCTTTCCGGTATCAACGGTGAAATTCGTCCCGGAATTGTGCATCGGATTGATAAGGATACGACCGGCTCTCTGATTGTCTGCAAAAATGATAGCTGCCATAAGCATATAGCCGAACAAATTAAGGAACACTCCGTTACCAGACGTTACCGTGGTATCGTAACGGGAGTCGTAAAAGAGTCTTCCGGCAGAATCGAAGGCGCCATTGGCAGACATCCTACTGATCGGAAAAAAATGGCAGTCAATGAGAAGAACGGGAAGCCCGCAGTTACCCACTACAAGGTGCTTGAAACATTTTCCAATGCTTCCTTTATGGAATTTGAATTAGAAACAGGACGCACGCATCAAATACGTGTCCACATGGCAAGTATTGGGCATCCCCTTTTAGGCGATACTGTATATGGATCAATAAAAAATCCCTATCATTTACAGGGACAGACCTTACATGCAATGACAATTGGATTCCGGCATCCAGAGACCAAAAAATATGTTGAAGTATCTGCGCCATTGCCGGATTATTTTGAAAAACTTCTGCTAAAATTTCGCAGTCAAAAATAGAGAATTCCTATATACATTGTGTTTAAAATAGGTTATAATTTAGATAGAAATCATAGTAAAAATGCACCAAAAGTAATAACTTTTGAGCTGCATAACAGAAAAGGTGGGATTTTTATGAGCAATATAGTTTATACAATTGGAAGAGAGTTCGGAAGCGGTGGAAGAGCAGTCGGAGATATGCTGGCAAAAAAACTTGGCATTAAATGTTACGATAAAGAGCTCTTACAGAGGGCGGCAAAAGAGAGCGGCTACTGCAAAGAGATATTTGAAAACCACGACGAGAAACCAACCAACAGTTTCTTATATTCTCTAGTAATGGATACGTATTCCATTAGTGGATATTCTTCCGCACCGTTTTTAGATATGCCTTTGAATCATAAAATTTTTCTTGCACAATTTGAGACAATTAAAAAGCTGGCAGCGGAGGAATCATGTGTCATCGTTGGAAGATGTGCAGATTATGCGTTATCGGAAGTTCCAACCTGCATCAATACTTTTATCCATGCAGATATGGATATGCGTATCAAGCAGATTGCTTCCCAGATGGGCGTTCCTGCAAATAAGGCGCGAGACATTATTCAGAAAAACGATAAACAACGTGCCAGCTACTACAATTACTATACCAGTAAGAAATGGGGAGACGCCAGAAGCTATCATCTGACTCTTGACAGCAGCCAACTGGGAATTGAAGGTTGTGTAGATATGATTCTTGCTTATAAAGAACATGTTATGAAATAATTTTATTCCGTATTGGAACTTATACTATTTTGCAAAATGCAAGTTGCTTTCATGCAATACACATCTTTAACTGAATATTTTTTATTTTAGGTAGCGATTTGTCTTAACAGAAAATTAGCTACCTTTTTATTTTTAGAGACCGTCAACACAACACAGAAAGAACGAGGTATCGAGAATGATTGCGAGCAAGATTTGATAGAAACGTGGACGCAATTGTGGTATTTTTTTAAAGTGTTGACGTGGTGGGGAGAGGTGTGGTATAGTTTCTTTATGAGCTGTAACTATCGGAAAAATATCAGTTTTTCCGATAAATATTGCAAAATGATAGGAATTGCAGTATAATCAATAAGAAAATGCAAAATACATAAATCTACAATATACTAAATGATACACTTATGAAAGGAATTATCTATGGGAAAAGACTCTCAATATTATAAAGAAAAAAAACGTAATCAAACACTTCGCTTGCGTGAACTTCTTGCAGAACTACCGGGCTTTGCCAAGGAATTTATCTATAGCAAGGAATTGCGTACTCAGACGAGTACGTTGATATCATATAGCTATGATTTATTGACATTTTTTCGTTTTATGACCTATACAAACCCATTATACAAGGATTTTCAGACAAAAAACTTTATGATTGATGACATCAAATCCTTAACGTCTGAAGATATTATTGAATATCAAAGATATCTGGAATTAAATACCGATCCTGATACGGAAATTCATGAAAACGGAAAGCGTTCCATCGCCAGAAAAATGTCTGCATTGCGCGGATTATATCAACATTTGTATATTCATGAATATATTGAAAAGAACCCTATGTTGCTTGTACCAATGCCGATTATAAAAAAGGATAAAAATATTATTCGTATGAATCCTGAAGAAATCAATAATTTATTGAATGCAATTGAATTTGGAAATGAACAAATGTCCGAGCGTCAAAAAAAATATTGTGAAAAGACAAAATATCGGGATTTGGCAATTTTAACTTTGATGCTTGGTACTGGGATTCGTGTATCTGAATGTGCCGGCTTGGATGAGTCAGACGTTGATTTTGTTGATAATTCACTGACAATTGTACGAAAAGGCGGCGGTCAGGATGTAATTTATTTTGGAGATGAAGTTGCGGATGTTCTGTTAGATTATATGGAGGGAGAACGCAGTCGTATTTTGCCTGCCTCGGGACATGAAAAGGCTCTATTCTATTCTATGCAAAATAAGCGCATTAGCGTAGATGCAATAGAAAATCTTGTGAAAAAATATGCAAAAATGGCTGTTCCCAACAAAAAAATCACACCACATAAGCTGCGAAGCACCTATGGTACTGCTCTCTACCGCGAAACGGGAGATATCCGTCTGGTCGCAGATGTTTTGGGACATGAAAATGTAAATACGACAATTGCATATTATGCTGCAATTGAAGACGAACATAAACGACAGGCGGCAGATGCAGTATCAATCCGCAGAAAAAAATCATAATTCTTTTGAATCTAATATAATTGTAAAAGGTCCGTCATTTAACAATGAAACTTTCATGTCGGCGCCAAAACTTCCTGTCTCAACTACTGGAATCTGCCTTCGGCAAGATTCAATGATATATTCATAAAGTTGATTTGCAAGTTCTGGATTGCCGGCATTTACAAAGGATGGACGATTTCCTTTCTTGCAGTCAGCATATAAAGTGAACTGCGATACTAAGAGTAGCTCTCCATTCACATCAGCCAATGATAAATTGACCTTGTCATTTTCATCCTTAAAAATCCGCAGTCCAATTAGTTTTTTGATCATTTTATCAGCAATTTCTTGTGTATCATTTTCCGAAATACCGATCAATACTAAAAATCCTTTACCAATCTTTCCGATACAGGTTCCATCTACAGTAACAGAAGATTCTGAAACACGTTGTATGACAAATTTCATTTTTTCCTCCTTCTGAAATGCTTTTGTTTGTTGAGTTTCAATTTCACTAAATAAAATCTATCTCTAAGTATAGCTTTTTTCCAACGGTTCTGCAACACATGTAACAGAAACTGTTGCCAGCATATTCAAAAGATATTGTTACAGCCTAGATTTTTTATAGGAAATGTTGTATAATTGGCTCGTTTAAGACATATTGGAGGTTCATATGAAATTACAACAGTTATATAGTTATACAAGGCGCGCTATAGATGATTACCAAATGATTGATTCTGGAGATAAGATTGCAGTCGGTATCTCTGGTGGAAAAGACAGCTTGACCCTGCTCTATGCCCTACATGGCTTAAAACGTTTCTATCCGCAGAAATTTGAGCTGATAGCAATTACAGTAAATCTAGGATATCAGGAGTTTGATGTCGCTCCACTGCAAAATTTATGTGAGAAATTGGAAATTCCTTATGAAGAGGTAAGAACAGATATTGGGGATATCGTATTTCAGAAAAATCCGAAAGAAAATCCTTGCTCTCTGTGTGCAAAACTGCGTAAGGGAGCCTTAAATGATGCAGCTAAAAGATTGGGATGTAATAAAGTCGCATATGCACATCATAAAGATGATATCATTGAAACTATGGTGCTGTCGCTGATTTTTGAAGGAAGATTTCATTCCTTTTCACCAAAAACATATTTAGACCGAACAGAATTGACCGTAATTCGCCCCATGATGTACTTATCAGAGGCTGATGTAATCGGATTTAAAAATAGAATGAATCTTCCAGTGGTGAAAAATCCTTGTCCTGTTGACGGACATACCAAGCGCCAATATGCTAAAGATTTGCTTCGTCAGTTAAATCTGGATCATCCGGGAACAAAGGATTGCATGTTTACCGCAATCATAAATGGAAATATTGCTGGGTGGCCGCCTAAGAATCCAAATCCCAAATATGCGAACAGCTATAAAACACCAAGGCAGCCGGATTAATCATCAAAAGCTGCCCAAACATTGTGCTTATATGGATAGTGTCAGGTTCCCAGAACACAGCTAATCTCTTCTTCTATTCGCTGTTTTACTAATGCAGCAATCTGCTGAGTCTTCATATCTTTATATTCTTCGTAATATAAAGGTTTTAGATAGCGTACCTGTGTTGTGATCTTACCAAGATGAAAGCTATTGAACACCTTGTAAGAATTAATTAGGGCAACCGGAACAATGGGAGCTTTTGCTTTTACGGCACATTTAAAACTACCAGCTTTGAAATCACATACTTTATTTTTGTTATTAAACTCATAACCGCCTTCTGGAAAAAGAATATATTTCTTACCTTGCGCCACATCTGTGGCAACATCATTAATAATACGCAGAGCCTGACGTACATCGTCCTTTTTCATACGTTTCCCTTGGCATAAGTCTACAAATTCGCTTACCAGAATTGTATGACTTTTCTTCTCGTCCATAACCAGCGAACAAGGTTCTTGGTGCGTACTGATAATGCCAAGTGCGTCATACTTTCCCTGATGGTTCGGATACATCACATATCCACCGCTCTTCGGAAGGTGATTTTCTCCAAAGCATTCGGTTGTAATCCTTCCAGATTTTTTCATAAGATAAATGACATGGCGAACCAGCTTATAGCGTTCCTGCTCGGTAAATTTTTCAACATGATCTGCTTCATATCTCATACGGGTAATCATATAAGGAGCCCGGAATAAGTTCATAAAAATTACGTATATAAATCTTAACATAATCATTCTCCTGTTTTCTCTCTTATTTATCATTATATCGCAAAATAGAAAAATAACAAGAAAATCCACGAAAAACATACAAAAACCAATTATTTATAATCAAAGGAATAATATGGAACAGTTAAGTATTCTCCTGTATGAATTGTCATTTCTGAAAGACCGTTCAGCGCAGCCACTTCTTCCATATATTCTTGAAGATTATGATACCCTGGGGAATAATATTCTTTTGCAATGCTCCAGAGACTGTCTCCAGCTTCAACCTGAATGCTGGTATAATATTTATAGGCTGTATGTGAATTGGCAGCATTGCTCTTTGCAGCATCAGAAAAACCGCTTCCAAACAACACTCCAAAACTAACTAAAAATAATGATGTTACTGCAAATAGAAAAGCTCTCTTATGAAGCTCTGCTCTTCTCTTCCTTCTACTACTACCAATGATGTAATGTGTTTTCACTTCTGCGATTGCTGCCATAGAACCCCCTCCTAGTATAATAATGATGTAGCCAAGAATGACTACTTGTTAATCAGTTTCTA
>CAJTSH010000025.1 GCA_910578885.1 uncultured Lachnospiraceae bacterium
GAGTAGAAGTCACGCCGTAGCCGTCTGCGGTCAGGTTATAGGCTAACATCTTATTCAAAAAACTGTCGTCCTCGACAATTAAAATCTGCTTCATATCCTCACTTCCTTTGCTTTTTGCAGATAGTATAACAGGCAAATGTCCGAGAATTGTTACAAGGACAAATATATTTATCATTTTACAGCTTTTTTATGTGTACTGCAATTTTATAAAAGAAAGGACAGCAGTATCATCAAATTGCTGTCCTTGCGGTTTATTATAGCTGGTAGTGTATAAGCGTGGGTTCATCATATTTGGTGTGGTATCTTTAACTATGGGAAACTCCTGTTTCCCATTTTGAAACCGCCCTATTACTAATGTTAAGCTTTTCTGCCAGCTGCAACTGAGTAAGATTTTTTTCTTTACGACATTCAGCAATAAATTTTGCCATTTTTTCTTGATTCATTTCTTACCTCCTAGTTTTATCATACATAATAAGCATTTTTTTGGAAGGAACTATTGGTTGATTCTCTAATTCAACCATCAGTTGACTACTAGTATATCGAATAATTAATGCCGGCTATTCTTTATCTTTTTTGCCTGTAGTTTTTTGTCAAACATTTCAATGTGATATTTTAACCGCATAATTTCATCATCTATCTGTCGGCAATTAATAACCACCTGTAACTTTTCTTTATATGTTCAATAATCTGAATATCCATTTGTCACCTCTAACACAATTATAAACACCTATACTGCCTTTCTCAAGATTCTAATGTGAAAGGTACGAATACAGACACTAAGATTCCAGAAAAAAGCGACAGAGATTTAACCCTCTGCCGCTGTATTGCCTGTGTTTTCCCTATGTTATATTTTTCTGCAAGAAAAGGATAGGAACTTCCGTCAAGGTATTCCTGTGAAACTTTTGCACGGAATTCTGGCGTATGTGGTGATTTATCCATAAAAAATACCTCCTAAGTAGCTTTTGGTTATTTTCATTGTCTACTTAAGAGGTATCATATCATACCAGCCTGCCTGAAAGCAGCATATCAAGATACTTTCCAAAATTCGTTTTAAATTCAGTAGCTGTTACAATCATTTAACCCCCTAGCACTTTACATCTCCATCATCTTCGATGCAAACACCGCCCCATACAACATGAACAGCTCACAATTCTGCAAAAAATACCCCGCCAAATCACCGGTAATCCCTCCAAACACCCGATATGCCATCCTCCGGTAAGATAGGAAACTTATCCCCCCCGCCAAGACACAGACACTGCCAAGAACGGGATTGACCAGAATCATGATGCAGACACAGACAATAAGCTCCGCCGCAAGTATCCATTTCACGCTTCTTTCAGCGGCGTCTGCAGAAGCTGCCGCCATTCCGTCCTTCTTAGCCTTTCGAAGCGTTACAACAGAAAGACCGCTTAGCATACGGGAATAGGCATAACCGATTGCAATACATCCAATCTCCCGTTCCGTCACCTCACAGAAGCCGCCAAAGCAGAGCAGGACATAAACCAGTCCGGAAATAATCGCAAACGCCCCTGTATGGGGATCTTTTAAAATCCGCAGCTTCTCCTCCATCGGCTGATAGGAGCTTTTCGCATCCATTGTATCCAAAAATCCATCCATATGAATCCCGCCGTTGAGCAAAAGCGGAAGAGCCGTCAATACCGCCGCTGTCATGGCTGTCCCGATTCCAAGCGCATGCAGTCCATATAGACAGCCTGCGCTGCACAGACCAATCGCCGCCCCGACAAAAGGAAAAAAACACATACTATATTTCATACTATTCTCATCCCACCGGACATGCGGCATAGGAATCTTAGAATAAGTAGAAAATGCGGCAATCAATGATTTCAGCATCGCAACTCTCCTTTCACTGCCAGCGGGATACCGCAGACCACTTCTACCACGCCTTCTGCCGCTGCTGCCAGCTTTTGATTGATAGTGCCTAATAGCCGGATGTAAGTTTCAGTTTCAGCCTCGTACTCTATGCCGTCAGAAAAAACCTCATTGGTAACAAGAATAATATCGCCTGCCCTCTCTGCCAGATTCAAAACCGGCTGTAAAATGGCATCCCATATCTGGGAAAAGGAATCCGTTCCTTTTGCCTTTATCCTGCCCGATTCCAGATACATTTCATTTGCCAGCAGGTTTGACATACATTCCAACAGCAGCACGTCCCCCGATTTTGCGGTAATCCTCTCCAACCCGCTGCAGCATTCAATTGTCTCAAAGCCCTTATCCTTCCGCATACTGCGGTGGCGTTCAATCCGACTTTGCGTTTCCCCGTCTTTTAAGGGATACATCGTTGCAATATAATATAACTTACCTGCTATTCTTTTCTGATGTCTGTCCACAGCAAGCCGTTCCGCATACTCGGACTTTCCGCTGCCGCTTCCTCCTGTGATAAGATACAGCATCCCAGCCTCCATTCCATACATGCCTTTTTATACCCGTATGCCCTTGAGTATACTTCGGGCACTTCTCTCAATATTTCCCGCACGTTTTACGCTTCTGCATTCTCAAATCTTGTGTACGCTTCAATCCGGTAATCCTCAAAGGTTCCCATATTCCGGTAGACCTCCATAGCCATATCCAAAAGCGGAAACAATGCAATCGCCCCGGTTCCTTCTCCCAGACACATTCTTCCATGCAGGATTGCTTCAACTCCCAATGCATCCAGAGCAAGCTTTCCCGTCACCTCATTGGACTGATGGGAGGCTATGACATAATCGGCAGTTCTTGCATCTATTTTCATTGCGGTAAGCGCCGCTACCGAAGAAATTGCTCCGTCAATAACAATCGGTATCCGGTATTTCACGCCTCCGAGAAATACGCCCGCCATTCCCGCAATCTCATAGCCGCCTGCCTCCGCAAGTATTTCTACCGGATCTGTCAATCCCTTTTTGCGGATTCTTTCTACCGCCGCCTTTACTGCCCGGCATTTCTTTTGTATTCCTTCCTCTGAAAGCCCTGCGCCTCTTCCCGTTACCGCTTCCGGCGTCTGCTGCAAAAATACCGCTGCAAGCGCACTGGTAGGAGTCGTGTTTCCAATCCCCATCTCTCCCGTAGCAAGGATACGATAGCCCATCTCTTTCAGTTCCTTCACCAGATTACTTCCTAGAAACAGCGCCCTTTTGCATTCCTCTACGGTCATCGCTGCTTCCTTTGCAAGATTTTTACTGCCCCTTGCGATCTTCCGGTCAATGACTTCCCCCTGAACCAGATTCTTCCTAGGATAAGGCGGGGCGTCTATGCCCATATCAATCGTATACACATCCACGCCTGCAGATCTTGCCATATAATTGACGGTGGAGCAGCCCTTCGCAAAATTTTCGCTCACAATTTTTGTAACCTCACTTCCGGTCTGGGTCACGCCCTCTTCCACAACGCCATGATCTGCGCACAGGGTAAGCAGCGCCCTTTTTTCAAGGGGATAAGGTTCCTCACTTCCCGCTATTTTACAGAGCTTCACCGTTAAATCCTCTAACAATCCCAGACTGTCAATCGGCTTTGCAATGCTGTCCCAGTGCGCTTTTGCCAAACGGCACGCCTGATAGCTCTGACAGGATAACAGAAATTGATAGACCATATCAGGATTACTGTAATAATAGAAATGCGGAAAACCCGCCAGCAAAGCAGGCGTATGTACCATACATGGATAATTTGTCTGTGATAACGGCTTATGCGCCAGAAAATCCTCTCCGTTCTCCGAACAGTCCCAATAATGGAACTCGTGACCCTTAATACGAAAACCTGCAATACCTGCGACGCCCGGTTTTTTACTCTCCGCTTCTATATAACCAAAACGGCAGAGCTTGTCTGTCCGATATCCCCTCCCATGCAAAACGCCTGCCATCTTACGAGGATTCCCTTCCGTATCCTCAAGCTCCTGCTGTAAATATAAAAAACCTCCGCACTCGGCAAGACAGGGAAGCCCTTTCTCACACGATTTCCGTATGGATTCCCGCATTTCTTCCGCCGCTTCCAGCTCCCCTGCATACCGCTCCGGATATCCGCCTCCGAGCAATAGTCCGTCAATCCCTTCCGGCAGCGTTTTATCATGAATCGGGGAGAATTCTACCAAATCAGCTCCCATCTTTTTCAGAAGCTCCAGATTTTCCGTATAATAAAAAGAGAACGCTTCATCTCTTGCGACAGCAAGCCGCACCCTTCGCGAAAGCTGCGGCAGAGAAGGCTCCTCGCCCACACACATTGAAGCATTTTCCGCCACCGACAGAATCGCCTCAATATCCACCGTCTTTTCGATAGCATCCGCAATCTGTGAAATCCATGACCGAAATCCTTCCATTTCTTCCGGTGCAATCAGCCCCAAATGTCTGGACGGTACGGCAAGATTTTTCAGCTCAGGCAGATAGCCCAAGACCTTTGTCTGACATTCCCGCTCTATCACTTCCTTCAGCCGCTCGTAATAACCGGAAGATACCCGGTTCAAAAGCACTCCGCAAATATGGCTGTTCCCCCGGTATTCCATGATTCCTTTTATCATGGCAGCAAGAGAAACACTCGCTCCCTTTCCATCCAAAATCAAGATCACCGGCGTATCTGTAATCTGCGCGGCCTCATAGGCGCTTGCCCGCTCAGACTGCCCGCCCAAGCCGTCATAGTAGCCCATGACTCCCTCAATTACCGTAATATCCGCATTCCTCGCCTTATCCCACAGAAGATATCTGGTCACATTTTCATCGGTAAAAAAGGTATCCAGATTGCCCGAAGGAATCCCAAGCGCCTGTCTGTGAAACATCGGATCTATATAATCCGGGCCGCATTTAAAGGATACTGTGCGCAGATTTCTTCTCTTAAAAACTTCTATCATTCCACAGGTTATCATCGTTTTGCCGCTCCCGCTCTTTGGAGCTGCAAATAACAGCCTTGGCATTTTATTTTTCATCAAACTCTTCCTTTCTGCCGCTAAAACAAATAATAAAAACCGGATTTTCCGCAGACATCAGATGATATCTGCCAAGCGCCCTGTTCCTTGCCGCATTGATCTGCACGACTTCCATATCCGCATATTCCGGAAACCGTTCTTTGATTTGCTCTAAAGACGCCAATGTTTCCAACGTTATCGCCGTGATCACAAAGCGCACATTCCGATTCTTTTCCTGCACCTTTTGTATGATCTCTATCATTTTGCCGCTGCTTCCACCGATAAATACATGTGTCGGAGCCGGTAAATCCTCCAACGCTTCCGGCGCCACTCCCTCTACAATCACAAGGTTTTCTGTCCCAAAGCGGCGCTTATTTTCTTCTATCAATGCAGTTCCTTCCGGATTCTTTTCAACTGCATACACACAGCCCATTTCACACTGCAATGCCGCCTCAATCGCAACGGAGCCTGTTCCCGCCCCGATATCATATAGGATAGAATCAGCCGAAAGCTTTAATTTAGCCAAAGATAGAACACGGATTTCCTGTTTCGTCATCGGCACCTTTCCCCGTATAAATGCGCTGTCCTCAAGTCCCGGACATGCTTTTCTCACTTGAAAATCCGGATTCTCGAACAGGGCAATGGACAAAGTATCAAACTGTTGCTGTATAAAATCTTTCGGATAACCTGTAACAATCCGCTCATCTGAATAAGAAAGCCTCTCTCCCACTGTTATTTTAATTTGATTCATACCAAAATTCAAAAGTGTCCGGCTGATTTGTGCCATCGCCTCCTTCTCTCCAAGCAGGGAGCAGATTCTCCTCTGATGCTTTATCAGGGATACCAGATTCATCTGTCTCCCATGAAGACTTACAAACTGTACATCTTCCCAAGCATATCCCAGCTTATTTAAAAAATAAATCGGTGATGGGATTCCGCTGACCGGATAGATTTCAAATAAATCTCCCCACTCTTTTAAAACCTGCTCCGCTAAATACGCCCGCATTCCTTTTGCGCCGGAATAAAAGCCGATATCACCAGAATAGACAAGCGCAATCCTCCGATATCTCGGATGCTCCTTTAAATAGGAAAATATTTCTTCCTTCCGATAACTCTCAAAATAGGGTTTGCTTTGATGTCCCCGCCAAATTTCCACAACCCGCTTTGCACCAATGATAACGTCACAATTCATAAGAGAATTCTCTGCTTCGTCTGTCAAGAGCGCCGCATCGCCGGGTCCCATACCAATCAAATACAGCTCCCGTTTTTCTTCTATTCCGTATCTTTCCTGAATAAAACGAATCGCTTCGTCCAAGCTCATTTTCTCATGAATGCAGTCTGACTTCTCCGGCATATCAGTTTTCTCGTCCGGTCTTCGAATCACGAGGATATTGACATTTGCACGCAACGCCGCCTCACATTTTTCCTGATATCCTCCCGCTCTTCCCGAACATTTTGTCACGAGCCAGTCCGCATGTATCTGCTTTATCATGGCATAATTCATATCCTCCGAAAACGGACCCTGCATACCGATGATATGACTGCCCTCAAAGCCAAGCTCTCTGCACTTACCTATGACCTCTGGCGTCGGCAAAATTCTGACAAAACACCTGCTCTGATAATCCGGGAGAACCGTGTACTTCTCCAGCTCCTTGCTTCCGGTGGTAAGTAATACATTGCCTTTCGTTTCCTTTAGAAATTCTACCGCCGCTTCCACGTCCGGCGTCTCATAGAACAGACTGCTGCCCTGCATACCGTCCCGTTTTCCATCATACATCAGCGATTCATCTTCCCGGGTCACACGAATATACGGAATACCCCGCCTATGGCATGCCTGACAGATATTCTCTGTCACTTCGACGGCATAAGGATGCGTGGCATCCAAGCAGTAATCTGCAGAAAGAGCCATCAGAAATTCTTCCATTCTGGCGGCATCCATCCGTCCTGTATGGACATGCAGATGAGAATGCTTCGGAAGCAAATCGGCGCCGTATTCCGTCGCCACACAGATATGAACTTGTACATTCATTTCACAGAAGGACTCCGCCAGCTTCCGCCCTTCAGATGTTCCTCCAAAAATTACAATATCCGCCATTGCTCTCCTATTCCTTATCTAACTGATAGCCTCTGGGCGTCACCATCCGGTTTCCAATCTTCCTTGTCATGGAATTTCCAATAAAAACTGTCGTGAACATGTCCACCTCAGCATTTACCAGCTCTGACAATGACAAAATCCTACTGTTCTCTCCCTCTCTGCCGATATGCTGCACATACCCGCAGACCGTATGCGGTGATTGATATTTTAAAACCTCTCTGCATGCTTTTTGCAGATAACCTTTTCGTTTTCTGCTGGAAGGATTGTACAGACAAATTGCAAAATCGGACATGGCGGCACATTGCAGCCGTTTCTCGATCTTCTCCCAAGGCGTCAGTAAATCACTCAAACTAATCACTGCAAAATCATGTCCCAATGGGGAACCTAAAACCGCCGCTCCTGACATTGCAGCGGTTACGCCTGCCACGACCCGGATTTCCACTTCAGGGTATGTCTCCCCAAGCTCCAATAAAATGCCCGCCATACCATAGACTCCGGCATCTCCGCTGCATACGACCGCCGTTTTCTTTCCGGCGTTTACCGCTTCCAACGCCAAGCGGCATCTTTCCTTTTCCTGTTTCATACCGGTCACAAGGTACTCTTTATCCGTAAAATGCGCTCTTAGCAAATCCGCATAAACTGTATATCCCGCAATCACCGTACAGCTTTCCAGCACTTCCGCCGCTTCCATCGTCATTTTCTGGTATTCGCCCGGTCCAATGCCTACCACATACAACTGTTTCAAACTATCACGCTTCCTTTCTGTACTGCCAATGCAACCGTCACGCCATCATAAACTCTTTTCGGACAAATCAGACTGCCGGAGGACGCCGCTACAGCGCTTCTCTCACATACATTTGATACCCCCGTGGTCTGCTCCACAAAGGAAGAATCTGTAAATTCTCCCGGAAGCTGACGCAGCGTATCCGGGGAAAAGGTAACAAAGGGCAGTCCTTTCTCTCTGCAATAAGACAAAATCCCCTCTTCATTCTGTTTTAAATCAATGCTTGCTATGGCAAATACCGCTTCGAACCGAATCTTTTCATCACTCAGGCATTGCTCTATGGCAGCAGCTATTTTCTCCTCCGGCGTTCTTCTCCTGCATCCAATTCCGACTGCTATCAGCTTTGGCAGTAATTGCAGAACTTTAGAATGAGCCGGATATTCCTGCTGCCGATAAGAAATCCAAATATTCGGATTCTCACAGCATTTGTCCCCTCCATCCTCTTTCCATTCCTGCCAAAAAAGCTCTGGAGGCAAAACATTTTCTACCGGAATATCGGAAGAAACCGCAATCCGTTCTCCCTCAAGAATTGCCGCCGAAACCTGCTTTGCCAGCTTCCAGTCCGTAATCACCAATCCGTTCTTCCTTGCAAAATCATCTACCGCAAATTTCTGCTCTCTGTCCGTAGCAGTTGTTATCACAGGAACCGCCCCTATCAGGCTGCTTATCCGCCCCGCCAGCTCATTGGCTCCGCCGGCATGACCGGAAAGCAGGGAAATACAGAATTTCCCGGTTTCATCTATCACAAGCACAGCAGGGTCTACAGACTTATGCCTAAGAAAGGGGGCAATTGTGCGCACCGCAATTCCCGCCGCACAGAAAAACACAATCGCATCAACACGATTCTCAAAACCTTCCCGCACACACTCTGTAAGCGTCTTTTCTTCAGAAATATCCGGCAGACTACTGCACTTTATTTTACAGATAAAATGTATTTCCTGCTGACCTTCGTCTCTTTTTGGTCTTTCCTCCTTCTCATGCTGCTCCCACAGTTCTTTTACCTTCTGCATCAGTCCAAGCGCCCGCCTGCTGCACGCAATCATAAGTATGGTCATACTTCTTTTCCTTTTCTGAATTCCGTGGTAAAACATGAATCGTACAATTTAGATTTGGCATAGGTATCTCCTAAAACCTGTCCCACAATAATCAAAGCCGTCTTGGTAATTTTCTCTTTTTCCATTTCCTCCGGAAGATACTGCAAGGTTGTGCGAAGTATTTTCTCCTCTGGCCAAGTTGCCTTGTAGACGACAGCGACAGGCGTATCCTCACGATAGCCTCCCTCAATCAATTCTTTTTTCACCTTCTTGGCAAGAGACGAGGACAGAAACAGAATCATTGTCGCCTGATGGGAAGCCAGCTCACGCAGATTCTCTTTCCGGGGAACCGGCGTTTTTCCCTCCGCTCTGGAAATAATCACACTCTGGGACACCTCCGGCAAAGTATACTCCACGCCTAAGGAAGCCGCTGCTCCAAACAGTGAACTGACGCCGGGACACACATCATAAGCAATCTCTCTTTTCTCCAATTCATCCATCTGCTCCCGAATCGCCCCGTAAATAGCCGGATCGCCGGTATGCAGACGAACCGTCATTAAACCCATACGCTCCGCTTCTTCCATCACATGTATGACCTCTTCTAAATTCATGTAAGCGCTGTTGTAAATCTTGCAGCCCTCCTTTGCCGCCTTAAGCAGCTCTGGATTCACAAGAGATCCCGCATAAACAATGACGTCCGCTTCTTTTAGTAACGCCAATCCTCTGACCGTAATCAAATCTACTGCTCCGGGTCCCGCTCCAACGAAATGAACCATGCTTGTCCTCTCCTTTATTTTATAAACTCTCTCAATATCCAACCTGCATCCCTTGTCTCTCCCAGATACCCCAAGCTCTCTGAAAAGAGAATCACTCCTGCTTTCATTTCACTTCCGATTCGATGACCGATATGCTCCTCAATCTTTCTGCATATACTTTGTATGACAAGTACTCGCAAGCTCCACTCTTCCAGATGGCGCAGCATCTCTTCCGTATTGATACAGTCCATAAGCGTTTCTGCCATTTTACGGCTGCCCCCGCATAAAACTGTGTGTACGGCAAAAATCTCACTTCTCGCATCCGCAGTTTTTGAATGAGTATTCATGATTCCGGCTGCAAGCTTTACCAGCTTCCCAATATTTCCGACCAAAAGAAATCGTTCCATTCCATAGGAAACCGCCAGATCCAGCGTATCCCCGATATAATTACTGCATTTTATGCTCTTTTCCATATCCAGATGCAGATAATCCGCAGCATAGCTCTGCCCGTAATTTCCGGGCGTCACAAGAAGATTTTTCACTCCCTGAACATGCAGTTGACGAATCTCTGTCTCAATGGTATCTACAATAGCCCGTTCGCTCATCGGCTCCAGGATTCCGCTGGTTCCAAGAATGGAAATCCCGCCGCAAATTCCAAGCCTTGGGTTAAAGGTTCGCTCTGCCAGCTCTTCTCCCTTTGGGACAGATACCGTAATCAAAAGCTCCCCGCCGTATTCCGCAAGATTGCATACCTCGCCGACCGCATCAAAAATCATACTTCTTGGCACAGTATTGATTGCCGCCTGTCCGATTCTTTGCTCCAAACCCGCCTTCGTCACCCTTCCGACGCCAACTCCCCCATCCAAAAAGAGTCCCGGATATCTTTTGTCCGAAAATACTGTATCCCCTGTTATAGACTTTTCTTCCCCTAGTCTTTGTTCCGGTTTAGAAAGTTTCTTTACACAGACATGGATTTCTGCCTGATTGGTAACGTCCGGGTCGTCTCCGCTGTCCTTGATTACCATATATTCCGCACTGCAATCTGTTTCCATCACCATCCGAACCGGTATCGATACAGATATCCCTTTCGGCGTATTCACTGTAATTTCGTCCTGAAAAATCCCTAAAAGCAGCTTTGCCGCCGCCGCTTTTGCCGCTGCCGCCGCACATGTACCGGTCGTAATCCCATAACGCAGCAGCTTTTGATTTCTTCTGATATATTGTTCCATAATGTCACAAATGATATAGAAACAGACAGGCAAATACCTGTCTCTATTCTACTTCCTTTACAATAATCGTTGTAAAATATCCTGCTTCCTCATCCAGCGTGCGGATATCCTGATAAATCCTTTCCGATTCCATACCGCAGTTTGTGACGGCATATGCCTTCATCCTTCCTGCGTCTTCTAGCTCTATCAGATTCTGTTTTACTTCGCCGATTTTTCCTGCCGATTTCATCAGAATTCTTGTACCGTCGTATTCCTCCGCTTCCTTCGGACGATAAAATCCCGGAAGGATGTGAATATTTTCCCTTCCATAGCCAAGAGGAACGCCAACCGCTGCAGCCACCGCACAAAAAGACGGAACGCCGCTGATAATTTTTGCTTCATATCCATTTGTCAAAACTCTTCTATGAAGCTCCATATATGTGCCGTAAATGGTGGGATCTCCCAAATTCAAAAAAGCTAGAGAACGGCAAGCCTTTAGCTGCTCTGCGATCTTTAAACAGCCTTCCTCATAGGCAGCCGCAAGCCTTTCGCCATCCGTTGTCATTGGAATAGGAACAGCAACCACTGGTTTTTCGGCAATCTCCGGCGCCATCTGTAGGGCAATCTGGTATGCCTTGCAGGAATCCCTGTCTCTTGCGGGGATTCCGATTACCTCACAATCTTGAATTGTCCTTACTGCTTTCATTGTCATAAGCTCCGGATCACCCGGACCGACTCCGACTCCATATAGGATTCCAGCCATCGTCTTATCTCCTGCTTCATACATTTCTTATTCATCCGTCTTTCCCGCAACTATTTGGCTTTCAGCCTCATTGTTACACTTCCCCAGCATTTCCTGTAACTTCTCCACATAAATCCTGCGGAACTGCGGGTATTCGCCAAGCCCCTTTACAATTGCCAAAACCTCATATCCTTCTTCCCGCAATTTCGCTGCATAAGAATCGGTTTCACCTGCCATATCATTTCTCGCATGATCTCCGGCAACCACCATAAAGGGATGTACTACTACTTTATCAACTTTTCCCGCATTTTGCAAATAGGAAATCGCATCTGCTAAATTTGGCCGCGCTTCCACAGAAGCAATCTGCACATTCGTAAGCCCCGCCTCAATGAAAGCTTCATTCATCTGAGTATATCGGATATTCGCGCCGTCCTCTGTTCCATGACCCATCAGGACATAATAATTTTCTCTCTGAAATTGAAAAATATCCTGCAGCACAGGCACAAGCTTTTTACAATCCTCTTTCTGATTTAAAACGGCTGATGTAATTTCCATCTTCTCAAAAGAAGAACGATATGGCTCTAAAATCCGCACAAGTTTCTGATACTCAATCCCCGGAATCATATGGGTAGGAACCACATATAGGCACTGAACCTGATGATCCAGTACCTTACGGACAGCTTCCTCTACCGTGTCAATCTGTATCTGCCGCCCGGCTAATTTCCGTATAATTACCCCGCTGGTATATGCCTGATACACAGGAATTGCTCCGCCTGCTGCGGACAATTCCTGATAAATACTTTCCAGACTGTTTTCCCTTGCCTCGGCATAACTGGTGCCGAAACTAACAAGAAGTACTGCTTTTTTCATTCTTTTTACGCTCCACAAATCTTCCCATAAAAAATGCGATAATTCCTACTCCAATTCCGGTCTGCACACAGAACAAAAGACTTTCCACTTCTCCCGGAAGCTCTCCGCCTAAAGCCGTCTCAAAAACCGGTGTAAACCACGGTTCATATTCTCCTGTAAGCGCCTCTACTTTTTCACTTCCCGCATCATCCGAGCCGCCAAACTCCGCTCCCTTTAATGCAAACAATGGAATCACTATAATCGCAAAAACTACTATCAATAAAACAATTGCAAGCCTTGCATCCTTTTTCATGTTCTCTTCCTCCTATTTTGCTTCTTCAAAACCAATCTGCTTCAACTCTGGCTGTGCATAATTTTCCAGCGCCATCACAATAAGAACAGTCAGAATACCCTCCACTACTGCAAGCGGAAGCTGTGTCGGTGCAAAAACTCCTAAAAATTCCAATGCAGATGCGCCCACTCCTCCGTTTGTACTTGGAAATGCAACTGCAAGCTGAATACTGGTGATACAATAAGTAAATAAGTCGCCGAAAGCTGCTGCAAAAAATACACTGACTCTTTTATTTACCTTGCATTTCTTACACAATAGGTAAATTCCATAGGACAAAAACGGACCTGCAATCGCCATAGAGAATGTATTTGCTCCCAAAGTCGTCAATCCGCCGTGAGCAAGCAGAATCGCCTGAAAAATCAAAACAATGATTCCAAGGATACTGACAACAGACGGTCCGAAAAGAATCGCCCCAAGACCCGTACCTGTCATGTGGGAACAGCTTCCTGTTACGGAAGGAATCTTTAGCGCAGATATTACAAAAATATATGCCCCTGCCATTGCCAGCATCGTAATAGATTTCTTATTTTCCGCAAGCATCTTTTTCATCGTAAAAAATCCCTTTACCAGAAACGGAATACACACGGCAAACCATGCGATACAAAAAACAGGTGTAAGATACCCCTCCATGATGTGCATTGCATTTACTGCTGGCGTAACCGCAAATATAATTGCAAATGCAACACTGATTTTCAAAATTTTTTTCTGTGATTTTGTCATTTGGATGACACTCCCTTCTTTGATTTATATTAAGTATTATACCAGTTCAGATAGATCTGACCTACTACGGGCAATTGCCTTTGCCGCCTCATTTGGCGTGACCGGATAACTGCTTTGTTCCGTCACAATCTGCGCTTCAATCAGCGCTTCCCATATGGTCATCATAGAAGGCTTTCTCAAATGCGCCTGCTTCATGACCTCATCTTTACAAAATATCTCAAGCGGCGTTCCGTCTGCAATCAGACTTCCCCCCGCAAATACCAGTATCCGGTCCGCAAAGCGGTATGCAAAATCCACATCATGGGTAGCGACCAACAGCGTCTTTCCATCCTCATGGAGCTTTTGCAGAATTTTTTCAACATTCTGGGCATTCACCGGATCTAATGCCGCCATTGGTTCATCAAAAATCAAAATTTCCGGTTCCATAGCAAGAATATCTGCAATGCTGACCCGCTTTTTCTCTCCTCCGCTCAAATAGTGCGGCGGACGGTCCTGCAATTCTTCTAACGACATATAGGAAATGGCGGCTTCCACTCTCCTTACAACCTCTTCCCTGCCAAGCTTTAAGTTCATCGGACCAAACGATATCTCTGTCTTTACGGTAGCAGCTATCATCTGACTATCCGCATCCTGAAACACGAATCCCACCCGTTTTCGAAGCTCCGTGATATTCTTTTTTTCTATCCGCTTTCCGTCCAGCAATATCTCTCCGCTATCCCTCCAAAGTACACCGTTCAAGTTTAAAAAGAAGGTTGATTTCCCCGCTCCATTTGATCCCATGATTGCGACTTTTTCCCCGCGGGAAACGGATACGCTAATGTTTTTTAATACCGGTTTTTTTTCATATGCAAAGGACAAGTCCTTTACCTGCAGCAATTTTTCCTTCATACTTCTCCTTTATCCTGCAAATCTTATTCCTACCAATAACAGAAAATAACAGATGCAGCATAAGGGCTGCCATGCCCTGACCGGATGCTCCTCTGTCAGAAATTCCACTCTTCCGTCATACCCTCTTGCCAGCATTGCATCATAATACGTGCCCGCTTTTCTCAAGGAAATCAAAAACAGATTTCCCGCTATTCCTGCAAAGGTTTTACAAGACATAGCAAATGTCTGATATCCCAGCCTTGCCTTCGCAGCCGTCTGCAATTGATGCGCCACATCGAACAGGATAAATATGTACCGGTAAATCAGGTTCATAAGCTCCGCTAAAAGCCTTGGCAGATGCAATTTCTGTAAAATCAAAATAATTTCATGCACCGGCGTCGAAAATGCCAGCATATAAAGTGAGCTCATCCCCGCCATTGCCTTAAAAAAGACCTCTGCCGCTGTCCGGATTCCCTCTTTTGTGACGCATAGATAGAAGAAGTGCATGGATATATTCCAGTCGCCAGCCGGACTCCCTGCAAACTCTAACGCAATTGCCGCACCGCTTACTATCATAAATACAAGAGGAACGGTCATGTAGTGGAAATATACTTTGCCCGGAATCCTTCCTGCCAACAGAGTAAGAGCTCCCATCGAAAAAACCACAAACAGCGATACAGGTATCCGGTTCAAACCAATGACCAGACATAACGTAACAACCGATAGGAGAATCTTTATTCCGGCATTCCAATTTTTCATTCCTGAGCGATACGCATAATAATCAATCTTCATTCTCTTCCTCAATCCAATAAAAAAAGCCTGCCTGTTCCGCCGAATTTCCAGTACCTTCACCAGAAATCACTTCATCCTGCGATTACAGATAGACAATAAAACTAGTGTGCCGGCACGTTAACAAGTAGGTTTATCTAATTATAAATGCGTAAGCACACTAGCCCTTTCTCGTAAGCCTAAGCTTCGATAAGAGCATTATATTATAAGCGCCTGTCCATCGCAGTCCTCATAATTCCAAGTAAAAAGGCAGGTCTTCTGACTTCGCATCTGCGCATTTTTGTCTTCCCATTTTCACAGTGACTGCCTTTCGGCGAAAAAATGCTTATGCTAACACAGCGACGGGATCGTCCGGGATTCCCACCCGGTTCCCTATTATCCCAAACCACAGCCATAGGCTGCATTGGGCACCTTTTTACTCTAAATTCTTCCAAAGTATAGCACAGTCAATATAAAACTGCAATAATGATTTTTTCATTCCTTCTGCGAATTCCGGTACTGTTTTGGAACTGTTTTACATAAACTTACATCAGAATATACAATCGGAGCTTCCTATGAAATTTCTATCTGATTCCAGAAAAATCTTTACCCATGATACAGATACATACCATAAATATACCCCGGTAAAACCATTTTTTAAGACACTGACATACTTTTTCTTTCTCCTTCCTTTTTTGCTTTTTGGGGGATGTTCTTCGAGCGAAAAGCATATCGAGACAATCTCTACGGAGACAGAGACAGAAGCAGTCGTCATAGATCCGGAAGAAACCGCCCGGCTTCAGGAATATTTGAATACACTTTTTAAAGATGATGTGTCTGCCAGTACCTTAAGTATGCACTATTCTCTGACGAACCCGGAGAATTACGGAATTGATGAATATGAAGTAACTCTTGGCAAAATTTCACAAGAGATTTTCGATCAGTCCATGTCCTCTTCCGAAAATATGAAAGCGGTTCTAAAGGAATTCGATTACAACTCTCTTGGAAAAGAAGATCGGCTTACGATTGATATTCTGAATTCCTATGCAGACACTGGGCTTTCTTTTTCTAATTACTACCTTTATGATGAAATCTTAAAGCCCAATACCGGATTTCAGTCAGAGCTTCCTGTTCTACTTGCAGAATACCGGTTCAATGACAAGCAGGATATCATGGATTACCTTACTCTGCTTTCCGATATTGGACGCTATTTTGACGAAATCATACAATTTGAAGTGCAGAAATCTAAGGCGGGGCTGTTTATGTCTGACTTTGCTGTAGACGATATCTTAAAGCAGTGCTCGGACTTCTGCGCAAATACAGAGGAACATTACCTGATTACTACCTTTGAGCAAAAAATTGATTCTATGGAACAACTGACAGAGAGCGAAAAAGAAAAATATAAAAGCAGAAATAAGTCCCTGATTCAAAACAATGTTTTATCCGCCTATCAAGGGCTCTCCGAAGCGCTCACAGCCTTAAAGGGAACCGGCAAAAACAACGGCGGGCTCTGTTACCTGCCCAAAGGTAAGACCTATTATACCAATCTGGTACATAAACTTACCGGTTCTTCCCACACGGTAGAAGAATTAGAGGCGATGACCGAGGAACGAAGAGATTCGGATCTTGCAGAAATTTCCGCTCTTGTCTCAAATAACCCGAATCTCTCTGCCGAAGCTTCTTCCTTCGTAGTGGATACCAGTGATCCAAGCGCATGCCTGAATCAGTTGATTTCAGCAATCCAGACAGACTTTCCGGCTCCTGTTTCCACAGATTATACCATAAATTACGTGGATGAGTGTCTGCAGGATTCTATGGCTCCGGCATTTTACCTGACCGCGCCCATAGATGATTTAAGCCACAACTGCATTTACATTAACCCTGCCGGCGGTTCCGAAGGAATTCAGCTATTTACGACACTTGCCCATGAAGGATTTCCGGGCCATCTCTACCAGACCGTAATGTCCTATGACGCCGGGCTTTCCCCAATGCGCAGCCTTTTATACTACCCTGGCTATGTAGAAGGATGGGCAACCTATGTTGAGATGATATCCTACAGTTACAGCGGTATGCCGAATGATGCGGCTACGCTTCTCTCCCGAAACCAGTCCGCCATTCTAAGCCTCTACGCTACTGTAGACATGGGTATCCATTATGACGGCTGGAGCCTTGCCGATACGATAAAATTTTTCCGGGATTACGGGATTACTGACATCAATACGGTTCAGCATATTTATGAATACATTATTGAAGAACCGGCACATTATTTGAAATACTATATTGGCTATCTTGAATTTCTGGATCTGAAAGATCACGCCAAATCTCTTTATGGGGATAATTATTCAAATCTGAAATTTCATCAGGCTGTATTGGAAATGGGACCGGCGCCGTTTGATATGTTGAGGAAGTATTTGGATGAGTTTTATGGGAAGTGAGAATAATTTGCATAAAGGTACGCCGCAAAAATAGAAGATGTTTCAAGCTTTTGATGCTTAGACTATTTTTGCGGTATCCTTTTACTTTTGGAATATAAAAAAATTTTATTTGCTCTGTAGGCAATTCTGTTATTCAGAAAAATGCTTTGCATATTCATATATCCGCATCAGCATTGCATTTTCGTCCAACTCAAAATCCTGCCCGACGGATCTTCTAAACCCTGCATATGTGCTGAAGCCAAGCATATATACAGCCATTGCCATTGCCAGATCTTCTGGCTGGTCTGCATACAATTTGGCAACATTTCTTAATTCCTGAATAACTGTATCATATGGAACCGTTACCCCATTTTTCTCATTAACGACTGAATTTATGATACCCGGAAGCCGTTCGCACACTTTATAAAAAGCATTCTCATCACCTGTTAAAATCGCATAAAATTGATCCATGCTTACACGTCTTATCAATCGGTGCTGAACATTTTTCCCATCCACTTTTGTTGACCATTTTATATTTTGAGAACGCTTTGCTATAGCTTCCACCAGCAGACATGCACAATCATCATCTTCCAGAATCTGTCCCTGCATTTTAATATAAGTCTTTGCAGAAGAAGCCGAATTCATAGTATTATGCTTATTTTTCATTTCAACGTAAATCGTATGGACTATATCCCCACCCGGCATTCTGATCCCATCTGGATTTCGATATATTACATCCCACCCCATTCGGGGTACTTCGCAGCCGTCAAAATAGGAAAAAATATTTTGATGAAAATACCCTATATCATTATTATTTGACTTATCCCTTTGCCGAAAAATTTCGTTTTTGACACTTTCTTCCCAATTTGTCCTATATACAGACTTATCAAAAATAAGCTTAACCGGGTCAATTAAATTGCTGTTAAACCTCTTTAGATCAAATGATTTCAGCTTTTCACCATATTTCATAACAGTTGCGCGAACATGATTCCGAAAATCTTCTTCCGAAATGAAATCTAAATCCCATGCCACTATTCTATCCCCCCCAACGCTATATACATTTCCTTTGCAATATCATATGCAAGATTAACCGGTACAGCATTACCAACCTGTTTGTATTGAGAATATACATTACCACAAAATGCCCACTCATCAGGAAAAGACTGGCATCTCGCATTTTCCCTAACAGTAAATGGTCTTGCTTCTAATGGATGGCATCTTTCGGTCTGCTTTTGGGATGGTGATGTTAAAACTGTCAAAGACGGTTCATCCAAACTCATTCTCCTTAATATCCCTGTCCTTCCGCCCTCCATATCCCAACAGCTTTTCATATATGGCTTTGCAATTTCAGGGTCAATATCACGCCAATAT
Source organism: uncultured Lachnospiraceae bacterium (assembly GCA_910578885.1). Taxonomy (GTDB): domain Bacteria; phylum Bacillota; class Clostridia; order Lachnospirales; family Lachnospiraceae; genus Roseburia_C. The sequence continues at coordinate 18,842 of CAJTSH010000025.1, forward strand.
CCGCCTGGCGGGACAAGTTCAAAAATTTTTCTTTTGTACTCCCCATAAGGCACGCCTGGTCCATCCGGACAATCTAACAAAATATCCCTTAAGACGGGTTTGTAATCACGCGGTTTTGGAAAATGAAATATGATTTTTCCAAGTAAATCATTTCTAATTCCAATTGTAATTAATCGTTCCCTCTTTTGTGGATTTCCGTAATTCCATGCATTCAGCACTTCTTTTTGGATCGTATATCCTGCCTTTTCAAAAATATTTGTTATGGTTGCATATGTACGTCCCTTATCATGGCTCAATAAACCACGGACATTTTCAAAAAGAAACATTTTAGGCTGAAGCTTCTGAAGAAAGGTGGCGTAATGATAAAATAACGTACCTCTTGCATCTTCCAAACCCAGACGTTTTCCCGCATATGAAAAAGCCTGACAGGGCGCACCGCCGGACAAAACATCTAACTCTCCCTTTTGAATGTGAAAATAGTCCTCAAGATTTAAGCAGGAAATATTCGCAATATCGTCATATATCACACGCCAATGAGGACGGTTTAATTTTAATGTATCAGAGGCATCCTTATCAAATTCAATAAGCCCTATCGTTTCGAATCCGGCTTTCTCTAAACCCAAGGCCAGTCCACCTGCTCCGGCAAACAATTCTATTGTAGTAAACTTCTTATGTCTGAATTCCTGTTCACCCTTTTGTATTTCAACAATATCGCCAATATCACAATTCAAGGTACAACATATCTTTTCCATACTTTCTAATGAAATGGGTTCATTTTTTCCCATTCTTGCCAGTACATTGAAACTTATCCCTGATGCTTCTTTGAGTTCTGTACGGTTCATTTTTTTTTCTACCAAAAGTTCCCATAATTTATCGTAACTAACAGCCACACATACCCCTCCAAATGGAAAATACTACTTTAGACATCCTACCATACAGTTTAATACTTATCAAGTTTTTTCTCACGATATCGTTAGATTTCTCTTACTACTTTTTTAAAACTTATCCCTGCATTATCTGTAAGAACTTGTCCTCTTAAATTGATTCTGATAAAATATATGTAGAAACCATCTGGAAAGGAGAGCTATTTATATGTCGCGAGATCCTGCAGTCATTTCCAAAAATATGAGCAAAATCCATAGTAAAGATACTTCGATAGAATTACAGCTTCGCAAAGCTTTATGGCACAAAGGCTACCGTTACCGGAAAAACTATAAAGCGCTTCCCGGCTCTCCTGATATTGCTTTAACAAAGTACAAAATTGCTATTTTCTGTGACAGTGAATTTTTTCACGGAAAAGACTGGGAAATCTTAAAGCTGCGTTTGGAAAAAGGTAAAAATCCTGAATATTGGATTAAAAAAATTGAACGCAACCGTTTCCGTGACTGGGAAAATGATAAAAAGCTCCTTTTTCTCGGCTATACGGTTATCCACTTTTGGGGAAAAGATATCTTACAACATACGGAAGAATGTTTGCAGACCATAGAAGAAACTATTTGGGATAATCAATTTGAATGTTTTCCACCCGAATGAGTATGAAAACAATAGAGTGCATTTCACCCAGCCACTTTCTGTGGCTGTCCATAGGCAAAGACTGACCTTTTACATGAAATGCCCGAAAATAAAATAAAGAAAATCCATTTTATTTCAAATTAGTGTCATTGCACTATCCCTCTTTTCCTTCCAGCAGCCTCTGATACACCTCCCTCTTACCAATTCCCCGATCCTTCGCCACCAGCTTCATCGCCTCCTTATGGGCAATCCCCTGATCCTCATAAATCGCCATATGCTCTTCCAGCGACAAGTTTTCCCAAGCCCTCTTCTGTTCATCTGCAATTTCAGCTCTGCTCTTTCCTTCTACAACAAGAACATATTCTCCACGCGGTTCATGAGCTTCATAATGGCTCAAAGCATTCTCCAAAGTTGTCTTTACCGTCTCTTCATAACGTTTGGTCAGCTCCCTGCAGATACTGATTCCCCGATTGCCAAGTGTTTCGTGTAATTCCTCTAACGTCTTTACCAGATGGTGCGGCGCTTCATAGAGGACAATCGTTCTTGTTTCATTCTTCAATCCTCCCAGCACAAATGCCCGCTCCTTTTTATCCCTCGGAAGAAATGCTTCAAATGCAAATCGTCTGGTAGCTTGTCCCGACATGGTAAGTGCGGTAATACATGCCGCCGGTCCCGGCAGGGAAGTCACTTCAATCCCCTCTTCCAGACAAATACGCACCAATTCTTCTCCCGGATCGGAAATTCCCGGCGTTCCTGCGTCAGTCACAAGAGCAATATTCTTTCCCTCCTGCAGCTTTGCCAATAGTTGATATGCTTTTTCTATTTTGTTGTACTCATGATAACTTGTCATCGGTGTCTTGATTTCAAAATGGTTTAAGAGCTTCATGGAATTCCTTGTATCCTCCGCTGCAATTAAATCCACTTCCTTTAAAGCGCGTAAAACCCGAAATGTAATGTCCTCTAAATTTCCGATTGGGGTTGCGCACAAATATAATCTTCCTGCCATATTATTTCCTTCCGCTATAACGTTTTCAATAATTTTATCATAAGTGCGGGCTTCTGGCTAGAAAATACATTTTTGTGCTATAATGATTACTATCAGAAGGAAACAAAATGACGCCGGAACAAATATTAGAAGAATCCGAAAAACTTCAAGACAAACTTATTTTCAACAGAAGATATTTACACTCACATGCCGAAACAGGATTCGACTTAAAAGATACGTTTGCCTTCGTAAAAAAAGAATTAAAAGAACTGGGATATGAACCGGCCGAAGAAATTTTGAGGGCTCCCGCGATATGATTGCATCGGGACTTCTCCAAAATCCCGATGTAGACGGAGATTACTTGCTTTTTCTATCACCGCCCAAAGCCCAAATCCATCTTCACGATATCTGTTTTTCTGCTTATCCAGCCAGTCCTGCACTTCCTTATCCGAAAATCCGTGCTCATATGCGTACATAATAAATGAGATATCATGAACATTATTTTGTTGGGGAGTTTGTGTTATATAGTAAAATAAAAAAATATTTATTTTTGACTATCTTTTTACATGGCTGATTCGTTATACATAATAGAAGGGATAAACGTTTTGAAATTCAACTACCAGGCATACCTTTATGCCGAAAAATAGGGAAAGGAGGATTTTGTGGATTCCGATTTTCTTTTAATCAGAAGAATGAAACAGGGCGAAGAAACAGCATTCGATTTGTTCGTCCATAAATACTATAAGGAAGTTTTGACTTATTGCGGTTATCACTGCCCGGATAAAGAATATGCCGAGGATATCACGCAGGAAACTTTTGTACGTTTTTTTACAAAATTGTCTAATTACCATTTTAAAGGGAAAACCAAAAATTATTTATATACGATAGCAGGCAATTTATGTAAAGATTATTTTAAAAAAATAAAAGAAATTCCTGTAAAAGAATCGGAATTAAGTTCAAAAATAGAATCTGCAAAGCGTCCGATGGAAGATGTTTTAAATAAACTTACGATAGAATGGGCGTTAAAACAATTACCTGATGAAATACGTGAGGTAGTGATTCTATATTATTTTCAGGAACTAAAACTTACAGAGATTGCCGATATATTGCAGATAAGTCTTCCGCTCGTAAAATATCGGCTAAAGCAGGCAAAGAAACAATTAGAAAAACTATTGCGAAAGGAGGAAAACTATGAATCTGGAAGAACAACTTATGACTTATAAGAAAAGTGTACAGAAGAAACCGCAAGAGGAAAAAATGCAGGAAACTATCCGAGCATCAAAGGAAGTTTTTTTTGCTTCGGAGCAGGAGAAAATGTTATCCTACCATGAGTTCTTATGGTCACAGTTTAAACTGGTACAAAAAAGATGGTGGATTCTTCAATTTTTACTTTTGTCTATGTTAGGCGCAGCGCTGGTATCTGCATATGAGGAAAGCTATATCCAAAGAGGTATGGGTATTATGGCAGCTATATTTGTCATCCTTATTATTCCTGAACTCTGGAAAAACAGGTCATGCTGCTGTATGGAAATAGAAGAATCGTCTTATTATTCCTTAAGACAGATATATTCTGCGCGTATGGTATTGTTCGGCATCGTAGATGTTTTATTGCTTACTGCATTTTGCGGAACAATGACAATAGGGTTGAATATTGAGTTCACGAGACTGCTTGTCCAGTTCCTTCTGCCAATGCTTGTAACAGCATGTATTTGTTTTGGAACACTATGCAGCAAACATATTATGGATGAAACCGTAGCAATGATTTTATGTATTTTGTGGTGCGGCATATGGCTGGTTATTACTTTAGATGAAAAAATATATACAATGATTACCCTGCCGATATGGCTGATTTGTATAGGGCTTTCATTCGGTTTTCTGTGTATTGCAATCTGCCGCATATTAAATAATTGCAGCGACTATTGGGAGGTAGGATTTGATGAAATTAGAATTGAATAATCTGACGAAAAAATTTGGAGATTTTACTGCCGTAGACCATATGAATCTGGCTATGAGCAGCGGTGTTTATGGGTTATTAGGGGTAAACGGTGCAGGAAAGACCACTTTAATGAGAATGTTATGTACTTTGCTGAAACCGACAAGCGGAAGTATTATCTGCAACGGGAAAGATATACTGAAAATGGACGGAGAATACAGAAAATTATTGGGATATCTTCCACAGGATTTTGGCTTTTATCCGGAATTTACAGTTCAGGATTATCTGCTTTATATTGCAGCGATCAAAGGGCTGCGTCCCACCGTAGCGAAAAGAAGGGTAAAGGAATTGATTCCGCAAGTAGGGCTTACAAAAGCTGCAGGTAAAAAGATGAAAAAGTTATCCGGCGGCATGAAACGGAGGGCTGGAATCGCACAGGCTATGCTGAATGACCCGAAGATCTTGATACTTGACGAACCGACGGCAGGACTTGACCCAAACGAAAGAATCCGTTTCCGGAACCTAATCAGCGAACTGTCAGAAGAGCGTTTAGTATTATTGTCTACCCATATTGTTTCTGATATTGAGTATATTGCAAATGAAATCTGGCTGATGAAGGACGGAAAACTTATGCACAACGGAACGGCTGATGAAATCATAAACTCTATGCCGGAAACGGTCTGGGAGTGTTTGGTGGAAAAAAATATGGTATCTGATTTTATAAAGAAATATAAAATTTCGAATATGAAAACCGAGCCGCAGGGCGTAAACTTACGGATTATTTCACAAGAAAAACCATTGCCGAATGCCAAACGGACAGAAGCATCATTAGAAGATGTATTTTTATATTATTTTGGTGAGAAAGCAGGTGATGAAAATGCTGCAATTTGAAATAAAAAAAGTCTTTTCTAAATTTAAGAATAAAATAGCAATGTTTCTTTTACTGATCATACTAATTGCAACAAGCATTTTGACAATGAACAGAGTGGAATATTTGGATGCGGACGGTAATGCTTCAAGCGGTATTACAGCAGCAAAAAACCTCAGTGCCGAACAAAACAAATGGGCGGGATATCTTACAGAAGATGTATTTGTAAACGTAATTAAGGAAAAGGCGCAAATAAATAATTCGAAGGAAGCTTTGTCAGATGATATTCAGGAACAGAATAAGGCGTATGCCAAAACGCAGGGAATATCGGGGATTACCGGTCTGATAAACAATGCGTTTAGCGATTGGAGAGATTACAATTATTTTGCAGTCAACAATGTTTCCGAAGAAGAAGTGAAGCAGGTATACGAAAAAAGAATCTCCTCTTTAAAAGAATATTTGAATTCGGGAGAAGAAACATTTACGGATGCGCAGAAAGATTTTTTGATTCAGCGGTATGAAGACCTTAAGACGCCTTTTTATTACGAATATACAGAAGGGTGGAGCGCATTGCTGCAAAATATATCAACCTTTATTTTGATGCTGGCATTGGTGATAGGATTTTTTGTATCCGGTATATTTTCAGAGGAATTTCAGACAAAAGCGGATTCGATTTTTTTCTCAACAAAACTGGGAAGAAATAAAGCGATCGTTTCTAAAGTGGGCGCAGGGCTTGTGATTACTACCGTTCTTTATGTTGTTTTCATGCTCCTATATACTGCGATTGTACTTCTTGCATTGGGAGCAGATGGAGCTGACTGTCCCATTCAGCTTGATTTGTGGAGAAGCGCTTATAACATTACTTTTTTTCAGGCATATCTCCTGATTGTCGCTGGCGGTTATGTGGGTACATTGTTTGCTGCAGTCATTTCCATGATTGTATCGGCCACAGCGCGGTCAACCGCAACAGCGGTAATTGTACCATTTATGATATTATGCGCTTTTCCTTTTTTGAGCAGGATTATTACACTGCCGGGGATATGCTCGTTCTTTCCAGACCAATTGTTAGAAGTATATTTGAGCATTAAAGATTTTGAACTTGTAGAACTAGGCCAAAGGGTAATGAGCGTTGTAACCATTATTATCCCTGTGTATATGGCGGCATGTCTGCTTCTACTGCCTATATTGTACCGTGTTTATAAAAAATCTCAGATAAAATAAATAGAAACATCATTCGAAAGCTTCGTAGATTTCGAATGATGTTTTTATTTATCCCAATGAACTTTTGTATGAATTACCCCACTGCTCCATTGACGCAAGAATCGATTTTTACCCCTACTCCACTCTCGAAGAGCATTGGGCATTTTGGAGCAGATATATTTATATTAACCGTTACATGGATGCAGCAAACCCTTTCATAATGAAACGTACGATAATGAAGAGTCTATTGGGGAAATGGTTTTGTCACAGGGCTTTGAAATAGGTAAGAATGGAAAACTTATCCAGTCATCAAACAAAGCAGTAAAAATAACAATCCCAAGTGATTTGATCCCGAAATGTCCTCATTGCGGCGAACCGATGAGCATGAATTTAAGAGCAGATGATACCTTCGTACAAAATAAAGGATGGTATCAGGCAGCGAAAATGTATGAACTGTTTGAATGAAGATATTGGAGAAATATTAGAATTGTTTTAATATATCATGATGCCCGACATCCACCAGAATAATCATTTTATCACCTTCATAAAACCATATAATGCGGATATCCATGTTGACGCTGCATTCAAAGAGGTCAGAGGTTCCCTGAATGCGTTTTGTGCGGATTGAAGGTTGAGAAGGATTTTCCGCTAATAACTTTAGTTTCATTTTTAACTGATTTTTTTCCTGAGCAGACAGCTTTCTGAAATGCTTTTGGAAACGTGGCGTAAAATTCGTACGCCATTATTTCGCCTCAAGTTTATCAAACAGGGAATCTACATTATCAAAGATAGGTTGTTCTCCAGATGCTATTTTGGATTTTACGTCTCCAATTTCCTTACGGAGTTCATTCAGGTATTTTTTGGGGTATACAACGACAGGCATTATGCAGATGGTTCCGTCCTTTTCAAAAATATCTAATGTATCGCCTTCTGACAGACCAAGCTTGACAATGATTTCTTTCGGGATAGTAACTTGAGCTTTTTGACGTAATTCAGCTAACATGATGACCTCTCCTTTAAAATAAATTTGAAGTTAGAAATTCTTACTTTCTTACTTATAGTATACTCAATGAATGAAATTTATGCAAGGATATTTTTCATGAATTGCGTACAGAGCTGAACAGTGGTGCGCAATAACATAACACTCCAAGCATTATCAAATCCAATTTTTGGCATCGGGTATATCAAAATCCAAAGGCTGCTTACGTATGTCTGAACAAAGATTCAGCCAATGCACCGGCTGAAATTGCAGACCGGAGTATTTGTATTGCGGAAGATTCGGTAAAGGTGCTGGCGGCTTTAATAACATAGGAATTGTAGAGACCGTTTCAAATTTGGTGGAAAACCTACTCAATACCCATAAACATCATAAATCTCATCCGTATACTCTCCCTTCCCCTTATACACTATCAACGGCTTTTCTACCGTCATTCTCGGATTCCCTCCCCGAAGCCCTTCAATCAGAACCATATTCGGCTCCTTATCCACAAAGGGATGTACTAACTTCATCCGCTTTGGTTCAATTCCATACCTCGTCATGCAGCAGAAAATTTCTGAAAGACGAAAAGGTCTGTGAACCATATAGAAACGTCCCTTCGGTCTTAAAAGCTTTGCAGATTCCCGCACCACATCCTCTAGGGTACAAAGCACCTCATGCCTTGCAATCGCTTTCGCTTCATCGGGATTTTTCAGACCATGCTCTCCAATCATATACGGGGGATTTGTTGTTATAACATCAAAAGAAGATGCTCCAAAAATACTTGAAGCATCCTTTATGTCTCCGGTCACGATATCAATTTTCTCTTCCAGATGATTGTAAGCCACGCTGCGGCGCGCCATATCTGCACTGTCCGGCTGGATTTCCAGACCTGTAAAATGCCTGCCTCTGGTCTTTGCCTCCAAAAGAATCGGTATGATGCCCGTTCCGGTTCCAAGGTCTAAGACAGCCTCTCCCTGCTTTACCTGAGCAAAACCGGATAAAAGCACCGCATCCATTCCAAAACAAAACCGGTTCTTATCCTGAATAATTTTATATCCATTCCGGTGCAGCTCGTCCAGCCGCTCGCCTTCCTTTAAGCTATTTTGTATCGTCAAGCTTTGATTTGCCACCCTTGTCCTCCAATGCTGAAAGCTCCTTCATCTCTTCCGGAGACAGCTTCATATTCTCTTTTCTTCGTCTCGGCTTAAACTTCAGCTGTTCCACCTTATATTCACGAATCTCCTTCTCATCATCAATCTCAATCAGAACCTTCACCTGCTGCCGCAGGACATTTACACTCTGCACACGGCCCTTCAGCCCGTCAAACGTAGTAACGGTATCATTGACATTCGGAAGACGGCTGTTTAAATATTCGTATGTTTCCTCCTCATTCTTCAGACAGCACATCAAACGCCCGCAGACGCCGGATATCTTAGTCGGATTCAATGATAAATTCTGCTCTTTTGCCATCTTAATGGATACGGGTGCAAACTCAGCCAGATAAGATTTACAGCAAAGCTCTCTTCCGCAAATTCCGATGCCGCCTAATATCTTCGTCTCATCTCTTACGCCAATCTGACGCAATTCAATTCTGGTACGGAATACAGCCGCCAAATCCTTCACCAGTTCGCGGAAATCAATTCTTCCGTCAGCAGTAAAATAGAATAAAAGCTTATTATTATCAAATGTATATTCTGCCTCGACGAGCTTCATTTCCAGCTCGTGTTTCGCAATCTTTTCCTGACAGATACGATACGCCTCTTTTTCTCTCTCTTTATTTCTCTCTTCTGTCTTATCATCCTCCGGCGTTGCTATGCGGATGACCGGCTTTAGCGGCTGGATCACGCTTTCCTCTCCTACATCTTTTGGAGCGATCAATACGGTTCCGTATTCCACACCTCTTGCTGTCTCGACGATTACGTGCGTACCGACCTCCATCATCCCCTCCTGTTTTCCGGGAGCAAAATAATAGATTTTACCGGCACTGCGGAATCTGACGCCTACTACCTTTATCATGTCAATTCTCCTTTATTGTCAGCAGTAATAATTCCATCACAAGATCAAAATTAACATTGGCGTTCAGACGCTGCTTTGCTTTTTCCAATGCTTTTAAAATTTTCTCTATTCCATAATAAGAACTCTTACTTGCCTGTTTTTTTATGTCATAAACCTCATCCTTGAAAATCAGGTTATTCACATCCATTGTAGCTTTATAGACCAGAATATCACGAAACCATATCATCATGATATCAAAATAGTCATTGATCTGTAACTTAAATTCACCGATCTGCTTCACTGCCTCTGCCAATTCATATAATTCAATTTCCCGAATACGTTTCATTAACTGTACGGCAGATGTCTTAAGCTCATTAAAATTCTCCGAAGAAGCCAGAGCAATTCCTTTCCCTACATTCCCCTGAGCGAATGCAACACAGACGTCCGCCTGATAATCAGGCACGCCTCTCTGCTCCATTAAATATTTTCGAATCACAGTATCACTTACTGCCTTGAGATTCAAGGCTACGCATCTGGAACGGATCGTCGGCAAAAATAAATCTGCATTTGTAGTCAGTAACAGAACCACCGCATAGGCAGGCGGCTCCTCAATTGTCTTCAACAATGCGTTCTGTGCCTGCACATTCATCTTCTCTGCTTCATCAATAATATAAACCTTATACGGACTGCTGTAAGGCTTTACACCGATATCATGATTTACCTGCTCCCTGATATCATCCACGGAAAGAGTATTCGGCTTCTCATGCTGCACATAAATGATATCCGGCTGATTATGGTTAACCGCCTGTTTACAGGAATGGCATTCTCCACAGGGACTGCTCCCTCCTTTTTCACACTGCAGTGTCATGGCAAACGCCTCTGCCAGCATCCTCTTACCGGATTTGTCCGGTCCGTTAAAAATATATGCATGGCTCACCTTCCCCATAGAAACTGCATTCGTAAGATGTTCTATAATTTGTTCATGTCCTATAATATCTGTAAATCCTGCCATATCGAATTACCCCTTCCTTCTATTATCGGAAAGAAAAAATATATTTATGTAAATATATCCAGCAACAACCCCCGGATTTCTCCGATTCGATTTAAAATCCCGATGTGATCCTTTTCATCCCTCATCAGCTCCTGCGCCAGTTCATCCAGATTCTCATCAATCAAACGGATGATACCGTATACCCGGTGGCGTCCCTTCCTGTCCAAAAAATTTTCTCTGGAAAATTTGTGGGAATGACTTACGATTTCGTTCATAAAATCCTTCACCAGCCCTCGGTATTTTTTCATATCGCGGATATCCATATGCTGTGCAATCACTTTTCCCTGCTTAGTAATGTCCTCAAGCAATCCGTTTAACTTTTCCTGAAGCGCTGCTTCCTCTACCGCGCTCGATAGAGTAAACTTAAAACTGCCGTCTCCGTTGTCCGCTTGTTTCACGGGAGCAGCCTGATTTACCGGAGCAGTCTCATTTACTTTTATTTCCATATCATCACCTTCACTAAGACAATCCATGTCTTCTATTTTTCGTTTCCGGCTAATCCAAAATTTTTTCCCTGATATAAGAAAGAATCTCCTGTTTCGCCGTCTGCAGATCTACATTGATAAAACGACGCTCAATATGGGCTGCCGCAATTTTCTCCTCCGAGAAATCCATTTCATCCGCCAAAAATCTACGGCACATTTCTGTATATTTCGGTTGGTCCTGCATTCGCTCTCTGTCTAAGGCGCGCTGCAGGCGAAGCCCGTCGTCTACTTCTATATATATCGGCAAAACAAATGTTTCTCCATAGTATTTACGAAGCATCTCATAAGACTCTAAAGTTCCGATTACAAGATAATTATTTAATGTAAAATCAATCTGCCCGTCATCTACCGTAAAGTAATTCCAGATTCCATATACTGTGTGATAGGAACGCTTCTCAACCACCTTCTGCTGCCGGGTTAAAAGCTCTAAGCCATTTTCATCTGTAAAAATGTACTCCACTCCATTTCGTTCGCCGGAACGAATCGGACGTGTTGTATATGGAATAATTTTCTTGAGCGGAACCTCCTTTTGCTCCAACAGCATTTTATATATGGTATCTTTCCCGGACGAGCTTTTCCCCATAAGACAAAATATCTTCCCCATGTACGCTCCTTTATCTACAAATTATTCCTACTCTTAGTATAATGTATTCTGAACTAATTGACAACTTTTATCCGAAGATTCCCACTGACTCCCTGTACATTCAGACCAAGCCGGAAGCATTCCCGGATATTCCCTATAAATTCAGCCGTAATCTCCTCTCCGGGAACCAGCAGAGGAATTCCTGGCGGGTAGAGGGTGATAAAGTCACCCGCCGCATATCCCTTAGATTCACTTAACGGAATTTCAATCCCTTCCCTCTCCCATGCATCAGCCAGTTCAAAACGCTTTACATTCTTCTGATATACCTGCTCAATAAAATTCTTTTGTTTTTCGGATTCCTTTCTTCCCTGTATTTCTTTTCCCTCTGCTCTTTTTTCAATATCAATAAGCGCCTGAAGCAGACGGGCAAAACCCTCATCCGTATCCATCAGGGAAGTCATTGCCAACACATAGTTTCCGCTGCACATTTCCATTTGAAGATGGTAATCTTTCAACAGCAAGTCATACAATTTCTTTCCGTCAAGCCCCAGTTCTTCACCTGTTATCAAAAGCTTGGAAAAATCCCATACCACATCCCCTTTTTTTTCATTATTCAACATTTTTATTTTCTGCAATAGATTCGTCTGCCGGTAAAAATCCGAAAGCCTTTCTACATAGGAAGCAAATAGCTCCTCTCCCTGTTCCTCGATCATACGGATACAAGATTCTATTCCTGCCATCAGAACATAGGAGGGGGAACTTGTTTGATAAACGGCGAGAAATTTTTGGATATTTGTTTTACTTACCAAAGAAGTATTTGCATGTAAGACTGCCGTCTGAGTCAGGCATGAAAGCGTCTTATGAAGGCTCTGTATTACAAGATCGGCTCCAAGCCTGACCGCTGTCTCCGGAAAATAAGAATGAAATCCAAAATGAGCGCCGTGCGCCTCATCCACAATCAATGGAATGCCATAAGAATGAACGACTTTTGCAATTTTTTCTATATCGGACACTGCTCCGTCGTAGGTCGGCGAAGTGATAACGACTGCTTCTGTTTCCGGTTCTTCTTTTAATGCGCATTCCACCGATTCCGGCGTAATCATTCCCTGTATTCCGGCTTCATTGATAATTGGATACAGATACCGCACGGGCAGTCCCCTCAGATAAGCAGCATGATAAACCGCTTTATGGCAATTTCTGGCTATCAGAATTTTCCCGCCCCTTTTTACTCCCGCACTGATTGCCGCAAGAATCCCGCAGGTGCTTCCATTTACAAGAAAATAGCTGTTGTCTGCCCCATACAATCCGGCAATACGTCTCTGAGCATCCAGCAATATCTCCTTTGCATCATGAAGGTTGTCAAAGCCTTCTATTTCTGTAATGTCAATCCGATAGGGATTGACCAGACTCTCCATCTGCCGTTTATGACCCGGCATATGAAACGGATAATAATCACTTTCTGCATATTTCTTCAACCGCCTATCCAGATACTTCTCTTGCACAATCTCTGTCAGGCTAATTCCTTTTTCTCTCATTTACTTCCTCATTTTCAACAAAATGTTTTCACTTTTTTCGTATTTTTCCACATTAAAATCCTTGAATTTACACGGTTTGCGCAAAATATCCACAATTTATCCACATTATCTACAGCTTATTCACATTTTATTCCAGAAACCTGCCCAGCTCAGGCATCCAATCCCCAATATATATCATGTCGGAACACATCATTTTAAAAATGGGAGAAAGAAAAACCTCCAATAACTCCATGACCTCTTCCCATTTTGGAGACAGCCTGTTTTCCCGTTTTAAATGAGCCTTCCATTTTTTCTTCATATAAGCATAATTCCGATATCCAAGTAAAATAGATAACTTCTGTTCATTTATGGAAATCCCCTGTTTTTCACATTTCTCCGAAAACTGCAGTTGTATTTTTCTTCCGTCTAACGGTTCACTCTTTAAAATCATATAAAGCTTTTGATAAATGTTCATATCATTGATTAGTTCCAGCTTTTCCACAATTTCAAGCATACAATCAACCGCCAGTAATTCCATCGGATAGGCTTTTAGCTCTAGCTGTCCATTATTGCGCATGAACAGACGGAAATGAATGAAATGCGGGGAGAGATTTTCATGATTCAGAGTACCGATTTTTATCTGAAACGGAATCCGAATATTTTCTAAAAATGCAGTGATTTCAATCAGATTGCATAATTCATTTTCTGTAATCTTATACTCCCATGTCAGGCCCTGTCTGTCATCCGAAGCGCACAGGGTCTGCATCATCTTCTCTGCCAGCTCTCGGTTCCAGGCTTGTCCGGGAACACATCCATCCTCTTCCTCTATAGAATCCTCTTTCTGGTAAAAAAATTCAGGACCCTCCACAAGCCTTCGTTTATAACGCTCTAATCCAAAGCTTCCGGCATTTTGAATCCATAGGTACGGTGCAAACTCCGATTCGGAAATGCGAACCAGAAATTCCTCTATCACAAAGGCAAGGGCAAGATTAGCAAATGGTATTTGAAGCTCTTTGCTCTTTATCTTAATCGCAGTAACATTTACCATTGACTGACTCACTATAACCACACTCCGATTCTTCCTTGGACTTTTGCAACGACTTTCCGCTCTCTGGCGTATCCCATGAGCTTCGCTACATCCTTCTCCGGTTCTTCAATAAATCTACGCAGAACCTGCTTTATCACATCCCGCTCTAAACGCTCTTCGTATTTCAGACATTCACAAATCAACCGTTCCTTTTCATAAATCTGCATTGTTCCCTCCTCAAATGGAATCGCAGCAACACCGAGCTTTAATACCTCCGGCTCCGTATAATAGGGATGAATGACAGGATAATCTATCTTGAATCTTGACTTGGAAGTATTCTTACTGACTGCAATACTCCAGGTAAACGGACGCTGATTGATATAACCATAATAATAAAGCGCCGTATCCATTGTAAAAATGGCGTCGGGAAAAAGTCCATAGATTATGCTCTCTTCTGACTTCTCCTTATAATTCATAGAGTAATATCCACTCTTTACGTGATCTAAGATTTTATCTGCTACAAGCCCCTGTATGCTGCGGTATGTCAGACCCAGCGGATATAGCTGTGATGCCTTTACAATTCCTCCATTTTCTCTCATCACCTTTTCTATTTCCGGCAATATCTCTTCTTTCTTTTTCTCACGCATAATTCTTCTCCCTTTTGTATGCTGTATTTATTTTAGTATAAGTCTATTTTTGCCACTTGTCAATTTTACAAAATACTGTTTTTATCATTATTTTCTGCGCTTATCTGTCCCAAACAGTAACGAAAACCGAAAAACTTACATTTGATTTTCTGCAAAAAGAAAAGAAACGACATGAGCTCTTCCGAATACTGTCGTTTCTTTTCTGACTTGTCCAAATTATATTTTAAACTTATTTACCTTTTTCTCCAGCGCTTTCTGTGTCTATACTTTCTGGTATCCTTAATGGTGCGGTACTTTTTCCCGCAGAATGTATTTTCCCGATTAAAATAACGATGCTTGATAATATAAAAATTATCTGCAAATTCCTTCAGCAGAAAAATCAAAACTGCTGCCGCAATCACTCCCAGCACAATCAACAAGATATTTTTGATATTAAACTTTTTATGACTCCCTTCTGATAATACATTTTCCGTTTCTGTCTCCGACATTCCGCTCTGAAAATGAAAGGTTTCTATTTTAGCGCCCGTTCTTACAATATCCGCTCCGCCTACTTCACGCTCTGCAAAAGTGTAGCTTAACCTTGCAACAACATCTTCATTTGTACTATCATAAGTAATTTCCGGCTCTGCCTCTGCAAATTCTGCCGTTTTAGGAATTACGATTACTCCCTCTCTGTCAAGCTTTACATAATCGGCGTTGATATTCAACGCACCGGCATTCCTTATCTCCTCATCATACCTTCTCTCATTTTCCGCTACATTCAGCACTTGAAAATTATCAAAATAATAATTAAATAGATTAATAGAATCTTTCCACTGAGCCGGAGAACCGGTGTTCATGACAACGCAAACCAGCGTCATTCCATTCTTTTCTGCATATGTGACTAACGTATGATTAGCCGCCTCGGTCCATCCGGTTTTCCCTCCGGTACAATACTCATATTGGTACTCCCATGATTTATAAGGATGAAGCATCTCGTTGTGATTTTGTAAATAGGTCACTTCATCATGCTTGTTCGTGGGCGGAATCTGATAACGCGCAGTTCCGGTTATTATCCGGAAATTCTCATTCTTATATGCTTCCCGCGCAATCAACGCCATATCCCGGCAACAGGTATAATGATCCGGATCTGTCAATCCATGTGGATTTGCAAAATGAGTATTTTGACACCCAAGCTCTTCTGCACGTTCATTCATCATTTCCACGAACTTGTCAAAGCTGCCGCCTACATGCTCTGCAATGGCATAGGCACACTCATTAGCAGAATTCAACATCAACGCATAGAGACATTGCTCCATTGTCATCTCTTCTCCAATGTCACGCCAGATACCTGAACCTTCTGTCTTATAGACCGCATCTTCGGAAAATGTCACTATTTCATCCATAGTGGAATTTTCCAATGCCAGAAGCGCAGTCATAATCTTGGTGATACTCGCCGGATAATGCTGTTCATCCGCCATCTTTTCATAAAGAACGGTTCCTGTTTCTTCTTCCATCACAATTACACAGGGTGATTCCGTTTCCGGTCCTTCTGGCCAGTAAACTGCAGCATCTGCAGTCACAAGGCCTGCTCCAATCGAACTGACGGCACAGATAACAGATAATGCCAAAAACTTTAATCTTTTTCCCTTATTTTTTCTCATTCTGTACTCCTACTGGGTAATTTTATTACTGTTCACTCCCTTCGGTCGTTCCAGTAACGTAACTTTTACTACCTTTAGTATAGACGGAACCTATTTTTCGTGCAATACTTTTTCTTCAAAAAGTCGTAACAAAATTGTAACAGTTCAGTTTATGGCTTTACTTTTGTGAAAAGTTCTTTCTTTTCAACCCATTTTATTGTAAAATTCTATTATATCATGTAACCAACCGTCAGGTTGATTACAAGTAATACGTTTCCTTTATTATATCTTGTATATATTTCTCTAATATTATATTTTCAATAGACACAAAATTTATTCGGAGGTTATTATGAGACTTAGAAATATACCGGCTGCCGCAAATGCCATTGCAGAAAGTGAATATTGTGTGTTAGATTACACAGAACATAAAGGTGAATGGAAAGAGATTTTTGGTAATTCCCATCCTCTCGCAATGGAAATCGGAATGGGAAAAGGTCGTTTCCTTATGGATCTTGCAAGGCATAACCCAGAAATCAATTATCTGGGCGTAGAACGTTACGGCAGCGTACTCTACCGCGCACTTCAAAAAATAGAAGAATACCCTCTGGACAACATCCGTTTTCTGTGCATTAACGCAGAGGTTCTTCCGGAAATTTTTGCAGAAGGCGAACTGGATAAGATTTACTTAAATTTCTCTGATCCTTGGCCAAAAGACCGCCACGCAAAGCGCCGGCTGACTTCCAGAGAATTTCTCGCACGTTATGACAAAGTACTAAAAAAAGACGGTCATCTTGAATTTAAAACAGATAATCGTCCTTTATTTGATTTTTCTCTTCAGGAAGTGGAAGCAGCCGGCTGGCGTCTGGATTCCTATACTTATGACCTGCATCACGATGAGAAGATGAATATCGGAAATATTATGACAGAATATGAAGAAAAGTTTTCTTCTCAGGGCAATCCCATCTGTAAAATGATTATTTCCAGATAAAGATTGCATTTCTTTTATTTTTCATCATCAAAGAAATGCGACCATTCCAGCTTCTCACCCGGCTCTAATACAATAAAATCATCATCCCAGTTCCCCGACAAAAGTTTTTCGATAATTAAGGTGGAACCGGGAATTTTATTGACATCTAAATGAACGTTTTTTACCGTCAAATTCATAAGCTTTACTAATTTTCCGGCATGCTTCATGACTTTCTCCACGTCATAAGCTCCTGTATCAATCACATCAACATCCGTATAGTCCTCGTACAAAGTTGTCAGTATTTCTTTGCCATAATCAATCCCAAATCTCTTGATAATTAAAATCGTCTGATAGTACAAGGATTCCTTATCCAAAGTCCAACCCCGCGTCAAATAGTAATGCCCTGCTAAATTAATCTGCTCGAAGTCTTCTTCCTTGTATGACCTTTTTAAAAGAAGCTGTTGAATGCAATCATGAAAACGCGGAAATACCAGCTTTGTATGTTCACTGACAAGCCCGGAAGTACCGTTTCCGCATAAACCAAATGTAAACAGGATTTCGTCTTTGTCCTGATTACTGTTAATCAATTGCTGAAGCCCTTTGCGAAGAACTTGAGGATCTTGATGCAGTGAACGTTTTGTCCAAATTATTTTTGAAGTGTAGCCTAATTTATCGCGAACGTATTTCACTTCATCCATTAACATTCCGCAAGATATTACAATTTGTTCCCCCATTTCAACTCATTTCCCTCTCCTTTATTTTTTTCAAAATATCCTTTTGCGCTCAGAAGATACAAGACGATACCTAACGCAAATATTAATAAAGATATTATTTGTGATGTAGATAAAAATCCAATACTTCCGCGATAATCATTTCGGAAGAATTCAATGATAAAACGTCCAATACTGTACAAGAATAAATACATGGCAGCAACTTTTCCATCCTGCGGCTTTCTCTTTGCATATGCCATTAAAATAAATGCAAAAAGGAAATCCCCTGCACTGGATATTAGCTGCGTTGGTATTAGTTTAACGCCATTCGGCGCAATCTCTGAATTATGAAATACAATTCCGAATGGAAGCTCTGTTTCTCTTCCATAACAGCAGCCTGCAAAAAAACAGCCAATCCGACCAAATCCCTGTGCCAATGAAACTGCAGGCATGACAAGGTCAAAGTATTCCATGAAATGTACCTTTTTTATTTTACAATACATATAGTTGACGATTACGCCGCCAATAATTCCGCCATACACTACATAGCCGGTTCCAAAATCCCACAGAAGTGACGGATTCTTTATTATAGAAGGAAGTTCTACAATATAATATAAAAGCCTTGCACCAAGCATCCCTCCAATTACAGCTCCCCATAGGATCCCAAATATGACGTCCGTATCAAGCCCTTTTTTCTTTCCTCTATAATCAGTCAATATATATGCACTGATAAATCCAATTCCCATCATCAGCCCGTATAGATGAATGTTCAATGATCCAATTTGAATTTTATTTAACATATTCTATTTTCAGCAAAACCTGCCTGCCTCCTTTTTTCTTCCTTATATACTATAATTGAAAATCTCTCCGTTGTAAACTTTCTAATTCTGATATTTTTCTTAATATTTAATAAGGTTATAATTTTTCAAGGAAAACATATAATAGAGTGAGAAATAAATAAGAACGGTTTGACCCATGAATATCAACAATAAGATTTGTCTTATTCTTTATAGAAAACCTTGCCTTCGCCGAAAAATATTCTGTTTAAGTCATTCTTTCCGGGAAGTCAGCAAATGTTTAAAACGTAAACATAAAAAAGACTTTTAAGCAAATAAAAAAACACCGCCCCCACGGCTTGAATGTCGCAAAAACAGTGCTTTTAAAATGCGCCACCAGGGGTTCGAACCCTGGACACCCTGATTAAGAGTCAGGTGCTCTGCCAGCTGAGCTAGTGGCGCGCTTACTTGTCTAACGCAAGATTTATTATATAATATGTATTCCAAAAATGCAAGCAAAATTTTATATTTTTTTAAAAAAATTTAAATTTTATATTGATTATAAAAAATTACAAGAGCTTCTTCCCTTTACTCACGGGATAGAAGCTCCTTTTCTTACATATTCGCAAGCAAAGCTGCTATATCATCCGGGGACATCACCTTATTGGGATCCGATAAATCCGGCATTGGCGGTTTTTCTTCCATTGGCTCCGGCTCTGCAATCGGCTCTTCCATTGAAGCTTCCTGTTCTGTCTCTCCGCCTGCATTCGCAAGAAGTGCTGCTATATCGTCCGGAGACATCACCTTATTGGGATCCGATAAATCCGGCATTGGCGGTTTTTCTTCCATTGGCTCCGGCTCTGCAATCGGTTCTTCTTCCGGCAGCTCTGACTCTTCCGCTATCTCTTCCTCTGGCAGTTCCGGCTCTGCACTTACTTCTTCTGCGGATAATTCATCTTCTTCTATTCCGCCTTCTGTCAAAACTTCCTCTTCGGCTTCTACATCTGATTCGTCTTCGACTGAAATTTCTGTCTCTTCTTCTCCGAAGAACTCATCCATTGACGAATTTTCCGGTTCCTCATTCATAAAATCTGCAGATGATGATTCCGATTCCTCTTTTAACAGCTCATCCATTGAAAATGAATCTTCTTCTACCGGCTGATGCTCCATGTTTATCTTTACATTTCCGGATGAAATCATACCCATTGATTGGAGAATCTGATTTTTGATGGATAATTCCATTTCCTTTAATCTGGCAAGTGATTCCTGCTGCTTCATAAGCATTTCTTTATTTGCCTGATCAATGATTAATTTCTGCTGCTCTACTAATTTTTCATTATTCTTTATTATCAAATCCTCGAAATTGAAAAATTTCTCCAAGAGCTTATCATTAGAATTCATCAGTGCATCCGTATTTTCTTTATTCCGGCTGATATTTACCTTAGCAATCGCTTTCTGTGCAGCAATAATTTCCTCTGTTGGAATCTTAACATTATCTTCCATAGCCTTAAGACGAATATTGATTTCATCAAAATTCTTGCGCATAAGTACGTAGGACGCTTTTTCAGCCTCATAAATATCGTCAAATTCATTAAATATCTGCTGCTCTTTCTCATAATTCGCCTGAATGATAGAAGTCACCAGAATGTAAAGAACTGCAATCAGTAAAACGGTTACTGCCACTAAGCCTTCAAAATATTCAGATGAATTCAACATCAGATAAATTTCTGCCAGAAACAAGATAAACACAATCATTGAAGAAAATACGATACGAATCTTGGCGATACCTCTTTTCTTCTTTGCCTTTTCTTCGTTTTTTTCCATAAGTAAAGTCCTCCTTGAAGCGCATATAACTGGATTCTTACCAGCTTCCAAACTCGCAATTGATGTGTCTATCATACCACACTTCATTTTATTTTGCAATGAGCGCAATGTGCAAACAATGGTGAAAAATAAATATTATAATCCCAATAATAATTGCCACAAAATATCCATATAAAGTCTTTTAAGGATTGGAATCACAACCACATGTCTGCATCAGCACCTCCAAAAGCGAACCATTTTCTGAAACATATTGATATATTGGTGTATCCTCCTTATGAAATACCGGTGCACGATTGATATAAAACCCATCTATTCCTGCTGCTTTTGCTCCCGCCATATCTGATTTGAGTTCATTTCCTATCATTATAGATTGCGATTTATCCAGACCATATCGTTCACAACAAATATTGTAAAATTCTGGATCCGGTTTCATACAGCCTTCGTCAGAAGATATTAATATTCCATCAAAATATGGCACAAGACCTGTCTGTTCAAGTTCTGTCCATGTAAAACTTCTCTGCGCATTCGACAGGAGATAAATCTTTTTTCCTGCTTTCCTCAATCCATCAAGACAGGCGATTGTATCAGGGAAAAGACGCATATATATCAGAGAAATACTTCTAAAATTCTCGCACAGACGCATAATTTCCTTATCTGAAACCTTGTAACCCTTTGTTTCAAAAACTTTCCGGAATACATCATCGACGCATATCTCGGGATTTATATATCCGCTTTCCTTCCGGGCGCTTTCTCGATACTGTCTTTCTATAGAAGTATACAATCTGTAAAATTGCTTCCACTCAAAAAAATATCTCTGCTTTTTTAGCCATTTGACATATTTTTTATAAAAATTTTTACTATACTCGTCTGTATGGATATCGATTAATGTTCCATACAAATCGAAAATATAATTTTGGTACACAACTGCAAAACCTCCTGACATTTTTTTAATTCTTAATACTGTCTCATATCTATTCTAATTATTCAAGTTGGAATTTGTTTGCGGTTCCTTACTTAATCCTCCAAAGATAAGGTCACAATCACATCTTTGCTGCCCGGTAATCACAACCTCGCCTTTCGCATCTCCATCATCCATGATCAGTTCTCCTACTTCTGCTGCCCAAATCCGACCGGACAGCGGATTTTTTATGCTGTCAATCTTTGTAGTAATAACCGCTTCTACTTCTGATTTCTCAAATGCAAGATCGGTATCAACCATCTCGCAGTCAATTAGTTTTAAGTTTTTGCAGTAGCACAAAGGCTGTGTTCCGATAATCTTACAGTTAATCAGCGTCAGCCCCTCTGAATACCACGCCAGATACTCTCCCTTTACCACGCTGTTCCTGACCGTTATATTTTCGCCATGCCAGAAAGCGTCCTTTGTGTCAAACACACAGTTTTCAAAGACTGCGTTTTTGATGTACTGAAAGGAGTATTTCCCTTTGAAATTTACGCCCCTGAACGTCAAATTTTCCGAGCGCATCATAAAATACTCACTGACTGCCGCAGTGTCCTCCATACGGATTCCACGCACAGACCAGCCAAATTCCGGGGAAATAATATCGCAGTTTTTGATGACAACATCACTGCACTCCCGGAGCGCTTTGATCCCATGCAGTTTCGTATCTGTAATTTCAATGTCCGTGGAATACCACAACGCCGCGCGGCAAAGCTCTGTCAGCTCCGAATCCGTGATGGTGAGCCCGCGGTCATGCCAGAACGGATAACGCAGATTGAAGAAGCATCTTACTGCCTCAATTTCCTTTCCTTCTTTTAAAGCGCTCTCACCGTCAGCCGACCCGTCAAAAGAGCAGTTCTTTATCAGAACGCCTTCACTCCCATAAAGCGCACGTTCCATGTCAAAATTCTGATTTTCAATTACTTTCATTGTCTGATCTCCTCCATTTCAAATTTAATTTCAATTCAGCAGCGATTAATCTGATAAACCAGATAATCCAGACAGTCAATCTGCTTTTCTCCTTCATGCACCTTGCACAAAATGCCCTTTCTATGATTTTCCAGCCGCTTCAAAAGCTCTGTTTTTTTACCACAGTCCAGACAGTCAATACAGCATTCAATAGTATCCTCACTGCATCCCGCATCTTTCAAATTTTGAATAATCGCTTCTTTTGATCCATACTCGATCAATTTTTCCAGCCCAATCTTCTTATCATCCATTTTTATTCACCATCACTAATCTGCCTTTCTTTTCTATTTTTGATTATACTTTCCTTTTTGTTCAATAGCAAATACTTATATATAATTCATTTGTATAATTGAAAACTATTAAAATATATGCTATACTGAATAAAAATTGATAAGAAAGGACGAAATGAAACATATGGAACTGCGTGTACTCCAGTATTTCCTTGCCGTAGCGAGAGAACAGAGCATTGTCAGGGCGGCAGAATCCCTGCACCTTTCACAGCCCACGCTTTCTACGCAGATAAAGGCAATGGAAGAAGAATTAGGAAAGCAGCTTTTAATCCGGGGGACAAAGGGTTCAAGAAAAGTAACCCTTACAGAAGAAGGAATGATTCTTCGGAAACGTGCAGAAGAAATCCTGAATCTGGTACAGAAGACAGAACGGGAAATCTCCTTTTCCGATCAGGTCATCGTTGGTGATGTTTATATCGGAACCGGCGAAACCGATGCTGTCCGCTTTATTGCCAAAGCAGCACGAGAACTTTATAAGACCTGTCCCGGCATTCACTATCATATTTCCAGTGGAAACGCACAGTTTGTAATAGAACAATTAGATAAAGGACTGATTGACTTTGGAATCGTCTTTGGTTCCGTAGACCATGTGAAATACAACTTCTTTGAAATGCCTTATAAGGATATTTGGGGGGTATTGATGCGGCAGGATTCCCCTCTTGCCGCCAAAGAAGCAATCTCTCCGGAAGATTTGTGGGACAAACCCCTGATCTTATCACAGCAAGGAGATAACTGCGGAGCATTGACCGTCTGGATGCAAAGGGAAATATCGGAATTAGAAATTGTTGCAACCTATAATCTGCTTTTTAATGCCTCCTTAATGGTTGAAGAAGGATTGGGGTATGCAATCGGATTTGATAAGATTATCAATACTTCCGGTAACAGCAATCTTTGTTTTCGCCCTCTCACACCCAAAAGTGAGGCAGGCATGAGCATTATATGGAAAAAATATCAAGTTTTTTCTAAGGCTTCCGAAAAGTTCATGCAGATAATGAAAGAACAGATTAAAGTATCATAGACCATAAAAGCGATACCAGAATATCAAGTGCTTTCTATACGCAGAATTGTTCCTACATATTACTCCATACTGTTTTACGTACTATCGAGATGTTCTTCATATACTGCAGAACAACACCGGAAAACTCCTTGCTCCGCATCCGTGATACGGGATCCTCTTTGCCGCTATCCATATATGCCGTCCCGTTTTTATCGCTCTTTAAATGCCTCAGGTTGATGAGATAGCTCCTGTGGCACCGGAAAAAATGGTTGTCCAGCTTCGTTTCCAGATTTTCAATCCGCTCATAATAATCAACAACCTCTCCGAAAGCCCGGTTCAGATATATTTTCCGGTCTATAATCTCACAGAAAACAATCTCATCCTTTAGGATGATGCGCCCCTCATATCTCTTTTGCACCAGAAGACTGTCTTCGCTGGCGTTTTGCATGGAAGCGTGAAGGCGCTCCATGGCCTTTTCAAACTGTCTTTCATCTGGATATCCAGAAACAGAATGTCGATCGACCCATCGTAGTTTAACAGCTCTTCACCGCTTAAAAATGTCCGCAAAATGTTACAGCGGATAGATTTTCCTCTTAATATCCATATCTCTTTCTATATTTCAGGAACATAAAGGCCGACAAAGCAAGCGCCATCAGTTCCGCCGCAGGCGTTGCCAGCCAGACGCCGTTCACGCCCAGAATCAGCGGAAGCGTGAGCATAGCGGCAAGCATAAACACAAACGACCGGGAAAACGCAAGGACAGCCGACACAATTCCATTGGATAATGCGGTAAACATTCCGCTGGCAAAAATATTGAACCCGATAAAAAACAGGGCGAGCGTACAGATTCTGTTCCCCGTTACTGCCAGATCATAAACCGGATTATCCGGGCGTGCGAAAACAGAAACCAGCGGCCTTGTCAGCCACACGGAAGCCGCAGCGGTAATCCCGGAGATTGCCGCAATCACCTTTATGCTGATCCAGACCAGCTTTCTCAGCTTCCCGAAATTCTGTTCCCCGTGATAGAAGCTCAGCATCGGAGCCACGCCGTAGGAATACCCCGTATAGAGGGAGCTTGCAAACATCAGCACATACATGATGATAGTGACCGCCGCCACGCCGTCCTCCCCGGCATACGCAAGCATTGTCCAGTTGAACATCATTGTAATGATTCCGGTGACAAGCGCAGTCGCCATCTCAGAGCATCCGTTTGCGGCTGCATTTGCAAGGACTTTCAAGCGAAATACCAGTTTCCTGAAATGCAGCAGGTTCTTTTTCCGGCAAAAAACCGCCAGTCCCACAACCGCCGTCACGGAATATCCAAGCCCTGTTGCCACCGCCGCACCGCTGATTCCCATATCAAATCCGGCAATAAACACATAATCGAGCACTATATTCAAAATGCCGCCCGTCACAGAACAGATTAGGGAAAGGGTTGCCTTTTCGCTGGCAATCATATAAAGCGTAAAGTTGTTCATCAAAAGGATCGGTACAGTAAACACCAGATAACGGCTTAAATATTCCACACAATATCCTTCCACATCCGCAGAAAGGTTCATTCCGGCAAAAACAGCATCCATTGCCATATACCCTGCCGCGCACATGACAATCCCCACAATGACGTTTACGAGAATCAGGAATGTAAAGTCTTCCTTTGCCTCATCCGTTTTCCGTTCACCCATCTTTTTCATAATGACTGCACTGCCGCCAGTGGCAAGCATGGTAGAGACCGCCGTGACAAGCTGGATAACAGGCGCCGTAAGATTGATTGCCGAAAGCGCGTCCGTACCGATCAGATTCGACACAAAAAGACCGTCAACCATCGTATAAAAGGACATAAATACCGTCATGGCAATCGTTGGCACAGCAAATTTCACGATATTCCCTAATGTTACGGGCTTTCCATATACGTTTTGTTTTTCCATATTTTCCTCCTGTTAAAATCGCTGCAGACGGCACGAAAGGACAAAATCCAGCTTCCCGTCTTGCATTTATCTGATTCATACAGTATCATAAACCGTACAGTAACAGTATAGTCAATAGGAAATGATAAATTTTTATATACAAAAACAAGGGTGAAAAAATATGGATGAAAAAAGCAATTTACTTACCATCGGGCAATTCGCAGCGCTCCACGGTATCAACAAAAAAACGCTGATGTGGTACGATGAGATCGGCCTGTTCAAACCTGCTGCAATCAATCCGGAAAACGGATACCGCTGCTATAATTACCACCAGAGCCCCATACTGGAAACAATCCTCCTGCTCCGGGAACTGGACGTATCCATCCCGGAGATCCAGAACTTCATGAAAAACCGTTCCGCCCAAAACCTGAAATGCCTTTTGGATGAAAAAATCGCAGAACTGGACTTACAGCTTCTGCACCTGCAGGCAGTCAGAAAAAACCTATCCAGCCACCGGCAGGACATGGATACCCTTCTGACTATGGACTTATCAGAAATCTGTATCGTGGAAAAAGAAGAGCGATGCCTAGTAACAGTAGATATAGACAAAGATGTCACATTTGAAAGGGAAGTAGAGCTGATCACCGCCGAAACAGCCAGATACCGGCTTGGCCGCCTCCATGACGCCTCCTACGGCTCCATGATCCCTGTCGCCAGCCTGCTTAAGGGAAATTTCGATGACTACACCAAACTTTTTATTGAAATTCCCCGCCTTAGCCAGGAAAGCGGACTGCATATACAGCCACAAGGAAAATACCTGCGGGCTTTCCACAAAGGAGACTGGAGCCGGCTCCCCCTGCGTTATCAGGAAATCCTTGCCTTTGCCCATGGCAGGGGGCTGGCGCTGTCAGGCTATTCTTATGAAAAAGGGATCAATGAAGTCGTCATAGATCGGGTAGAGGACTATATCGTGCAGATTGAAATCCCGATTTCTGACATTATTTGAGTATGTACTGCTCTTAGATTTGATTTATCAGCATCGATAATTTTTATCTCATATACTGTTGGATAATAATATGGTGTTTCTTCCGTAAATGCATCTTTGAGTATTACTGTAAGGACTTTTCATTTGTGCAGACAAAAGGAGTGTCAGTCCAATCATAGCAAGAAATACCAAGTAAATAATTCCAATATTGATAAGAACGGCTTGTAAAAATGTGAATGGGCAAGGAATTGTCGTATTTGCAATCTGTAACGGCAGATTATAACCATCTACCCCAAACACTGCAGCACATGTTCCTTTTCATTTTCCCTCTTCATCTGTGCTACCACCAACTCCAGTCTCATAAATTTATCCAGCATATCAGGAGTAGCAAAATTCTGTAAATCTGCATACCAGTCACTTCCCCTACAAGTGACCAAACTTAGAGAAATGCCATCACTACATGCTCCAATGCAGCCACGCATCGGAAGTGTAAAAAGATACACCATCCCAAACTTTACTTTTATCAAAGTCTAATCTTAAGATGGTGTAGTCCATACCCACTCTTGGTTTCATATTCAATTTTGCTGGTGTCTTTCTCCACCAATTTTACCGTAACTGATTTAAATGATATATTTGGACTAACCTCTGAAACGCCCTATTTATAAGGCTTTCTTAAGCTTGTCACTCTTATATCTCAATCCCCCTGCTGCCACTTGTAGATAACCTGCGGCGTTGCAAAACCAAAAACATCCTGCAAATCCCTTACCGATAATCCCGCCTGCTTGCATAGCCTGCCTATATTTTGTCCTGCCCTTACCATATCTATAACCGGCATATTTGCTTCGCTCCTTTCCTTTCCGTTCCGAGGGTTTGGGACACTTCCCAACAAGCAATTTTCAAAGAAAAAGCATCTGACACAGGCACAGTGCGCAGAACTGCTCGCCCATGATTTATAAGATTACTCAACCTGCCAGAACGCCGGGAATGCCTGCCCTGCCTTGTCAGGCTGTGGCTTATTGGAGATATGCTAATCAGTTATTCAGATATCCCTGTTTTTCTTCCTCATCAGACCAAATGCTGTCATACTTGCTGCCAATATTCTTAAACACATTCTGCCATGTGGCGATCTTCTGCATTTCCGGGGTGCTTCCCCTGTTATTATGCAGCCATTCGAAAACCGCCTTATAAGTATTTTCCGAAAACAGGACGCTCCAGTTGTTCTTATAATCTGCATTGTCATTATAGGACATCCCGTTAAATCCCATAGAAACAATGCCATCCTTCGTGTGCTGCGCCAGCCCCTTTATCTCCAAGTCAGCCCATATGTATGCGGTCTGTTTATTGTAAATATCAAAACACCCCGCCTCGTTGTCCGGCATAATCCTGTAATTCTCGGATTCATATGTATCAACGGGAAAGCTCTCCATAATTATTTTGTCCTTTCCATACTTTCCGCACTATAAAAAACACACAGAGCCATATCATTTTTGAGGACAGCTCTGGTGTATCCGCACGAAGCCCATCCCCGCCAGTTCCGCTTCCAGCAGCGCCCGCAGTGCGCCGCATATGGCGGTTTGCCATAGAGGCGGTTAGCTTTTGCATTATTCGGCATCCATTTCCACAAAAACAGTCTCCGGAAGACTATCATAGCAATGCATATTCTACTATCGGCTTTTTACTACTTACCGGCAGAGGTAATTATATACCGTTTGCTCATAACACAAATAATTCCAAAATAGCAAATATAAAAAACCACAATACACGCTCCAAACCTACCGGCTAATTTGAGCAGAATATTATTCAAAGAAACCGGCAAGACCAAGTTCATTTTTCCATTCAGTAACGGTATGCAGAATAAAATAATCAATAGAGCCATTATCATTGGAGAGGACAATTTAATTGCTATCTGCTGATTCACAAGTCTTGCTATCTGCTTATCGCTTTTTCCCATACAGCGCATTATCTGATTGCTTTTTGAATTTTGCCTAATCTCTATAATCTGCTGCAAAGATAATATCGAAAAATAAATAACCAGAAACACGATACAGATACTTATTTGTGAAGTTCCCATCCACTGGCGCATAGCCGTATCAAAAAGCTGAAATTCCGGCTGCAATATCAACATTCCAGTTACAAAAGAAGCCCCGGAAAACAAAAAGCATATGCAAAAAACAGCAT